>JACRKC010000138.1 GCA_016235555.1 Verrucomicrobiota bacterium
ACCGGCGCCGGCAGCGCCACCATCGCCGGCCTCACCGAGTCCAGCGGCTCCATCGCGATCAGCTCGCTCACGCTCTCCGGCAACTCCACCTGGTCCGGCGGCAACTGGAACAGCTCCGCCGCCTCCACCGCCACCATCAACGCCGGCGCCACGCTCAACCTCACGACGACCAGCAGCCACGATTTCAATTTCCGTGCGATTACGAACAGCGGCACCGTCAACTGGCAGGGCGGCCAGCTTCGTTCGGGCAGCGGTGGCAGCTTCACCAACGCCGCCGGCGGCGTCTTCAATGATTCCTCCAGCACCGGCTCCGCGATCAACTACTACACGCCGGCCTACGGTGGCGCGATGTCGTTTGCGAACGCCGGCACCTACAACAAGACCGCGACGGGCACGACGGTTTTCCAGCCGGCGTTCACCAACGCCGGCACGGTCAATGTCAACGCCGGCCGGCTCACGTTCGACGGCGGCGGCAGCACTGCCGCGGGTTCGGTCATCAATGTCGCCAGCGGCACCACGCTCGATTTCAGCGGCGGCTCGTTCACCGTCGCCGCTCCGTCCACGCTCGCGCTGGCCGGCACGCTGTCGATCTCGGGCGGCACCACGACGCTCAACGCCGGCGCCTACACCGTGCCCGATCTCTCGCTCACCGGCGGCACTCTGACCGGAGCCGGCACGATGGCGGTGGCCGCGTTTGCGCAGAGCTCCGGCGTGATGGATCTCACCGCGTTCACCCTCACCGGCAGCGCCACGTGGACTTCCGGCAATTGGAACACGTCCTCCGCCACGACCGCCACCATCGCCAGCGGCGCCACGCTCACGCTGGCCGGCACGAACGTGAAGGACTTCAACCGCCGCGTCGTCACCAATAGCGGCACCGTGGAGTGGCAGGGCGGCCAGCTGCGCAGCGGCAACGGCGGCGGCTTCGTCAACGCGGCGGGCGGTGTCTTCAACGATTCGTCGAGCACCGGCAGCGCCACCAACTACTTCACCCCGGCCTACGGCGGCGCGATGTCGTTCACCAACGCCGGCACCTACAACAAGACCGGCACCGGCACCACCGTCTTCCAGCCGTCGTTCGCGAACACCGGCACGGTCAACGTCAACGCCGGCAAACTCACCCTCGACGGCGGCGGCAGCACCGCGGCCGGCTCGGTGCTCAACCTCGCCAGCGGCACCACCCTCGATTTCAGCGGCGGCACGATGACGCTCGCCGCCGCCGGCAACCTCGCCTTCACCGCGGGCAGCTCCGCCACCGTCACCGGCGGCACCACCACCCTCAACTCCGGCGGGTTTTCCCCGCCCGCTCTCACGGTCACGAACGGGACCTTCCATGCCGCCGATGCCGCCGCGACCTCCACCATCCCCGCGCTCACCCTCAGCGGTGGCACCCTCAGCGCCGCCGGCACGCTCGCCACCACCGCGCTCACGCAGACCGGCGGCAGCCTCGCTGCCGCGACGGTCAATCTCACCGGCAATGCGTCGTGGACCAGTGGCAACTGGAACACCTCCGCCGCTTCCACCGGCACCATCGCGAGCGGCGTCACGCTCACCGTTTCCTCCACCAACGTCCACGACTTCAATTTCCGCACCGTCACCAACCAGGGCACCGTCAACTGGAGCGGTGGCCAGCTGCGCAGCGGCAACGGCGGCGGCTTCATCAACGCGGCGGGCGCCACCTTCAGCGACTCCGCCACGACGACCACCTTTTTCAACGCGGCTTACGGCGGCTCGGCGTCATTCGCCAACAGCGGCACCTACACGAAGTCCGGCAATGCCACGACCTACTTCCAGTCGCCCTTCGCGAACACCGGCACGGTCAACGTCAACGCCGGCAAGCTGGAACTCGACAACGGCGGCAGCACCGCCACGGGCTCTTCGCTCAATGTCGCCAACGGCGCCACGCTCGAGTTTGGCGGCGGCACCTTCACCTTCGCGGCCTCCACCACCCTCTCCGCCACCGGCAACATCAACGTCACCGGCGGCACCACCACGTTCACCACGGGCAATTTCGCCCTGCCATCGCTCAGTCTGACCGGCGGCACGATCGATGGCGCCGGCTCGATCACCACGCCGTCGTTCACCCAATCGGGCGGCGCGCTGGACCTCTCGTCGCTGGTCTTCACCTCGTCCGCGCTCTGGAATTCCGGCAACTGGAACAGCTCCTCCGCGACCACCGCCACGATCAACAGCGGCGCCACCCTCACGCTCGCGACGGCCGGCGTCCACGACTTCAATCGCCGCACGATCACCAACCACGGCACGCTCAACTGGCAGGCCGGCCAGTTCCGCAGCGGCAGTGGCGGCGGCTTCGTCAACGCCGCCGGCGCCGTCGTCAACGACACCGCGAGCAGCTACTTCAACGCGGCCTACGGCGGCACCGCCTCCTTCGCCAATCAGGGCACCTACAACAAATCCGCCGCCGGCACGACCACCTTTCAATCGCCCCTCGTCAACAGCGGCACCTTCAACGTCACCGCCGGCCAGCTCTCGCTCGACGGCGGCGGCTCCGCCAGCGCCGGCTCCGTGCTGAATCTCGCCTCGGGCACGACCCTCGCCTTTGCCTCCGGCACGTTCGTGTTCGCCGCCCCTTCGACCCTCGTCGCCGACGGCCCGCTCACGACGACCGGCGGCACGCCGACCTTCAATGGCGGCACCTACACCTTGCCGACGCTCACCCTCACCGGCGGCACGATCGATGGCAACGGCACCTTGAACGTCGCCACGTATTCGCAGTCCGGCGGCGCCCTCGCCGTCGCCAACCTCAATCTCACCGGCACGGTCGCGTGGACCTCCGGCAACTGGAACGGCCCCGCGGGCTCCACCGCCACGATTGCGAGCGGCAGCACCCTGAACCTCACCAACACCAACGCGCACGATTTCGACGCCCGCACCATCACCAACAACGGCATCCTGAACTGGACGCTGGGCTACCTCCGCAGCGGCCATGGCGGCTCGTTCGTCAATACCGCCGGCGCCACCTTCAACGACGGCAACGCGAACGGCTATTCCTTCCACGACGGCTTCGGCGGCGGCGCTTCGTTCGTCAACCAGGGCACCTACAGCCGCAACGCCACCGGCACGACCTACTTCGACGTCGCGTTCAACAACACCGGCACCGTCAACCTGCAGCAGGGCGACCTCCAGCTCCGCGCCGGTGGCACCATGTCCGCCACCTCCGTCGTCAACGCCTCCGCCAACACCAATCTCTACTTCACCAACGACTACACCCTCGCCGCGGGCGCGCAGCTCGCCGGGGCGGGCGCCTTCACGCAGACCGGCGGCACGCTCACCTTCGCCAACCTGAAAGCCCCCGCGTTCAACTGGTCCTCCGGTAACTGGAACGGCGCCGGCACGTCCGCCATCGATGCCGCCACCGTCCTCAACCTCGTTTCGGGCAACAGCAAGGACTTCAACAACCGCACCCTCACGAACCACGGCACGGTCAACTGGCAGCTCGGCTATATTCGCAGCGGCTCGGGCGGCTCGTTCACCAACGCCACCGGCGCCACCTTCAACGACCTGCAGGGCTCGGGCTACTCCATCCACAATCCCTTCGGCGGCTCCTTTGTCTTCACGAACAACGGCACCTACAACCGCAACGCCACCGGCACCACCTCCTACCTCGACACCACCTTCGACAACCACGGCGCCGTCAACGTCGTCGCCGGCGACCTCCGTATCCGCGCCGGCGGCACCATGTCCTCCACCGGCACGATCAACGCCGCCTCCGGCGCCAACGTCTTCTTCGACGCCAGCTACGCCATCAACAACGGCTCCTCGCTCACCGGCGCCGGCAACTTCTGGCTCACGAGCGGCACCATGACGCTCACCGGCAGCATCGGCGTCGGCACCTTCAACCAGACCGGCGGCAGCCTCGTCGGCAACAGCACGCTCACCGGCACCTTCAACTGGTCCGCCGGCAACTGGAACGCCCCCTCGGCCGGTTTCACCACCACCATCGGGACCGGCGCCACTCTCAACCTGAACGGCGGCTCCAGCAAGGACTTCGATTTCCGCAGCGTCGTCAATCAAGGCACCGTCAATTGGAACCTCGGTTACCTCCGCGGCGGTCACGCCAGTTCCTTCACCAACGCCGCCGGCGCCACCTTCAACGACCTCAACGCCTCCAGCTACACGTTCCACGACGCCTACGGCGGTGGCACGACCTTCGTCAACCAGGGCACCTACAACCGCAGCGTCGGCGGCACCACTTACTTCGATGCCCCGTTCGACAATAACGGCACGATCAACCTCACCGGCGGCGATCTTCAGCTCCGCGCCGGCGGCACCATGGGGGCGAAATCCGTCCTGAACGGCGCCACCGGCACCAATTCCTATCTCACCAACAACTACACCATTCTCGACGGCGCAAAATTCGTCGGGGCCGGCAACTTCATGCAGACCGGCGGCACGCTCACCCTCAACGGCAACCTCCTCGCCACCGCCTTCAACTGGCACGCCGGCAACTGGAACGCGACCGCCGCCGCCACCACTACGATCGACTCCACCACCGTGCTGAATCTCGTTTCCGGCAACAGCAAGGATTTCGATTTCCGCAGTATCACCAATAATGGCACCGTCAACTGGCAGCTCGGCTACCTCCGCGCCGGACACGGCTCGGTCTTCACCAATGCCGCCGGCGCCACCTTCAACGATCAGAACGGGAGCAGCTACACCGTCCACAACCCGTTCGGCGGCACCTTCGCCTTCGTCAACAACGGCACCTACAATCGCAACGTCGGCGGCACGACTGGCTTTGACACCACCTTCGACAACCACGGCACCATCAATCTGCAACAGGGCGACCTCCAGCTCCGCGCCGGCGGCACCATGGGCGCCAGCAGCGTGGTCAACGCCACCACCGGGACCAGTCTCTTCATCACCAATAGCTACACGCTCCTCGCCGGCTCGCAGTTCCTCGGCGCCGGTGGGTTCACCCAGACGGGCGGCACGCTCACCTTCACCAACCTAAAGGCCAGCGCCTTCAACTGGTCGGGCGGCAACTGGAACGGCGCCGGCACCTCCACCGTCGATCCCGGCACGATCGTGAATCTCGTCTCGGGCAACAACAAGGACTTCGACGCCCGCACCGTCGTCAACCAAGGCACCGTCAACTGGCAGCTCGGCTACCTCCGCGGTGGCCACGGCAGCACCTTCACCAACGCCGCCGGTGCCACCTTCAACGACCAGAACGCCTCCAGCTACACCTTCCACGACGGCTTCGGCAGCGGCACCTCTTTCACCAACAACGGCACCTACAACCGCAGCGTCGGCGGCACCACCTTCTTCGATGCGCCCTTCAATAATAACGGCACGCTCAACCTCACCGGCGGCGATCTCCAGATTCGCCAGGGCGGCACGATGAGCGCCACGTCGGTCGTCAACGCCTCCGCCGGGACCAATCTCCATATCACCAATAACTACACGCTCGTCGCCGGCTCCCAGTTCCTCGGCGCCGGCGGGTTCATCCAGACCGGCGGCACCCTCACGGTCGACCTGCTCAAAGCCTCCGCCTTCACCTGGTCGAGCGGCAACTGGAACGGCGCCGGCACCTCCACCATCGACGTCGGCACCGTCCTCAATCTCTCCTCCGGTAACACCAAGGACTTCGAGTCCCGCACCATCGTGAACAACGGCACGGTCACGTGGACCGCCGGTTACCTTCGCTCCGGCAACGGCGGCTCGTTCACCAACGCCGCCGGCGCCACCTTCAACGATCAGAACGCCTCCGGCTACACGATCCACAATCCGTTCGGCGGCACCTTCACCATCACCAACGCGGGCAGCTACGTCCGCACCGGCGGCGGCACCACGCAGATCCAGGTGCCGTTCACCAACACCGGCACGGTCGAGGTGAAGGGCGGCTCGCTCGTCTTCACCGGCACCTTCACCAACACCAACGGCTCCATCCTCGCCAGCGGCGGCAATCTCTCGTTCCCCAGCGGCCTCAACCTCGGCACCGGCCAGCTCGGCGGCTCCGGCACCATCACCGCCTCCACCGTCACCGCCGGCGGCCTCGTCACCCCCGGCGCCTCGCCCGGCACGCTCACCATCGCCGGCAACCTCAACCTCCTTTCCACCTCCACCCTCATCTTCGAGATCGGCGGCCTCAACCAGGGCGTCAGCTACGACTGGCTCAACGTCACCGGCACCGCCGCCGTCGCCGGCACGCTCCAGCTCACCCTCGTCAACGGCTTCAACGGCACCCTGGCCAACACCGAGACCTACACCATCATCTCCGCCGCCGCGCGCACCGGCACCTTCGCCAATATCCCCACCACCGGCCTGCGCCTCTCCACCACCGACGGCTTCGGCTCCTTCCAGGTCAACTTCACCTCGACCGCCGTCACCCTCTCCAACTTCGTCGCCATCCCCGAGCCCTCCACCTACGCCCTCCTCGCGCTCGGCGGTCTCGTCCTGATCTTCGCGGCCCGCCGCCGCAAGTGAAGTGAGGTGGAGCGCGTTGACCTCACCGCGCTTTCCCGTCCGTCCGTCTCCTCGGCCCGGCAGGAGCCTCGCTTCTTCCGCTAATCCCTCCGCACACTTTCCGTCATACCCGTGGCGCTACGCGAGAAACGTCTCGCCAACTCCGCCCGCCCCGCCCACAACCACCGCGCTTGCTCCGGTGGATTGACGCGCGTGATGCCGCACCACCGGTCGGAGTGAGGCGAGTGACTCGCCCCCCGAACGCAGGGAACCGCCACCGGTGACCGGTGCGCCCTCCGCAAGATTGCTCCGTCGTCGGTCCGTGCGATGCGCCGCTTTCCGCGCTGCTTCGCTCCCGTTGCACCCGTCCATCCCATCCGTCCTCCCATGTTCACGTCTCCCTGTTCCTTGCGCTCCGCGCAGTGTGCCACGCTCATCGCGTTGGCCGCTGCCGCCGGCCTCGCGCGGTTCGAACCGGCCGAGGACACGCCCGCACCGCCCGCCTCCACCCCGACCGCCGCCGTCGCCATCCGCCCCACTCCGCGCTTCGCCTACCCCCTCCTCGTAGCCACGAGCGCCATCGAGTGGTCTCCGCACTCCTTTTCCGTAGCCGCGAGCGTGAGCGAGTGGACCCCCCCCTGCGCCCTCGCGCCCGCCCCCGCCGCCGCCGCGCCCATTCCTCCCCGCGCCCTCGCCATTTTCCATTTTCCCGCTCCGGCCGCTCCCGCCCTCTCCGTCCGGAAACACTCCCACCCCTACGCCATCGGCCCTCCCGCGCCCATCGCGCCAAATCCACTTCGCGCGGCCGGCCTTGCGAGGCCCGGCGATTCACCCGCGCGTCGCACCTCCGTATCGCGAATCGCCCGTGTTTTCGTTCCAGCGAACTCCTCCGGTGCCCACGTAACCCGCACCGCCGATTCCGGCCCCGCATCGACCGGATCGCCCCCCTTCCCGGACGCCACCCCGCTTCAGCGCGCCGCCGCTGCGCGCCCGGCCATCGCATTTTCTCCATGAATACCAAAACCATCCCACTCCTCGCCGTCCTCGTCGCGTTGCTCGCCGCCGACTCCGTCCGCCCGGTCGCCGCCAGCGCACCCGTCGCACCGCCCGTGCAACTGCCCGCCTTCCCGGTCGAGGCCGAGGCCGAAAAGGACCACTACGTGCAGGGGCCGTTTCTGCCCGATGTCCAGGGCCCCAAAATCAACGTCGGGAAAAAGACGACCATCCTCGACCTCGACAGCCTCCCGCGCATCACGGGTAACAATTACCGCCAGGCCCTCGCCCTCGCACCTGGCCTCGTGTTGAGCGAGGAGACTTCGCCCCTCGTCAGCATCGGCTACCGCGGCCTCGAACCGCACCGCGCCCAATTCACCCAGGTGCTCAAGGACGGCATCCCCATTCACGCCGACCAGTTCGGCTATCCGGAAGCCTACTACACGCCGCCCCTCGACACCGTCGACCGCCTCGAATTCGTCCGCGGCGGCGCCGCGCTCATGTATGGTCCGCAACCCGGCGGCGCTCTCAACTACGTCACCCACCGCCCGCGCCCCGATCGCCCGCTCTCCGGCGCCACGCTCCACACGTTGGGCACCGACGATTACTATTCCACGTTCAGCCACCTCGACGGCACCGTCGGCCGCGTGGGCTACTACGGCTATCATAACCGCCGCCGCTCCGCCGGCCTCCGCACCGCCAACAGCGACTACACCCTCGAAGCCTTTCTCGGCCGCCTTGTCTTCGACGCCGCGTCCGTCTCGCGCTGGATCCTCACCTTCGAAACCTACGACGAGTCGCATGGCGAGCCCGGCGGTCTCACGTTCGCCACCGGCCCCGGCACCGTCAACTACCTCGCCGACCGCCGCGCGCCCTCGCGCCTCTTCGATCGCTTCGATCTCGACCGCCGCGCCGTTTCCCTTGTCTGGGAACGCGACTTCTCCCGCGGCATGATTGTCACCCGTGCGTGGGGCATCGACTACGTGCGCGCCTCTCGGCGGCAGGGCGGCGGCGGCTTCGGCACGTTGTCCACCGGAGCCGCGGCCGGCACCAACACCATCGAACGCCAGCAGTTCACGACGTGGGGCGTCGAGACGCGCGGCCGGCTCGATTGGGGCCCCGACCAGCGCTACGTCTTCACCGCCGGTGCCCAATACCACCGCACCGCTTCCCCGCGCACCGACGCCCGCGGCGCCACGCCCGATGCCACCGCCGGCCTCGCTCAGGTCCGGTCGCAGCGCGACATCACCGGCGCCCCCGTCTTCGTCGAGAATCTCTTCCGCCTCGGCGCGCTCAGCGTCACGCCCGGCTTCCGCCTCGAATCGGTCCGGCAGGACGTGCGTGAACTCCTCAACGTCGCCCGCACCGCCGCCGGCCGCCCGCTCGCGGCACGCGACGATGGACAAAAGATCCCGCTCCTCGGACTCGCCCTCGCCTACGATGTTTCCCGCGCCACCCAGGCCTACGCGAACCTCTCGCAGAGCTACCGGCCGATGATCTTCACGCAGGCCGTGCCCAACGCCGCCACCACCGTCGTCAACGCCGATCTCGCCGAGGGCCGCGCCGTGCAATTCGAGTTCGGCGTGCGCGCCCAGCCGCGCGACGGACTCGTGCTCGACGCGAGCGTGTTCCACCTCGAATTCAAAAACCAGATCGGCACTCTCGCGCTGCCCGGCGGCCTCTCCACCGTCGCCAACGTCGGTCGCGCCGTCCATCGCGGCGTCGAAGCCGCCGCGCACTACGATCTGCTGCGCGCCTTCGACCGTCCCGCCTCCTCGGGTGCGCTCAACCTCCACGCCAACGTCCTCTTCCTCGACGCCGGTTTCCGCGCCGGCCCCGCCGCCGGCCGCACGCCGCAATACGCCCCGCGCCACCTCGTTCGCTCCGGCCTCACTTACACGCGCGGATCGCAGTTCAAGCTCGGCCTCACCGGCACACTCTCGGCTGATAGCTTCGCCGACGACGCCAACACCCCCACCCGCCACATCCCCGCCTACGCCGTCTGGGATCTCACTGCCGAGTGGCGCGTGCCCGGCACACCGGTGCGCCTCATCAGCGGCGTCAACAATCTCCTCGACGAGGACTACTACAGCCGCATCCGCCCCGACGGCATCGACCCCGCTCCGCGTCGCAACGTCTACCTCGGCGCCGCCCTCGAGTTCTGACCGCCCTCGTCCGCGCCCCTCCGTTTCGCCGCCCTCTGAAATCTCAAATTCAAAATCTCAAATCTCCCCGCCCCCATCCAACGCCTTCGTCGCCGCCGCCCAAAAACCATCCGCCGACCGGTCACTCATTTCCCCGCATACCAATCCCGCGCTCGCAAGCGAGCTGACCTACAGTTACGAAACGAAACCGGAAAGCCGTGGGGGCACATGGCAGGAAACTGAGATGCGCTCCCCGTTCAACGCACTGCTTTCCGGTCTCGCTTGTCCCGGCGATTGCGTGGTCGTCTACACCGGCTTCGCGCTCGCTGGGCGACGCTTCTTTTCTCGTCCATGACTTCTGCCTCCGACCGCGCATCCGAATTCGTCGCCGCCCTGCGCACCAATCTGCGCACCGTCATCCTCGGCACCGTTTCACCGGACGGCACCCCCGACGCCTCGGTCGCTGCCGCGATTCTCGACCCCAACGGCGTCCTCGTCGTCTGCGTCAGTGGCCTCGCCGCCCATACTCGCAATCTCACGGCGACCGCGCGCACCAGCGTGCTCTTGATCGAAGATGAGTCCGCCGCCTCCCAGCCGTTCGCCCGCCGACGGCTCACGCTCTCCTGCACCGCTGCCGCCCTGCCGCGCGACACCGCGGACTTCGACGCCACCGTCGCCACCTTCCGCACCCGTTACGGCGCGCTGATTGACCTGCTCATCTCGCTTCCGGATTTCCAGTTCTTCCGCCTCCAGCCCCAACGCGGCCGTCTCGTCATGGGCTTTGGCCAGGCCGCGGAAGTTGATCCAGCCAGCTGGCAACCGCGCACTCCTGCTGCGCGTTGATCCGCGAGCCCCACTGAATTCTCGTTGAGCCGTCGGTCCGCTTTGGCTGACTACGTGCGTCGGGTTCGAATCAACGCCCGCCTGCCCCCATGCCAACACCCCAACCGCCCGCCCTCATCTCGCGCTACCGCCTGCTGCTCACCATCAGCGCGCTCACGCTTGCGCCGCTCGCGTGGTCCCAAACTGCTCCGGCTGCCGCGCCCGCCAAGCCCGACGACGACACCACCATCGTCCTCTCCCCCTTCGAGGTCCGCACCGACAGCGACGTCGGCTACACCGCCGCGCGCGCGCTCGCCGGCGGCCGCACCGACGCCCCGCTCAAGCTCACCTCCGCCGCCGTCTCCGTGATGACCGCGCAGTTTCTTGAGGACATCGGCTCGACTAATTTCCGCACCGCCGGTGAGTGGGCGCTCAACTGGGTCCCGCAGATCGACGTCAACACCGGCGTGGCCGGCGGTTTCAGCATCAACTACCGCAACATGGGCAGCACGTTTCCTTCGCGGAACTACTTCCTCTGGTATGTCGAGAGCGACTCCTACAACACCGAGCGCTACGAGTTCGCCCGCGGCCCCAACGGCGTGCTCTTCGGCGACGGCGGCCCCGGCGGCATCTCCACCACGTGGACCAAACGCCCGCGCTTCGACCGCCCCACGCGCAGCGTGAATTTCCGCCTCGACTCCTACGAGGGCTACCGCGGCTCGATCGACGTCAACCAACCGCTCACGAAAAACCTCGCGCTCCGCCTCAACGCCTTCGGCGAAAACGCCCCCGGCTACCGCGACTACAATCACAACGAGCGCCAGGGCGTGCATCTCGCCGGCATCTACCGCCTCACGCGCAAGAACCAGTTCCGGTTCGAGGGCGAGTTCGGTCTGCAGGATCGCTCCATCTACCCGAGCTATTACGTCGACCAGGCCTCGTTCTGGAACGGCACCACCGTCAATACCGGCACCGCCACGCCCACCACCGCCGGCACCGGCATCGCCCGCACCAGCACCAACAATTTCTTCGTCGCCATCCCCGGCATCGCCAACGGCGGCTTGCTCGACTGGGGCCCGTCCTACCAGTCCACGGGCACCGGCTTCGGCCTCCTGCAAAACGCCGCGTATCGCAGCGACGTCCCGAATTTCCCGCGCATCCCGAAAAAGGAGTTCAACCTCCAGCCGCCCGACTCCGTCGCCCGCCTCTACTACTACGCCTACACCGTGTATCTGGATCACCGGTTCAGCGACAATTTCTACGTCGAGGTCGCGTTCAACCGCTTCCGCAACGACCGCCACTCCCACGGCACGCAGGCGCAGTTCAACACCTTCCGCCTCGACGTGAACCAGCTCCTCCCCGGTGGCGGCGCCAATCCGAACTTCCTGAAACCGTTCACCGACACCGAGCGCACCAAGAGTCTTCAGGGCAACATCGTCCACGACGGCCGCATCCTCGCCAACTGGCGCTTCACCCGGGGATGGCTCAACCAGAGTATCAGCGGTATCTTCGGCTCGCGTCTCGATCGTTTCGATTCGTGGAGCCGCACGCTGCGCCGCGTCAACGGCACCAACCCCAATCTCACCAACGCCGCCAACCAGGTCCGCGAGCGTCGCTACTGGGATCAGGTCAACACGCCCCTCGGCAACATTCCGCAATACGCCGGCGTCGTCCTCGACTTCATCCCCACCGCCATCAGCCACCAGCGCAAGACCCTCGACTACGCGCAGATCGCCTCGACCAGCCGCCTCTTCAGCGACCGCGTCGCCGTCATGCTCGGCGCCCGTCGCGACGACGTCACCAACGTCCAGCAGACCAACACCGGCATCCCCGTCGATCCCGTCACCGGCCTGCCGCGCCTCGGCGCCGTGCTCTTCGACTCCGCCGGCCGCCCCACCCCCGTCGTCGGCGCCAAGACCCGCGGCGAGTTCGCCCCTGTCAGCCGCAACGCCGGCGCCGTGTGGTTCGTGCTCCCGTGGCTCGGCGTCTTCGGCAACACCTCGGAGACCTTCGCCGCTCCCAACAACGGCAACAACCTCATCGACGGCACCACCCCGCCCATCTCGAAAAGCAAAGGCCAGGACTACGGCTTCAAGTTCGAGGTCCTCGGCGGCCGCCTCACCGCCACCGCGAGCTACTACACCTCCGAGCAGAAGGGCCTGCTCATCACCGGCACCAACACCACCGAGCTCAATCGCATCGGCACCAATCTCTCGCGTCCCGACCTAACCGCGCTCGCCTATCGCGACACGCAGGACCAGCAGGGCAAAGGCTACGAGTTCGAGCTCACCGCCAACCCCACGCGCAACCTCCGCCTCACCGGCAACCTCGCGCTGCCGCAGACCGCCGCCATCAACCTCCAGCCCGGCCTCGTGAAATTCTTCAACGACAACGTCGCGTCCTGGACCGCCGCCGCGCCCACCTCGCTCAACCCCACGCAGGTCAACAACGACATCAACACCGTCCGCAACGTCGTCGCCGGCCTCGCCCAAGGCACCACGCTGAACGGCACCTTCAAATACACCGGCAATCTCTACGCCACCTACAACTTCACGACCGGCCCCCTGCGCAATCTCTCCGCCGGCATCGGCGCCAATTTCCGCGGCCGCGCCAAGGTGGCGAGCTCCCTCCTCAGCGCCTACGACTACCGCTACGCCAACCGCTACAACGTCGTCTCCGCCCACGCCGCGTGGCGCCATCGCCTCGCGAACAAGTTCAATGTCCGCTACCAGTTGAACATCTCCAACCTCCTCAACGACGACACCCCGATCGCCAACGCCTACGGCACCTTCCGCGTCGGCAACCTCGCCGCCAATCCCCAAGTCCAGGTCCCCACCACCCTCCGCATGTCCGAGCCGCTGAAACTCACCCTCCAGACCGCGATCGATTTCTAGCGTCTGTCATTCACTTTTGTCCGAGAAGACGGACGGGACCGAGGTAGGGCAGGTCTGTGACCTGCCCTTTCGCGCAATGAGTATTCTTTGGGCAGACTCCCACCCGACGCTCCGCAAAGTTCACGACCGCCTCCAGTCGTGGACGAGCCGTCCCGGCTCGTTGCCTTTAGCCGCCATCAGTCGGCCGCGCCCTTCCCCGCGGCGCAGCTCCCATTTTGCCCGTCTGGCTCGCGGCCCAAGGAGCGGCGGTTTCTAACCGCCGAACCCGCCGCCTCGGCGCTTACCAAGCGCCCCCGCCCCGCGCCCCTCCCTTTTTTCTAGCCACGACCCACCGCCCCGCAAAACTCCCCCGCGTGCCCCGACCCGGCCTCATTCCCCGCTGGCTCCCGTTTTTCTTTGCGTGCGTCTCCCTCGCCCACGCCGCCGCCCCCGTCGATTTCAGCCGCGACGTCCGCCCCATCCTCTCGGACAAATGTTTCCGCTGCCACGGTCCCGACGAATCCTCGCGCAAAGCGAAACTCCGTTTCGACACCCGCGACGGCGCCCTCCGCGTCAAGGACGACACCGCCGCCATCGTCCCCGGCAAGTCCGCCGAGAGCGAACTGATCTTCCGCATCGCCAGCACTGACTCCGAGGAAGTGATGCCGCCGCCAGACGCCAAGCTCGGCACGCTCACCCCCGCCGAGATCGCCACCCTCAAACGCTGGATCGACGAAGGCGCCCCCTACCAAACCCACTGGGCCTTCGTCCCTCTGGCAACGCCTCCCTCCGCCCACCTCCCGCCTCCCGCCTCCGATCCCATCGACCAAATCGTCTCCGCTCGTCTCTCCACTCGCGGCCTAACCTTCCAGCCCCCCGCCGATCCCGCCACGCTGATCCGCCGTCTCTCTTTCGATCTCACCGGCCTCCCGCCCACGTCCGCCGAAGTCACCGCCTTCGTGCGCGACTCACTCGGCAATCTTCCTTCGGCACTCGGCAATCTCGTCGACCGCCTCCTCGCCTCCCCGCGCTACGGCGAACGCATGGCCGCCGACTGGCTCGACGTCGCGCGCTAC
Source organism: Verrucomicrobiota bacterium (assembly GCA_016235555.1). GTDB lineage: Bacteria > Verrucomicrobiota > Verrucomicrobiia > Opitutales > Opitutaceae > JACRKC01. The sequence continues at coordinate 14,338 of JACRKC010000138.1, forward strand.
GCCGACAGCTACGGCTTCCAAGTCGACCGTGAGCGCGACATGTGGCCGTGGCGCGACTGGGTCATCAAGGCCTTCAACGAAAATCTGCCGTGGGATAAATTCGTCACCTGGCAACTCGCCGGCGACCTCCTCCCCAACGCCACCGAGGAGCAGCAGCTCGCCACCGCCTTCAACCGCCTGCACGCGCAGGAGAGCGAAGGCGGCTCCATCGAGGAAGAATACCGCATCAACTACGTCAACGACCGCACCACCACCTTCGGCACCGCCTTCCTCGGCCTCACCCTCGAGTGTGCCCGCTGCCACGACCACAAGTTCGACCCCATTTCCCAAAAAGACTATTATTCCCTCGCCGCCTTCTTCCAAAACATCGACGAAGCCGGCCTCTACTCCTACTTCACGCAGTCCGCCCCTACCCCCGCGATGTGGGTGCCCGATGCCGCGCATCGCGAAAAATTTTCCTCTGCCACCGCCGCCGTCCGCGCCGAGGAAGAAAAACTCGCCGCCCTCCGCGAATCCCGCCGCCCCGCCTACGCCGCGTGGCTCGCGTCCACGCCTGCTCCTATTCCTCCCCTCAGTCCCATTAGTCCCATCGCCCACTTTTCCTTCGACTCTCGCGAAGCCCCGCCACCGCCTCCCCCAAAAACCGCGCCCGCCGCCACGACCACTCCACCGCCCGAAGAAGCCGCCGCCTCCGCCACCGAAAAACTCCCCGGCACCGCTCGCTTCGCTAGCTCCATCAAACCCGACGACTTCGCCACCACGCCCAAGGAGAACGAATCCGTCCCCGGCCGTCTCGGCTCCGCCGTCAGACTCACCGGCGATCACCCGATCAACACCAAGCTAGGCAATTTCCACCGCCACGATCCCTTCTCCCTCTCACTTTGGATCCAAACGCCCGACGTGAAGGAGCGCGCCGTCATCCTCCACCGTTCCCGCGCTTGGACCGATGCCGCCAGCCGCGGCTACGAACTGCTCATCGAAGAAGGAAAACTGAAATGGTCGCTCATCCACTTCTGGCCCGGCGACGCCATCTCGATCCGCGCCACCGCCCCCGTCCCCGTGGGCGAGTGGGTTCACGTCATCGTCACTAACGACGGCTCCAGCCGTGCCGCCGGCCTCCGCCTCCACGTCAACGGCCAGCCAGCGAGCACCGAAATCATCCGCGATCATCTCACGAAAGACATCACCGGTGGCGGCGGCGATTACATCGCCCTCGGCGAGCGCTTCCGCGACCGCGGCTTCAAAGGCGGCCTCGTCGACGAACTTCAGATTTTCGATCGCGCACTCACACCCTTCGAAATCCAAAAGAGTTTTTCCGACTCTCAACTCTCAGCTCTCAACTCTCAACTCATCCCCTTCGACACCTACCTCGCCCATCACGACGAACCTTTCCGCGCCCAACTCGCCGCCCTCCACGCCGCGCGCGCCGCGCAGACCAAGCTCGCCGACTCCGCCAAGGAAATCATGGTCATGCGCGAGCTACCCGAGCCCAAGCCCGCCTACATCCTGAAACGCGGCGACTACGATCAGCGCACCACCCGCGTCTTCGCCGACACGCCCGCCGCCCTCCCGCCCTTCCCCGCCGGCCAGCCGCGCAACCGCCTCGGCCTCGCCCGCTGGCTCACCGCCCCCAACCACCCGCTCCTCGCCCGCGTCACCGTCAACCGTTTCTGGCAATCCCTCTTCGGCCGCGGCCTCGTGAAAACGGTCGACGACGTCGGCAGCCAGGCCGATCGCGCCGAATACCCCGAACTCCTCGACTGGCTCGCCGTCGAATTCATCCGCACCGGCTGGGACGTGAAGGCCCTCCTCAAAACCATCGTCCTCTCGCGCAGCTACCAACAACGCAGTTTCGCCACCCCCGCACTCGCCACCGACGATCCCGAAAACATCTGGCTCGCCCGCGGCCCGCGTCACCGCCTGCCCGCCGAGATGATCCGCGACGAAGCCCTCGCCGTCAGCGGCCTGCTCGTCGAAAAAATCGGCGGCCCCCCTGTCTTCACCTACGACATCCCCGAATCCTTCAAGCCCGCCCCCGCCGGCAAAGGCGAGCAACTCTACCGCCGCAGCGTCTATACCTTCTGGCGCCGCACCGGCCCCGCGCCCGTGCTCGAGGCGTTCGACGTCCCGAAACGCGTCGTCTGTGTCGCGCGCCGCGACACCACCAACACTCCGCTCCACGCCTTCGTTCTCCTCAACGGCCCGCAATTCGTCGAAGCCGCCCGCGTGCTCGCCGAAAAGCTCCATTGTGAGCACCCCGCCGACCGCGCCGCCCTCCTCGCCACCGCCTTCTCCCGCCTCATGTCGCGCGACCCCGACACCGCCGAGCGCGCCATCCTCACCCGGCTGCACGACGAACAACTCGCTTGGTTCACCACCCACCCCGCCGACGCCGAGAAGCACCTCGCAATCGGCGACACCCCACGCGACGCGACGCTCCCCGCCCCCGAAATCGCCGCCCTCGCCGTCGTCCTCAACACCCTCATGAACCACGACGCCTTCGTCGTAAAACGATGAGCCCCGCCATGCCCACTCGATCCACGTTCCCCACAGGTAGGAGCCTGCTTGCAGGCGATGCCTTAGGCGTGGCACGGGGCTCCCGACCCGTGTCTGGATCCACGGGTCAGGAGACCCGTGCCACACATCGCCTGCAAGCAGGCTCCTACCCCTCGTAATCGCGCCTCCGATGCCTCGCGCCACCTCCCACTCCCCTCTCTGCACCGGCCACGCCCCGTGGCAGCAGATGTCCCGCCGCGAGTGCCTCAACAAATTTGCCCTCGGCCTCGGCGGCATCGCGCTCTCCCAGCTCCTCGGCCGCGATGCCTTCGCCGCGCCTGCGCTCGCGCAGCCGCACCACGCTCCCAAAGCGAAACGCATCATTTACCTCTTTCAATCCGGCGGCCCGTCCCAACTCGACCTCTTCGACTACAAGCCACTGCTCAATCAAAAACACGGCGAACAACTCCCCGACTCCGTCCGCGGCGGCCAGCGCCTCACCGGCATGTCCGGCAACCAGAGTTCGATTCCCATCGCCGGCTCGCCCTTCAAATTCGCGCAGCACGGCCGCAGCGGCGCGTGGTTCAGCGACTTGCTCCCGCACACCGCCAGGATCGCCGATGAACTCTGCATCGTCCGCTCGATGCACACCGAGTCGATCAACCACGGCCCCGGCGTCACCTTCATGCAGACCGGCTCGCAAATTCCCGGGCGACCCAGCATCGGCGCGTGGATCGACTACGGACTCGGCAGCACCAACGAGAATCTTCCCGCTTTCGTCGTCCTCATCACCAAGGACAAAAAGGGCCAGCCCCTGATGTCGCACCTCTGGGGCGGCGGCTTTCTCCCGTCGAAACATCAGGGCGTCCGCTTCCGTTCCGGCCCCGACCCCGTTCTCTACCTCAACAATCCCGCCGGTGTCTCCGCCGAAAACCGCCGCCTCGCCCTCGACCGCCTCCGCGAGTTGCACGAGCACCAGTTCGCCGGCACGCCCGACGCCGAGATCTCCGCACGCATCGCCAACTACGAGATGGCCTTCGCCATGCAGACGAGCGTGCCCGCGGTCACCGACCTCAAGGACGAGCCCGCGCACATCGTCGACAGCTATGGCCCCGATGCGCGCACGCCCGGCACGTTCGCTTCAAATTGCCTGCTTGCCCGCCGCCTCGCCGAGCGCGGCGTGAAATTCATCCAGCTCTACCATCAAGACTGGGATCACCACGGCGGCCTCCCCGGCGGCATCCGCCGCGAGTGCCAGCAAACCGATCAGCCCACCGCCGCCCTCATCGCCGACCTCAAACAACGCGGCCTGCTCGACGACACGCTCGTCGTCTGGGGCGGCGAGTTTGGCCGCACCAATTATTGCCAGGGTCTGATGACCGCGACCAACTTCGGCCGCGACCACCATCCGCGCTGCTTCACGCTCTGGATGGCCGGCGGCGGCGTGAAACCCGGCCTCACCTACGGCGCGACCGACGACTACGGCTACAACATCACGGAAAACCCGGTCCACATCCACGACCTCCACGCCACGATGCTCCACCTCTTCGGCATCGATCACGAGCGCCTCACCTACAAGCACCAAGGCCGCTACTACCGCCTCACCGACGTCTTCGGCCACGTCGTTCACGATCTGCTCGCCTGACCCCTCCGTCGTGGACGAGGCGTCTCGCCTCGTTTCTTCAAGACACAGTTAGAGCAAATTCAGCCTCGTCCCCTCTTTTCGCAGTCAATCTTCTCACCACTTCACTCCATGAAAAAATCCCGCGCTCATTTCTCCCGCCTCAAGACGATCGCCTACGAAGGCCCCGGCGCCGCGAACCCGCTCGCGTTCCGCCACTACAATCCCGACGAGATCATCGACGGTCAGTCGATGAGCGCGCACCTGCGCTTTTCCATCGCCTATTGGCACGCCTTCCGCGGCACCGGCAGCGATCCGTTCGGTCCCGGCACCATCGTCCGCCCCTGGGAAAAAGGCACCGACCCCGTCTCGATCGCGAAGGTGCGCATGGATGCCGCGTTCGAGTTTTTCCAAAAAATCCGCGCGCCGTTCTGGTGCTTCCACGATCGCGACATCGCACCGGAGGGCCGCTCGCTCGCCGAGTCCAACCGGATCCTCGACAAAATCGTCGCCCACGCCAAGGACCTCCAGAAGGCTACCGGCGTAAAACTCCTCTGGGGCACCGCCAACCTCTTCTCGAACCCGCGCTACATGTGCGGCGCCTCGACCAATCCCGACGCCCACGTCTTCGCCTACGCCGCCGCGCAGGTGAAGAAAGCCCTCGATGTTACCAAGCAGCTCGGCGGCGAGAACTACGTTTTCTGGGGCGGCCGCGAGGGCTATGAGACCCTCCTCAACACCAACCTGAAGCGCGAACAGGACCACCTCGCCGCGTTCCTCCACATGGCCGTCGACTACGCCAAGTCGATCGGTTTCAAGGGCCAGTTCCTCATCGAGCCGAAGCCGAAGGAGCCGACGAAGCACCAATACGACTTCGACGTCGCCAGCGGCATCGCCTTCCTCCGCACCTACGGCCTCGAAAAATCCTTCAAGTTCAACATCGAGACCAACCACGCCACGCTCGCCGGCCACACCTTCAATCACGAGATCGAGGTCGCCGCCGCTCAGGGCATGCTCGGCTCGATCGACGCCAACACCGGCGATCTCCTCCTCGGCTGGGACACCGACCAGTTCAACACCGATGTGAAGGAACTCACGCTCGCGATGGTCTCGATTCTCCGCGCCGGCGGCCTCGGCATGGGCGGCTTCAATTTCGACGCCAAGCTCCGCCGCCCGTCCATCGATCCCGAGGATCTCTTCCACGCGCACATCGGCGGCATGGATGCCTACGCGCTGGCGTTCAAACTCGCCCGCCGCATCCTCGCCGAGGGCAAGTTCGAGCAATTCGTCGCCGACCGCTACGCGAGCTTCGACACCGGCTACGGCCGCGACATCGAGAAGCGCCGCACCGGCTTCCGCGAGCTCAACAAACTCGTCCTCGGCAAACTCGGCGAACCGAAGCCCCGCAGCGGCAAGCAGGAGTATTTGGAAAATCTCCTGAACACGTACCTACATGGTTGAGGTTTCATCACCCTCCGCCCCGTAGCGGAACGTGTGAGCGTTTCGCGTCTCTCTGCGAAAGCCTCACGGCTTCCGCTACTCCGCGGAGGAAACCTCATCTACCCCCGTAGCGGAAACCGTGAGATTTTTGCTCCCCTCCTCGCTCGAAACGCTCACGCGTTCCGCTACGCCCCACGCGCACGCCTCGCGCCCAGTCGCTCCGTAGCGGAAGCCGTGAGGCTTTCGCCGCTTTTCACCGCGCGCTTGCCGACCAACCTCGCCGCGCCCTGAATCCGCAGCGTGCCCTATGACCCCGCGCGCCACTCCAGGCGGCTGCCTCGATTACCCGCCGAGCACTATCAAGGATTCGCGTTCGTCCACTGGTCGATGACACTGGAGCGTCGCGCGACCGGCTGGCTCGACCCGCTGCACCACGCCCGCTTGCGCGAAGGTCTCTGCCACGCACTCGCCCGGCACTACCTCGTCTGCCCGGCCTACTGCCTGATGCCCGACCACGCTCACTTCCTGTGGCTGGGCATCGCCCCGGCCAGCGATCAGCGACTCGCCGCGCGGCTCTTTCGTGAAACATGGAATCACGCCCTGCGCCCCGGCGGCCGCGCGCTACAACGCCAGCCACACGACCACGTGCTCCGCGACCGTGAGCGCGAGCACGGCGCATTTGGCATCGTTGCCAACTACGTTTTCGAAAACCCCGTGCGGGCCGGCCTCGTCGCTGAGTGGCGTGCCCATCCCTATCTCGGTGCGCTGGTGCCGGGCTATCCCGATCTCGATCCGCGGGATGAGGATTACTGGGAACGGTTCTGGCGGATCTACGCACAGCAAGTCGGCTCGTAGCCGATCCGCCCCCCGCCTGTAGCGGAACGCGCGAGCGTTTCGCCAGGCGCGAAAGCCTTACGGCTTCCGCTACACCTCTACATCTCCGCCAACTCTCGTAGCGGAAACCGTCAGGTTTTCGCCTCCCGCTCCCCCACCTCGCCCTCACCCGAAACACCTAAGCGTTCCGCTACACGCCGCCTCCGCCATCGCGTAGCGGAAGCCGTAAGGCTTTCGCCTCTTCGCAAAACCCGCCTTGGGCGGGTTCACGCATTCCGCTACCACCCGTAACTCCGCTTCATCCGCAGCGGCTGGTAAAGATCGCTCGGCAGTTCCGACAAGAACCGGCTCGGCGTCTGCAACATCGCCGGACCGCCCTTTGTGTTCACCTTCGGGAAGCAGAGGTAGAGTTCGTCGCGCGCCCGCGTCACTGCGACGTAGAACAGCCGGCGCTCTTCCTCCACGTCGCCCGCCTCGATGGCGCGGCGCAGCGGGAAACTCCCGTCCGCGAGCCCGATCAGGAACACCGCCGCATATTCGAGGCCTTTCGCTTGATGCACCGTCGTGAGTCGCAGCGCGTCGGCGTCGGGATCGGCCGAGCGATCGCTCGTCTCCGAGTTCAGCAGCATGATCTGCGCGAGCAGTTCCTGCATGTCTTCATAACGTCCGGCGAAACCGATCATCGATTTCAAATCGTCGAGCCGGGAGACGTAGTTGGCGTAGGCCCCCTTCAGGTAGTCGCCATACCAGCCGTCGATCGCGATCTCGACGGCGTTGTGCGGTTTCATCGTGCGCATCATGTCAGCCACCTGCCGCAACGACGCGGCAAACTTGGGCCACTCCTCCTTCGCGTCCTTCGGCACCTTCGACTTCACGTCGTCGGTGTCGAGCGCATCGATGAAGTTCTGCTGCATGAGCCGCGCGTGATCGAGGGCAGCGGCGTGGAGCTTCTGCGCGTTTTTCTCGCCGACCTTCGGCAGCAGCACGGCGATGCGCTGCCACGCCGCGGTGTCGGTGGGGTTGTAGACGAAACGCAGCAACGCGACGAGGTCGCGGATGTGCGCCTGCTCGAAAAATCGCACGCCGCTCGTGATCTGGTAGGGAATCTGGAGACGCGAGAGTTCGAGCTGGATGTCGAGCGCCTGAAAATGCGCGCGATACAGGATGCCGATATCGCTGAGCGAACAACCCTCGTCGACGAGCCCGCGGATGCGCTGCACGATGAACTGCGCCTGCTCGCGGCCATCCATCGCCTGCACGAAATAGGGTTTCTCGGAGTTCGCGCGCGCGGGGCGCAGCTCTTTCTCGAACGCCCGGCCCTTCGGCTGCGCGAGCAGCACGCCATTGGCCAGCGCGAGGATCTGCGGCGTCGAGCGGTAGTTGGTTTCGATGCGGTGGAGCTGCGTTCCGGGGTGCCGGTCGGGAAACGTGAGGATGTTTTCCACGTTGGCGCCCCGCCACGTGTAGATGCACTGCGCGTCGTCGCCCACCGCCATCACGCGGTGGTGCGATCCGATCAGGTCGACGATCTGCGACTGGAGCGTGTTGGTGTCCTGGTATTCGTCGACGAGCACATGCCGGAAACGGTGCGCGAAATACTCCGCCGTCTCCGGCGATTTCTTCAGCAGCTCGAGCCAGAATTCGAGCAGGTCGTCGTAGTCGACGACGTTGGCCTCGCGTTTCTTCTCGGCGTATTTTTTCGCGAACGCCGGCACGCGATCGATAACGCCCTCGTGTTGCGGAAAAAAACGGGTGATCACCTCGGCGGTCGGCAACTGCGTGTTGCGCGCCATCGAGATCATCTCGTGCAACGGGCCGGGCCGCGGATGGGTCTTATCCTTGAAGAAGCCTTTGTCCGCGCCTTCGACCGCCTCGCGCAGCACGCCTTCGGCCTCATCGGCATCGAGGATCGTGAACGTGCGCGGCAGACCGATGGTATCGCCGTGCGTGCGCAACGAACGATGGCCGATGCTGTGAAACGTGCCGCCCCAGAAACGCCCCGGCTCGACGCCCGTCAGTTCCTGCACGCGGTGGAGCATCTCCTTGGCCGCTTTGTTGGTGAAGGTGAGCAGGAGAATTTCGCTCGGGCGCACGCCCTGCGAGAGCAGATAGGCCACCCGATAAGTGAGCGTGCGCGTCTTGCCCGAGCCAGCGCCGGCGAGCACGAGCAACGGACCGGGCTCCGCGGTGACGGCGTGGAACTGCTCGTCGTTGAGCTGCGCGCGAAAATCGATCGGCGGGACGCCGTGCGGGGCGGACGATGGGTCAAGAACGAAATCCATGAAAGGCCCGAGGCTCACGCTTTGGCGCCGCGGCGCAAAGCGAAAGTGCGCCCGCCCGCGCCAGGGGGTGTAACTCAAAGTGAGGTTAATTTTCGAGGGCCTCAGCTGTAGCGGCGGTCTATGACCGCCGAACGAATCCCCTTGGCGCAACGCCGGCGGTCATAGACCGCCGCTACAGATCGCTGACCTCAGTTTGAGTCACGCCCCGCGCCAGGGCGCATCTCGCTTTTTTTTGCACGTCTGGCTCGCCGCCAACGGAGCGGCGGTTTCCAACCGCCGGACCCGCAGCTTCGGCGCTTACCAAGCGCCGCTCCGTTCGCCGGCATGCAAGCAACTAAGATACGTCCGCCGCGAAGTCCGCCGGGGAAAAACCGATTTACTCGCCACCCACCGTGCGGTTTTCTCCGACCATGTCCAAGGCGACGCCCAACGCCGGCTGCGGCTTCCTGTTTGCCGCGGTGTTCGCCCTGGCCGGCGTCGTCCTGCTCGCCAGCGCCTGGGCGAAGCGCCGCACCGAACGCGATCCGGTCGCGCTCTATGCGATGGCCGGCACCGGGGTGGTGTTCGCGGCCGTGGGCGGCGGCCTGCTCGCGGGGCTGCGCACGGCCCGGCTACGCGAGCGGGAGGCGGCGGCGTTGCGCGCGCAATTTCCCGCGGAGCCGTGGCACTGGCGGCGCGACTGGCACGATCGCCGCATCCTCCCCGCGCCCGAAAACGGACCGGCCATGATGTGGTTTTTCGCCATCGTCTGGAACGGCCTGAGCGTGCCCGCCGCGCTCGCTGTGTGGCCGAAGCTCTCTCGTGAGCCGGTGCTGTGGATCGTTTTTCTGTTTTCGGTCATCGGCGCGTTCTTGTTGTGGAACGCGATCTACCGGACATTGCAGGCCCACAAATTCGGCCGGCCGGTCTTCGAGCCCGAATCGTTGCCCGGCGCCATCGGTGGCTATTTGGCCGGCGTGATCCGGGTGCCGGCGCGCATCGCGCTCGAACGCGACGCCCACCTCCACCTCGCATGCGTGAGCCGTGTCAGCTCCGGTTCCGGGCGCGACCGCAGCGTGCGCGAGACGCTGCGCTGGGAAACCGGGGCCCGCCTCGCCCGGGAAAAATGGTCCACCGGCCCCGGCGGCACGCTCATTCCGGTGCTCCTCTACATCGCGCCCGGGTGCGCGCCGAGTGATGTCGATGCCGATCCGGACAACCGCGTGCTCTGGCGGCTCTCCGTCGAGGCGGCGGTGCCAGGCGTTGATTTCACGGCGAAATTCGAAGTGCCGGTGTTTGCCACGGGCCGGACCGAACCGCGGCCGGCGGCCACGACGGCGCTTCTCGACGAATATCGCGCCGCTGCCCTCGACGCCGAGGCTCTCGCCGCCGCCGGCGTGCGCCACGAGCGGGCCGGTGGTTGCGAACGCTTCGAGTTTTCCGGTTCGCACGTGCGTGGCGCACGGTTCGTCTCCAGCGTCATTGCATTCGCGCTGCTCGTCCTCGCAACCCGCCTCTGGTTCAGCCAGGCCCCGTGGATCGTGGCCGCGGTGGTCGGTTTCTTTGACCTCATCGCGTGGGCCATCGCGGCCGATCTCTGGGCGGGGACGACTGAGTTGCGCCTCGCCGGCGAAGACCTCGTCGTCGTGAAGCACGGCTGGCGCGGCGTGACCGAGTCGCGTTTCAAACGCGGCGACGCCGCCGATGTGGTCGTCAAGGAGGCGATGAGCCTCGGCGAACGGAAATTCTACCGGTTGGCTCTCATCGGCGCACCCGGCGTCGACTTGCACACGCCAGCCCCGGCCGAGCCGTTTCGCGCGAGGAAACTGCGCTATCTGCTCCGCCGCAGGCGCCGCCCGGAAAACCTCACCGACGAAGACATCCGCCGCGAACTCGCCCGGACGCCGAAATTCGAGTTCACCATCGCGCACCACCTGCCCGGCCTGGCCACCGCCGAGGCCGTCGCTAGCCTCGTCCTCGAACGCATCTGCGACGACGACGCGGCCCACCGTTGAGAAACACTTCGCTGCATCGCTTGTCACCCTTCGCCACGCCCAACCTCCCGCCGCCCTCATGAATCCGCTGCCCGTTCCCTCCTCCGCCCGGCCGCCCCTGCGCCTGTGGCCCGGCGTCGTCATCGTCGCCGTCCAATGGATCGCACGCTTCGTCGTGCCCGCCGTCGTGCCCGAGTCGCTCATGTTCGGCGTCATGGCGTCGCTCGCGTGTGCGGTGGCGCTCATCATCTGGTGGCTGTTCTTCAGCCGCGCGCCGTGGGCCGAGCGGTTCGGTGCGCTGGTGGTCGCGGTCGCGGCGGTCGTCGCGACCAGGTTGGTTGTCCATCCCTCGATCGCCGGTGGCATGATGGGCCTGATGCTGGCGATCTACTCCGTGCCGCTGCTGAGCGTCGCGTTGGTCGCCGCTGCGGCGATCGGCCGGAGACTCGGCGATCTGTCGCGACGCGGGATGATGGCGGCGGCACTGCTGGCCGCCTGCGCGCCCTTCACGGCCCTGCGCACCGGTGGCATCAACAGCGAGGCCGATTCGGATTTTCACTGGCGCTGGACGCCGACACCGGAGGAAAAACTTCTCACCCTGTCGCCGAAGAGATCGCCCGCCATTTCGCCCGCTTCCGCCGCGCCGGTGGAGATCGCAACGTGGCCCGGTTTCCGCGGCCCAGCCCGCGACAGTGTCGTGCGCGGCGCGCGCCTTGCGACCAACTGGTCGGCCTCTCGCCCGATCGAGTTGTGGCGCCGGTCTGTCGGCCCCGGCTGGTCGTCGTTCGCCGTGAGCGGCGACCGGTGTTACACGCAGGAACAACGCGGCGACGACGAGATTGTCGCGTGCTACCGGCTCTCGACCGGTGAGCCCATGTGGCAACACGCCGACGCGACGCGTTTCTACGAATCCAACGCCGGCGCCGGCCCGCGCGGCACTCCAACCCTTCACGCCGGTCGCGCCTACGCCTTCGGCGCCACCGGCGTGCTTAACGCCCTCGACGCGCGCACCGGCGCGGTCGTCTGGACGCGCAACGCCGCCGTCGACACCCAGCGCAAAATCCCCGACTGGGGCCTCGCGAGTTCGCCCCTCATCATCGGCGACCTCGTCATTGTCGCCGTGAGCGGCACGCTCGCGGCCTACGACCTCGCGACGGGCGCACCGCGCTGGACCGGCCCGCGCGATGGCGGCAGCTACAGTTCTCCACACCTGCTTGAAATCGAGGGCGTCCCGCAGGTCGTGCTGATGAACGGCACCGGCGCGGTCGGCATAACGCCCGCGGACGGCCGCGTCCTCTGGCAGCACGCGTGGAAGGGCTTCGCCATCGTGCAACCCGCGCAAATCGCCAACGGCGATCTCCTGATCAGCACCGGCGACACCACCGGCGCCCGCCGAATCGAGGTCACGCGCAAAGCCGGCACCTGGAGCGCGAGCGAGCGTTGGACGACGAATCGGCTCAAGCCCTACTTCAACGATTTCGTGCTGCACCGCGGCCACGCCTACGGCTTCGACAACGGCATCCTCGCCTGCATCTCCCTCGCTGACGGTGCCCGCCAATGGAAAGGCGACCGCTACGGTCGCGGCCAGTTGCTCCTTCTCGCCGATCAGGACGCGCTGCTCGTCCTCTCGGAACAGGGCGAAATCGCACTCGTGGCGGCCAGGCCGGACGAGTTCGCCGAACTCGCCCGCGCTCCCGCGCTCGCCGGCAAAACCTGGAACCACCCCGCGCTCGCCGGCGATGTGTTGCTAGTCCGCAACGACCACGAAATGGCAGCCTTCCGGCTGCCGCGATGAGCGGCTCCGCGGCTTGCGCTGGATCGGCCGCTCCGTTCACGGCATTTCCCATCCCTCACCCACGCACCCCGCCGGCGTGATCGATCGCACGGCGACTTTTCTCGGCCCGATCATCGTCGCCACCGCCCCGACGGATGGTCTCCGGACATCCCAATGGTGGCCCCACCTCGCCGCCCTGCGCCGTCCGGGCGCAAGGTCGATCACGGCCCCCGTCGTGCCGAGACGCGAAGTCGTCTGGCCGCGGCTCGTGCTCAACGCCGAGAAGCCGCCACATCTGAATGCCGAATCGACCGAGGTGGATCGCTGCGGCCCAACCCGCGCGAACAGGCGTTCCTTGTCGCGAACCCAGCAGCACGAATCTGGACCCTGGCCGCGGGCCGGGCCCCGGGCCGCGCGTCAACACGTGAAATTTGTCGCCTGACCGAGCATCGCTGGACGGTCGCACGTGCGCCGCGTCGCGACTACGAATGCTGCGCAGTCATCACCGAGCTTGCGCTGCTGCGCCCGTGCCTGAAAGGAGCCACCGGCGAACTGCGCGGGCGCGAAATCAGTAGTCTGCGCACCATCGCCGAAGTCTCGATCACGGCGGCACAAAACGCGCGGCGGGCCGCCCGTCAGCAGCGCCATGGAGTCGGACCGCCGCCAATCGCGAGGTCATCTCAAGCGGCCCGACCAGATTTGTCCGGAGTCGGTGATGGGCGCTGCCCGATCTCGAAACATCCCACGGCAGCCTCCGCTGACATCTTCCCTTCCCGCACCCTGCTCCGAACGGCCCCTCGCCAACTTGACGTCCGCCCGCCTCATTCCCGGGAGATGGCGAAACGTTTCCGGCCTTGACGGAGGAAGCAAGCGGCGCAGCGTAGCCAATCCGCACTCCACTGCCTGGTGGTGTAATGGTAGCACAGGCGACTTTGACTCGCCTAGTCATGGTTCGAATCCATGCCGGGCAGCCAGTGTGAATCTGACGCGAACCGTCTCACGGTCCGGTCAAAGGTTTGGTTAACTCGCTGCAAAATAGGCAGAAATGATTCTCAGCGATTTGAACGATCTTGGTAATGGTTCGCGTCAGGCTTTTTTTCCGCGCCCGAAATCCGCAAATTTCGCGGTCGATTTCAATCACCGGTCAAATCCTTGCAGCGAGTAAAGCGGTTGATGCCGCCCGCATTTCCACTGAGTTCGGGGGCTCTTTTGATCCACTCCCGCAGTCGAATTTCACCCCCCGCTATTCTCACGCTTTGGGCGGTTTTATGCTCCGACCGACCGCTGCTCCGACACTCGCTCCCACTGCGACACCCAGAGGACCGCCGGCAAGTCCCAGCAAACTGCCGAGGATACCTCCGGCGGTCGCGTTTTCTGATCTCATCTTCTGTTTTTTCTCTCGGGAGAGCGGTGCACGGGTTTTCTGGTTCCAAGTTCGAGCGGTGCGGGTAGAACGATTGCTCTTGTCGCGGTTGCACGACACGCACGCCGGCAAGAGATTGTTTCGATGATCACTGCCACCCTTGGAGCGTGGACGTGAATGGTCGATTTCCCATGCGCCCCGCGCGCCAATCGCACCGTGGTTTGTCAGTGAAAGTTTGGAGTGGCAGATGTGGCAGTGGCCGTCGGTCCGGTAATAGACAAGCCGGAGGTGCTCAAGGTCGTAGCGCATGAAATTCGAGCTGGAAGCGAAGGCGGAAGAATTCGGGAAATTGCCGGTGCCAGATCGTCACGGGAGTTTCGGAAAGAGAAGCAACGCTAGCACTCCGAATTGGCTTAGGCGGACCGCCTGCTCGACGATTACGCAATTGCGCGGGGACGAGGGACTGACCCGGTCGAACCAGAAAGTCGCAGTGGACGGAGCTTCGAAGATTTCGCTAAGGCCGGTGGTCGCCTGCGCATCATACGCTCGTTTGGCGGCGAAGCCCTCGGGCAGCGCTGAAGCTTCCGGAGCGATGCCGTAGTCGTAACCGAGCTTTTTCAAAGCGGGGGAAATTGCCGGCCACGGACGTTTGCCCGGTCGAAACATCATCGCCGCACACGGAATCTGGCATTCCTCAACGTAGCGAATAGCGGTCGCCTGGGCTGAGGTGCTGAAAGTGCTGCTCACGTTTAACAATCCTCGCAGGCCCGGCCTTTCCTTCAGGACGGCCTTCCGAAAGGCCTGCTGCGGCATCAAAAAATGTGACGCAAACGTGTTCGCCTCGGCTTCGACTATCGAATTGCTACCGTTGTCGATGAATGATCGATGTGCCTCGGCTCGACCGGAGGCCAGTGCGTTACGGTGTTCGTCGATGAAGAAGTGCCCAAGTTCGTGCCCGACCGTAAATCGCGCCCGGGTCGAACCGGGGTAATCGGCGTCACGGATGTTGCAGTAGATGTGGAACCGCTTCGCCCGATGTTCCAACATCCCGTCGAAGGCGGTCCCATAGTCTCCTGACGAAAAGGTTATGCCGTGTTCATCGATGAGTGGCGCGGGCTGAACGGGAATCACCCCGCCTGCCTCGGCAAAAGCAGCCTCGGCGAGGTCGGCGATCCAACGTCGCCGCGGCACACTCAATTCGACGTAGGGCATTACTTCTTTTCGTCTCGGGTCTTTTGTTCGGACGCGGCGCGGTGCTCGTCCATCCTCCGGCGGGTTTCGGCATCAATGGTGCCGCCATTTCGCGCCGCCATTGCCAGATCGCTGGCGTGGGTGGCGCTTTGAAACGGCAGAATCTTCGAGGATTGATGCGGAGCTTCCGGCGGCTCGCCGCGAAGGAATTTCATGAAACCATTTACGTCGGGCGTGGGCAGACGCGAGTCGTCGGTTTCAGCTTCGATTCGATCAATATCTTCGGGCGTCTCGGGGAAAGCGATCCCGTCCTGCACCATCATTTCGTGCAGGGCGCGCTTGGTATCGGCGAGCGTGGCCTTTTTCGTTGGATTGGGCTTGTTCATGACTTCGGGCGGGGGCGTTTCTGGCAGTGGGGTAACTACTCGTTATCGAGCACGTATTGTCTCATGCGCTCCAAGAGTCGGGAGCGTTGAGTTCGAAGCGAAATCTTGGTCATGCCCAGCTCGGTGCAGAGCATATCCAAGACCGATTTTGGCATCACGGTCTGCTTCGTGCAGCGGTCATAATACTGCATAGTGTTGTAGAGAATGGCTTGGTCGTGGGCGGGGAGCGTTTCGATGAATTGGCGAATGAGACCGACGCGACGCGGGGTCGGCGGCTCAACCACCTCGCTGTCCGGCGGGTCGATCACGACCGACGCGACGTGTTCCACGTCCACCTCGGCGCGAGCCTCCCGCTCGAAGCGCTCGCTGCGCTGGGCATCGATACATGTGTTCTTCAGGACGCAGTAGAGCCAAAATTTGATGTGCCTGGTCTTGGCTTCCGCTGTCGCATCCTGCGGTAATTTCAGGCTGAAATTCTTGGCGGCTTTGAGGGCTTTCTGGAACGTCTGACGGACCAGTTCCTCGTGACTCTGGCGGTAGAGCAGAAAACCCTTGATGCACCAAGCGGTCATCTTCTTCGAGTGACGCCGGTAGAGCTCCGCGGCGGCGGCCTCGGCGGTGGCGCGCTCCTCCTCGTAAAATCCCATGTAGGTTACGAGGGAGTCGTCTGATTCGTTTTCCATGACTAGCTTGGGGGCAGAGCGGCCGGGTGGCTCGCGCTGGATTCTGGGAACTAATAGACCGTTCATCACCCTGATTACGAGAAGGCGTTACATCGCCCGCCGCGAATCGGGGTGTAACGGGCTACCGTAGTAGGGGTGGAGAGACAAAACGTCCTCTCCACAACTAATAACCAAGGCAATAAAATGTCAGACCAACCCAATCCCAAGACCGACCATGAAGTCGGCCTCATCGAAGAAGTGGACTTGGAGCAATTGGCCAAAGCCGGCGGGAAACCGCCGAAAGCCAAACGCTACCGCATCCGCATCGACGACCAATACTACGTCGTTCATCAACCGTCGATGACCGGCGCCGAACTGTTGAAGCTCGCCGGCAAGGTGCCGCCCGAGAATTTTATCCTGACGCTGAAACTCCGCGGCGGTGTGATCAAAACCATCGGCCTCACTGAGGTCGTGGACTTCACCACCCCTGGCATCGAGCGGTTCAACACCCTGCCTCGCCAAGTTCAGGAGGGCTAAAACCATGCGACGCCAATTCCCGCTGCCGGAGGAAGACGAAGAGGGATTAAACGCGCTCGGCGTGCCTTGGGAAACCATCCGTGACGGGGGCAACCAGTGGTTGCTCCTGCACGAGATGCGCTTCCGCCCCGGCTTGAATCACCCGATCGGCTCGGTGGCCGTGCAAATCCCCCCGAGCTATCCGACCTCCGGTCTCGATATGGCCTATTTCTTCCCACACCTCACGCGGGGCGACGGAAGGGCCATCGGCCAGACCCAATGCGAGCAACCCATCGACGGAAAGCAATGGCAGCGCTGGTCGCGGCACTACCCGTGGGTTCCCGGCGTCCACAGTGTCGCCACGCATATCGTCCTGATTGATCGGTGGATTGAGGCCGCCGTCTCCAACTGATGACCCAAGACAGCGACATCATCCTTCGGCTGACTGCGGCGCAGCATGAACAACTCCGCCGCCACCTCTTCCCCGGCGACGGGAAAGAATCGGTGTCACTCGCACTCTGTGGCACGCATCGAACTGCTCGGCGGACGGTCTTCTGCGTCCATCAAATCGCCCCAGTGGCCGACGACGTGTGCATCGAACGCAGCCCCGAGACGGTGATTTGGCCGATGGAGCCATACGTGCCGCTGTTTGCCGAGGCCGCTCGAAAGAATCTGGCGGTTTTGAAAATCCACAGCCACCCGTCGAGCTACCCGAAGTTCTCCCGCCTAGATGACAAAGCTGATCGCGCCCTGCTCGGCAGCCTGGCCAAACTCGCGCCAGTGGCATCCGGACACGCCAGTGCCATCATGCTGCCCGACGGTGCGATCATTGCCCGCGTGTTCACGGGCGAAAACCAGTTCACCAAGATCGCTCGCGTCACGGTCGTCGGCGACGAGGTCGTTAGCTACGAGGACACCCTCAAAGGACTGGAGCTTTACGACGAAGCATTTCTCCGCACGCAACAAGCGTTCGGGGCGGGGACGATTTCAGTCCTGAAAAACATGCGGATTGGTATCGTTGGGTGCTCCGGAACGGGAAGCTGGGTCGTGGAAATGTTAACGCGACTTGGCGTGGGAGAACTGGTGTTGGTAGATCCCGACGTGGTTGAGCGGAAGAATCTCAATCGCATCATCAACAGCACGGCCGCTGACGCGAAAATGAAGCGGCCCAAGGTGCGCATCTTCGCCCGCTCCATTCGCCGTGTGGGTATCGGCACCAAAACGACCCCGCTACACACCGACATTTTGCAGCGCCAGGTGGTGGATGCCCTTGCGGACTGCGATTTCCTTTTCGGCTGCGTCGACTCGGCAGACGGACGAGATGCCCTGAACCGTATCGCCACATTCTACACAATCCCGTATCTCGATGTTGGGGTGCAGTTGAAAGCCGACGGCAAAGGTAATGTGAGCCAAGTGGTAGCCGCCGTGCACTATTTGATCCCCGGCGGGTCGAGCTTACTCAGCCGCCGAGTCATCACACCGGAACAGGTTCGAGCCGAGTCCCTCCGCCGCCGCTCCCCTGAGCAATACGAAGCACTGCGCAAAGAAGGCTACATCCACGGGGCCGCCGTCGACAGTCCAGCCGTCATCAGCATCAATGGCTTTGCGGCCAGTCACGCTGTCAACGAAATGCTCGCGCGGATTCATCCGTTTCGCCGCGACGCCAACAGCGAATTTCGACATCAAACGTTTTCACTGACCGACGGAGCGTGGTTGCGAATCGTCGATGGCCCCGCCTGTCCGTATCTGAGTAAGCGGATCGGTCGCGGCGACGCTCGTCCTCTGCTCGACAACGCCGAACTCGCATGAAATGGGAATTTCTTGCGTGGCTTGAACGCCGTTTCCGCACCTCACACCAGACGGCGGAGTCTTTTCAGTGGGAGAAAGTGGAGCATCTCCCCTCTGTTTTGGCGGCGAAAAGAGTCTACTTGGTCGGTGACGACGAATGCGAATGGTCCGCCGCACTGACTTGTCCCTGTGGATGCCGAGCCGTGATCCACCTCAGTCTGGCAAAGGACAGCAATCCGTCATGGCGGGTGCGCCGGCACCGCAACGGAACTGTGAGCCTGCTGCCGTCGGTTTGGCGAACCGTGGGCTGCCGCAGCCACTTCGTCCTCTACAAAGGGCACATATTCTGGTGCCGCGACATCCCGCGCTTTGGCGATCAGCTGCTTTCGTAACACGGCGGCGTGCGCTGCACACAACCATGGGGCCGGAGCGGATGCTTTGATGGGCGGATCGGGCAGCGGGACAGAAACGCGACCAGCCGGAGCGGCTTGCCCCTCCGAATTTGGCCCGCAGCGGGGGCAGTTTGGGGCGCTTGAAGATTTGCCGAAGATTGGGCACTTTCGGAAACGCCCCGCGCGGCGAGCGGCCAGCATCGGAATCCGATGCGAAGAAAGGCCGCGAGTCCGCCGGACAGACTTAGGTCCACCCCGAACTCTTCCCTTGTTTCGCCTCCCAACGGCTACCGTTTTTCACCGTTGAACGAGTCCGCCGAAGTTTACCCAAGACACCTTTCCTGGATTCGGCGATTCTCCCGGATTCGCGAGCCGGACGATTACTCCAATTTGTCGGACGATTATCGGGCGATTCAAGAGATGCCTCCGTTTGGTCGGAACGCCCCAGCCGAGACACCGCAAGGCGGGGATAAACTCTCATGGCAACGCCGCCTAACCGGCCTACCGACACCGAGCGGCTGTCGGACGATTAGCAGAGAAAATCGGACGATTATCGGACGATTCAAGCCTGCCCCAATCCCAGCCGGTAAGCGACATTGCGCCCCCGTCCCGTCCGCACGAGCAAGCCGAGTTCCACCAACTCTACGAGGTCGCGATGGGCCGTATCCTTGACCACCTTCAGATGCTGCACGCACCACCGGTTCGTCACTTCCCCTGCTTCCGCAGCCTGTGCAACGATCCGCTTCTGTCGTTCGCTGAGCCGAGCTTCCATCGCCGGCGTGATGTTCAGCCGGGCCTCCGGAACCCGAATGCGATCAAGGTTCTCGCCCGGCCCGGGAAACGTGACTTGAAAATAACCGGTTTCGGTGCCCAACAACGGCTGTTCCAAGCCATGGTTGAGCATCTGATCCCGCATCCGGCGAAATCCACTCCCGCGCTCTTCGATGCGATGGAAATACGACAGGCACTGCGCAAGAACCGGGTTGCGCGAACACGGCCGGTATTTACCCTTACGAAGATTGGGCAAGGTGATCGGTGATGGCGGCAATCCGGGACTCGAGACCACCACGCGGTCAGCCAGAACTTCGAGCATGATCTTCCGGCCGGCATCCTCATATTGACGATGCGCGACGGCGTTGACCAAGGCTTCGCGCAACGCCTCCACCGGGTATTCATCCAACCGGATGCGATTGACGCCGACGACGCGCATCGGGTGCCGGGTATTCCGGTCAATGAAGGCGATGGCCCGATCAATCGCAGACGGCATCGGTCCGCGAATGTCCTCGTGATCCCGAGGAGCGCCGTCGGGCTCCGTGCCCCGATAGGCGTCGGCCAAAATGCGGCACTGCGGAAAAACGACAGAGGGATCTTTCGCCAGCAGCACTACCCCGGCGGCGGTCGCGTAATACTCCCGCGCCGGAGCGTCGTGCCAGAGCAATCCCCGAATGGTGGCACCGGCCAACATGTCGCCCGGCGAGAGCCGGTCAGCCGGCCGCCCTTCCGCCGCGGCGAGTAATCGCCGGGTCACCTCATGATCGAGGTCGGCCCAGCGCAACCGCGCCAGTGGCTGCGATTCAAATGTCGAAGTCGCCTCGATGGTTTGCGTCGCGATCTCGTTCTCATCGGTGGAGGGCGCAAGACCGAACTGATCCTTGAGGAGCTTGGCGAGAGCCGCTCGCACCTCCTTTTGGAGTTCGATGACATTGCCGAACCGTTTGTATTTCGGGCCGTCGTGATCGAGTTCCCGCAGCAGGGTTTCCGTCCCCTGTTCGCGTGTCACCTTGCGGTCGCCTTTGATAAACGCGAGGACCGGCAACTTCTTTTCCTTCGCCCTCCGGTATTCGGCGTGGGTGATGGAAACCTGGCCTACCATCGTGCCGTATTGGGCGGCCACGATGAGCAGATAAACCTGACAGCCATCGAGGGATTTCAAACATCCCGCCAAGGCTTTGTCAGGGGAAGCCGGTTCGAATTCGTAGAGCACCGGCGCACAGTGTGCGGACAAAAAAGCGTCCGTGCTCAAAAGGTTTTGGACGATGACACGTTCGTCCTCGAGTTCCTTCTGCACGGAGCTGACGAAGACGTTCAATTTATCGCTCATGATCCCTGGTTGCGATCCTGCGCCGGCCCCAAAGGAAGACAAGAATGCAGGCGGTTCGCAGTGGTGTCAGCGCCATCCATTCGGATTCCATTACCTTTCATGGCGAGATGCCCACTCCTGCTCTCGCCCGAACATGCAGCGCTCCACGCATGACGGAGGCTGTCGCCACGCTCACACTTAGTTTGTAACCACAAAGCGCACTGCGCGACGGCGTGACGGTTCGGACCGGAAACAATCGGGCGGCACTTACCGCGCCGCGGACCTGGGCGCCATGACCGTAGGCGAGACTATGCGCCAAGGTCGGCCGCACGCACCGATCCGCCCAAAGCCGCTGGTTGCGCAATTGGTCGGTGTCCGGTATTAACTCGTGCACCCGTAGATCGACGCCATAGACCGTCACCGAGCGTTGAGGAAATGCGAGTAAAGCGAACATTTCCGCGTGGCCCGGATAGATCGAAAATGAGACGTAGCCGCTCCGCGATTGCATCGAGTTACGTCGCCGCACGCTGGTCGGGCGCAGGCCCTCTGTCTCAATCGGCAGCCGAGCGTCGGTGCCGTGATTAGAGTCGCACCCAGCCGTCCGGGTTCGCCCGGAGCCACCGCGCGAGCCGCAGAACGGCTTCCGGCGAGGCCTCGCCCTTTGCCACCTCCGCGAGCGGGTTGTGCGATTCGATCATGTCGCGCACTCTTCAATTCAATTCGCTCAGGCCGGTGCCGCCGGTTGTGAGATCCAGCATCAACTGCACGACGGCGCGTTTCCCGCGGCTATCGAGCCGCACGAAATTCCCCGCGAAGTCCACCTCGGCCCCGTCGCGGAGATTGGCGAGGATTTCCCAGGCAGCCGATTCGCCCGAGGACGCGCCCGCGTGCCCGCGGGCCATGCGCCGCAGCGTGACCAACGCCTCTTGGCTGGTCGCTGTCATGCCGCAATCCCCGGCCGTGGCGCCTGACTCGCGGCAACACTGTTCCCAGTCGCGACACTCGGCCCGTTCGCGGCAACCGCCGACGCGAGCGGCCACGTCACCCCGGTGATCTGTGTCGCCGCATACCGCGCTGAGTCATTCCGCAGCCGCTGCCAGCAGCCCAACGACGGCGTCCAGTGGAACCCATACGTCCGCAGTTTCGCGATGGTCCCTTCCGGCGGTTTCACGTCGTGGTAAATCCGCACACGACATTCCTCGGCGTTGTCCTCCACTCGCCCGCCGGGGAACTCGACCGTGGCCGACGCGCGCCCACTCTCGTTTGCGAGTCCCTTCAATCGCGCCTGCATCCGCCGAATGTTCGCGCCATTGTTGGTGAGCGCATAGTCCGGAAAACCAACCCGTCCGGCAAAGTCGGGCTTGAGCAGTTCCCGCGCGCTGTGTTCTCGCTGGCCGCACTCCGCGACCAATCGTGCGACCTTCTCGTCGTCGGTCAGCTGCCGGTTGCGAACAATCACATTCGCGGCCTTCATCGTGGCCTGCAGCGTTTCGGCCGCGGCGATCTTGGTTTGCAGGTGTTGCACTGCGTCCGGGTCTTCCGACCGGACAACGGTGGGTGTCTTTGAATTCATAATCTGGGTGATGGTCCGCTCCGCTGGCGCGGACCTGGTGTCAGGTTGAGAATCGGCCGCTCCAGCACCGGCCGCAGGGCCGCGAGCCGGCCCGGACTTTCCACAATCCGCAGGCGTCGCCGCCGCGCCTTACTCAGCAAATCGTCGGTCGGCCCTTCTCCGGGAAACGCGATGACCGTCCGGGCAAGTTCGACCAGCGAGGTATTACGCTCCTCCGGCGTCGCCGGGCCTTCGTGCATCAAGTTCGCCGTCACCTTCAAGACCGGAACGCCCCGTCGTTCGGCCCACGCTCCGACCTGATCGGCCACGCCGGCACTCCCGTCGGTGCAAATCGTCTTCGCGCCCACCGCGCGCATCGCTCTCTCGATCAACAAAAAATCGTCCGTGCTCAGCACGTAGTGCCGCCCACCGGTGACGATCACACCCCAAGCCCGTGCACTCATGGCCAGCGATAGCCCATGCGTTCCTTCCGGGTCAGTGGGAGCCCTTGCCCCAGCGGCACCAGCGCAGACCGCACGGCCGGTCGTTCCACTGCGAGCCCTTCGCGCACCCAGAGCCGCGCCTCCGCCACCCGGGCCAGCGCCGCGCGCACAGCGTCGTGCGCGGGCGTGTCTTTGAGACAATCGAAGTTCGCCGCCACCTTGAGCGAGAACTCCGCCTGACCGAGATGGTCGTCGAGATGCGACCGGATGGACGGATCGACGGGCATCGGACTACGCCGCCATCTTCGCGCCCGCCGCCGGGGGCGGCGTCGCCGGTGCCTGGCTCGGATTGGCAAATTCCCGCCG
>JACRKC010000140.1 GCA_016235555.1 Verrucomicrobiota bacterium
CGCCGTCGGTAGTTTGATTTCGCATGGAGGCGGGGTGCGGCGACCCCGCCCTACAATCAAACTACGACACCGGCGCGATCGTCTCCGCGACGGGCGTCCGATACGCCTTCAGCGCCGGCACGATGCCGCCGAACGCGCACAGCGCGACCATCGCCACCGGGCAGATCCACAGCACCGGGTGCGACGCCGCCACGTCGAGCACCACGCCGGTCTGGGCGCGGATCAGGTTGGCCACGCCGGCGAGCAGCCCGAAATAAATCGCGAAGCCCGCGGCCGCACCGAGCACGCCGATGCACGCCGCCTCCGCGACCACCGCACCGAAAATGGTCCGGCGCCGCGCGCCGAGCGCGCGCAGGATCGCGAGATCACGGCGGCGGGCGTTCATCGAATTGTAGATGCTCGCGAGCACCGAGCCCGCCGCGACTACCGCCACGAGATAGGCCACGAGCGTCAGCACCTGGTCGAACCAGGAGATTTTTCCGAACAGCTCCGAGATGATCGCGGCGACGGGCCACGCGAGCGTGAGCTTGTTGCCCTGCTTGTTGATCATCATGTCGAGCATGGGCCCCATCGCGGGCGTGCGCAGTTGCAGGAGCACCGCGCTCACATCACTCGCCGCCTTCGGATCGTGCCCGCCCATCGTCTGGATACCCTTGAGCGGGAGCCACACGACGCGATCGGCCGGCGTGTTGGTCGGCGCGAGGATGCCGACGATCGTGAAAACCTCCGCGTGCTCGTTCTTCGCATCGAACGCGAGCCCGTGGAACGGCCGGAACGTGTCACCCACCTTCAGCCCGAGCCGCTCCGCCGCGAAACTCCCCGCCACCGCTTCCTTCGCGTCGGCCGCGGCGCCGAAAAGTTTTCCGCTCGCGACCGCGAACTTCCGCCCCTGCGCCACTTCGACGTTCGTGAACAATTCCGGCAAGGTGCCCACCAGCCGGTAACCGCGGAGATTGTCGCCCACCGCGATCGGGATCGCCGTTTTGATCGCGGGGTGGCGCTTGATCATCTCGTAGTCGGCCCACGCGAGGTTGCCCGCCGACGCCTCGAGATGGAAAATCGCATTGAGCACGAGCTGGAGTTTCGAGCCGCGCGCGCCGAGCACGCCATCGAAGCCGGCGTTGGTCTGCGTGAACACGCGCTGCGACTGCGTCTTCACCATCCACACGCACATGAGCAACCCGCACGCGAGCGCGATGCTGCCCGCCGTGATCACGGTCGAAAGCGCATGCTGGCGCAGCGAACGGTAGATGATGAGCGGGAGAGTCATTTCATTTCTGAACAGGGAGGCCGGGAAGAACGGGAAGAAATATTTTTTCTCCGTCCAGCTTCCCGACCTTCCCGAACTTCCTGTTCAAATTCATAGCGTCACCTCGGCACCCCCTTCATCGCCGCGTTGATCTCCGCAAAATCGCGCCGCAGCTCGAATTGCCCGAGCACCAGCTCGTCGTGCGACACGAGCAGCAACGCCGCGGCGTTCTCGCGGCACACGTCGCGGATGAGCTTCAGAGCCTCGCCGGCGTGCTTGCGGTCGAGGTTGCCGGTGGGCTCGTCGGCCAGCACGAGCTTCGGCCGGTTCGCCAGCGCGCGCGCGACCGCGACCCGTTGTTGCTGGCCGGTCGAAAGCTGACCCGGAAAATGGTGCAGCCGGTGGCCGAGCCCCACGCGCTCCAGCACCTCGCGCGCATGCGCCCGATCCGCGCCGCGCGGACCGAAGCCCATGCCGAGCACGACGTTCTCCAGCACCGTGAAGCCCTGGAGCAGGTTGAACGTCTGGAAAATGTAGCCGAGCTTCTCCGCCCGCAGCCGGTCGCGCTTCGCCTCGCCCAGCGCGGTCATCTCCACGCCATCGATCGCCACGCGCCCGCTGTCGGCCGCGAGGATGCCCGCGATCAGGTTGAGAAACGTCGTCTTCCCCGATCCACTCTCGCCGCGCAACGCGAGCTGCTCGCCGGCCGCGAGCGCGAACTCTCTCACGTCCACGATATCCACACGCTCGCCATCGGGGGCGACGAACGATTTGCGGAGATCGGAGACAGCGAGCATCGGGGAGACGCTATTGGCCACAAAAAGCACAAAAAGCACAAGACCCGGAATTCCGTATTTGCACTTTCGGCGCACTTCACGCCGCCACCACCACCTGTCGAGCCGTGGCCCGCCGCCCCGATCCGTGTGTCCGGGTATTTGTCATCCATTAGATGACAAATGCCCCAAATCTCCTCCGGAGTAAAAAATCCGCTTTGTCATCTAATGGATGACAAACGCTCGAACGCTCCTTCAATCGCCTGCGGCCTTTCCTTTTGCGCTTTGGGTGTTTTTTGTGGCCAATCCTCCGTCGTGAGTTCCCCCGGTTTCCGCTTCCGCGCCGCCCTCGCCGCCGAGCGCCCGCTCCAAATCGCCGGCGCCATCAACGCCTACGCGGCCCTGCTCGCCGAGCGCGCCGGCTTCCGCGCCCTCTACCTGTCCGGCGCCGGCGTCGCCAATCACTCGCTCGGCCTCCCCGACACCGGCGACACCACGCTCGCCGACGTGCTCACCGACGCCCGCCGCATCGCCCGTCGCGTGCCGCTCCCGCTCCTCGTCGACATCGACACCGGCTGGGACGACCCCGCCCGCGCCGTCCGCGAACTCGCCGCCGTCGGCGTCGCCGCCGTCCACCTCGAAGATCAAGTTCCCGCCAAACTCTGCGGCCACCTCCCCGGCAAACAACTCGTCTCCACCGCCGAGATGTCCGCCCGCGTCCGCACCGCCGTCGCCGGCAAACCCGATCGCGATTTCGTGGTGATGGCGCGCACCGATGCCGCCGCCGTCGAGGGCCTCGACGACGCAATCGCCCGCGCCCAAGCTTACGTCGCCGCCGGCGCCGACATGATTTTCGCTGAGGCGCTTCACGCGCTCGACGACTACAAGAAGTTCACCGCCGCACTCAGCGGAGTGCCCGTGCTCGCGAACCTCACCGAGTTCGGAAAGACGCCCTACTTCACGCTCACCGAACTCCGCACCGCCGGCATCGCGATGGCCCTCTACCCCCTCAGCGCGTCCCGCACCGCCGCCGCCGCGTCACTTGAAGTTTACTCCGCGATCCGCAATGATGGCACGCAACAACACGTCGTCGCCAAAATGCAGACACGCGCGGATCTCTACGAGATGCTGGGCTATACTCCAACCTGATGCCCTTTCCAAACTTACCTGATCAAATCGAAAGTTGTCGGGTGAGTCTCGCTAAGCAGGGCATACCCTTCACCGAGGATGCGTTGATCGAAACACTGGAGCGGCGGGATAATCCTTGGAGCGTTTTCTATGCAGTCATAGCCCTTCGAAGTCTGGGCACGCTTCGCGCGATTAAGCCGCTGAAACTGGTGCTCAAGTTCCCCAAACAGGATGTGCAATGCGCCTCCATCCTTACCATCGCCCATCTCGCCGGAGCTACTGAAACGCCCTTTTTTGTTTCGGCACTGGGCGACGCAGGTTATCGCCCGAAACTCTACGCACTCTGGGCGCTCCAAGATGCCGGCGATGAGCGGGGAATTGATGCAGTGGTCGCTTTTCTCGCGACCCGGATCTCAAAAGCGAAAACCGCAAAACCCAACGGATCGTTTTTCGCAACCGTCTATCATGGACTGGCGTATCTCGGTCGGTTTGTCGGGGTGCGGCCTGATCTTCGGGAACAGAATATCCCGTGGGTTCAATTTTTGGAATCTATGCACGAGCTCGACCGCTCCAAGTTCAACAAGCTTTTTGCCGACACAAACATTTAGACCAGTCAATTGCTTCTCCTATGCCCGACTCACCTCAAGCTTCCGCTCCGAAAGTCAAAAAATCCGTCGCGCTCTACGGTGTCGTCGCGAGCAACACCGCTATCTGCATCATCGGTGTTTCAGCGTTTGAATTTTTGAGATGCTAACCTGGCGCCTCAAACCTCGTTTAAGATCACAAATTGTGACCTAAAGATTCGAAGTCGATATGCGGTCACAGTTTGTGATCGCATGGTCCGTTCCTCCGCAGCCTTTACCCCTCGCGGGACTTCTGCATCGTCCGTCCCCGGCCGTTCCCCATGCCGCCCGCCGCCAAACAAAAGTCCGCTGCGCTCGTGCCCACCATCGAGGCAGCGATTCACATGCTCCGCGGCGAGCGCGTGATTCTCGACGCCGACCTCGCGAAAATCTACGGCGTCGAGACGAAAGTCCTCAAACAAGCGGTCCGGCGGAACCGGGAAAAATTTCCACGCGACTTCCTTTTCGAACTCAACTTGACCGAGGCGGTAAATCTGCAACACGCTGGCCGGTTTGATGATGCACGTTCAAGGTCACAAATTGTGACCTTGAAGCGCGGCGGAAATATCAAGCACCTGCCCTACGCCTTTACCGAGCACGGCGCGATCATGGCCGCCAACATCCTCAACAGCCCGCAGGCCGTGCAGATGAGCGTCTTCGTCGTCCGCGCGTTCATCAAAATGCGCGCCGCACTCACCGACACGCGCGAACTCGCCCGCAAGCTCGCCGCGCTCGAAAAGGAGCTCACCGCGCGCCTCGACACCCACGAAACCGCCATCGTCGAAGTCCTCCAGCGCATCATGGCGCTGCTGGATCCACCGCCGCAGCCGGAACCGCCGCGCCGCGAAATGGGTTTCCATGCCGCACTCAAAACGAACGCGGAACGCTAATCTCGGCCAATCTGCGCTGAATCGGATCAGCGGAGATTAGCGTCCATTAGCGTTCCAAAAATCCGTCCCCCATGAGCGCCCTCACCCCATCCCCCGCTCGCACCCCGAAAAAATCCGTCGCCCTCTCCGGCGTCGTCGCGGGCAACACCGCCATCTGCACCGTCGGCCACTCCGGCAACGATCTCCACTACCGCGGCTACGACATCGCCGACCTCGCGCGCGACGCCACCTACGAGGAGGTCGCGCACCTCCTCATCCACGAGCGCCTCCCCAACGCCACCGAACTCGCCGCCTACCGCGCGCGCCTGATTTCGCTCCGCGGACTCTCCGCCCCCGTCCGCTCCATCCTCGAGCAACTCCCCGCCACCGCGCACCCGATGGGCGTGCTCCGCACCGGCTGCTCGGCCCTCGGCGCCCTCGCCACCGAGCCCTCCGCTCCCGGCGGCACCGGCCCCCACGATCCCGTCGTCGCCCGCGCGATCGCGGACCAGCTCATCGCGTGCTTCCCGTCGATGCTGCTCTACTGGCATCACTTCGCCACGACCGGAAAACGCATCGACGTCGAGACCGACGATTCCTCGATCGCCGCGCATTTTCTCCGCCTGCTCCACCAGCGCGCGCCGCAGCCGCTGCACGTGCGCGCGCTCGATCGCTCGCTGATTCTCTATGCGGAACACGAGTTCAACGCGTCCACATTCACCGCCCGCGTGATCGCTGGCACCGGCTCGGGGCTTTACGGCTGCGTGACCGGCGCGATCGGCGCGCTGCGCGGGCCGAAGCACGGCGGCGCCAACGAGGTCGCGCACGAAATCCAGCTCCGCTATCGCACGCCCGACGAAGCCGAGGCCGACATCCGCGCGCGCATCGCCCGCCGCGAAATCGTCATCGGCTTCGGCCACCCCGTCTACACGATCAGCGATCCGCGCAACGCCATCATCAAGGAGATCGCCCGCGAGCTCTGCGCCGACGCCGGCCAGCAGAACTTCTTCGCCATCTGCGAGCGCATCGAGCGCGTGATGGGGGAGCTGAAGAAGATGTTTCCGAACCTCGATTGGTTCAGCGCACCCGCCTACCACATGATGGGCGTGCCCACCGCGATGTTCACCCCGCTCTTCGTGATCGCGCGCACGGCCGGCTGGTGCGCGCACGTGATCGAGCAACGCGCCGACGGCAAAATCATCCGCCCCTCGGCGAACTACACCGGCCCGGCGGACCGACCGCTCGTGCCGCTCGTCCGGCGGTAGGCGGGTCCCCGCTCCGCGGAAGCACGCCTGCGGAAAACTATTTTCCGCGCCCCGCGGCCCGCCGCGTGCAATTTACGTTCTGTTAGCGCGGAAACGTCGTGTGTTCTCGAACCGGGCGCGCAGGCTGTGGTCTATCCCCGCGTTCGTTCACATCACCAACCCACTGCGCTCTTCGCTCATGAATACTCGATCGTTTCTGCGTTTCATGCTCCTGGGCACGCTCGCCGTCCTCCTGCCCATCCAGGCTTCAGCGCAACCCACCGCTCCCACCATCACCACACAGCCTTCGGCGCTGACCGTGGCCGCCGGCGCCAGCGCGACCCTCAATGTCGTCGCCACCGGCTCCGGGACACTCACCTACAGTTGGTTCAAGGAAGGCCGCCTCGTCGCGTTCGGCGGCAACGCCTCGCTCGCCATCGCCGCCGTGACCGTCGCCGACGCCGGCGTGTATCGCGTCGTCGTCACCGGCAGCGGCGGCTCGACCGTCTCCAACTCGGTCGCGCTCACCGTCACCGGCGCCGCGCCGCCACCGACCACGCCGCCGCCGGCCACCGGGACCGCCCCGGCCATCACGACGCAACCGGCCTCCGTCCTCGTCACCGCTGGCGCCAAGGCTGAGTTCACCGTCGCGGCGACCGGCACCGCCCCGCTTCGTTACCGCTGGCTCAAAAACGGCCGCGCGATCGAGGATGCGAGCGCCGCGACCTTCACCATCGCCGCCGCAAAACTCGAAAACGCCGCGCTCTACACCGTCGTTGTCTCGAATGCCGCCGGCAGCGTGACCTCCGCCCCGGCCGCGCTCACCGTCAACGCCACCGCCGGCATCATCACGACTGCGCCCGCAAGCCAGACCGTGAACGCCGGGGTCGACGCGAAACTCACCGTCACCGCCACCGGCACCGGCCTCACCTACCAGTGGAAGTTCAACGGCCGCCCGCTCAAGGGCGCCACCAGCGCCACGCTCACGCTCGCCAACGCCAGCACCACCGTCGACGGCAACTACGCCGTGACGGTGTCCAATTCCACCGGTCCGATCGCCGCCTCCGCCGCCGCCCTCGCGATCAAGACCGACGCCCGGCTCGTCAACATCGCCACGCGTGGCCACGTCGGTGACGACGACGAAGTGCTGATCAGCGGCTTCGTCACGCGCGGCACCGGCAGCAAAAAGATGCTCCTCCGCGCCGTCGGCCCGACCCTCAGCACCGCGTTCAACGTCTCCGGCTCACTCGCCGCCCCGCGGCTCACGCTTTATAGCGTCGCTCGCGGCAACCCCGTCGTCGACAGCAACAGCGGCTGGGGCGGCTCGGCCGCGCTCGTCACGGCCTTCGCCCAGGTCGGGGCGTTTCCGCTCCCGCCGGCGTCGCTCGACGCCGCGCTCCTCTCATCACTCACCGCCGGGGCCTACTCCGCCAACGTGTCCGCGCCGCGCGGCACCAGCGGCGTCGCACTGCTCGAAGTTTACGACGCCGACACCGGCACGCCGACCGCCGAGGTCGTCAACATCTCCACCCGCGCCCTCGTCGGTTCCGAGGTCGCCAACACGCTCATCGCCGGCTTCGCGATCACCGGCACCACCTCCGACACCGTGCTCATCCGTGGCGTCGGCCCGAGTCTGGGCACGCTGTTCGGCCTGCGCCGCGCCCTCGGCGCCTCGCATGTCGCCGTCTACGATTCGCAGGGCCGCAAGGTCGCCGAAAACACCATCTGGGGCAAAGCCGGCCGCGGCGAAGACGACGACGATGATGACGAGGACAAACCGGACGACATCGACGACGCCAGCGATCGGTCGGGCGCGTGGCGGCTGCCGCGCGGCTCCCGCGACTCGGCGTTGCTGCTCACGCTCTCGCCCGGCGTCTACACGGCGCACGTGACCGGCGTGCGCGCCTCCGGCATCGGCCTCGTCGAGATCTTCGAAGTGCGCTGACCCGACCCGCTTCACCCCGGTGCATTTCCCGCCGGTCGCGTGGCGCCACGCGGCCGGCGGTTCTTTTTTGGTTGGTCATTCTGAGCGCAGCGAAACCGGCGCCGATCACCCCGCCACCCCGCGTAAGACCGGCGCGGCCCCGCGGGCTGAGGTTGTAGGGCGGGGTCGCCGAACCCCGCCGGCTCAGCCGGAAAATTGCAGTCGGGGTGGAGCGCGTTGACCTCAACGCGCTTGGGTTACGACGTGAATCCTGGAAAGCGCGTTGGGGGCTCAACGCGCTCCACCGCTGCACCGCGCGGTCACGAATAAGCGCGAGTTCAACTGCACTGGTTCCGGCTCAGGGCACACACAGGCGCGGCGGGGTTCGGCGACCCCGCCCTCCTATGTAGCCCGTGCGCCGTTTTCCATGTTTGCCTCGCGGCACGGTGCGCGCTTCGGTGCACTCCAAAAATTCCATGTCACGCACCCTCATCAAAGACGCGCTCAATGCCACCGCGCCCAACGACGCCATCCTCCTCCAGGGCTGGGTCCGCACGCGCCGCGACGCGAAGACGTTCTCGTTCCTCGAACTCAACGACGGCACCTGCCTCAAAGGCATCCAGGTCATCGCCGATGCCTCGCTGCCGAACTACGCCGCGGAAATCGCCCGGGCCCACACGGGCGCCTCGGTCGAAGTGCGCGGCAAGCTCGTCGAATCGAAAGGCTCGGGCCAGAAGTGGGAAGTCGTCGCGAGCGAGTTCAAGATTCTCGGTGAAGCCGACGCCACCTACCCGCTCCAGAAGAAAGGCCACACGCTGGAATTTCTCCGCGAGATCGCGCACCTGCGTCCGCGCTCGAACCTCTTCGGCGCCGTCTTCCGGGTGCGCTCGCGGCTCGCGTTCGCCGTGCACCAGTTCTTCCAGAGCAAGAACTTCATCTACGTCCACACGCCGATCATCACGGCCAGCGACGCGGAGGGTGCGGGCGACATGTTCCGCGTGACCACGCTCGACCTCGAAAATCCACCGCGCGGCGAGGACAAGCGCGTCGACGCCACGAAGGATTTCTTCGGCAAGAAGACCTTCCTCACCGTGAGCGGCCAGCTCGAGGGTGAGATTTTCGCCACAGCGCTGAGCAACGTCTACACCTTCGGCCCGACCTTCCGCGCGGAAAATTCCAACACCTCGCGCCACGCCGCCGAGTTCTGGATGATCGAACCCGAGGTGGCGTTCTGCGACCTTGCGGGCGACATGACGCTCGCGGAGGAATTCGTGAAGTATCTGATCCGCGATGCGAAGGAGCACTGCGCCGCCGACCTCGAGTTCTTCAGCAAGTTCGTCGACAAGGAACTGCTCGCGCGCCTCGACTTCGTGTTGGACAAGCCCTTCGTCCGCTGCAGCTACACTGAGGCCGTCGAGATCCTCGAAAAGAGCGGCAAGCAATGGGAGCACCCCGTCTCATGGGGCGCGAACCTCCAGGCCGAGCACGAGCGCTACCTCACCGAGGAACACTTCAAGTGCCCCGTCACCGTCTACAACTACCCGCGCGCGATCAAAGCGTTCTACATGCGCAAGACTGACGGCTGCGCGCCCGACCGACAGACCGTCGCCGCGATGGATCTGCTCGTGCCCGGCATCGGTGAAATCATCGGCGGCAGCCAGCGCGAGGAGCGGCTCGCCGAGCTGCGCGAAGGCATGGCGCTGCACCACCTCGACGAGAAAGCCTA
Organism: Verrucomicrobiota bacterium; assembly: GCA_016235555.1. Classification (GTDB taxonomy): domain Bacteria; phylum Verrucomicrobiota; class Verrucomicrobiia; order Opitutales; family Opitutaceae; genus JACRKC01. The sequence continues at coordinate 9,537 of JACRKC010000140.1, forward strand.
CTGGTGGTATCTCGACCTGCGCCGTTATGGCAGCGTGCCACACGCCGGCTTCGGCCTCGGCTTCGAGCGGATGCTGATGTTCGTCACCGGCGTCTCGAACATCCGCGACGTGATCCCCTTCGCCCGCACCCCGGGCACCGCGGATTTCTGAGCGGGTTCTAAAACGATGGATGAGGTAGGGACGCCTCTCCGAGGCGTCCTGAGTTCCCAGGTGATTTGCAGCTCCGGCGCCATGCGCACGCCGAAACCCAGGACGGCTCGGAGAGCCGTCCCTACCACAGACAACGCCGCGTCACAGCGGCCGCACCCAGATGTTGCGGAAGCGATCCGGGATCGAATTCTTGTGATCCTGAAAGCGGAACGGCGCCTTGTCCGCGAAGGTGCCGTCCCACGTCGTCGCACGGCGGTTCAGCGTCGGGCCGAGCAGCTTCGTGTGGTTCTGCACGACGATGCCGTTGACGAGGATCGTCACGTAGGCGGGCTCGACGACTTTGCCGGCTTCGAGGCGCGGCGCGGTGAAAAGAATGTCGTAAGTCTGCCACTCGCCGGCTGAACGCACGGCGTTCACCAGCGGCGGCGTCTGGCCGTAGACGGCGCCGGCCATGCCGTCGGCGTAAGTGAGGTTGTTGTCGCAATCGAGGATCTGGATCTCGTAGCGGTCCATGAAGAACACGCCCGAGTTGCCTTTCTTCTGCGAATTGCCCGCCGTCTTCGGATCACTCTTCCACTCGATGTGAAACTGGCAGCTCGCGAAACTTTCCTTCGACCAGACGTCGCCGCCCTCGACGATCAGCTCGCCGTTTTCGATCTTCCACGGGCAGGGCGCGCCGTTCTTGCCGACGAGCGCCGCGGTGCTCTTGCCGTCGAACAACGCGATCGCGTCGGCCGGCGCCGCGCCGGGTTTGTCGCCGGGTTTGACCGCGCCGGGTCGCGGCCGGTCGATGTCATGCACTTTCCACGGGCTGCCGGGATAGATCGGCGGCGTGTCGGAGTAGCCGATCGGGTTCGGCTGGGGGGCTTTTTTCTCGGCGCCGTGCAGGAGCACGCCGGAGATCGCGAAGAACAGGAGGGCGGAGCGTTTCATAAGGTGGAGGTATTCGTCGGGGCTGCGGGGTAAGACGAGCGAGACTCGCCATCGGTTAAATCGGCGCGAGCCCCAAGTGCGCAGCGCGGCCGGGTTGATTTTGTCCACCGCGCCCTCAGCCTCGGCCACGTGAAGCTCCCCGCCCGCCTCCTGCTCCGCGCCCTGCGCTCGCTCTCCTGGCTCGTTTTCCCCACGCTCCTCTCGGCCCAAACGCCGGCCGATCTCATCGTCACCAACGGCCTCGTGCTCACGATGAATGACCGGCGCGAGGTCCTCGAAGCCGGCACCGTCGTGGTGAAGGACGCCCGCATCGTCGCCGTCGGCCCGCGCGAGATCGCGTCGCGCTACGCCGCCGCGAAGACCATCGACGCCCGCGGCGGCATCGTGATGCCCGGCATGATCAACACGCACACGCACGCCGCGATGACCGTCTTCCGCTCGCTCGGCGACGACGTGCCCGACCGCCTGCGCCGCTACATTTTCCCGCTCGAAAAAAATCTCGTCGACCGCGAGCTCGTCTACTGGGGCACGCTGCACGGCGCGATGGAGATGATCGAGGGCGGCACGACCACCTTCGCCAACATGTATTACTTCGACGAGGAGGCGTTTCGCGCGGTGAAGCAGATCGGCTCCCGCGCCATCCTTGGCGCCACCATCGTCAACTTCCCGGCGCCCGATGCGCCCGAGCCCTACGGCGGCCTCGCCAATGGCAAGAAATTCATCGCCGCCCACCGCGGCGATCCGCTCATCACCCCCGCCCTCGCGCCCCACGCGCCCTACACGCTCGACGCCGCGCACCTGCGCGAGATCGCCCGGGACGCCGCGGCGCTCGACGTGCCCGTGCTCATGCACGTCGCCGAGATGACCGAGGAGATGGAACTGCTGCGCAAGGAGCACAACCAGACGCCGATCGAGTTTCTCGACGCCGTGGGCCTGCTCAACCGTCGCCTCATCGCCGCGCACTGCATCTTCGTCACCGACTCCGACATCGCGCTGCTGAAGCAGAGCGACGCCGGCGTCGCGCACAACATGGTCGCCAACATCAAGTCCGCGAAAGGCGTCTCACCCGCGCTGAAGATGGCCGCGCAAGGTGTGCGCGTCGGCCTCGGCACCGACGGCCCGATGAGCGGCAACACCCTCGATGTGCTCGGCCAGCTCGGCTACGTGGCCAAGCTCCACAAGCTCACCGCCCGCAATCGCACGCTCGCCCCGTCGGTCGACATCGTCGAACTCGCGACCCGTGGCGGTGCCCGCGCACTCCACCGCGAGGCCGACCTCGGCTCGCTCGAACCCGGCAAGCTCGCCGACGTGATCGTGTTCGATGCCGACGCGACCAACCTCATCCCGAACTACGACCCCTACGCCACGCTCGTCTACGCCGCGTCGCCCAAGGACGTGCGCACGACGATCATCCACGGCCGCGTGGTGATGGAGGATCGCAAGCTTACGACGATCGACGCCACCGAGGTGAAGGCCCGCGTCCGCGCGTTGCAGAAAAAAATCTCCGCCGCGGTGGCCGCGGGAGTCAAGTAACGCCGCTCGCGAAGGTGGAGCGCGTTGACCTCAACGCGCTGGTGGGAAAGTGGGAGCGGGTTTACCCCGCGACGCGTCGGGGCGTAAAGCCCCTCCCACCAAAAGCGCGTTGAGGGCAACGCGCTCCACCTTTACCGCCAGATGCCCTCGATGAAGACGTAGGTGCCGCCGCGTTTTTCCCAGCGCGGCTCCACCCACACGGCGCGGGCGCGCGGCGGGCGCTCAAAGTGTCCGCCCACCCAGAAATAGCGGTCGCCATGCCACGCCCAGTAGCCGCCGACCCACACGTGACCGGACGGCGGACGGGCCGGCACCACCTCGCGCCGGGGGGGCGGCGGCGGTGGGATTTGCACCATCACGACCTCGCGCGGTCCGGGTCCGTGGCCCACGACGCGCACGGGCGTCGCTTCCTGCCAGTAACCATCGACAAATACATAGCCGCTCCCGCGGCGCTCCCAGCGGGACTCCACCCACACGACATTGGCGCGCGGCGGCATTTCCCAGCGTCCCCCGATCCACACGTGCCTGCCGAGCCGCCAGCCCCAGTGCCCGCCGATCCAGACGTGCAACTGCGAGGGACGCTCCACGATGTATTCCCGCGGCGGTGGCGGTGGTGGCGCCGCCACGACAACCACTTCCTGCACGGGTGCGGGCGTCGACGGCACCGCGACCGTCGCTGGTGCCGGTGCGGGCGCCTCCTGCCAGTAACCTCCGGCCAGGACCACGCCGTTCGGCCGCTTTTCCCAGCGGGGCTCGACCCACACGACGTTGGCCCGCGGCGGAATTTCCCACCGCCCCGCCACCCACGCGTAGCGGCCCTCCTGCCAGCGCCAGTGACCGGCCACCCAGACGTGCTGGAGCGACGGACGCTCCTCAATGATCTCCTGGCTCACCTGCGGCGGCAGCGGCTCCCGGACGACCGCATTGTCCGGCAACGACGGGGCCATCGGCACCGTCGGCGCATCGGGGATGGCCGGCACCTGGGCCATTCCCTGCGCACCCAGCCAGGTCAGGGCGAGCGCCAGCGCAGTGAGTCGGACGTTGCGGCCGGAAAAGGTCGTGGAATGCATACGCCCGGTTTAGACGCCCCACCGGGGGCAATGTTTCATCGGGCCGCGGCCGGACGATCTCGTAAAAGATCCCGGCGCCAGCTCCGGGGCCGCTGGCCCAACCACTCCGCAGGCCCTCAGCGCGTCTTTTTTGTTCTGATAGCCGCGAGCGCCCGCAAGTGGCCCGTCATCCACTCGCGGGCGCTCGCGGCTGCACCCGCCAAGCCGGAGCTAGTTTATCCGCCTCTGGCGGCGCCGCCGGCGACCAGGGCTTCGCGGGATCGGACCCACCGCGGATGAAAAACTTTTTGCCCGGCCGAACGTCTTCATCGCACGCGGTCGGCGCTTGCCGCCATACTATCCATGTCCTTTGCGGTGGCGCCTTCGATCACCCGCTGGTCCCTCCAGCTAGCCGGCGGCATGGTCGTGCTCGCCACCCTCGCCGCCTACCACGACAGCTTTGCCGGGCCTTTCGTGTTCGACGATTTCGCCTCGATTACGAATAACCCGACGATTCGCCACCTCTGGCCTCCGGGCGGCTGGCTGAATCCACCCGCCGGCGCCGGCGTGGGCGGGCGTCCCGTGGCGAATCTCTCGTTTGCACTCAACTACGCCATCAGCGGGTCGGGCGTGTGGAGTTACCACGCGTTGAACCTGCTGCTGCATGGCGCCAATTCCCTCCTGTTATTGGGACTCGTCCGGCACAGCCTGTCGCTCCCGGCGCTCGCCCGCCGTTTCGGACCCGCCGCACTACAGCTGGCCACCGGCGGCGCGGTCCTCTGGGCCATCCATCCGCTTCATCCCGCCAGCGTCACCTACCTTTCGCAACGCACCGAGTTGCTCATGGCCCTGTGGTATTTGCTCACGCTCTATGGTTTCCTGCGGGGAGCCGCGCCCGGAGCCCCGCCGGCCTGGCTCGCGGTGTCCGTGATGGCCTGCGCCCTCGGCATGGCGACCAAGGAAGTCATGGTCACGGCGCCACTTGTCGTCCTCTGGTTCGATCGGATCTTTGTCGCCGGCACGCTGCGCGCCGCCTGGCGCGAACGCCGGGCCTATTACCTCGCGTTGGCCGCCACGTGGCTGCTGCTCGCCCTTCTCATGGTCGGGCTGTCGGAGCGCGGTGTCGGGTTCGGTTTTCAGCTCAAATGGTGGAGCTACGCCGGCGCCAGTTGTTACGCGCTCTTCACCTACCTGAAACTCGCCGTCTGGCCCGATCCCCTCGTCTTCGACTACGGCCCCAACGTCGTCGATGGCCTGGCCATCGCGCCCTTTGCGCTTGCGATCAGCGTGCTGCTGGCCGGGACCGTGGCGCTGGTCTGGTTGCGGCCGCGCGCCGGGTTCATCGCGGTGTGGTTTTTCGGCCTCGCGGCACCGGCCTCGAGCGTGGTGCCCATCGTCCGGCAACTGGTCGCGGAAAACCGTGCCTACCTCCCGCTCGCTGCGACCGCGATCGCCTTGGTGCTTGGACTGCACGTATTGTCCGGCCGGCGCTGGCTTTTCCCCGTGCTCGCGACCGGCGCCGCCCTCGGCCTGCTCACCGACCGCCGCAACCGCACTTTCCGCACTGAACTCGCCCTCTGGGCCGACACCGTCGCCAAGCGCCCGGCCAACTGGCGGGCGCACAACTGCCTCGCCGCCGCGCTCACCCAGGCCGGCCGGCTCGACGAAGCGATCACCCACTACGACGCTTCGCTCCGGCTCCGCCCGGATCTCGCCGAGACCGAGTATAACCTCGGCAACACCCTGCTGCTCGCGGGCAAAATCAGCGACGCGATCGCCATCTACGAGGCGGCTTTCCAACTGGAGCCGTGGCGCGCCGACGTGCCGACCAACCTCGGCAACGCCCTCGTGCAAGCCGGCCGCCCGGCCGACGCCCGCGCCTATTTCGAAGCCGCGCTGCGCGCCGCCCCGGACCTCGTCGCCGCCCATCAGGGTCTCGCCAACGCCTGGTCCGGCACCGGCGACTTCGACCGCGCGCTGGTCCACTACGAACGCGCCCTCCACCTCGATCCTGAGCTGGCTGACGCCCACAACGGTCGCGGCAACGCGCTCACCCACCTCGGCCGCAGCGCCGAGGCGCAGGCGGCGCTCGCCACGGCCCTCCGGCTTCAACCGGATTTCGCCGAAGCCCACTACAACCTCGGCGACGCCTTCGCTCTCGCCGCCCGCCCCGACGACGCGATCCCCCACTACGAAGCCTATCTCCGCCGCCGCCCCGCCGATCCGACCGCCCACCATAATCTCGGCACGGTCCTCGCCCAAGTCGGCCGGATCGGAGAAGCTCGCGCCCGCTACGAGGAGGCGCTGCGGCTCAAACCGGACTACGAGGATGCTCGCTCGAACCTGGCGCGATTGTCGCCATCGACCGCCAAGGGCAACTGAGACCAGTTACGGTGCGCTTTGAGACTGTAGGCCCGGCCGGTGGCCGGTCAGCCCGCCCACCGGGCGGGCCTACAAGATCAGGAGTCTCAAAGCGCGCCGTAACTGGTGTGATACCAACGGTTGCTGAAGAATGGACTATTGGGTCCCGTGGGTAGGTCGGGGTTTATCCCCGACATCCGCCGTCGGCGGACAATGTCGGGCGTAAAGCCCGACCTACGATGATCCAAATCTCAACAGCCGTTGGTATGAGACCGATTACGAAGAACCTTTGGATCGGAGGGCCGGCTCTTGTGGCCGAGCCGCGGCCCGCCGACGAACGGCGGCACGACAAGATCCAAACGCGTCTCGTAACGGGTATTCGCCGGCTTTTCCCGGTCTCAGGCCTTCACCACGACGCGCTTCCCATCCTGGGCCGCCGAGGCATAGATGGCCTCGATGATCTTCAGGTCGCGCAGGCCCATCTCACCCGACACAGGCGACTCGCGGTCCTCCCGCACGCACCGCGCAAAGTCGTCCATCTGCCGCGCCTGCTGGCTGATCGGCGTCGGGAAATGGAGTTCACCCTTCGAGGTGCCGCCCGTCTGGCCGTTATACGAATAAGCCGTGCGGATTTCGATGTAGCCGCGCGGCGCCTCGGCCCGCACCTGGTTCAGGTTTTTCTGGTAACTCGTCGAGCCCTCGCCCCGCAGCCCGCTGGCAAACTCCATCGTCCAGTCGATCGTCTCCTCCACGTCGGCGAAAAGATCCGGCCGCGTCTTCGGCCCCTCCTTCGCCGTGACGGCGACCGGGGGCACGCCGTTCGACGCCATGCAGGCGCTCTGGAGAAAATAGATGCCGAGATCCATCAGCGGCCCGCCGCCGGCCAGCTTGCGCTCCGCGCGCCACACCTTCTGGCGCATGACGAAACTGAACCCGCCCTTGACGAGCGTGAAATCCCCGAACTCCCGCTCCCGCGCCAGCCGCCGCAGCTCGTCGTGATACGGATCGAAGTGCATGCGATAGCCGATCGAGAGCTTCACCTTGGCCGCCTTGCACGCGGCGAGCGCACGCTCCGCGTCGGGCACGTTGGTCGTGAACGGCTTTTCGCACACGACGTGCTTCCCCGCCTTCGCCGCCGCGATGACGTGCTCGCAATGCAGCGCGTTGGGTGTGACCACGTAGACGATGTCGATGTCCTTGTTGTCCGCGATCCGCGCCATCGTGTCGTAGCTGTAGGCACTCGTCTCCGGAAACCGGAACGCCTTCGCCCACAACCGGCCTTTGTCGGGCGAGCCCGTGACGACGCCCGTGACCCAGCAATGCTCGCTCATCTCGATCGAGGGGACGAGCACCTTGGTCGCGTAGTCGCCGAGCCCGACGAAGCACCAGCCGAGTTTCTTCGGCTGCGCCTGCGCGCGCCCGCGCACGGCAAACGTGAGCGCCGCCGCGCCGGCGGCGGCGTGACCAAGAAATCTGCGACGCGTGACGAGAGCGGTGATCGAGGGGGGCTGGTTCATGGGGTGCGGCAAACGTGGCAAGCCACGCCCCACTTGCCAACCCGCGATTGCAACGTGGCGGGCACGGAGCGCATCTCGGTTTTCTGACTGAGGCGGGACGCCTCAGCCACGTGGACGAGGCGTCCCGCCTCGTCGATTGCAGAAAAGTGAGATGCGCCCGCGGGCACATTCCCGTGCCCGCATGGATCAAGGGCACCCGTTGAAATTCGCGCATCAGGCTGACGAAGGCCGAAAAGTAATGCGATGCTTCAGCCCGCACTTTTGTCCAACCCACCGCGGGCTCTCCGCGATCGCGATCCTACCCTCGTTGGCTCATTGCCCGGACCCCGGTAAGCCAACCACGCAGTTGAAAACCGGGGAAACGCCGTGGTAGCCGCGGTCACGGGGCGGGTGGTGGCGTCACACGTTTCTCCCGCCTCCTTCCGTCGGCTGCGACGGACGACGGCGTCGCTCCGCCCACGCGGACGCCGGGCGCGCCCGCCGCCTCACTTCACCACCGGCCTCAGCACGAGGTTGCGATACGAGACCGTGCCGTGGTCGCCCTGCAGGTAGATCGGGCCGGGCTTCGACTCGTCGCTCCACATCGCGCCGCCGGTGCAACCCAGCACGGGCTGGTTGTCGATGATCTTGATGCCGTTGAGCACGACGGTCAGGTGCCGGTCGACGAGCGTGATGTCCATCGTCTGCCACTCGCCACCTTTCTTCTCGGCGGCCGTGGTCGGCGTGATGCGGCTGTAAAGCGCGCCCATGTTGTGCGAGTCGAGCGCCTTGCCGAAGGAATCGACCACCTGGATCTCGTAGATGCCGCGGAGGTAGACACCGCTGTTGCTGCCGGCGGGCACGTTGACCTCGAGCTTGAGGTTGAAGTCCGTGAATTCGCGCTCGGTGCGGAGATTGGCGAAGCGCTTCGCCGGCGTGCCCGGCGCGTGCGGCGGCACGCGATTGGTGAGCACGCCGCCCTCGACCACCCACGCGCTGTCGACGCTGGGCTCCTTCCTGGTCCAGCCGGCGAGATCCTTGCCGTTGAGGAGCGCGATCGGCTCGCCGAACTTTACCTTGGCCAGAGCGGGACGCGGCGGCAGCGGGAGGCTGCGCTTGCCGGAGAATTCGGCGCTATCGAGGCCGGCACCGTTGTTGCGGGGATTGAGCTGCGTGAGGCGCAGCGTGTCGTTGCCCTCGAGTTTCGCCGTGATCGTCTCGGTGAATTGCTGGGTGCGCACGACCTTGCCGGCGGCGTCCTTCCGCTCGACGTTGCGCGTGCGCGTGACGATGAGCGTGTCGTCGCTGATGACGACACTCGACACGGGCAGCACACTGCCGCCGCCCCAGAGGAGCGCGCCGTCGTAGTAGCCTTTTTCCTTTTTGATTTCGAGCCAGCCGGCGGCGCCGTTGGGCAGCGTGAGCGCCCAGCGGCCGAGAAACGTTTCGTTGGGCGCGGCTTGGGCGGCTCCGGCAAGGAGCGCGCAAAGCGCGAGGACGCGGAGAACAGGGTGCGAACGAGCGGAGGTGGACATGGGGATGAAATTCGTCCGCCACGCTGGCCGCGCGACGGGTGAAACACCAGCCCGCTTTCACGACGAGCTGCGGCAACGAAGGCCGAGGTGCCACCACGGCTTTCCGGTGTGAATGCACAAATCATTCCCGCGCAGGCCAGCGCGCTGGCGCGCGCCAAACCGCGCTCGCCAGCGAGTTGAGCTGACCTGCAGTTACGAAACCAAACCGGAAAGTCGTGGAGGTGCCACGCTCTCGCCCGATTCCGGCTTGCCGGTCCGGCGCGTCACCGCTCGCTTTGCCACGCGTCTTCCCAGCCACCCCATGCGCCTCGTTCTCCTCCATGCCCTCGCGCTGTGCGCTCTCATCGGCACCGCCCGCGCCCGCGACGTCTCTTTCGAAAAACACACGCTCACCTCCGAGTATTGGTGCGACGGTCTCAACGCCGCCGATGTCGACCGCGACGGCCATGTCGACGTGATCGCCGGACCGTTCTGGTATGCCGGGCCCGACTTCAAGGTGCGCCGCGCGTTCTACGAACCCGTGCCACAGCCCCTCGAGTCCAACCCGACGAACTCCATGTTCTCGTTCGTCCACGACTTCAACGGCGATGGCTGGCCCGATATCCTCGTGCTCGGCCGCGTGCTCTTCCACGAGGCGGCGTGGTATGAGAATCCCGGCAAAGCCACCGTGTCGAACCCCGGCACGCGTTGGAAAAAACACTTCGTTTCGCGCCGCGTCTTCGGCGAATCGCCGCTCTTCGAGGACGTCGATGGCGATGGCCGCCCGGAAATCGTCTCGATCTCCGGCGAAACCGCCCAGGACAAGGTCAAGCAATGGGGCTGGTATGCACCCGAGTGGAGCGCGCCGGAAAAACCGTGGCGCTTCACGCCGATCACCGAACAGGCCGAGTTCAACCACTACTACCACGGCGAGGGCATCGGCGACATCAACGGCGACGGCCGCGCCGACCTCGTGCTCAACGAAGGCTGGTGGGAGCAGCCGCCGCAGGGCGCGCCCGCCGGCACACTCTGGAAGAAGCACGCGTTCACCTTCAGCAAGGATCGCGGCGGCGCGCAGATCCTCATCTACGATGTGGATGGCGACGGCAAAAACGACGTCGTCACGGCGATGAACGCCCACGGCTGGGGTCTCTCGTGGTTCAAGCAACTGCGCGGTGCCGGCGGCGCGATTTCGTTCACCGAGCACCGCGTGATGGGCACGCGCGAGGAAGAGCAGCAGTTCGGCGTGGCCTTTTCGCAGCCGCACGCGCTCACGCTCGCCGACCTCGACGGCGACGGCCTGCCGGACGTGATCACCGGCAAACGCCGCTGGGCGCACGGACCCACGGGCGATGTCGAGCCCATGGCCACGCCGGTGAACTACTGGTTCCAAACCGTGCGCGACGGCCGGGGCGGCGCCACGCTCGTGCCGCATCTCATCGACGATGCGTCCGGCCTCGGCACCCAAGTCGTCGCCGTCGATGTAAACCAGGACGGGGTCCCCGATGTGCTCGCCGCATCGAAGCTCGGCACGTTTGTTTTCCTCGCGAAACGGAGATGAGCGCTTCCCGTCTACGCCCACCCGACGCCGGACCGGTCTTCGGCCGGCCCATCGACGCCCCCGCCACCCGCGTTCGCCGCCTGCTGCTTCTTTACCTTTTCGGTTTCGCTGCCGTCCGCGCCGAAGTCCTCATCGAGCGCACCTTCCTGCCAGACGCGCACGCAAGCAGCTTCGCGTTCGGCCTGCCCGGTGGCATCAGCTTTTGCTACGACCCGGTGCGCGGCGGCGTGAACTACGCGTGGACCGGCGGCTTCCTCGACATAACCGGCGTCCGCCCCGTCAACAAACTCGTCACCGCCGCCAAACCGCTCGGGCCGGTCGTGTTTCGCGAGGCCGGCGAGGCACCGCTCCGCCGCGGCGACTTGCGGCACACTCCCACCGTCGAGTTCAAGGGCTACACCCTGCGCGACGCCTCCGTCGAGTTGCGCTACACGCTCGACGGCGTGCTCGTGCGGGAGGAAATCTCCGCCCTGCCCGCAGGCGCGGGGTTGCGACGGCGGTTCACCTTCGACGCCGCGGGCGCCGACAGTAAATGGTGTCGTGTCCTGCCGGGCCGCGTGCCGGAGCCGCTCGAGCGCGAGGCCACAGGGGCGTTCGTGCTCGAGCACAAATTCAGGAGCCCGGGGTCATGAAGATCTTCCTTTGCCACCTCGCCGCGCTGCTCGCCTCGACCCTCGCGGTTCACGCCGGCTACCGCATCGAAAACGTCCCGCGCCCCGCCGAGATGCGCGGCGGCATCGTCGGCATCGCGTTCACACCCACCGGCACGCTCGTCGTCACCACGCGCTATGGTGAAGTGTGGATGCGCCCGCCGGGGGGCGCGTGGCGCTGCTTCGCGCGCGGCCTCAACGAACCGCTCGGCGTCTCCGCCGAGTCGGACCGGATCGTGTGGGTCGCACACCGTCCCGAGTTGTTGAAATGCACCGACACCGACGGCGACGGTCGCGCGGACACCTTCGACACCCTCGGCGCGCAGTGGGGCATCTCGAACAACTACCACGAATTCTTCTTCGGCCTGCCCCGCGATCGCGCCGGCAATTTCTATGGCGTGATCGGCCTCACCTCGCTGGGTGACAAGCTCACGCTCTCACCGTCCGAGGTGCGCGGCAAACTCGACCCCACGCCGCTGCTCGAGCCGGCCGGCCACATCGCCGACCTCCCCTATCGCGGTTGGGCGGTCAAGATCGCGCCCGACGGAAAATTCACGCCGCTCGCCTCCGGCTTCCGGCAGACCAACGGCGTCGGCGTGAGCCCCGAGGGCGAACTCTTCGCCAACGACAACCAGGGCGAATACAAACCGTCCTGCGGCCTCATCCACGTCGAACCCGGCGGGTTCTATGGCCACGTCGCGGGTCTGAAATGGGAACCCGGCTTCGATCCGAAATCGTTCACGACGGAGAAGGCGTGGCAGCGCTACCGCGGTCCGGCGGTCGTCTTTCCGCACGGCCCCATGGGTGTGTCCGGCGGCGAACCGGTGTGGGATACGACGGGCGGCAAATTCGGCCCCTACGCCGGCCAGGTCTTCGCCGGCGACTACACGCGGCTCGTCGTGCGCTCCAACCTCGAGCAGGTCGCCGGCGCGTGGCAGGGCGCGTGTTTCCCGTTTCTCGGCCGCAACGAAAACGCCCCCTACGCCAGCGGCGAGAAACTGCTCGCTGGCGTCACGCGCGGCGCGTTTGCCCCCGACGGCAGCTACTACCTCGGCGCGACCGCGGGCTGGGGCGCCGGCGCCGATGGGATTCAGCGCGTCGTCTTCGACGGCGTGGTGCCGGCCGACATCCACGAACTCACGCTCACCGCGCGCGGCTTCCGCCTGACCTTCACCCAGCCGATGAACGCGACGACGCTCGCGGCCATTGCCAATTTCGAACTCAGCCGCTTCCGCTTCTACTACCAGCACAAATACGGCTCGCCGCGCGTCGACGAGGAGCGCGTGCCGGTGATCGATACGCATCCCGCCGCGGATGGCCGCTCGGTCGAGCTCATCGTCGCGGAGTTGAAACCCGGCTTCGTCTACGAGCTGTCCGCCGCCGCGCTGCGCACCGCCGATCAACAACCGCTCGCCAACCCGCTCGCCTACTACACCGCCAACCGCCTGCTCGACGGCTCGCGTGTCACCGGCGACACCACGCGCCTCCCGCGTCCCGGTGAAACCGCCGGCGGCGCAAAGGACGCCGACCTCAAAACGACCGCTAGTCCCGCCGCCCTCGTCGCCGCCGGCGAGAAGGTCTACCGACTCTACTGCGTGCCCTGCCACCAGCCCGACGGCCGCGGCATCCCGGGCGGCGCGGCCAATTTCCGCGACGACAAGACGCGCCTCGCGAAAACCGACACCGAACTGCTCAAGGTGATGGCCACCGGCCTCGACACGAAAGGCATGCCGCCCTTCGAAGCGATCCTCTCGGTCCCGCAACGCAAAGCCGTGCTGGCCTACATCCGCGAGGCGTTTGGGGAAAAGAAGTAAGGCAGGCAGAAACGCGCGGCTAGAGCGGTTTCAGAAATTCCGGAGCTGTTTGTGTAGGTCGGGGTTTATCCCCGACACGTCGGGCCTTCAGCCGAATTGAAACAGGTGGTGGGCGGGCCCGTCCCTGTGCCCGCATGGCGTCGCGTCACGTTGGTATCGAATGCGGGCACAGGGACGTGCCCGCCCACCACGATAGTCCAAACACCAAAGGACGCTGGGATAACATTCTCCACATGCCGCTCCTTCGCGCCAGCTGCCGTTGCCAGCAAGCCGCCCACGATCTCCGCCCGCGCGTTTCGTTCAATCAAACCACTCATCCGCCGGGTCGAAGGCGGGGATGGCGGTGTTGATGATTTTGTATTTTCCGACGAGCCGGTGGCGGCAGCCGGGCTTGATGAAGACCGACGTCATCGGTTTCACCGGGATGCGCTCGCCGTCGAGCTCCATGAAGCCCTCGCCTTCCAGCACGAGGTAGATTTCGGTCATCTGCTTGTGATAGTGCGTCCGCGCATCAATCGAGATGTCGACGAGGTGAATCGTCGCCAGCTTGTTGTCGGGCGTGGCGAAGCCGCGGCGCGACTGGCCGCACGGGCAGGGCACTGGCGCCACTTGGTCCAGTTGCGTGACCAGGTAGTTCTTCGTGGGTGGCGCCGAAGCGGATCCGTGTTTGCGCCGTCCCGTAGCGGAACGCGTGAGCGTTTCGCTCGAAGACACGAAAGCCTCACGGCTTCCGCTACGTCGAGCCACGGTCCTTTTCGAAGCGCCTCTAGTCACGACGATCGGACGCCGAACCGGACGAACGCCGCCCGCCCCGCATCAGCCGCGAACCGCGCGGCTTCTCGTCCTTGGGCTCCTCGGCGCCGCCCTCGGGGGTCTCGTCGTCCTCCTTGTCGGCGAATTTCGACGCCTTGCAGTTGAGCCACAGCTCGTCCTTGGCGTTGCGGTTGAGCCAGAAAATCTCGGCGTCGACGGGGACGAACACCGGCTTCTCGCGCGGTTTTTCCGGCACGGCGAGGCCGGTCGCAGCGAGGGCCGCGAGGAGCTGCTCGGCGGTCTGGCCAAGGCCTTCGGCGAGTCGCTCGATCTTGCCGGCGAGTGCGCCGGTGCGGGTTTCCTTCATCGACGCGCGCAGGGTGACCAAGACCGCGGTCGACGGCGCGGGCGTTGCTGCCGACGGCGCGGCCGGCGCGACCTCTGGAGCGGGTGCCGGGGCCGGAGCCGCCACTTCCACGGGCGTCGGTGCGGCGTCGGCGGGCGCCGGTGCCGGCACGGCGACGGGAACATCGGTCGCGGCCGGCGCAGCCGGTGCAGGTGTCTCGCCGGCCGGCGCGGGCGCGATCACTTCGCCGTCCTTCTTTTCGCGGCCGTTGATCCACACGCCGCCGCGGGAATCCTTGTTGAGCCACCAGAGATCGGTGCCGATTTCGACGTAGGCCGGCTTGTCGTTCTGGTTGGCCGGCATGGCGAGACCGAGCGTGGCGAAACCCGCGATCAAGTCGGCTTCGCTGCACTTCAACGCCCGTGAGAGGAAACTCGTGCTGCCCGAACCGCCGGGACCCCGGCGGTTGCGGCGCATCATCGGGCGGATTTTTGCGAGCAGCTCGGCTCCGGCCGGGAGCGGTTCGGCTGGACCGGCCGGCGCTTCGGCTACCGGGGCCTCGCCTTCGGCTGGCGCCGTTGCACCGGGCGATTTGTCCCCCGCCTCCGGCCTCCCGCCTCCCGCCTCCCGCGCCGGTTCCTCCGGCGTGGCGACCGGCGTGCCTTTGACCGCTTTGAAGATCTGGCGCGGTTTTTCCTTGGTGTTGATCCAGAGTTCGCCGCGGCGGTTGATGTTCACCCAGTAGAGATCGCCGTCGTATTCGAGGAAGGCGGGTTTGGAGTCCTCGTCCTCGGGCATCACAAAACCGCACTCGACGAGCGCACCCTTGATGTCGTCCTCGGAGAAATCCCACTTCTTGGCGAGGTAGTCGACGCCCACGCTCATGCCGGGGCCGCGTTGGTTGCGGCGCATGTGGGGCTTCATCGCATCGAAAAAGCTCGGCAGCTCCTCCTCTTCCTTCGCGGTGAGCTTGTCCCACTCGTCCTTTTCCTCCTCCGGCGCATCGGGGTCGTCGTCGTGCGAGGTATCGCGCATGCGGCGCAGCCCGTCGTCGGCGCCGAGCTTTTCCTCGGCGAGAAATTCCTGGCCCTTCTCGTCGGGACCGGCGGCAGCCTGGGGCTGGTTGCTCGTGGCGGCTTTGAACTTGGCCTCGAACTCGGCGCGGAGTTTTTCCGCCTCGGCTTTTGCGGCGGCCGCGGCGGCGTCCTGGAGCGTCCAGTCACGCTGCGTGGGGCGCCGCGCGAGGCCGGTGAAGGCGAGCGGGTTGTCGGGCGCGACGGCGTATTGGATGATCTCCCATTCGTCGCGGCCGAGGTCCCCGAGAAATTTTTCCAGCAACGCCGGCGTGGCGAATCCGCCCTTGCCGCTGCTGATGACTTTGTATTCCCAGACTGACATAAGTGGTTTTTCGATTTTGCGCTGAGCGGCGAAGCCATCCCAAATGCCGGGGCGCTTGCCGAGACAATTCGCGCGGGCGCGGCCCGCCCTATTGTGAACCGCCGCCACCTCCCAGCGTCCATTCGTCCCCTGCCGCACCATCGGTCGCGCAGCTCCGGGCTCGGGTTCGTAGCCCCGGCTTCAGCCGGAAGGATCGCCGGATTCCGGCTGAAGCGGGAGCTACGAGCCCTGACCGCTGCCGCAGTAGCGCTCATTGCAGTCGCATTCCTCACCCCGACAAAGCTACCGGCATACGAAATCGTTGTCCTTCGACCGGAAGTCATAACCGCGACCCGACTACCGCAACCCCCGGAGCACGTTGCTTCAACTATTCACTTTCTGGACGCAACAGCGCTGCGCGAAATCCCGGCGCTCACGCTCGACGGCCAGCTGCGTTCTATTCCGAGCTTCAGCCTCTTCCGCCGCAGTGACAGCTTTTCAGCCAACCCTTCCGCGCAAGGCGTCTCCCTCCGCGGCCTCGGGCCGAGTGGAGCCAGCCGTTCGCTCGTCCTCCTTGACGGCGTGCCGCTCAACGATCCCTTCGGCGGTTGGGTCGCGTGGACGAAGATTCCCCGCGACGGCCTACGCGCCGAACTGGTCCCGGGCGGCGGTGCCACCGCGTGGGGCAATGCTGCGCTTGGCGGCGTCGTGCAGTTGTTCTCGCCAGAACCACAACTCAATGCGACCGCGGTCGTGATTGGCAGCGGGGCGCGAGACACACGCAGTTTGGAGTTAAGCCACTGCCGCGGGTCAGGACTGGAGGAATTTGATTTCTCCGGGAGAATTTTCTCAACAGCCGGGTTCCCTTTGGTCGCACCAGAGCGCCGCGGCGCGATTGATATCCCAGCATGGAGCCGCCACCGCTGGTTGTCCGGTCGGTGGAAGCATTCATTCAGTCCGTCTCTAATGCTCACCACGAGCGCACGAATCTACGAGGAGTTTCGTGGCAACGGCACTCCCTTTACCCGCAACGGCACACGCGAAAAATTCGCCTCGATTTCACTCAAGGGTGGACCGCGGGAGGATTTTCTCTGGCGCGCCGACGGTTACGTGCAGGACCAGTCGTTCGCCAGCACGTTCAGCTCCGTGAATGCCGCCCGCACCGCCGAAACGCCCGCCAGCGATCAATTCGCCGTTCCTGCCACCGCATTTGGCGCTGCATGGTCAGGTGCCTGGCAACACGTCGGCGGCTCAAAGAGCAGTGCCGGCGCCGATCTGCGCTTCACTCGCGGCGAGACGCGGGAAAACTTCACCTTCACCGCGGGCAATTTCACGCGCCGGCGCATTGCCGGCGGCGAGCAGACCTTCGGTGGTCTCTTCGCCCTGCACGAACGCCCGCTCGCGCCCGACCTCCGCGCGACGTTTGGCGCACGCCTCGACCGATGGCGCGACACCGCCGGACACCGCCGCGAAACCGATCGCAACACCGCCGCCATTTTCCGCGACGATCATTACGCTGGCCAGTCGGGCACCGAGTTCAGCCCCAGCGCAGGTCTCGTGTGGAGACAAACCGAAACATGGCGACTGCGCGCCAATGCACAGCAATCCTTCCGCCGCCCGACGCTCAACGAACTCTACCGTCCCTTTCGCCAAGGCGCCAACGTCACCGAAGCCAACGCCACTCTCCGCACCGAGCACGTCAGGAGCGGCGAAGCTGGCGTAGAGTGGATCCCAATTTTTCTATCTGACCAGCCTGCACCACTAGGAGTGATTCAGCTCTCGCATTTCAAACCGCCTCCTCGAAAGCCTCTTCTCACCCTCTCCGCCACCGCCTTCTGGAACGACCTCCGCGACGCCGTGGGCAATGTCACCCTCGTGCGCGGCCCCGGCACCTTCCCGCTCTTTGGCGCCATCGCCGCCGGCGGCTTCGGCCGCCAGAAACTCAACCTCGATCGACTCCGCGTGCAGGGCCTCGAACTCTCCGCGAAGTGGACTCCCGCGCCCACCGTCACCTTCACCGCCGAACTCCTCTTCAACGACGCCACCGTCCGCCGCGCCACGCTCGCCCCCGCTCTCGTCGGCAAACGCGTCGCCCAGGTCCCGCGCCGCAACGCCTCGCTCGGTGCCACCTGGCGCGCCCCCGGCGGCATCGTGCTCACGCCGCGCGTCCGCTGGATCGGCCGGCAGTTCGAGGACGACGAAAACGCCCTCATCCTCGGCGAATGTGTCGTCACCGACCTCGGCGCCAGCCGCGCGCTCACGAAACACCTCGAACTGTTTCTAACCTGCGAAAACCTCGGCGCCACCCGCCTCGAAACCGGCCGCAGCGCCGATGGCGTCGTCAACATCGGCACGCCACGCCTCTTCCTCGCCGGTCTCCGCGGCCATTGGTAGAACGGGCCTCCGACCCGCCCT
Source organism: Verrucomicrobiota bacterium (assembly GCA_016235555.1). Taxonomy (GTDB): domain Bacteria; phylum Verrucomicrobiota; class Verrucomicrobiia; order Opitutales; family Opitutaceae; genus JACRKC01. The sequence goes on from JACRKC010000140.1 coordinate 27,490, forward strand.
CGAACAACCCGCAGAAAATAACCACGGATTGCACGGATCTACACGGATGGATCCACGCTGCGGTGGTTTGATCCGTGTTCATCCGTGTGATCCGTGGTCAAAGATCCTCTGTGTTCCGTTGGGCCGGCCGCAGAGCCGCCCTACTTTCTTTGCGCTTTTTGTGGCCATCGTTTCCGTTTTCCGCGGAATAGCCCGCGTCCCCGAACCTCCCACGCCCATGCTCATCCGCACGCCCCCCGATTGGGAACTCCCCGAGTCCGCCGCCACGCCCGAGCAGCACTACCACGCCCGCCGCGATTTCCTCAAAACCCTCGGGCTCGCCGGTGCCGCGTTCGCCGCGCACGATCTGCTCTCGACCGACGTCCTCGCCGCCACCGCCGGCTTTCCCACCAAGGTCAACCCGGCCTACCGCGATCCCGCGCTCAAGCCGTCGAGCTACGAGGCCATCACCAACTACAACAACTTCTACGAATTCGGCACCAGCAAGGAAGACCCCGTCGTCCTCGCCAACCGCGGCTGGAAAACCGAGCCGTGGACCGTCGAGCTCGCCGGCCTCTGCCGCGCGCCGCAGAAACTCGATGTCAGCGACCTCGTGGCAAAAATGGACGGCATCGAGCAGCGCGTTTACCGTTTCCGCTGCGTCGAGGCGTGGTCGATGATCATCCCGTGGGACGGCTTTCCTCTCGCGAAACTCATCGCGCTCGCCGATCCGCTGCCCGACGCGAAATTTCTCAAGATGACGACCTTCCTCGACCCGAAGGTCTCGCCCGGCCAGCGCCAGGGCAACCTCGACTACCCCTACGTCGAAGGCCTGCGCCTCGACGAGGCGAACCACGAACTCTCGTTCATCGCCACCGGCATCTACGGCAAACCGATTCCCAACCAAAACGGCGCCCCGCTGCGCCTCGTCGTGCCGTGGAAGTATGGCTTCAAATACGTGAAATCGATCGTGAAGTTCGAGTTTACCGCCAAGCAGCCGTTGAACACGTGGCAGGCGATGCAATCGCGCGAATACGGCTTCTACGCCAACGTGAATCCGACCGTCGACCACCCGCGTTGGTCGCAAGCGAGCGAGCGCGTGATCGGCGGCGGCGGCCTCGGCTCGCGCCAGCGCACGCTCATGTTCAACGGCTACGAAAAACAGGTCGCCGGGCTCTACAAGGGCCTCGATCTGCGGAAGAATTATTGAGGTGGAGCGCGTTGACCCCAACGCGCTTTCAGGACTTCCGTCCACTCCCAACCAGCGCGTTGAGGTCAACGCGCTCCACCTTGTGCAACGTCTCGAAAACCTCCTCCGCCGCAAAGTCGTCATCTGGACTCTGCTCGTCCTCCCCGGCCTTTGGCCGCTGTGGTTGATCTTCGTCGCGAAGAGCCCGAGCGTGCTCGCCGATCCGCTCAAATACGTGCTGCACCACCTCGGCTTCACCGCGTGCGTGTTGCTCGCCACTGTGCTCGCGTTCACGCCGCTGCGCGTGCTCTGGCCGAAATGGGGCGTCGCCCTCGCGCTGAACCGCCACCGCCGGCTCGTCGGCGTCGCGTCGTTCGCCTACGCCGCGCTGCATTTCACCGCGCATCTCGTCTACGAAGGCGGCACCGACGCGTCGTTCCTTCTCGAGATTCTCCGCAACTCGGTGAAAAAACCGTTCCAGCTCGTGGGCATGATCACGCTCGCGATTCTGCTCGTGCTGGCGATCACGAGTCTCAACGCCGCGATCAAGTGGCTCGGCGCGAAAGCATGGAAAAACCTCCACCGCCTCGCCTACCTCGCCGCCGCGCTCGCCGCGTATCACCAGGCGATCGCGCGCAAGACGTTTCCGCTGCAGGTCGTGTGGATCTTCGGCCCGCTCGTCCTCCTCGAACTCGCGCGCATGTGGAAGCACTTTGCGCCCGAAAAATCCGGTGCCGGCACGTAGGTCGGGCTTTACGCCCGACACTTGTCCGCCTGCGGCGGATGTCGGGGATAAACCCCGACCTACCCATACGGCTACGGATTTTCTGAAACCGCTCCACGAGCCCGCGTGCAGGCGATTTCGTCGTAGCGGCGGGCGTCTCTGCCCGCCGAGGTTTGACGAATGCCGCGGACCAACGGGCAGGGACGCCCGCCGCCACACCCAGCGTCTGCCACCACGCTTTGCAAACGATTGCGACGCCCGCCCTACCGCATCACGTGCGGCACGAAGCGGCTGAGGTTGCCGGTGATGCGCCGCGTCTCCTCGCGCACGCCGAGGCCGCAGGCCTCGTGATTCACCACCCACACGCCGCACACCGGACGCTGGCCGTCGAACACCGGGATCGGCGCGAGCGCCTGAAAGATGAAACCTTCGTCGCCGTAGTCGCCGCCGTTTTCTTCGACCGTCTTGCCGTGCTCGACGATCGAGACGTTGGCCCCTTCGCGGCTGAGACGCGGCTTCTTCACATAGCTTGCGCGCACGCCCGCCTCGTCGACAAACGGCGCCGGCGACTCATACGCCGCGAGCAGATTGGGATGGCCCGGATTGAGTTCCCAGAGCACCGGCAGCAGGCCCTTGTTGCTCAGGAGCAATTTCCACGGCGGCTCGACGAACAGCGTCGGCGCCTCAGCGATGAAGTCGCCAAACGGCTCGTGCCACATCCACTCCCACGGGTAGAGTTTGAACAGCGCATCGATCGGCGCGTCGTCCGCCGCCACGAACCGGCGCCCGGCCGGGTCCCACCCGAGCTCGTCGATCGCCGTCCACCCGACTTTGAAACCGGCCTGCGTGCACGTGTCGGCGAGGTAGGCGATCGTCTGCTCGTCCTCCGGCAGATCCTTCACGCCGGCAAAGTGCACCCGCTCGCTCGCCACGCCGCGCCACGCCTCGATCAGCCGCTCGTGGATCGAGTTGAATTGATCCCACCGCGGAAACACTTCCTGCAACCAGTGCCACTGCACCACCGCGGCCTCGACGAGCGCCGTCGGCGTGTCGGCGTTGTATTCGAGCAGCTTGGGCGGCGTCGTGCCGTCGTAGGCGAGGTCGAACCGGCCGTAGACGCTCGGGTCGTCGCGCTCCCACGAGGCGAGGATCGCCGGCACGGCTTTTTCCGGGACGCCGAGGCGCGCCCACCAGCCGCGTTCGATCACGGCCTCGGCGGCTTTGATGCAGAGGTCGTGCAGCGTGTTGGCCGCCGCCTCCAGTTCGTCGATTTGCCGGGGCGAGAACTCGTAGCACGCGCTCTCGTCCCAATAAGGCCCCTGGTCGTGCGTGTGGTAGGTGAAGCCGAGCGCCTCGGCCTTCGCGCGCCAGTCGGCCCGCGGCTTGAGCGTGAGTCGGTTCATGGCGAAGGCCTGGACTCACCGGTAGCCCGCTTCGTGAGAAGCGGGACCGGCCAGGCGCGCATCGTCCGTGCTCTCACCAGACTGGGTGAAAACGTGGTGGCCGTAGCGGAAAGCGTGAGCTTTTCGCCCGACCGCAGGCCGAATCCCACGAAAACCTCGCGGTTTCCGCTACGCTTCGCGCGATGGCACGAATGCCGCCACATTTTCACCCAGTCTGTCACGAGCAGGGCTACAGGACTCGGGCGCCGAGAGGTCATCTCATGAAATCCCCGGCCGCGACGAGGAGCCGAAGCCGCCGCGCATGACATTCGCCTTGTGCTGCGTCGTGGCGCCGGTGTTGGCCTTTTGCACGGCCTGCGGACTCGGGCGCGACGACATCACGCGCGTGCCGCTGCTCGTCGTGCTGGAATTCGAGGGAGCAAAGCCGCTCGTGCGCTGCACTTCTTTCCTCTCGGCGTCATCCTCCTGCGCCGTGGGCCGCCACTGGCCGCCACGGAACCAGCCGCGGGCCGGATCGTGCGTGTTGAACGGCAACGGAAACCACGCCCCGAACGGCGCGTGATAGTAGCCAGCGCCCGGCAGGAAATGGTTCATCGGGTAGCTGGTCTGGTCGTCGACCTTCGGCGGCTCGGTCGCACCGGCGCCGCCCGGCACCTTGTCATCGTCGAAATAGTTCGCGATGGCGATCGCGAGCGGGACGCCGATCAGGCCGGCCGCGATGAGCAACGGGGCGCGGAGTTCGGCCGCGGCGCGGCGGGCGCCGGGACCGGAGTTGAGGCCACGGCGTGGATGCGAGGGCGCGTTCACCCCACGATGGCCGCGGCGACGATGAGGCAGACGCCGAGGATCACGGCGGCCCCCACGATGGCGGCGGCGGTGTTGCGGTTCTTCACGATTTCCTCGTGCAGATCGCCGGGCGTGCAACGGTCGAAGAGTTTGTAGCCGACGATGGCGAGGCCGATGCCGAGGAGCGCATAGAGCGCCGTCGCGCCGAGGCTTTCGAACGACAGGGCGGCGAGCGGAGTGAGCAGGGTATTCATGGCAGGAAGAAAACGTCCCGCAGCTTGCCCATGCACACGACCGCGTAAATCAAAACCCGCGCCGCTGGAAATTCCCCGGCGGCTTCCACGCCGTCACTCCCGCACCGCGCTATTTCGTCACCGCCGCCAGAAACCACTCGACCGCAAACGTCGTGAGCTGCCCGCCCGGCCCGCGCAGATTGTATTCGCACGCGTGCGTGGCCCACGGAAGCGACACGAACACCTGCGAGACGTCGCGCGCCGCCAATCGCTTCGCCAGCCGCTCGCTCTGCCGGTGCCACACCAGCGGGTCGAGCCGGCCATGCACCAGCAACGTAGGCCGGGCGCTCTTCGTCACCTGGAGATAGCCGCTGGCGCTGTCGTAGGCCGCGCGCGCCGCCTCGGGCGGGCCGCCGAGATACTGGCGCAACAGGTGCGGCGACTTGAGCACGTCGTCCTCCCGGCCGAACACATACGCGAAATGCAGATCCGCCGGCGCGTAGAACGCGATCACGCCGCGGATCGTCGGATCGGCCGCCGCATAGGCTGTGGCTTCGGCGATGTTGCCGCCCGCGCTCCGGCCGAAAAGCACGAGCCGCGTCGGATCGATGCCGAGTGTCGGCGCGTTGGCCTTCACGTAGGCGAGCGCCGCCAGCACGTCGTCGCGCGGCGCGGGCCAGGTGAATTTCGGCGCGAGTCGGTAGTCGATTGCGGCGACCGCGAAGCCGCGGCGTGCAAGCCAGTGGTTGAAGTGCGCGATCTCCGTGCGGTCGCCGCCATCCCAGCCACCGCCATGCACGACGATGACGCATGGCGCCCGCTCCCGACCCACCGCCCGATAGAAATCCATCGCCAGCCCACTGGCATAAGGGCGCGTCTCCGCCGCCACAGGCGCCACTCCCTCGCCGGCCAGCGCGCCAAACGAAAACGCCGCGCGCCCCATCTCGACGCGGCCAAACTGGCGCTCGAGTTCCTCCGGCAGCGAACGTGCCAGCCACCACGCGGTCGCCACCGGGCGCAGCAACAATACGGCCGCCAGCAGAGCCACCCCCACGATCCCGCGCGCGAGCCGGAGCGCCGGGCCCCGTTTCCACCACGCCACCGCGACGACGAGCACCGGCGCCACCGCGAGCCAGTGACCATACTCGCCGGCCAGCAGCGCCGTTTTCCACGGCACCCAGTCCGGCGCCTTGACGACGGTGAGCGAACCGAGGGTGGCGAACGCGACGGCGAGGGTCAGAAGGATCCAGCGAAACATGCGGAGGGGTTATTCCAGTTACGTTGGGCTTCGGCACATTGGATATTGTAGGCCCGCCCGGTGGGCGGGCAGCCCGGCCACCGGCCGGGCCTACAATGCCAAATCGCAACGTAACTGGTATTACGCGTCCCATCGCGCCAGAGATGCGGTCCGGGGGCGATGTCATTTTCCACCTGCGCCGCGCCGACCGGTGGGAGGTGGGCGGGCCGGTCCCCGTCCCCGCATGGACGGAGCCCGCGTGACCGTCGAAATGCGGGCCCCGGGACGTGCCCGCTCACCTCACGCACATCGTCTCATCCGCCTTCGGAGGCGATCCTCGGTTGGGTCACACCCGGCGCCGTGCGGGTGTAACAGGAAGTGAGGCCAGCAAACGGATGCCTTGGTTGGAGCGGCGGTCTGTGACCGCCGGCGGAGGAATGCTGGAGGTTCGACGGCGGTCACAGACCGCCGCTACAGCTGGCTGACCGCACTTCCTGCTACACCCGGCGCCGCGCGGGCCCGCGATTGCCACCTTGGCAAAGGCCGGCGCGGCTGGTTGCGTCACCCGCGATCCGCCTTCGATGATTTCGCGCCTCAGTTGGTGCTGGTTCGGACTCACCCTCGCGCTGGCGCTGGGGTTGGTGGGCCTCAACGCGTGCGTGCGCGGGCGGGCCTATGACCAGGTGACCGCGGTCGCAACCGGGTCGGCGCCCGCGGGCGACCCGGGCGCGGGACGCCATCGCATCATCCCGCCCACGGCCAACGACTCGCTCTATTGGATCGCCTACGCCCAGCGCGTGGCGGCGACCGGCGGGTGGCGCCTGCGCACCACGGATCTCGACAATGCCCCGCGCGGCCGGGAGATCCATTGGTCGTCCGGGCTCACCTGGTGGCTCGTGGCCTGCGGCGGTCTGCGGCATCTGGCCACCGGCGAGCCGATGTCACAGGCGATAGAATACGCCGCCGCCTGCGCCAATCCGGCGCTGCTGGCCCTCGCCCTCGGCGCGCTGGCCGTGGCGACCGCGGCGCGGTTCGGGCCGGCCGCCGGCGGTCTCGCCGTCGTGGCGGCGGTGAGCGCCCCGCAACTGTTTTCCAGCTTCGGCGCCAACGAACCCGACCACCACGGCCTGATCAACGTGGCCGCGCTCGGCACGTTGTTCGGTTTGGTGGCGGGCGGTTTCGGCTTGGAGCGCACCGCCGCCGGGCCGGCGCGCGGCCTGCTCCCCGGCGCAGGCACGGCGCGGCGCTGGTTCATCGCGTCGGCCTGGTGCGGCGCGGTCGGGCTGTGGCTGAGCGCGGCGTCGCAGATTCTCGTGTTCCTCGGCCTCGGCCTCGCCGCGGTCGTCGCCAGTTGGCCGGCCGGCCGGAGCGGCGCGGACGAGGTGGCGCGGCCGGACCTGTGGCGCACTTGGGGGCGCTGGGGCGCCGGCCTGACCCTCGGATTCTACCTGCTCGAATATTTCCCGGGCCACCTCGCCCTGCGCCTCGAGGTCAACCACCCGCTGCACGCGGCGGCGTGGTGGGGCGCGGGCGAGTGGCTCGCGGCCCTCGCCGCCTGGCGCCAGGGCACCGGCCGTCTCTGGCCCGCCGGCGCGCGCGACCGCGCGTGGCGCGCACTCGCCGGCGCGGCGCTCGCCGCGCCGCCCGCAGCCATCGCGATCGGTGGCGTGGCGTGGTTCCGCATGCTCGATCCGATCTTCAGCGTGCTGCCGTCGCTCGTCGTCGAGGGGCAGTCGCTGCTCGATAACGTTCGCGCCGCCGGCCTGACCGCCGCGGCGCGCGATCTGGCGGCGCTGGCCTTGTTGCTGGCAGCCGGCCTCAGCGCTCTCGGTGCGCCCGGCCTCACGCGGGCCGGACGCGCCGTGGTGCTCGCCGTGCTCGCGGCCCACGGGCCGCTGCTGGCGGCGATGTGGCTGCAAAACCGCTGGACGATGCTCGTGGCGGCGATGGCGCCGCTGCTGGCCGTCGTGAGCATCGCGGCGTGGCGTTCCACCTGGCCCCGTTGGCGCACCGGGGCGGTCGTCGTCCTGCTCGCGGGGGCGGTTGCCGCGATCTTTCCGGTCCGGGTCGTCCGGCTGGCGCAGCGGATCGCCGCGATGAAAGCCATCTCCCTCGGCCGCGACGATGCGTTCGTCGTCACGGTGCGGCATTACGCGCAGGAGCTGCGTCGCCTCGGGGCCGCAACGTCCGCTCCGCCCATCGTGCTCGCCGGGCCGAACGAGTCGGCGCTGCTCGCCTACTACGGCGGCCTGCGCACCGTCGGCACGCTCTATTGGGAGAATCTCGACGGCCTGAAGGCCGCCGCCGCCATCTACGCGACGCCCGACCTCGCGGAGGCGAAGCGCCTGCTGGCCGCCCGCGGAGTCACCTATCTGTTTTCATTTCCGCCGGGCAATTTTGCCTTCGGCTACGCGGCGATCGCCACCGGCGCGCTCGATCAGCGCCGGGCCGGGCAGTCGTTCGCCGCGCTGGTTTTCACCTCGGGCCGTTTTCCCGTCTGGCTGCGTCCGATCTGGCTGCCGCCACCGCGCACGCTGGCCGGCCTGCCGCCGGCGCAGTGCTACCAATTCGTTCCCGATCAGACCGAGGCCGAGCAGCAGTTTCACCTCCAACGCTACCATCAACAAGCCGCGCTGCACGCCGCCCGGCAACCTTGACGCCGCCCGGCGCGCCGCGCGCAATCGCCCGATGCGCCGCCTCGATCAACTGCTCGCCAACCTCGGCTACTGCTCCCGCCGCGAGGCGCGCGATTGGATCGCCGACGGCCGGGTGACGGTGCGCGGCGAGGCCGCGGACGATTGCGCGCAAAAGGCCGCGCCCGCCGAGGTGCGCGTCGACGGCGAACCGCTGGATCATCCCGACGGCCTGCTGCTGCTGCTGCACAAGCCCATCGGCCTCGTCTGCTCGCACGATCTCCGCGAAGGCCCGAACGTCTACGCGCTGCTCCCCGCGCGCTGGCGCCAGCGCAATCCGCTCGTCACGAGCGTCGGCCGCCTCGACAAGGACACGAGCGGCCTCCTCCTCCTCACCGACCAATCGCCGCTCGTGCACCGGCTCACCTCGCCGAAACACAAGGTCCCGAAGCTCTACCGCGCCACCGTCGACCGCGACCTCGCACCCGATCTCGTGCCGCTGTTCGCGAGCGGCACGCTCCGGCTCGACGGCGAGGACGCGCCCTGTGCGCCCGCCGGGCTGCGGCTCGTCACACCGCGCGAAGCCGAGGTCACGCTCACCGAGGGAAAATACCACCAGGTGAGGCGGATGTTCGCCGCGGGCGGCGCCACGGTGCTGACGTTGCATCGCGAACGCTTCGGTCCGCTCGCGCTCGACGATCTGGCGCCCGGCCAGTGGCGGGAGCTGCCGTTGGACACATTTGAGTAGTGCAGGCGTCCCACCTTCCGTCGTGCGATCGCCGGCGGGACGCCTGCGTTACTTTTTCACCGGCACACCCCGCTCGAAGTTTGACGCGCCACCGCCCAGGGCCTGCGCTCGACGCATGGAATCGCTCCCCACCCTCGCCGACCTCGAAGCCGCCACGACGCTCGTGCGCGCGGCCGGTCTGCCGGCCACACCCCAGTTCAGCTGGCCGCTGCTCAACACCCGCGCCGGCTGCGAGGTGTGGGTGAAACACGAAAACCACACGCCGCTCGGCGCCTTCAAAGTCCGCGGCGGCCTCGTCTACTTCGACTGGCTCGGACGCGCGCTGCCCGGCGTCCGCGGCGTGATCGCGGCCACGCGTGGCAACCACGGGCAGTCCGTCGCTTTCGCCGCCCGGCGGCACGGCCTGCGCGTCGTCATCGTCGTGCCGCACGGCAACAGCACCGAGAAAAACGCCGCGATGCGCGCGCTCGGCGCCGAGCTGGTCGAGCACGGCGCGGATTTCCAAGCCGCGCTCGATCACGCCCGCGGGCTCGCGGCGGCGCAGTCGTTGCACCTCGTGCCGTCGTTCGATCGGCGCCTCGTCGCGGGCGTGGGCACGCTCGCGCTCGAATTCCTCCGGGGCGCTCCACCGCTCGACACCGTCTACGTGCCGATCGGACTCGGCTCCGGCATCTGCGGCCTGATGGCCGTCCGCGACGCCCTGGGCTTGGCCACGAAGATCGTCGGCGTCGTGTCCGCGCGTGCACCGGCCTACGCACTCTCGTTCGTGGCGGACCGGGCCATCGAACACGAGGCGACGACCCGCATCGCCGACGGTGTCGCCTGTCGCGCGACCAACGCCGACGCACTGCGCCACATCCGGCACGGTGTGGAGCGCATCGTGGCGGTGGACGACGATGCGGTGGAGGCCGCGATGCGTGTCTTGTTCTCCGATACGCACAACGTGGCCGAGGGCGCCGGCGCGATCGCCCTCGCGGCCGTGTTGCAGGAGCGCACGGCCCTCGCCGGTCGCCGCGTCGGCGTCGTGCTCACCGGCGGCAACGTCGACCGCGCGACCTTCGCCCGCGTCCTCGCCGCCCCCTGAACCCGCCGCCCACCCCCCGCCCGTTTGTCATCTAATGGATGACAAACAGGCAGCGGCGCGCGCGAAAGCGCTGGGCCTCAAGTGCAGCGACGGTCGGCAACCGCTTGGGAGGCGAACTGGCGCGCTGCCGGAACGGTGGCAGTCGAGGTGGAGCGCGGTGCCCTCAACGCGCTGGGGTGAAGGTGGGAGCGCGTTTACCCCGCGACTCGTCGGGACGTAAAGCCCCTCCCGTCAAAAGCGCGTTGAGGGCAACGCCCCCCACCTCAACGCACGCCTCCGGCTCAGCGCTCCTCGTCGCCCGAGATCAGCTTGAAGATGATCGGCACCTGCATGCGGGTGTTGACCTTGCGGCCGTTTTTCCAGCCGGCGCGGAACTTCCACTTCGACACGCCGAGCGCGGCGGCCTCGTCGAAGCCGGGGTGCGTGCTTTCGATCACCACCGGGTTGAGCACCTTGCCCTCGGTATCGACGATGAACTCGACCTTCACCACCGCGCGCTCGACCTCGCGCTTGAGCTGCGGCGGAAACACCGGCGAGGGCTGCACGATCGGCGTGGGCGGGCGGTCGAGATCGGCGATGTTGAAGATCACGAGGCCCTCACCGATCCGGCCGGTGCCGCGCGCGAAGTTCCCGGGGATCGTGAAGACCTTGGCCTGGCTGTAATCCGGCGGCGGGATGAGCGATTGGAAATCGATCGTCTGCACGAAGTCCGTGGGCGCCGCGATCGTGGGCACGTCCTGCTGCATCGGCACGAGCGTGCCGGGATCGGGCGGCGGCTTGTCGTCGCCGCTCACGATGGGCTCCGGTTCCTCGAGATCCTTGAGGTTGGGCATCGTGACCGTGAGCTGGATGAGATCCTCCTCGACGGCCACGCGCTTCGGCTTGGGCTTGAAATTGAAACCCAGCAGGATCCCGGCATGAAGCCCCGCCGACAGGACCAGCGCCGCGGCGAGCAGGGTGCGCGGGGTGCTTCCCGGCTGGTAGTGCCATGATCCTGAGGCCGCTCCCGGTCGGACCCCGGGCGGCTGGCGGACCGTATTCTCGGCCGGCTCGTGACTGCCGGCCGAAACCAGAGGTAACGGGCAGTCTCTTAGCATATATTTAGGATACGCCCGGGCCGAGCCGGAGCATGATCATCGATTGGCGGAAGCGGCGCATCCCTTGCGCGGAAAATTTCCCGCCGCCGCGTCGTTCTCCACGCGCCCGTCCGCGCGATTGGGGCTTCCGCTTCCCGCCCAACCGTGCATATCCCTCGGCCGCATGTATGAATTTCCTCTCACCGGTGCGCAACGCTCGCACCTGCGCGGCCTCGGCCAGCGCCTCGAGCCCGCGCTCAAGCTCGGTCGCAGCGGGGCGACGCCCGAATTTTTCACGGAGCTGCAAAAGCTGTTGCGCACGCGCGAACTCGTGAAGCTGCGGTTCGTCGGCGCGGAGCGCGACGAACGCGCGGCGCTCTGCGACCGCATCGCCGCCGAGGGCCGCTGCGTCTGCGTGGGCGCGGTCGGCCACACGGCGTTGTTCTACCGGCAGAATCCCGAGCCGGGCGAACGGCGCATCGCGCTCGGCTAGCGTCGCGGCACCGAGATTTCGTGGGGTGTGGCCGCGAGCGTGAGCGAGTGGTTTCCGGGCGAACCACTCGCTCACGCTCGCAGCTACCCGGCGTTGCGATGTCACGATTCTGGGGGTCGCCGCACGGGCGGTCCGGCTCCGCCCGGCGGGCGGGGGACCTCAGCGGGAATGTTGCAGTCTAGGTGGAGCGCGTTGCCCTCAACGCGCTTTTTGTGGGAGGGGCTTTACGCCCCGACGAGTCGCGGGGCAAACCCGCTCCCACCTTCAAACCAGCGCGTTGGGGTCAACGCGCTCCACCGTTGCACGGCGCGGTCCCGAATAAGCGCGCGTTCAACCGCCCGATTCCGGCTCAGGCCCTCGCGGCGAACGCGAGGGCGAAGCGCTGCAGCGCGTTGTGCCCGCGCAGCCCGAGGCGCACGCTGATGTGCACGCGATGCGCCTGCACCGTGTGCGGGCTCGTGCCGAGCTCGGCGGCGATCTGCATCGTCGAACGGCCGGCGGCGACCAGGGCAAAGACGCGACGTTGCGCGGGCGTGAGACGCTCCCAGCCGCGCGGCATCACTGGCACGGGCTCCGCCGGCGCCACCGCCGCCGGTTCGGGCGGCGGTGGCGCAGCGGGTGTTGCAATTTGCGCCGCGGACCGTGCAGCCCGGGTGCGACGACGCACGGGACTGCGGGGCTTGCTCCGACGACGGTGGGCGGGCTTGGTTTTGTTGCGGCGCTTCATCGGGTGATGACCGCAACAACTTGATCGACACTATCTCCCGCGGGACGGCCGGGCGCGTTGGTGGGCTGGACAAGAGGCAACACGGGGCGGGACCATACGCGTTAATTCGTAGCCCGTGAATCCGCACAAACACTTAACTCAGTTGAGTAGAATTACTTACAGGTATATTCCCTAGCCCATTTGGGGGTAGTGCCGGTGCGAGACGTGTTTGGACTTGGTAGGGCTTCCGCTCGTCGGCGGGCCGCGGTCCGGCCACAAGGGCCGGCCCTACGATCAAAATGTTCTTCGTAACTGGTATTATTGGTAGCGGTCGCGGCGGCAGGGGTGCGGCAGAAAAAAGCGCGCCCCGCAGGGCGCGCCGGGAGTCAGCGGGTTCGCTGCGCTCAAAACTGGTAGGCGACGATCGTGTCCTTCCCCTTGAAGTGGAAGACGCGGTTCATCGCATCGTCGACGCGATAGTCGGGCTCCTTCTCCTTGAGCGGGAGTTCGCGATCGGTTTCGCCGGTGGCGAGATTCACGCCGAGCACACCGATGTCCTTCTCCACGGTCGTGAGCACGTAGGTGTAGCCGGCGGCGGTCTTCGAACTGCCGGCGCGGGCCGCGGACTTCTCGGTGTATTTGTTGTAGCTGTCGAGGTTGCTGTGGATCGTGTTGACGCCGCTGCTGTAGCCGCTGGAGCCGAGGCCGCCGCTCATTGCGACCTGACCGTTGCCGTAGAGCGCGGCGGCGGCGGTGACGGCGAACATCGCGATGTTGCCGAGCGCCTCGCTCGGAGCGCCGTAGAAGAGCGACCAACTGGAAGTCTTCGCGACGGGATCGAAACCGAGCAGGTGCTGCTTGCCTTGCACGACCACGCGTCCGTTCACGAGGTTGACCGCGACGGGCACGTCGAGCAGCGCCTTGTTGGCCGAGACGGCGCCCTTCACGAGACCCGACACGCCGCCGAGGGCGCCGAGGCCGATCTTCGCGACGCCGCCCACGCCCATCTTGCGCTTGAACTCGATCGGATTGCGGAACGCCTCGACCGGCGTCGCGCCGGAGGCGTCGATGCCGAGCACGTTGGCGCCGTCGGCGAACACCACGAGCTTCGACCCGGGCACGACGACCATGTTGGTGATGCCGGCCTTCGCGGAGTCGAAGTGGTAGAGCGACTGGCCGTTGGCCGGGTCGAGCACGACGATGCCGAGCGGCTCCTTGAGCGTGGCGGTCTTGCCGTCGGAGAAGTTGCCGCCGTAGCGCGAAAAGACCTTGCCGTTCACGACCTCGAGCTGGGCGACGATGGCGTTGTCGCGGGCCTTGAAGAGGCCGGCGAAGTCGGAGATGCGGTCGCTCTTCCAGATTTCTTTGCCCGTCTTGCGGTCGATCGCGTAGACGCTGCCGCCGCCGCCGCCGTAGATGCGGTCGCCGTCGAGCCGCAGGGGCGCGTAGGTTTTCTTCAGGCCCTTGTTGCCGGAGGGAAACTCGACGCCCCACTTGATGGTGCCGGTGGTGAGATCCAGGCAGTGCACGCCGAGGTAGCCGAGATACATCTCGTCGCCGTCGACCACGGGATCGTGATAGCCGGAGAGATCCATCGTCGGGATGAAGCGGCCGGAGTTGTCCGCGATGTGGAGCGGGATGCCGCCGGGCTTCGTAAACTTCGTCGACCACTTCTGCTGGCCCGCGAGATCGTAGGCGCGGAGGTAGATGCCGGGCTCGGTGCCGTCCAGGCCGAACCAATTGAGCAGCACGAGCACGAGGTTCTTCTCCGCGACGGGCAGCGTGCCGAGGTATTGCGCCCCGAGCTCGGGCGTCTGCCAGACGGTTTTGCCCGTGAGATAGTCAATCTGAAACAGCGTGACCTTCTGGCCGGCGATGCCCTCGGCGGTGTTGCACATCAGCAGGGGCGTGCCGGGAATCTCCCGCGTGCTGTGCGGCGAGGTTTTCTTGAACTCGTTGCGCGTCCACAACGGCTGGCCCGACTCCGGATCGAAGGCCATGATCGCGTCGGGCGTGCCGACGAGCAGCGTGCCGAGCGCGGTGAGCTGGTGCCACTTGGCATCGCCCGGGAGCTTGGCGGTCCAGAGCTGTTTCGCGGGCGCGGCGAACACGGACGGGATGATAAGGCAGAGCAGGAGCCAGCCGGGGAGGCGCGGGGTCGATTTCATGGGAAACGCGGAGTGAGTGGAGGTGCGCTGAGGCGTCGCGATTCTGCCGCAAACGCCTCCCGGCGGGAATACGCATACCTGCGTAAAGTGACGTTGACTCGCCCTCCGGCCGGCTTTTGCTCCGACGCATCCGCCCCCGACGGGGCCCGCTCCAACCCTCAACCGCGCAAAAACCATGACTGAGCTTGTCCGCCACGCCCTTCGCCGTCCCTTGCCGGTTGCCTCGACCGCGCGCGCCTGATCGGCGCCGCGAATTTTCCCGAAAGCGAAAACAGGCCGCCCGCCCGGGGCGGCCTGTTTTGCTTTCGCCGCGCCGCCGCGCGTTCCGGTCCTCCGGCTTTCGCCGCTCCGTCTTTTTCACTTCCATGCCACTCTCCTCGCTCGGCTGGGACGATTTTTTCGCCCGCCAATTCGCTCCGTATTCCACCGGCGGTTTCCTGCCCGCGCGCGTCGCGCTCGAGCACAAACACGCCTACGAACTCTATTCCGCCGTCGGCGAGCTCGCCGCCGAGTGCACCGGCAGACTGCTGCACACCGCCACCGCCCGCGCCGATCTCCCGGCCGTCGGCGACTGGGTCGTCGTCCGCGTGCGCCCGGATGAAGCGCGCGCCTGCCCTGAGCAGCGCCGAAGGGCCGACATCCACGCCGTGCTCCCGCGCAAAACCAAATTCTCCCGTCGCGCCCCCGGCTCGCCCGCTCCCGACTCGCGCCCAAACTATGTCGCAATTGAGACAGAGTTTGGGCAGCGAAGTGGCGAGCAGGTCATCGCCGCCAATCTCGACACGGTGTTTGTCGTCACCGCCCTCGACTCGAACTACAACCTCCGGCGCATCGAGCGCTACCTCGCTGCGGTGCGGAGCAGCGGCGCCATGCCGGTCATCCTCCTCAACAAGTCCGACCTCGCCGCCGACCCCGCGGCCGCGCGTGTCGAGGTCGAATCGATCGCGATCGATGCCCCAGTGGTCGTGCTGAGCGCGGCGCGCGATGCCAACCCGGCGCACACCCTCGCCCCATGGCTCGCCCCCGGCCGCACCGTCGCGTTGCTCGGCTCCTCCGGCGTCGGCAAGAGCACGCTCATCAACCGCCTCCTCGGCACCGCGCGCCAGCGCATTGCCGCCACCAGCGCCGAACGCGACCTCGGCCGCCACACCACGACGCACCGCGAGTTGCTCATCACGCCCTCCGGCGCGCTCGTGATCGACACGCCTGGCATGCGCGAACTCCAGCTCTGGGACGTCGCGGCCGAATCGCTCGACGAAACCTTCGCCGACATCGCCGCGCTCAGCGCGCAGTGCCGCTTCCACGACTGTTCGCACCGCAGCGAACCCGGCTGCGCCGTGCAGGCCGCGCTCGACGACGGTTCGCTCGACTTGGGCCGCTGGCAGAGTTTCCAAAAACTCCGGCGCGAGCAGGCCTACGCCGCACGCAAAGCCGACCCGCGCCTCGAGCGCGAAAACAAAGCCGCGTGGAAGAAAATCCACAAAACCGCCCGCCAGATCCACCGGGCCAAATACGGCGAATGACCCGCGCACCGTCCGACCGGGGCCCGGAGCGCGAACGACGGGACGCATCTCACTTTGCTGCAATCGACGAGGCGGGACATCTCGTCCATGTGGCTGAGGCGTCCCGCCTCAGTCAGAAAAGTGAGATGCGCCCGAACGACAGCGGCGTCGTTTCCGCGATTGCGCGGCGCGTGGGACGGCGACTCACTCCCGCCATGCGTTCCAGCCCCCGCTTTTTCGCGGCCACGCTTCTGCTCGCCGCCGCTTCCCTCGCTCCCGCCCGCACGCTCCTCCACTGCGGCACGCTCATCGACAGCCGCGGCGACGCACCGAAAAAAGAGATGACCGTCATCGTCGACGGCCCGCGCATCGTCGCCGTCGAGGCCGGCTACGCGGCGCCGGCCGCTGGCGACAAAGTGATCGACCTCAAGGCCGCGACCGTCACCCCGGGCTGGATCGACTGCCACGTGCACCTCGACAGCCAGAGTTCGCCGACGAGCCTGCTGGAGAGTTTCCAGCTCAACCCCACCGACCGCGCTTTGCTGGCCGCGCACTACGCGAAAAAGACGCTTCTCGCCGGCTTCACCGCCGTGCGCAACCTCGGCGACGGTGGCAACTCCACCATCGCCCTCCGCAAGGCGATCAACGCCGGTTACGCCACCGGCCCGCGCATCTACACCGCCGGAAAATCCATCGCGACCACCGGCGGCCACGCCGATCCCACCAACGGCCGCAGCGCCGCGCTCATGGGCGATCCCGGCCCGATCGAGGGCGTGATCAACGGCCCCGACGAGGGTCGCAAGGCCGTGCGCCAGCGTTACAAGGATGGCGTCGACGTGATCAAGATCACCGCGACCGGCGGCGTGCTCAGCCAGGCGACGAGCGGCATGGCGCCGCAGTTCACGCCCGAGGAGCTGAAGGCCATCATCGACACGGCGCACGACTACGGGCTGAAAGTCGCCGCGCACGCCCACGGCACCGAGGGCATGAAGCGCGCCGTCGAGGCCGGCATCGATTCGATCGACCACGGCACGTTCATGACCGACGAGATCGTCGCGCTCATGAAAAAGCACGGCACCTGCTATGTCCCCACGATCAGCGCCGGAAGGTTCGTCGCCGAGAAAGCGAAGCTCGACGGCTACTTCACGCCGGTCGTGCGCCCGAAGGCGCTGCTCATCGGACCGCAGATCCAGGCCACCTTTCAACGCGCCTACCAGGCGGGCGTGAAGATCGCCTTCGGCACCGACCAGGGCGTCGCGCCGCACGGCGACAACGCGATGGAGTTCGTCTACATGGTCGAGGCCGGCATGCCGCCGCTCGTCGCGATAAAGAGCGCCACGCTCGAGGCGGCGAAGCTCATCGGCATCGACAAGGACGTCGGCACGATCGAGCCCGGCAAGTTCGCCGACATCGTCGCCGTGCCCGGCGACCTGCTCGCGGACATCAAGCGCGTGATGCAGGTGAGCTTCGTGATGAAGGACGGCGTCGTCTACAAATAGCGCCGGCCGGTGGAGGTCGCGGCGGTTGACGCGCGCGCCGCCGCCGCATGTCCTGCGCGCGTGCCGGTTTCGTTCCGCCTCCTCTGCCTCGTCGCGTGCACGTGCGTGCTTCGCGCCGCTTCGTCCGGCGAGGTCGGGCGTCCGTTTCTGCAGGCCTTCTCGCCCCGCGACTACCGCGCGCACCAGCAGATCTGGATGGGCGCGCAGGCGCCCGACGGCGTCATGTGGTTCGGCAACAGCCACTCCGTCCTCAGCTACGACGGCAGCGCGTGGCGGCGGATCGAGGTGCCGACCAGCTTCGTGCGCGCACTCGTCCTTGGCCGCGACGGTCGCGTCTACGTGGGCGGCACGGACCAACTGGGCTGCATCGCGTCCGATCCCACGGGACAGCACGTCTTTGTCTCCCTGCTGGATCATCTGCCGCCCGACCGGCGACAACTCGGCGTGATCTGGAGCGCGGCCGCGACCACCGATGCGGTGTGGTTCGCGACCGAGACCACGGTGTTGCGCTGGAGCAGCGGAAAATTCGAGACCTGGACGATGGCCAACAAGCCGCGGCAATACCTGCAGGCCGTCGGCGACGAACTCTTCCTCCATCGCCAGGGCGTCGGTTTGTTCCGTTTCGACGGCCGCGAATTCGCGGCCGTCTCGGAAGCGCCCGAGTTCGCGCAATCGAGCGCCTGCTTTGCCGAGCCGCAAGCCGACGGCAGCATCCTGCTCGGGCTCTCCGCCGGCAAATTCTTCGAGTTGCGCGCGGGTCGGTTGACCGCGCGGCCGACACCGGTCGATGCGCTGATCGCCCGCTCCCGCCCGCGGCTGATGGTGCGCCTACCTGACGGCACGCATGTGTTCGATACCAACGGCCTCGGCGTGATCGTGACGGATGCGGCGTTTAATTTTCTCACGCGCGTGACCGGCGCATCCGGGCTCGGCAGCGACGTCGTGCTCAGTCTCACGCCGGACCGCGAGGGCGGCGTCTGGGTGGGCTCCAACAACGGCGTGGTCCGCCTCGAACCGATGCCACGTTTCTCCGCGTTCGACCAGGCCGTCGGGCTGCCGCGCGGGCTCATCCACGATTTGCGCCGGCACGACGGAACGCTGTTCGCCGCGACCCCGGCCGGGCTGTTCCGCCTCGTGCCCGCCGGTCCGGCTACGGCGGAGCCCGCGCATTTTGCCCCGGTCCCGCTCGAACCCGGGATCTGCTGGTCGCTCGCCTCGCACGCCGACGGTCTGCTGATCGCCAACGCCAGCGGCGTGCTGCAACTCCCGGCCGCCGGCCCGGCCCGCAAAATTTTTCCCGTGCCCGGCGGCGTCAGCAAACTCGCCGTGCTGCCGCGTCATCCGGACCGGGTGTTCGTGGGCCGCTTCACGGGTTTCAATGTCCTGCACCGCACGGACGGCGCGTGGCGCGACGAGGGCGGGCCGGCGGGGTTGTCAACCGAGGTGCGCACGATCGCGGAGTCGGCCGACGGCGCGTTGTGGCTCGGCACGCCCACGCGCGGCTTCCTGAAACTCACGCGCCCGCCCGGGAGCGAACACTGGTCGGACGCGACCGTCACCGCCTACCGCGAACAACGCGGCCTGCCGCCCGGCCAGGGCTGGAGTCACGTCTACCAGGTCGGCGACTCGGTCGTATTCGTCACCGACGCCGGCACGTTTCTCTACGACGCCGCGGCGGATCGGTTCGTGCTCGCCGCGGCCTACCAACTCGCCGGCCGCCACGCCCGCACGCAATTGTGGCCGCTCGCGCCCACGGATCGCGCCGACCGCGTCTGGGCGCAGGCCGACACGGAGGACACCGATCTGCCGCGCCAGCTCGGCGCGCTCACGCTGCGTGCGGCCGGACCGGCGGAGTTTGCGCCGCTGCCGCGCAAAATTCTCGAGCGCGTCGCGTTCGGCGGCGCGCGTGCGCTCAGTTGGGAGCGCGGCGCCGACGGCGAAGTGCTGTGGCTCGGCGGCCCCGACGGCCTGGTGCGCGCGGACCTCGGCCGGTCCGAGCCGCCGGCGGCGAAATTCGACGTGCTGCTCCGCGAGGTCGCGCTGCCCGCCGGAGCGCGGCGCGTGCCGGCGACCGAGGCGACCGCGCCGCGCTTCGACTACGGCCCCGCGCCGCTGACGTTCACGTTCAGTGCGACGCGCTTCGGCGCCGGCCCGGGTTTGCGTTACCAGACGCGACTGCGCGGCTACGATGTCGAGTGGTCGCCGTGGAGCCCGCGCCCGGAGGCCACCTACACGCACGTGTGGGGCGGGCCGTTTGTGTTCGAGGCGCGCGCGCAGGACCCCGACGGCCGCGTGAGCACGACGGCGGCGTTTGCGTTTTCCGTGACGCCGCCGTGGCAATTCCGGCCGGTTGCGATCGTCGGCTACGTGGCCGCACTGTTCCTGGCGGTGTTTGGCTTTGTGCGGTGGCGGCTGGCGCTCGCCCGCCGCCGGGAGACCGAATTGGCGGCGCTCGTCACGCAGCGCACGCACGACCTCGCGAGCGCGCGCGACCAGGCCGAGGCGGCGAGCCGCGCGAAGAGCGCGTTTCTCGCCGCGATGAGTCACGAACTGCGCACGCCGCTCAACGGCGTGATCGGCTACGCGCAAATCCTGCAGGGCGACCGCCGTCTCGCGCCCGACCAGCAGGAGCGCCTGCGCATCGTCCAGTCGAGCGGCGAGCACCTGCTGCGCATGATCAACGACGTGCTCGACCTCGCGAAAATCGAGGCGGGCAAGATCGACCTGCGCCCCGCGCCCTTCGCGCTGGTCGAACTCGTGCGCGACCTCGCCGCCACGCACGCCGCGGCCGCCGCCACCAAGGGCCTCGCGTTCGCGATCGACGCGGCGCCGGACCTGCCCGTCTGGGTCGAGGGCGATGCGCACAAGCTCCGGCAGATCCTCGACAACCTCCTCGGCAACGCGGTGAAGTTCACCCCCCACGGCGGCGTCACGCTGCGGGTGGTGGGCGGGCGCGTCCCTGCGCCCGCATTCGCCGCCATCCAGCCCGGCGAACCATGCGGGCACGGGGACGTGCCCGCCCACCTCCACTTCGCCGTCACCGACACCGGTCCCGGCATCGCGCCGGAGGATCAGGCGCGGCTCTTTCAACCGTTCGAACAGGCGCGCGTCGCACGCCCCGCGGCCCCCGGCACGGGTCTCGGCCTCGCCATCAGCCGTGCGCTGGTCGAGCGCATGGGCGGCACGCTCGCGCTGGCGAGCGCGCCCGGCGCCGGCAGCACGTTTTCCTTCGCGATCGCGCTGCCGCCCTGCGGGCCGGGCGCGCTGGCCGGCACCGCGCGCATCACCGGCTACGCCGGCCCGCGGCGCCACGTGCTCATCGTCGACGATCACGCGGTGAACCGCCGGCTCGTCGTCGATCTGCTCACGCCGCTCGGCTTCACGTGCGCCGACTACGCCTCCGGCGGCGCCGCCCTCGCCGAACTGAAAGCCGGCGCCACGCCGTGGCCCGACCTGGCCATCGTCGACGTGCGCCTGGGCGAACTCGACGGGCTCGCCGTGACGCGCGCGCTGCGCGCCCTCCCGCGCGGGACGGGCCTGCGCGTGCTGCTCACCTCGGCCTCCGTCCTTACGTTCAACCTCGAGGAAGGCCGGCGCGCCGGCTGCGATGAATTCCTCCCCAAGCCGTTTCGCGCCGAAGAACTCCTCGACACGCTCCGCCGGTTGCTCGCCTTGGAGTGGCGCGAAACCGCGCCGGACCCGCTACCGGCCGCCGAGCGGGCGGCGGCCCCGCTGCCCGAGGCGCTGCGTTCCACCCTGCGCGACGCGCTCGCCCAGGGCGATCTGGAGGCGCTCCGCCGGCACCTCGCCGAGGCACGCGCGGCGCAGCCCTCGCTGGCCGCGGCGCTCGACGAACTCGATGCGGCCGCCGCGGGTTTCGACCTTGCGCGGCTGCGCCAACGCCTCGCCGCCGACTGAATCGGGCCGCGGCTGACCCTTACGCGTCCCTGCGTAAGCGCCCCGCGCGCGATTGACGCACCCCGGCGCAACCGCGATTTCAACCCCGTGTCCGCTCCGCTTCACCGTCGCCTGCTCGGCCGGCTCGCTCTCGCGCTGCTGCCGCTTCGCTGCGCCGTGGCGGCGGCGGCGTGGCCCGACCCCGAGGGCGGGCTGCCCGTGATCGCCCGCATCCCGCCGCAGGTTTACCGCGCGCAATCCCAGATCAGCGACGTGCTGATCGCGCGCGACGGCCGCCTCTACGGCACCACGCAAAACGCCCTCGTGCGCTTCGACGGCACGCGCTGGGAGACGCTGCCCTACCCCAGCCTCTGGTCGTGGCGCATCGACTCGACCGCCGACGGTCGCATCTACGTCGGCGGCAACGACGAGGTCGGCTACTACGCCGACGAGCCCGACGGCTCCACGACCTATCACTCGCTCAACTCCGCCGTGCCGTCCGAAGCGCTGCCGCTCGGCGCGGTGCGCGGCACGCGCGCGGCGGGCGACACCGCGGCGTTCGCGTGCGACAAGGGCTGGCTCGTGTGGCGCGAGGGTCGCTTCACCTTCACGCCGACGCCGGGCTCGACGCGCAGTTTCGTCCACCGCGTCGGCGACACGCTCTACGCCTCCGCCACCAAGACCGGCCTGCATCGCTGGGACGGCCGCGCGTGGCAGCCGCTGCCTTTGCCCGCCGAGCACGCGCCGGCCGGCGTGGTCGCCCTCGCCGCCCTGCCCGCCGGTGAACTCGTCGCCGTCACGAGCCCCGCGGGTGCGTTTCGCATTTCCGCCGATGGCCGCACGATGACGCCGTTCACGGGCGCGGGCGCCAAGGCGCTCGCCGACGCGGCGGCGCACCTGCTGCTCACCCTGCCCGACGGCCGCATCGCGGCCAACACGCGGCAAAACGGCCTGCTCCTCGTCTCGCCCGACGGCCAGTCGTATCTCCAGCTCGATCGCGCCCGCGGGCTCGGTGACAACACCACCTTCGGCCTCGCGCTCGATTCCACGGCCGGCCTTTGGGTCGGCGGCATGAACGGCTTCGCGCGCATCTCGGTCGATCCGGGCGTCTCGGTGTTCGACGAGCGCAACGGCTCCGCGCCCGGCGGCCTGCGCGGCTTCGCCCGGCAGGGCGCGACGTGGTATGCCTCCGTGCTCGGCGGTCTCCAGCGCCTCGCACCGGCCGATCCGTCGGCCGGCGCACCCGCCCGCTTCGAGCCGGTCGCCGGCGCGCCGCGCGGCATGACCGACATCACCTCGCACCGCGACGGATTGCTCGTCACCAATTACGGCGGGCTGCACCAACTGGGCGCCGATGGCGTGTGGCGGAAAATCCACGACCGCGCCGAAGACGTGTTCCTCGTGTCCTCCCCCGACAAATTTCCCGACCGCGTGATGCTGGGCACCGAGCGTGGCTGCGTCCTCGGCGAGCTGCGCGGGTCCACGTTTACCGTGCTCTTCGAAACCACCGAGACCGGCCCGATCGAAATGGTCCGCCACCTCGACGACGGCTCGATCCTTTTCGGCACGCGCGGCCGCGGCTTCTGGCGGCTCTTCCCCGGCACCGACGGCTGGCGCAATCCGCGCATCGACGTCATCGGCGAGAAGGAAGGCCTGCCGCGCACGCGTTCGTGGACCGCGCCGTTTCGCACGCCGCTCGGCCTGCGCTTTCACACCGCCGACGGCACGTGGCGCTTCGACGAGGCGATGCGCCGCTTCGAGCGCGACCCCGCGTTCGCCGACGGCGGTCGCAACCGCTACGCGTATCCGGGCACCACGGATGCGCACAACCGTCACTGGGCCAGCGGCGGCTTCATCGGCTCGCCGCTCGACCGCCGCCTCGGCTGGTTCGACTTCGCCGATCCGGCGCGCGCGCGCTGGCACGAAGCCGCGGCGCCGCTGCAAAACCTGCTCGGCAATCTCGGCCCGGCGTTTCTCGCGATCGATCCCGGCATCAAGGACCGCACGGTCATCTGGACGAAGTCCCCCAACGCCGTGCTGCGCTTCGACGCCGACGCCGTGGCCGGCGACACGCCCCCGCCCTGGCGCGTCGCGCTGCGCAAGGTGACCGCCAACGGTCGCCGCCATCCGCTCGCGGCCGCGCCGGCGACCTTCGGCCATGCGACGGAGCCGGTTGCCTTCGAGTTCTCCTCCAACCTGCTCGACGGCGGCGCCGTCACGTTTCAAACGCGCGTGCTCGGCTTCGACGGGACGTGGACCGACCTCCCCGGCGCCACGCTCGCGCTGACCAACCTCGACGGCGGACCATTCACGCTGGAGTTCCGCGCGCGCGATCTCACCGGCCGGTTGAGCGAGACCGGGCGCTACGTCTTCGCGGTGGCCCCGCCGTGGCCGCGCAGCCCGGCCGCGTTTCTGCTCTACGCGCTCACGCTGGGCGGCGGCGTCTTCGGTTTCGTGCGCTGGCGCCTCGCGCGCGCCGGGCGCCGCGAACGCCAGCTCGAGGCCATCGTCGCCGAGCGCACGCGCGACCTCGCGACGGCGCGCGACCAGGCCGAGGCGGCGAGCCGCGCGAAGAGCGCGTTTCTCGCCGCGATGAGCCACGAGCTGCGCACGCCGCTCAACGGCGTGATCGGCTACGCGCAGCTCCTCCAGGGCGACGCGCGCCTCGCCACCGACCAGCGCGAACGCCTCCGCATCGTGCACCAGAGCGGCGAGCACCTGCTGCGCATGATCAACGACGTGCTCGACCTCGCCAAGATCGAGGCCGGCAAGATCGAAGTGCGCCCCGCGCCGTTCGCGCTCGTCGAACTGGTCAACGATGTCGCCGCCGCGCACACGCCGGCGGCGATCGCGA
>JACRKC010000015.1 GCA_016235555.1 Verrucomicrobiota bacterium
GCCAATGGCAGCTCGACCCCGCGGTCACGCGGGATGGCGATCGAATTCTGCTTGATGGCGAGGAGATCGCGCGCGGCAGCGGGCCGCTCCATGGGCTCGCAATCGATATCGGCACGACGACGGTGGTGCTGCGTCTGCTCAATCTCGAGACCGGCGAGGTAATCGCCGACTCTTCATTCGAGAATCCCCAGCGCTTTGGCGGCTCCGACATCATGGCGCGGATCCACTACGACACGTTGGATCGCACGCGCGTGCTACAGCGCACCCTCGCCGGCTATCTCGCTCGCGCGATCCAGGAGCTGCCGGTCGATCCGCTGTCGATCTATGAGGTCGCGATCGTCGGCAACTCGACGATGCGCGACATGTTCTTCCGCCTCTCCGTCGAGCCGATCGGCCAGAGTCCCTACCAGTCGGTCACGGAGCACGACGTCGCCGCCGGGCGTCGCGCGACGACGAGCCTCTCCGAATCCGCGGTGCGACTCGGCCTGCCCGTGCACCCGAAGGCGCGGGCCTACGGCTTGCCGATCATCAGCGGCCATGTGGGCGCGGATGCCGCGGCGTGCATGCTCGCGGTTGATCTGGCCAACGAGGAGCGCGTGGTCGCGATCATGGACATAGGCACCAACACCGAGCTCGTCGTCGGCAACAAGCACAAGGTGCTGGCCGCGTCATGCCCCGCGGGCCCGGCTTTCGAAGGCGGTCAGATCACTTTCGGCATGCCGGGCCTGACCGGAGCGATTGAGAACGTGGCGATCGGCGGCGACGGAAAATTTTCGGTCGCCGTAATCGGCGGGGGTCCGGCAGAAGGCATCTGCGGTTCCGGTTTGGTCGATGTGTTGAGCGAGTTGCTGCGCACGGAGCGCATGAACGAACTCGGGCGTTTCACCGCGGGCGAGGAGGCTTTTGTGCTGGCGGGCGATGGCGACCAGCCAGTCACGTTTGGCGAGAGCGACGTCAGTTTGCTCGCCCAAGCCAAGGGTGCCAACGCCGCCGGGCTGCGCATCGTGTTCGCCGAGTATGGCCTCCGGGCGAGCGAACTCGATGTGTTCTATCTTGCGGGTGGATTTGGCCGGCACCTCCGGGTCGATGCGTCAAAACGCATCGGCCTCATCCCGAATCTCGACCCCGGGCGCATCGTGCAGATCGGCAACGCCTCGATCGAGGGCGCCTGCATCGCGCTGCTCTCCCGCGCCAAACGCGTCGAGTTGGAGGCACTCGTGAAATGCGTGCAGCACTGCCGGCTCGAGACGCACCCGCACTTCTTCGACATTTTCGTCGAGGGCTGCCAGTTCTCGCCGATCCCCGACCGTCTGGAGGTGGGCGCGCCATGATCGACGAACTCGATCTTCGTCCCGACAGCACCGTCGAGGAAGCCGAGTATGTCCGGCTCCTCGGTTATCCGCGCGGACACGTGCTGACCGATCGAGCCCGGGAGCTGGCCGGGTGGGGGAGGCAGTGGTTCGCGGACCACGGCCGGCCTTGGGTTTATCTGCGTGAAGCCAGCCTGGATTACGCGGGTGATGTGCTGCGGATCGACGGATGCGAGTTTCAATCGCGCCAGCTGCGCGAACACCTGTCGCGGGCGGGGGCGACACGGGTCGTGCTCGTGGCCGCGTGTGCCGGTGGAAACTGCGAAGACCAGGCGCGTCAGCTGTGGGAAGCGGCGAAGCCCGATGAGTATTTCTTTCTGGAGATGTTCGGTTCGGCCGTGGTCGAGCGCATGGTCGCAACGGCCAGCGGGCGGATCTGCGAACTCGCCGACCGCGACGGGTTGATGGCAGTGCCGCACTACAGCCCCGGTTACTCCGGCTGGGATGTGTCGGACCAGGCGCGCCTGTTCGAGCTGATCACGCGCGGCGCCCAGCGCGCCTTTCCCGAACCGATCGAAGTGATGGCGAGCGGCATGCTGCGGCCGAAAAAGGCGCTGCTCGGTGTCTTCGGACTCGCCCCCAAATCCGCGGCGGGCCGTGACGCCTTGCGCGCGTCACCCTGCGCGAATTGCGCGCTGGCCTCCTGCCGCTTCCGGCGCGCGTCGTATCGCCATGCGCCGGCGCCCGCCGTCGCGGCCGCTCCAGCGCAGCCGGCGGGCCGCTACACGGTCAACGCGCGGGCGCTCGCGAAATGGGCGCGCGAACGCGTGCGGCTCGAGCGGGACGGCGACGGCACGTTGCGGGCGACCTTTCGCTACGACGGCACCACGTGTTCCAACATGGGGCGGCCGCTGGCGTTCGATTACACGGTTACGCTTGGTGACGAAGGCGAGGGCTACCCGATCCGTTCGTCGGAGTGCCGGCCGGCTCCGGGTGACGAAGGCTACGAGCACATGTGCGCCTACCAGCGCGACGCTGGGTCGCTCATGCGCGCGATCGCGAGCGAGCAGCCTTTGCTCGGGCGCCCGCTGGATGAAGTGCTCACTTGGACGCGTGACTCCGCGCCAGCCGGCTGCCATTGTGAAGCGGTGAGTCGCGCGCACAAATGGGGACTCGCCCTCGAAGCGATCCACTTCGCCTTAGGAATTCGTCGAAAAGGCACGACCGAATTTCACGAGAGCGAACCGACCGCTCACCACGCTTTACCCACAACCCCGACGAATTCCTCATGATCAAACTCTGCGATCGCAATCTCGCCGCGGCGGACAAGCTCCCGCCGAAGTTTCCCGACAAGTCCGGCGTCGGCACTCACTACGTCGACGCGTTCATCAAGCCGATGAACGTCACGCTGCCCGACGGCGCGACCCGGGTGGCCTGCAAGCGCAAAGGTCTCCGCGTCAATCTCACGGTTGGCACCAAGAAAGGCTCGGGCCTCATGCGCCGCCTCACGGTCAGTCCCGATCCCGTTGTCATGCTCGACGCCTGCCTACAGGAGGCCGCGAAGTCCGCCGGCGTTCAGCTCCAGGTCACCGACACCGAGATCCTGATCACCCCATAACCAGCCGTCCCCAGGTCCAAGACCCGAGAACCTAGACCCTCTTCAAAACCATGACACCCGCCCAATGGAACACATTCAAACGCGCCTCGCGCCTCGAGAAACTCGATAAGGTCCCGATGGCGCTGATCATCGACAGCCCGTGGATCCCGGGCTACGTCGGCGTCAAGCACATGGATTTCTTCCTGGACCCGCAGGTGTGGTTCCAGTCGCACCTGAAGATCCACCGCGAGTTCCCCGACATCATCTTCGTGCCCGGCTGGTGGCTCGAATACGGCATGGCGGCGGAGCCGTCGGTGCTCGGGTCGAAGATCAAGTTCTGGCAGGACAACACGCCGAGCGAATACCACATGCTCTTCAACATCGAGGATGTGGACAAGCTGCCGGAATACGAGGTCGAGGCCGACGCGTTCATGGCCCTGACGCTCCACCGCCTCCGCATGCAGCGGCAGCAGGTGCTCGACACCGGCGAGATCTTCACGATGGCCACCGCGCGCGGCCCGATGTGCACGGCCGGCTTCGCCCGCAACACCAGCGATCTGATGATCGACATCGTCGAAAAGCCCGAGTGGGTCCACAAGCTGCTCGATCTCTGCACGCGCATCATCATCGACTGGCTCAAGGCCCAGTGCAAAGCGATGGGCCCGACCGTCGAGGGCATTTTCCTCCTCGATGACATCGTGGGCTTCGTGAACGAGGACCACTATCAGGAGTTCTGCCACCCCTACCTGAAACGCATCTGCGACGCGTTCCCGAAGGACTGGGTGAAGCTCTACCACAACGACGCCTCGATCGAGGCGTGCCTCGAGTATCTGCCCGACGCCGGCTTCAACATGCTCAACTGGGGCAAACAAACCGACTACGCCGATGTGAAGGCGCGCGTCGGCAAGAGAATGTGTCTCATGGGCAACGTGAACCCGCTCGAAGTCGGCGTGCGCGGCACCCCCGACGAAGTCCGCGCGGCGACGCTCGACGTGTTGGAAAAAAGCGGCGGCGAAGGCATCGTCCTCTCTGTCGGTGGCGGCACGAGCCCCGGCATGCCGCGGCAGAACATCGTCGCGATGAAAGCCGCCCTCGACGAATTCAACCAGGCGCACTTCGGCACGAAATGACCCATCCCTTGTAGGTCGGGGTTTATCCCCGACATGTCGGGCGTGAAGCCCGACCTACCAAAAACCTCCTATTTTCCCATGATCGATTACGCGTTGATGAACCAGTGCCTTTACGAGGGCAAAGCCAAGGAAGTCGAACAGATGACCAAGGACGCGCTCGCCGAGGGCCGCCCCGTGAAGGAAGTGCTCGAACAAGGCCTCATCGCCGGCATGTCCGTCGTCGGCGAGGATTTTAAGCACAACATCCTCTACGTGCCCGAGGTGCTCATCGCCGCCCGCGCGATGAAAGCCGGTATGGCCGTGCTCAAGCCGCTGCTCGCGGCGCCCGGCGGCGCGTCGTCGCAGACCGGCCGCCTCCTCATGGGCACGGTGCGCGGCGATCTCCACGACATCGGCAAGAACCTCGTGTGCATGATGGCCGAGGGCGCCGGCTTCGTCGTGAAGGACATCGGCGTCGATCAGAGCGTGGAGAAATTCCAGGCCGCCGCCGACGAATTCAAACCCGACATCATCGGCATGAGCGCGCTGCTCACGACCACGATGACCTACATGAAAACCGTGATCGATGGCTGCAACCAGCCGGGCTACGATCACATCAAGATGGCGATCGGCGGCGCGCCGATTTCGCAGATGTTCGCCGATGAAATCGGCGCCGATGGCTACGGCGCCGACGCATCGAGCGCGGTCGATCTGTTTCTCTACCTCGTGGGGAAGGGCGAGGCGCCCAAGGCCACGTTCAAGGCGGGCGTTGCACCGACGAAAAGTCAGCTCACCGCGCAGCGCGGTGCGAATCCGGTGTCGCGTTACCAACTCCTCTGCTGGCAGGAGCTCCCGTCGGCGATCAAGGCGTGGGACGACTTCGAGGAGGTGAAAATCGACCTGCCGTCGGTCTTCGTCGAACGCATCGACGCCAAGGCGCAGAAGGTCGGACTCACCAAGGGCGACGACTATATGGCGCAGTTCAAATGGAGCGACGAGCAGTCGCGTCCGGGCACGCCGCAGGAAGTCGCCGCCGCGCTCAAGGCCGAACTCGAGGCCGCCCTTTCCAAATCCTAGTTCGCGATTCCCACGCGACCCTCATCGACCCCATGAGATCAATCCGTCGCACTCTCCTCGCCATCTCGCTCGGTCTTGCGGCCACCGCCTTCGCCGCGGCCGCGCCGCTTGAAGTCAAACTCGACGCCGCCAAGACCGGCGCGCCGATCAATCCCCACATCTACGGGCAGTTCATCGAGCACCTCGGCCGCTGCATCTACGGCGGCATCTGGGCCGAGATGCTGGAGGACCGGAAATTCTATTTTCCGATCACCGCGAACTACGCGCCCTACAAGAGCCTCACCGACTCGGCGTATCCCGTCGTCGGCGCGTCGCCGTGGCAGATCATCGGCGACCCCTCGGCCGTGACGATGGTGAAGGAAAACGCGTTCGTCGGCACGCACTCGCCGCGCGTCGCCGCGGGCGCTGGACTCCGCCAACGCGATCTCGGACTCGTCGCCGGCAAGGCCTACGTCGGCTACCTCTGGGCGCGGCCTGCAGGTGGCAAAGCCGAAATCGAGGTGGCGTTGATCTGGGGATCGGCCGCGGGCGATCGTGCGACGAAGAGATTCACGTTCACCGGCGGTGAATTTGCGAAGCAGGCGTTCAAGTTCACCGCGCAGCGCGGCGGCGAAAACGCCGGCGCGCTCGAGCTTCGCGTGCTGAGCGGCGATGTCCTCATCGGCCCGCCGTCGCTCATGCCGGCCGACCACGTGCGCGGCATGCGCCGCGATACGCTTGCGCTGCTCAAGCAACTCAACGGCACCGTCTATCGCTGGCCCGGCGGCAACTTCGCGAGCGGCTACGACTGGCGCGATGGCATCGGCGATCGCGACCGCCGTCCGCCGCGCAAGAACCCGGCGTGGACCGGTGTCGAGCACAACGATTTCGGCACCGACGAGTTCATCGCCTTCTGCCGCGAGGTCGGCACCGAGCCGATGATCGCGGCCAACACCGGCTTCGGCGACGCCTACTCGGCGGCGCAATGGGTCGAGTATTGCAACCGCGGCGCCGACACGATCGGCGGTGGCTGGCGCGCGAAGAATGGCCACGCCGCGCCCTACGGCGTGAAGTATTGGTGCGTCGGCAACGAGATGTTCGGCCCGTGGCAGCTCGGCTTCATGCAGATGGCCCACTACACGCTGAAGCATAACCTGTTTGCCGAGGCCATGTGGCAGGTCGACCCCTCGCTCAAGCTCACCGCCGTCGGCGACCTCGAGACGATCAACAAGAACCACGATCCCGATCAGGCCAAGTCGGGCAAGGGCTGCACGCAGATCATGCTGGAGCAATGCCTCGACCACATGTCCATCCTCTCGGAGCATTTCTACAGCGGGCGTGTGCCGTGGACGAAGGACGGCCGCGTCGACCTGCTCTCGCACGTCGGCCTGTTGAAAAACGCGATCCGCAAAAAAGCCGACGGCCATCGCAAGTTGCAGGCCAGCCTGTCCAACCTGCAGGGCCGCCTGATGCCGATCACGATGGACGAGTGGAATTACTGGCACCGCGAGTATGCCTACGGCGAACTCGGCTGCATCTACGAACTCTCCGACGGACTCGGCACCGCCGCCGGCCTGCACGAGTATTTCCGCCAGAGCGACCTGATCCAGATGGCGCACTACGCGCAGACCGTGAATGTCATCGGCGCGATCAAGACTTCGAAGACCACCGCCGAGATGGAAACCACCGGTCTCGTGCTTCAGCTCTACCGCGCGCACTTCGGCGAGAAGCCGCTCGTGCTCGAAAAAGACTTCGCGCCCTACGATGTCGCCGCCGCACTCACGAAGGATGGCCGGACGCTCACCGTCGGGGTCGTCAACCCGACCGCGGAGGAAATCGAGATCACCCTCGCGCCCACCGGCCTGGCGCTTGCTGCGCGTGGCACACGCTATCACATCACGGGCCCGAACGATCGCGCCCACAACACGCCGGGTCAGCCGCGCGTGGTCGACCTCAAGCGCACGGACAACATCGCGACCAACGCCCCGCTGCGTGTCCCCGCGCTGAGCAACGCGCTCTTCGTTCTGCCGCTCAAGTGAGTCGTAGCCGCGAGCGTGAGCGAGTGGCCCCCGACCACTCGCTTACGCTCGCAGCCACCAGCCGATCTTCGATGCACTCCCTCCGCGAAAAACTCGAAACCTCCTCGCGGTTCCTCCTCGGCACCGAGCTGGTTTCCGTGCGCGGCGGGATGGGGGAGAAGAGCGCCGTGAAGGCGCGCGATTTCGCGAACCGCCTCATCGAGTCGCCCGACGTCGACTGGATCTCGATCACCGACAATGCCGGCGGCAATCCGCAGCTCGCGCCCACGGTGCTCGGCCGGCCCATCCTCTACGCCGGCAAGGAGGTGGTGATCCACCTCACCTGCAAGGATCTCAACCGCAACGCGCTCGAGTCCGAGGCGTGGTTGCTGCACAGCGAAGGTTTTCACAACATCCTCGCGATGACCGGCGATTATCCGGTCGCCGGCAACGGCGGCGCCGCCAAGCCCGTCTTCGACCTCGATTCCGTCGGCCTCATCACACTGCTCGACCAGATGAACCGCGGCCTCGCGCCGGCCGACGCGACGCGCGCCCGATTCGACCGCACCAACTTTCTCGTCGGCGCGGTGACGACCAACTTCAAGCTCCACGAGGGCGAGGTGATGCCCCAATACGCGAAACTCGCCGCGAAGATCCGCTGCGGCGCGCGTTTCATCATCAACCAGATCGGCTTCGATGCGCGCAAGCAGAGCGAGCTCATCGCGTGGATGCGCGCGCAGGGCCTCGGCGCGACCCCGCTCATCGGCAACGTCTACCTGCTCAGCCCGCGGGTCGCCTCGCTGTTTCACTCGGGCCGCATCCCGGGCGTTGTGCTGTCGCGCGAACTGCTCGCAGTGTGCGAGCGGCACGCCGCCTCGCCCGACGGCGGCAAGGCGTTCTTCCTCGAATTCGCCGCCAAGCAGATCGCGATCTACCGCGGTCTCGGCTACCGCGGCGCCTACCTCGGCGGGGTGCATAACGCCGCCGCCCTTGAGAATATCCTGCGGATTGAGCGCTCGTTTGCGCCTGACGACTGGAAGCAGTTCGCGCAGGCGATGCAGTTTTCGCGGCCCGGGGAGTTTTTCTATTTCGAGCAGAGCCCCGCGACCGGACTGGCCGATCCGACGTTGCGCGCCGCGACACCCGCGACGCGTTCGCGGCATGTGGGCGTCAGCTACTCACTTTCCAAGCTATCGCATGCCGCGATGTTCACGTCGGGCCGGGCGTTGGCTCGCGCGGGCGCGAAACTCTGCGCCGACGCGGCGGATTCCGCACAAGGGCCGGCGCCGTTGCGTTTGATCGAGCATCTCAGCAAGTCGGCGCTGTTCCGCTGTCAGGATTGCGGCGACTGCTCGCTGCCCGAGATCGCCTACCTCTGTCCCGAATCGCAGTGCGCGAAGAACCAGCGCAACGGCCCCTGCGGCGGCACGCGCGACGGCCGCTGTGAAGTCGACGGCATCGGCGACTGCATCTGGCTCCGCGCCTACGAGCGCCTGAAGCATGACCACCGTGAGCACGAACTGCTCGCTCATGCGCCCGTGGTCCAAGACCAAAGCCTCCGCGGCACCTCCTCCTGGGCCAACAACTGGCTCGGCCGCGATCACGCCGCGGAAAAATCGATTTTGCCTCACGCCAAGGACGCAAAGGCCGCGAAGGAAACCGAAACATCCCAGCCTTTGCGTCCTTAGCGCCCTTTGCGTGAGGCCCAAATCCGCCCAAATAATAAATGTCCGCTCCAAAATTGAATCTCATCGGCGAGTTGATGAACAACTCCTACGCGCGGGCGCGGACGGCCTTCACCACGCGGAGCGCCGCCGACTATGCGAAACTCGCGAAACTCCAAGCCGACCTCGGCGTGCAGTTTCTTACGCTCAACCTCGACGGCACCCAGCGCATCCAGGTAAAGATGGCCGAGATGGTCGCGTTTCTCCCGGATGTGGTCGCCGCCATCCAGGAGGCGACGAACACGCCGATCAGCTTCGACAACCCCTCGGTCGAATACCACCGCGTCGCGCTCGCGCACTACGACCGGAAGAAAAGCGGGCCGCCCATCCTCAACTCCGTCGCCGCCTCGCGCACGCACCTCGACGAGATGATCGAACTCGTGCGGCACTACGATACGCACGTGATCGTGATGGCCTCCGAGCACTTCGTGGCCGGCGGTTCCTCCCCGTGCTTGCGCGCCACGGATGCCCATGCGGTCACAAAGCGCTTCGTCGAACTCCTCGTCACCAAGGCCGGCCGCCGCCCTGACCAGATTATTGTCGACACCGGTCTCGCACCCGTGGGCGCCGACACCTACGGCCTGATCAACGTCGGCCTCGATGCCATGCGCCTCATCCGCGCCGATCCCGATCTGCGCGGCGTGCACCTGATGGTGGGGCTTTCCAACTTTGCCTGGGGCACGCCGAAGGGCGCGCGCGAGCAACTTGAGTGCGCCTACCTCACCCTCGGCATGGAAGCCGGACTCGATTTTGCCCTGGCGAATCCGGAGAAAAATCCCGCGCCGCTCCCGGCCGACCATCCGATGGTCGCCAAGCTCCGCGACGCGCTCGCGCAGGGCCGCGCCCAAGACGGCGAAACCCAGGAGACCGCCGGCTACCGGCAGGCGGAGGCCATCATGGCGATTTGTAGCGAGGCCGCGCCCGCCGACGTGTGATCGTCATGGCATCGGACCGCGCACAGCACGTAGCAGCCGAGGTGACGAGGCTGGCGAACCTCCCTGCCAGCCTCCTTACGTCGGCTGCTACACGAGAGCCCGTTTGGCTTCACGTCGGCACGCTCCTCGACGGCACGAGCACCGCGCCGGCGCGCGACGCACACATCGTCTACGATTCCATCGCGATCCGCTTCGTCGGCCGCGACGGGCGCACACCACCGCGCGAACTGCTTCGCCCCAACCAGGCCGCGCCCGATTTCGTCGCGCCCGACCACACGCTGCTCCCCGGCCTGATCGAGGCCCACGCGCATCTCTTCCTCGAAGGCGGCGAACTCAACCTCGACCGACGTGCCGCCTACCTGAAGCAAACACCGGCCGAACTGCTCGCCGCCGCCCGCGCCCGGCTCGAGAAGATCGTCCGCCTCGGCGTCATCGCCGTGCGCGACGCTGGCGACAAAGACGGCGTCGGCCTCGCGTTGAGCAAACAATACAAGGACCAGCGTTGCTTGAAAGTAGGGCAGGTCTCCGACCTGCCCTTGGGCGAGTCAGAGACCCGCCCTGCTTCCGACCGCTCGCCGGCGCCGCTCATGGCCTATCTCGACAGCCCCGGCGCCGCGATCCACCACCGGGGCCGCTACGGAAGTTTCATGGGCGAGCCGCTCGAAAACTTTCCGACCCCCCACGCCTGCGTCGCCGCCCGCGTCGCGGCCGGTGCCGACCGGATCAAGCTCATCCCGACCGGCATCATCAACTTCAAGGCCGGCGCCGTCACCACCGAGCCGCAGATGGGCACCGCCGAAGTCGCCGCACTCGTCACCGCCGCGAAATCCTTCGGCCGGCAAACCTTTGCCCACGCCTCCGGCGACCGGGGCATCGAGCACGTGGTCGAGGGTGGGGCGGATTCCGTCGAGCATGGCTTCTTCATCCGCGACGACCAACTCGCCCGCCTGCGCGACCGGCAGATCGCCTGGGTGCCGACCTTTGCGCCCGTGCAGGAGCAGGTCGATCACGCCGCGCTCATGGGCTGGGACGCCGCCATCGTCGCCCATCTCCAGCGCATCCTCGACCAGCACGCCGCCAGCCTTGTGCGTGCGCACGCGCTGGGCGTGCCGATCATCGCTGGCAGCGACGCTGGCTCCGTCGGCGTCGCCCACGCGATCGGCTTGCTCGACGAACTGGCCTTGATGGAGCGCGCCGGCCTCCCGCCGCTCGCCGTCATCAACGCCGCGACCGGCGTCAGCGCGGGCCGCCTCGGCTACCGCGAGAAATTCGGCCGCCTCGCACCCGGTTGCCTCAGCCGCTTCATCCTCACCCGCCACTCGCCCCTCGCCACCGTCGCGAACCTCCGCCTGCCGCGCACGATCGTCTTCGATGGCCAGGTGTTCGAAACCGACGCAACCGCTGATGTCACGGGCCTGTGATGTAACCGCAGAGAGCGCCAAGATCACAAAGACCGTAAGCCCACGATTCTTCTTTGCGCTCTCTGCGCTCTTTGCGGTTAAACCTTCCCAATGAAACAACTCCTGCACGAAGCCGCCCACTCCCACTGTCTCGTCTGCGACGGTGCGATGGGCACCCAGCTGATGCTCGCCGGCCTCGAGTCCGGCGCCTGCGGCGAAATGTGGAACCTCACGCATCCGGACCGCGTGGTCGCGATCCAGCGCCGCTACGCCGAGGCCGGCGCCGATTGCATCATCACCAACACCTTTGGCGCGAGTCGCATCATGCTCCGCCGCCACCAGCACGAGAACGAACTCACCGCCATCAACGCCGCCGGTGCCCGCATCACGCGCGAGGCCTTCGGCGGTCGTGAAGGCTACGTGCTCGGCGATGTCGGGCCGCTCGGGGCCTTGCTCGAGCCCTACGGCGACTTGCCCGAAGCCGAAGCTCGCGCCGCCCTTGAGGAGCAATGCGCCGCGCTCGTCGGCGCCGGGGTCGATGCGATCATCATCGAGACGCAGACGGGGCTTGAGGAACTCGGCCTCGCCATCGACGCCGCGAAAGCCGCGGGCGCACCCTGTATCATCGGTTCGCTGGCCTACGACCTCTCGATGGACGGCACGTTCTACAAGACGATGATGGGCGTCGCGCCCGAGGATGCCGCCGCTTTCATGGCCGAGCGCGGTGCGCACATCGTCGCGCTAAATTGCGGCACCGGCATGGACATGATCGGCGCCGCCAAAGTTGCCCGCCTCTACCGCGAGGCCTGTTCCCTGCCGATCATGGTGCAGCCGAACGCCGGTCTGCCCGTGCTCGAAAACCTCAAAGCCGTCTACAAACAGCTCCCCGCCGACATGGCGACCGGCGTCCCCGACGCGATCGCCGCCGGCGCCAACATCATCGGCTCCTGCTGCGGCAGCACCCCCGACCACACCCGCGCGATCCGCGGGAAAGTCGATGCGTTCAACCTTCGCGCTTGATCTGTTTCCCCGCTTGCTTCGCTCATTCGCCTTGTCCCCGCGCTCTCCCGCGCCGCTTGGTCGGCCGTGGCTCCGCCAGAGTGATCACCCACGCTTGCGGCGGCCAGGGTACGATCAATGTGCCCTCGTGGTCGCCGGACAGTCGCAGGATTGCTTTCGTCACCAACACCGGCATGAACTGACTCAACAGTTGACCGTGGTTGGCGTTCCCTTCGCCCCGATTTCCTCTCAAATCCACCTGCCGTGAAAACCCCATCACTCCGCTCCACCGACGTTTCCCGTCGCGATTTCGTTCGCTCGGCCGTGCTGACCGCCGCCGTTGCTCCGCTCATCGTTCCGTCCCGCCTGCTCGGCGCCGGCGCTCCCAGCGGCCGCATCCGCGTCGGCTGCATCGGCGCCGGCCGCATTGCGCAAAGCCACGATATGCCCGGCGTCGTGAACTCGAAACTCGCCGACGTCGTCGCCGTGTGCGACCTCGACTCGCGCCGTGCCGCGAGCGGCAAGGCCAGCATCGAGGGCATGTTCAAGCGCAACGAGCTGCCCGTCCCGACCATCGACCTCTACGGCGACTACCGCGAGATGCTCGCGCGAAAGGACATCGATGCCGTCACCATCAGCACGCCGGACCACCAGCACGCGGAGCCTGCGCTCGCGGCCATCCTCGCGGGCAAGGACGTCTATCTCCAGAAGCCGTTCACGATGACGCACGAGGAGGGCGCCCTCCTCAAAGCCGCGTGTGGCAAATCGGATCGCATCTTCCAAC
The DNA here is from genome assembly GCA_016235555.1 of Verrucomicrobiota bacterium. Lineage (GTDB taxonomy): Bacteria > Verrucomicrobiota > Verrucomicrobiia > Opitutales > Opitutaceae > JACRKC01. The sequence continues at coordinate 12,933 of JACRKC010000015.1, forward strand.
TCGGCAGCCAGCAGCGCTCATGGGGCCCCAACGAGCAATTCCGCAAGGCCTGCGAGTTCGTGCGCAGCGGCCGGGTCGGCCGGCTCCGTTCCGTCGAGATCGGCCTGCCTACCGATCCCACCGCGCCCGACAATCCCGAGCAACCCGTGCCGCCGCACCTCAACTACGAGATGTGGCTCGGCCCGACGCCGCAGGTTTATTACACCGAGCAGCGCGTGCATTCGCAGGGCAAGGATCGCAAGACGGGCGGCCCCGATGTCGGCTCGCGACCGGGCTGGCTGCGCAACGACGCCTACTGCCTCGGCATGATCACCGGCTGGGGCGCGCACCATTTCGACGTCGCGCACTGGGGCATGGACCAGGAACTCGGCGGCCCCTCCAAGCTCGAGGGCAAGGGCGAATTCCCGACGAACAAAATCTGGAACGTCCACGGCGCCTATTACGTGGAGTCGCTCTACCCCGGCGGCGTGAAGCTGACCGTGTCGGACAAATTTCCCAACGGCATCCGCTTCGTCGGCGACGAGGGCTGGATCTTCGTCTCGCGCGATGCCTCGCAGCAGTCGAAGTCGAGTGATCCGGCCATGCCGAAGACGCTCAAGTCCCTCGACGCCAGCAAACCGTCGTTGCTCGAGCCCAGCGAGAAACTCGCCGTGCAATTTCCGCACAGCACCTCGCATCACAAATACTGGCTCGAGCGCGTGAAGGACCGCCGCCCGTCGCTCGTGCCCGCCACGATCGCCCACGCGGCCAACACCGCCTGCATCGTCAACTGGATCGCGATGAAGGCCGCGCGCCCGCTCATGTGGGACGTGAAGGCCGAGCGCTTCGTCGGCGACGCCGCGGCCAACGCCATGCTGTCGCGCCCCGAGCGCGGCAAGTGGGGCGCCGTGCAGCTCGCGAAGTCGAAGGGCATCAAGGTCGCAAAGGCGTGAAACGCGTGCTGCAGCTCCGTAGCAGCCGGGGTGACGAGGCTGGAGCTTTCGTTTCGTCCATTCTCGGCCTCCTCACGTGGGCGGCCACCGGGCGGGCTGCGGCCGCGCTCGCGCTTCTCGCGTTCCTCCCCGTCGCCGCCCGCGCGGAGTGGGCGCGCACCGACACCACGCTCGCGTGGCAGACCGCCGACGGCAAAACCGTCTGGCGTTTCAGCTTCGACCCCGCGAAGGGCAAGCCGTTCTTCGATCCCGTCACCGTCGGCGGCGGGCCGAGCCTCACCGATTTCAAGCCCGCCGACCATCCGTGGCACTACGGCCTCTGGTTCTCGTGGAAATACATCAACACGGTGAACTACTGGGAGGAGGACCGCACGAGTGGCCGCGCCGCCGGCAAGACCAGTTGGACCGCGCCCGAAATCGCCACGCGCTCCGACGGCGGCGCGACGATCAAGCTCAACGTGTCCTACACCACGCCCGACGGCCGCACTGATGTCACCGAGGTGCGCGAGCTGCGCATCTCCGCCCCCGGCGCCGACGGCAGCTACACGATCGACTGGCACGCGCGCTTCACCGCCGGCCCGGAAAAAATCCTGCTCGATCGCACGCCGATGCCGGGCGAGCCGAAGGGCGCCGTCAACGGCGGCTACGCCGGCCTCAGCATCCGCCTGGCCGGCGCGCCACTCGGCATCGAGTTTCTCGCCGCCTCCGGCGCCGCGCCCGCATTTCGCAGCGACCGCTGGCGGCCCGACACCGCGGCCGTCGCGAGCAATTTCACGCAGGACGCCACGGGCGTCGGTGGCGTCGCCCTCCTCAGCGATCCGGCCAACGCCGGCGAAAACGCCCCGTGGTATCTGATTCACTCGCGGCAGATGCGCTTCATGTGCGCCGCGATCCTCGCGCCCAAGCCGCGCGAGGTCGCCGCCGGCGGCACGTTCGCGCTGCGCTACCGCGTGGCGGTCCAACGCGCGCCGTGGACGCCCGCGTCGCTCGCCGCCGCGCACGGCGCGTGGCTGCGCGCGGCGAAGTAAGTTGTGCCCGTCTCGGGTTTCCCTCTGAGGCGGGACGCCTCAGCCACGTGGACGAGGCGTCCGGCCTCGTGGGCTGCGGTATAGTGAGATGCGCACAATTGCCGAGGCTCGCATCACCGAGTGACACGCAGTGGTTCGGGGAGCGCCCGCGTCCTGCGGGCTGTTCTCGGCGTCTCGCCGGGGACTTCAGCGATGTCGGCGAGCCGCTGACACCAGCACCCGGGAAGGATGCGCTCCCCGGGCGCATCTCATTTTCTTGCACCGCAGAGGGGCGCTTTTCCAAGCGCCCAGGCTCGGCGGTTGAAAACCGCCGCTCCCTCGCCCTCTCCGGATTGCAAGAAACTGGACGCGTCCGCGCTCCCCGAACCGCCGGACTCGGTGTCGCCCTGGTTTGCGAGACTCAGCAAGCCTGGCCGACAGGGCGCCGCTTGACGGCGTCCGCGTCGCCTCGGAGAGTAGGCGCCCCATGACCCAGCCACGCTCGTCGCGCGCGCGCTACCGGAAGTTCGTCGAGGACTATCGGCACCAACGGCTGGACGACGAGACGGAGAAAACCAACGAGACGCCCTCGGCGCCAAACCCGGCCGGGCCCGCGCCGAAGGCCGGAAAAGCCGCCGGTTTCGCCGGCCTCCGCGGCAAACGCCGCGACTACGCCCGCGACTACCTGCGCTGGCTCAAGCCGCACCGCGGCGCGATCGCGCTGGTGTTTCTGTTCGCGCTGCTGGTCGCCGGGCTCGAGATGATCGAGCCGCTGTTCCTGCGGTTCATCGTCGATCGCGTGCTGCTGGCGGAGGGACTCGAAGCGACACGCCGCCTGCTGCTCGTGAATCTCGCCGGCGCCGCGTTTCTCACCGTCATCGTTTGCTCGAACCTCGTCGGCGCGCTGAAGGACTACCGCCAGCGCCTGCTCAACGTGCACGTGATGCTCGCGCTGCGCCGCGCGCTCTACGATCGGTTCCTGCACCTGCCGCTCGCAAAGCTGTGGGACATGAAGACCGGCGGCATCCTCTCGCGCCTCACGGGCGACGTGGACACCACCACCGGCCTCCTCCAGATGGCGATCGTCTCGCCCGCGATCTCCGTCATCCGGCTCGTGATCGCGGTGGGCGTGTTGTTCGCGCTCAACTGGCGCCTCGCCCTCGCCGCGATGGCGATCATCCCGGGCGCGATGGCGATGAGCTTCGTCTTCGCGCGCCGCGTGCGGCCCATCTACCGCTCGGTGCGCAAGGACGTGGAGCAGATCGACGGCCGCGTCGGCGAGACGTTTTCCGGCATCCGCGTCGTGCGCGCCTTCCGCCGCGAGCTGCTCGAGCTGCGCGACTTCATGACCGGCCGCCACACCGTGCTGCGGAAGGAGCTCTTCGCGCACCGCCGCGAACTCGTGCTCTGGACCTCGTGGGGTCTCCTCGTCTCCGGCGTCAACGTCGCGATCGTCTGGTATGGCGGCAACCTGAACATCCTCGGCCACGCGACCGTGGGCGACATCATGGCGTTCCAGTGGTATTCGTTCCTGCTGCTGAACCCGGTCTGGAACATCGTCAACTCGTTCTCCGAGCTCCAGCGCTCGCTCGCCGCGATGGAGCGCGTGTTCGAGATCCTCGCGCTGCCCGCCGACAAGCCCGACCGCGCCGGTGCGGTCGACGCGCCGCGCGTCGTGCGCGAGCTGCGTTTCGAGACCGTGTCGTTCGAGTATCGCGCCGGCCGCCCGGTCGTCCGCGACTTCGAGGTCGCCGTGCCCGGCGGCTCGGTCGTCGCGCTCGTCGGCCGCAGCGGCGCCGGGAAGACCACCGTCACTGATCTCGTCGCGCGTTTCCACGATCCGAGCGTCGGTCGCATTCTGCTCAACGGCTCCGATATCCGCGAATTCCGCCTCCGCACCTACCGCGACCTCCTCGCGATCGTGCAGCAGGACGTGTTTCTCTTCGACGGTTCCGTGCGCGACAACATCGCCTACGGCCGCCGCAACGCCTCCGACCCCGAAGTCGAGGATGCCGCGCGCCGCGCCAACGCCCACGAGTTCATCGACAAACTCCCCGAGCGCTACGGCACCACGATCGGCGAGCGCGGCGTGAAACTCTCCGGCGGCCAGCAGCAGCGCCTCGCCATCGCCCGCGCGATCCTCGCCCGGCCGCAGATCCTCATCCTCGACGAGGCGACGAGCAACCTCGACACCGAGAGCGAGCAACTCATCCAGGCCTCGATGGCCGAGCTCCTTGCCGGCCGCACGACCTTCGTCATCGCCCACCGTCTCTCCACGATCCGCCGCGCCGATCTCATCCTGCTGATGGAGGACGGCCGCGTGAGCGAGCGCGGCACGCACGCGGCGCTGATGGCCGCGCGGGGCAAATATCACGAGATGGTCATCCGCCAGATGGAGTCGCACCGGCCCGACGTGGACGAGAGCTGGCGGTGAAGCCGGCTACTTCGCCGCGGGCGGATGCGCCGTCGCGGTGAACGGCGCGTTCAGGCTGCGCAGGTATCCGAGCGTCCAGGCCGGTGGCTCGACGCCGGCGGGCAGTGGACGCTTCGCGAACGTCGCGAAATACTGCGTGCACGCGTCGCGCCAGATGCGGGCTTCGCGCTCCTGCCGCGCGAAGAGCGCCTGCACCGATTTGAACCGCTCCTCGTCGATGGCGCCGGCGAGCGTGTCCCAGGATTTTTGCCAGCTGCGCACGGTGTCGACGCCGCGTTGGTAGTGGAGGCAGATGTCATCCCAGAGAATATTTCCGGAGCGCATCCTGTGATCCCACGGCAGGTGGTGGAACCAGAGCAGGTCGCGATCGGGGCACGTCGCGAGGTCGGCCCAGCGGCGCGCGACCTCGGGCGCATATTGGCCGAGGGCGTTGGAGCCCGCGGTGGTGCGGTCGAAACCGACACCTTTTTCGTCGGCGCGGTGATAGTAGAGCGAAGTCCAGTCGGGACGGCCGCCCGCGACCCACGGGCCGGGGCCTTGGTGATGGTTGCGCGCCATGATATGGTGCAGGCCGAGCGGCATCGAGTAGTCGACGACCGTTTCGCGCGACGCGAGGAGGATGGACGTGACGGTCGGAACGACGCGCGCGTCGTTGCCAAACGTGAGGCGCGTCCACTCGTCGGCGATTTGCGCGGCGGTGAGCGTGTGGTCCCACGCCAGACGGCCGTAGGCATACCAGTTGGACGGCGCGAGCGGGTGGCCGGACCAATTGCGATCAGTGCCGGTGTTGGCGACGCCGGCGATGACGGAGAGCGTGGCACGGGTCTCCTGACCCGTGTCGGCCGGGTTCACGGGTCGGGAGACCCGTGCCACGTTCGCCGTGCCGTCGATCACGCGGGCGACAGTCGCTCCGGCGCGCGGGCGGAACGTGTCGGCGTCGAGCACCTCTTTCCACATCGGCGCGAGGAATGCGAGCTGCGTGGAGCCGCCGAGGTATTCCTGCGTGATCTGCAACTCGAGCGCGAGGGGCGTGCGCGGCATCGCGCCGAAGAGCGGGTGAAACGGCTCGCGCGGCATGAAATCGATCGCGCCGTTTTTCACCTGGATGACGACGTTGTCACGGAACCGGCCGTCGAGCGGCACGAACTCGTTGTAAGCCTGCTTGTGGCGGTCGTCGGGGACGTTGGCGTCGTAGACGAAGGCGCGCCAGATCACGATGCCACCATGCGGGGCGACGGCACCGGCGAGGAGGTTGGCGCCGTCGGCGTGCGTGCGCTGGTAGTTTTGCGGGCCGGGCTGGCCCTCGGAGTTGGCCTTCACGAGGAAGCCACCGAAGTCGGGGATGGCGCGGTAGATCTCGGTGGCCTTGTCGTGCCACCACTTGATGACGGCGGGGTCGAGCGGGTCGGCGGTCTTCAGGCCGCCGATCTCGATCGGCGCACTGAAGCGGGCGGTGAGATAGACGCGCAGTCCGTAGGGACGGAAAACGCCGGCCAGTGCGGCGGCTTTCGCGAGGTAGGCCGGGGTGAGGAATTGGGCGTTGGCGTTGACGTTGACGAGCACGGTGCCGTTGAGGCCGAGCGAAGCACAGGCCCGCGCGTAGTCGCGGTAGCGCGGACTCAGCTCGCCGGGCAGTTTGTCCCACTCCCAAAGCGACTGGCCCGCGTAGCCGCGCTCGACGGAGCGGTTAAGGTTGTCCCAGTGATTCAGCATCCGGTGCTGGATTTTTGGGGCGCTCGTGACCGCGAGCCGGCCGAGCGGCTGGTGCGTTTGAATGAGCCGCAACAGCGCGAATGAGCCGTAGAGCACGCCGAGGTCGCGCGCCGCGATCACCTCGATGCCGCGCGGCGTGGCGCGCAGCGAGTAGCCTTCGGGGCCGAGCGCGGCGGGTGCCTCGGCTTTGATGAACTCAAGCTTCGGCGCGGTGCCGAGCAGGCCGGCGAGGCCGCTGGTAAGTTCGTCGCGCGCGGCGGCGATGGTCGGCGACTCGGCGCCGCCGGGGGTCGCGAGGAAGATCGTGCCCGTCTGCGCGGCGTAGTCGCGGCGGAGCGACTCGTCGGCGATGCGATCGTAGCGCAGCCAGAGGCGATAACCGTCGTCGGCGCGCGCGACGAGCGCGAGCGAGCACAGCAGGAACAACGCGCGCAGGGGGCGGGGAGTCATCACGCGCGGATTCCAGCTTTGTGCCGGCGCTCCGCAAGCTCCGCGGCCATTTTCAGCGTCTCGGTCTTGTTGAGTTTGCAGAACGCGATCGAGACGGCGGCACCGGCGAACATCAGGCCGACGATGACGCTGCTGGACACGAAATAGCCATGCACGGCGTTGGCCGCGCCCGGGACTTTCGTGTCGTAATCCCAGAGCCCGGCCATGAGCCAGAGAAACGCGGCCGAGCCGAGGGCGAGTCCGCTCTTGAGCGAGAAGCCGATGGTGGCGAAAACCATGCCGGTGAAGCGCCGGCCGGTCTGCCACTCGGAGTAGTCGGCGGCGTCGGCATACATCGCCCACGCGACGGCGATGGTCGGCGCATAGACGATCGCGCCGGTGACGGTGAGGGCGACCATGCCCCAGGTGTTGGTGGGGGCGAGGAGGTAGTAGGCGAACGAGTTGACCGCCCCGAGCGCAAAACCGGCGAAGATCACGGCCTTCTTGCCGAAGCGCGCGGAGAAGCCCGCCGACAGGATGATGAACAAAATCGTCGTGGCGGTGCCGAGCATGTTGACGATGCTGTTGAACACGTCGGCCACGTTGGACCCGGCGAGATTGTCCCGCGTGCCGTGCACGATGTAGCCGAGCCATTCGAGGAGGCCGGGCAGCGGCTTGGGGTCCGCGGTGGTGAGGCCGAGTTTCTCGACGAAGTCGAACATCGCGGCCTTGTCCGCGTAGTGATGATAGAAATTGTAGTGCGCGCCGCCGCGGTAGGCGAGCATCGCGAAATTGAAGATGGTGTAGGCCACGAGCGCGATCCACGGGCCGTTTTTGAGCAGGTCGGAGAAATCCTGCCTGGGTGAAGCGCGGGTCTCGACGACGGGTTTGATGCGCTCGCGGGTCGTGAAGAACGTGACGAGGAAACACACGACACAGACGCCCGCCCAGAGCGTCATCGTCATCTGCCAGCCGTGCGCCCGATCGCTGCCGGCGGCGAATTTCGCGACGAGCGGGAGCGTGAAGCCGCCGACGATGAACTGCGCGACGTTCACCGCGACGAAGCGGTAGGAGTTGAGTTTCGTGCGCTCGTTGAGATCGCCCGTCATCACGCCGCCGAGCGCGGCGTAGGGCATGTTGTTCATCGAATAGAGCGTCATCAGCAGCGTGTTGGTGATCGCGGCGTAGGCGACCATCAGGCCGGCGCTCCAGCCGTGGGGTGTGGTGTAGGCGAGGATCATCACGACGGCCCAGGGCACCGTGGTCCACAGCACCCACGGCCGGAATTTGCCCCAGCGGGTCTCCGTCCGGTCGGCGAGCACGCCCATCACGGGATCGAAAAACGCATCCCACAGGCGCGGCCACAGCAGGATCGCGGCCGCGGCGCTGGCGGACAGGCCGAACACGTCCGTGTAAAAGTTCAGCTGGAACAGCACCATCGTCATGAAGACGAAGTTCGCGGCGGCGTCGCCCAGGCTGTAGCCGGCCTTTTCGACGAAGGGAAGTTTCTGGGCGCTTTCGCTCATGGGGTGGGGTGGAGTCGGAAACCGTTTCAGGTTCCGCGCGTCTGGCGGGGTCTCAAGGTGCCGAAGGCACTAACAGTAGACTTGAAGTGTCGCCGCAACTGAAATTCCCTGCTGCCCACCCCGATGAACGAACGCCGCACCACGCTGGCCGATGTCGCCAAGAAAGTTGGCGTGCACGTGACGACGGTCTCGCTCGCCTTGCGCAATCATCCGCGGCTGCCGCAGGCCACGCGCGAGCGGATTCAGAAAGCCGCGGAAAAAATGGGCTACCGGCCCGATCCTTTTCTGCAGGCGCTCGTCGCCTATCGCGGCAAGACGATGCCGCGCCGCAATCCGCCCACGCTCGCCTACGTGACCAACTGGGTGACGCGGCTCGGCTGGCAGAAGGTCACCGCGCACCCGCAGTTCTTCGAAGGCGCGAAATCAAAGGCGCAGGAGCTTGGCTTCAACCTCGAGCATTTCTGGATGGGCGAGCCGGGCCTCACGCATACGCGGCTCAGCAGCATCCTCCAGACGCGCGCCATCAACGGCCTCATCATCGCCTCGCACATGCGCGAAGTCGACGTGGCCCTGCACCTCGACTGGTCGCACTTCAGCGCGGTGAAGATCGATTATTTTCCGCACCAGCCGGAGCTGCACAATGTCACCAACAACCAGTGCAACATCGTGCGCCTTGCGATGCAGCGCGTGGTGGCGATGGGCTACCGGCGCATCGGCTTCGTGATGCACCGCGGCTGGGATCACAGCGTCGATCACCTGTGGACGGCGGGTTTTTTGGGCGAACAGGCAATCCTGCTGGCCGCGGAGGAGCACGTGCCGATCTTTTTGTTTCCCGACCTGGAGCCACGCGAAGCGTGGATGGCGGAAAGCAAGTCCGAGGTGGAGGCGCCACCGGCGGCGTTTGCCCGCTGGTTCAAGAAATACAAACCGGAGGTGATCATCAGCAAGGCGTCGTTCGTGCAGCCGCGATTCGCGGAACTCGGGCTGCGTGTGCCGCGGGACGTGGCGTTGGTGGACGTGTTTCTCGACGGCGTCGATGGCCGGACGGCGGGCGTGAGGCAGAATCACGCGACCGTGGGCGAGCTCGCCGTGGAAATTCTCGCGGGCCAGCTGCATCACAACAAATACGGCGTGCCGGAAATCCCGACGACCACCTATGTCGAGGGCACGTGGTTCGATGGTGCGACGTGCCCGCCGAGGAGGAATTGAGGCGGAAACGTGCAGATCGAGGTGGCGCGCGTTGATCGCGACGCGCTTCGTGCGGAAGCAGGATTCACCGGCGCGTTGAGGGCCACCCGCGCCACCCGGCGGTGGCCACCTTCACGCGACGGCGAGCGCGAGGCGGCCGGCGGGGCGGGCGGTCTCGAACCAGTCGGCGGGGGCGGCGTCGGGGGCGAATTCAGGACAGGTCTCGGCGAGCAGCGCGCGGAGGTTTTCCCGCGCGCGGGCGATGCGGCTCTTCACCGTTCCGACGTTGATGCCGAGCGTGGCGGCGATCTCGTCGTAGGAGCGATGCAGCAGGTTGCGCAGCGTGAGGATCTCCCGGTGGCGCGGGTCGAGCCGGTTCATGCAGGCGTCGACCAGCGCCGAAAACTCGTCGGTGGTGGCGGTGCGGGCCGGATCCGGCTCCTCGGCGGCCACGAGTTCGGAAAAGGTTGCATCCGACTCCTCGCCCAGCGGGCAGTCCAGTGACAGCGTGACGTGGCGGCGGCGGCGGAAGAAATACCAGTAGCGGTTGCGCGCGAGATTGACGGCGATGCGATGGAGCCAGGTGGCGAGCGAGGAATCGCCGCGGAACTTTGCGAGCCCGCGGTGCGCGCGGATGAACGTGTCCTGCACGATCTCCTCCGCGTCGGAACGGTTGCGGAGCAGCGAGAAAACGATCGGGAAAAGTTTCTCGCGATAGTGGTCCATGATTTCGATGAAGGCGGCTTCATCGCCGCCGTTGAAGCGGCGCACGAGCTCGATGTCGCGCTGGGAATCGGCGAGGGATTGCGCGCGCCGCGCGGTCAGGTCGGAAGGGCGATTGGAGGTCGGACGAAGAGTGGTCGTGGTCATGTCGGAAGGGGTGCGGGTGACGTGAGGAATGCCCCGCGCTATAACTTGGTTCGTGCCAGCCCACTGGGCCGGGTGCGTAAGTGCGTGCTTGCGTGCGGCTAAAAATTTTCCGACGCGGATGAAGCCGTCGAGACCCGGTCGGTCCGCCCTGCAAAGTGCAGCCTGCGGCTGGGGGTGAATTCGCAAATCGCACGACCGTGGTGCGGAATTCTCCGCACTTTTCGCGACCGTGCGCCGACCCTCGCGGTTACGATTTCGTGTCGCCCGGCCGCCGTTCAGCTCGGTGCTTGACTGGGTATTTTCCCGGGTGTTCTTTGGGCCTCTCAGGCAAGTCTCCGGTCGCGCAGCTGTGTTGCGCAGATCTGACTACACAACCGAAACACCGAAACCATGAACAAGATCGCCATCCGACACTTCCTCATTGGGGCGTTTTCCCTGATGCTGACGTTGGCCTCCACCGCCTTCGGCCAGGGCATCACGACGTCCGCCATGTCGGGCTACGTGAACGACAAGAGCGGCAAACCCGTCCCGGGCGCCAGCGTCACGATCGTGCACGAGCCCTCCGGCACGCGGGTGACCACCGCGACGCGCGCCAGCGGCCAGTTCGACGTGTCCGGCCTGCGCGTCGGTGGTCCCTACACAGTGACGTCCGGCTCGGAGGTGCGGCGCGATGTGTATCTCGAACTCGGCCAGGTCGCCGAGGTCGTGCTGCCCGCTCCGTCCGAGGTGGTGCAAATGGCCGCGTTTTCCGTCACCGGCGAACGCGCGACGACCTTCGACGCGGGGAAGATGAGTGCCGGCACCAGTTTCACTGACGACCAGATCGCCAACATTGCGTCCATCCGCAGCGATGTGCAGGACATCGCGCGCCTTGATTCGCGCCTGATGCTCACCTCGCTTGATCAGGGCGGTCAGTTGAGCGCGCAGGGCCAGAACTTCCGGTTTAACTCGTTCCTGATCGACGGCGTCGAGGCCAACGACCCCTTCGGCCTCAACGGCAACGGCGTGGGCTCGTTGCGCGGTCCGCTGCCGATCGAATCGGTTCAGGCACTCAGCATCGACTTGAATCCCTATGACGTGCGCCAGTCGAACTTCACCGGCGCGCTCATCAACGCCGTCACCAAGAGCGGCAGCAACACCTTCCACGGCTCGGCCCAATACGAGTTCACCGACAAAGACTGGCGCGGTAAGAACCCCCGCACCGGGATCAAGGAAAACTTCGAGGAGCGCCGCATCACCTACACCTTCAACGGCCCCATTATCAAGGACCGCCTCTTCTTCGCGTTGAGCTATGACGATTTCCGCCGCGACTCCGATGCACCGCAGGCCGGCTTCGTGTTCACCGCCGCCTCGCTCGCTCTCATCGACCAGGCCATCGCCAAGGCCAAGGCGCTCGGCTACGATCCCGGCACCTTCGCCGGCGCCAACAACGTCGCCACCCAGAAGACCTACCTCGGCAAACTCGACTGGAACATCTCCGACTCGCACCGCGTGAGCTTCACCTACCGCAAGAACGAGGGCGTCACCCCGGTTTTCGCCGGCGTCACCAGCACCACGGGCAGCACGCTCAGCAACAACTGGTATGACACCCCGCGCAAGACCGAGAGCTACACGACGCAGATCTTCAGCCAGTGGACCGCCGATCTGCGCACCGAGCTTTCCTACAGCATCTCCGATTACAACGGCTCGCCGGTCAACCGCGGCGCGCCCTTCCCGGCGGTCGGCATCGGCGGCCTCGCCGGCACCAACACCTCGACCGGCCTCGCGGCGACCGGCTTCCTCAATTTCGGCACGGAGTTCTCCCGCCAGCTCAACCAGCTCACCACCAAGGAGCGCCTCACCAAGCTGACCGGCGAATACTCCTTCGGCCAGCACGTGTTCGCGGCCGGCGGCGAGTTCAACCAGACCAAATACAACAATCAGTTCCTGCAGGCCTACTACGGCAGCTACACCTTCAACGCCGCCAATGGCAATACCGGCGTCCAGAACTGGCTCGCCGGCCTGCCCACCGCCTACACCGATGCTCAACCGCTCCCCGGCTACACGATCAACGATGTGTTCGCCCGTTGGACCTACACCGGCACCGCGTTCTTCATCCAGGATACCTACCGCCCCACCTCGCGCCTCACGCTCAACGCCGGCCTGCGGTTCGATACCCCCACGGTCGATAAGAAGCCCGCGTTCAATCAGGCCTTCTTCAACGCCTTCGGCATCCGCAACGACGTGACCAACGACGGCGAATACACCCTCGCCCCGCGTTTTGGCTTCAACTACCGCCTCTCCACCGATCGCAAGACCGAACTCCGCGGCGGCCTCGGCCTCTTCCAAGGCCGCAATCCCGCCGTCTGGCTCGGCAACGCCTATCAAAACGCCGGCACCGCCAGCTCGATCACCGTCAACGTCAACGGCAACAACCAACCCACGCTGCAATTCCAGCCGGATGTGACCAAGCAGCCCATCCCCGCCGGCACCGCGCCCACGCCCGCGATCAACGTCACCGCACCCGGCTTCCGCCAGCCCTCCTCGTGGAAAGGCAACCTCGCGCTCGATCACAAGCTGCCCTTCGGCGGGCTCGTCGCCACGGCTGAATTCACCGTCACCAAGGTGAACAAGGGCCTCTTCGTGGAATTTCTGAACTTCCTTCCGGCCACCACCGGTCCGGCCACGATGCCCGATGGCCGCAATCGCTACGCCGGCGGCGTCACCCCGGGATACCTCACGAATGCGGCGCCCAACTTCCTCACCGCTGCCTACAATCCGGCGACCACCACGTTCGCCCAGACCAACACCAACGGCCGCCGCCGCATCGCTACCTTCGCCGATGTCTATCGCATCAGCAACACGGAGAAGGGCGAGTCGCATGATTTCACGCTCTCCGTGCAGCGTCCGTTCAAGAACGGCTGGGCCGCCGGCGTCTCTTGGACGCGCGGCCATGCGACCGAGGTCAGTCCGATGACCTCCTCCACGGCCGGCTCGCTCTACACGACCCGCTCTGTGTTCAACCCCAATGAGGACCAGGCCAACACCTCCAACACGGCCGTGAAGGACAAAATTGTCGGCCACGTCACCAAGCAATTCGACTTCTTCAAGCGCGCCAACACCAAGACCACGGTCTCCCTCGTTTACGAAGGCCGCACCGGCCACGTCTACAGCTGGGTCTTCTCCGGCGACGCCAACGGCGACGGCATCACCTCCACCCTCGGCAGCGGCTCCACCGGCGGCGTCTCGAACGACCTCTTCTACATGCCCAGCGGCCCGACCGATCCGAAGGTCCGCTGGTTGAGCACCACCGAGCGCGACAACTTCTTCGCCTTCGCCAACAACAACGGACTCGCCAAATACGCCGGCCAGGTCATCCCGCGCAACGCCGCCACTTCACCTTGGACCCAGACCGTGGACTTCACCGTCACGCAGCAAATCCCACTCTTCCGTCGCGCGCGGGCCGAGGCCTACTTCCAGATGGTGAATCTGTTCAACCTGCTCAACGATGAGTGGGGTCACCTCGATGAAGTGCCCTTCACCTACCGCCGTGCGGTGGCCGGCACGGGCTACGATGCAGCGACCAACCAGTATGTCTATGTCTTCAACGGCAGCACGCTCGGCGGCATCACGCCCGTGGCCGACGAAACGCAGGCCTCGCGCTGGCAGGCCAAGCTCGGCGTCCGCATCAAGTTCTGATCGGACCTCAGGCTGAATATTCCCCCCGGCGGCTGCGGCGACGCGGCCGCCTTTTTTGTTCACCCTTTCGGAGAAAAAGCTTCCGCTGCCCCGCGTGAGTTCGCTCGTCGCCGAAGCCGATTCCCCCGCTGCGCGTCGCGTCATCTGGCGTGACGCGGCCGGCCTCGTGCTCGTGACCGTGGTGGCGTATGCGGGCACCTTCGCGGTGCCGTTCGTTTTCGACGATATCCCCGCCATCGTCGAAAATCCGACCATCCGCAGCCTCACCCGGCTGGGCGATGTGCTGGCACCGCCACATGCCGGCGGCCTCACGGTCGCCGGCCGCCCCCTGGTCAATCTCAGCCTCGCGCTCAACCACGCGATCAGCGGCCCGGCGGTGTGGAGTTACCACGCGTTCAACCTTGCGGTGCATGTGTGCGCCGGCCTCGCGCTCTTCGGCCTCGTGCGCCGCACGCTGCTCCGGCCGGCGCTGCGCGGGCGTTTCGGAGTCTCGGCGCGGTGGCTGGCCTGGATGATCGCGGCGGTGTGGCTGCTGCATCCGCTCCAGACCGAATCAGTCACCTACGTCGTGCAACGCGCCGAGTCGCTCGCCGGCCTCTTCTACCTGCTCACGCTTTACGCCTTCGCGCGCGGAGCAGTTTGTCATCCATTAGATGACAATCCTCCATCTTTCACCTCTGGGCGGGACAAAACCGTTTGTCATCTAATGGATGACAAACCGCCCCGGCGGGACGGGAGGGGGTGGCTGGCGGTGAGCGGGGTGGCGTGCGTGCTTGGCATGGCGAGCAAGGAAGTCGCCGTCACCGCGCCGCTCATCGCGCTGCTCTACGACCGCACGTTTGTCGCCGGCTCCGTCCGCGCGGCGTGGGCGGCGCGGTGGAAAACCCACCTCGCGCTCGCCGCCTCGTGGCTGCTGCTGGCGGCGTTGGTGCTCGGCACGCGGGGCCGCGGTGGCACCGCGGGTTTTGGCGCGGGGATTTCCGCCTGGTCCTACGCGCTTACGCAATGCGAGGCGATCGTGCGTTACCTCGGCTTGTGCGTGTGGCCGCACCCGCTGGTCTTCGATTATGGGCCCGGCACCGCCCGGGATCTGCCGGCGGTGCTGCCGCAGGCCGGTCTCGTGCTCGCGTTGCTGGCGGTGACCGGGTGGATGATCGCGCGCCGGCCGCTGGCGGGATTTCTCGGCGCGTTTTTCTTCGCCCTGCTGGCGCCGAGTTCGAGTTTCGTGCCCGTGGTCACGCAGACGATCGCGGAGCACCGCATGTATCTGCCGCTGGCCGCCGTCGTCGTGCTGGTGGTGCTCGGTTGGCACCGCTGGCTGCGCGAGTCGGCGCGGGCGGCCGGGGCCGGCGTCGCGCTCGTCCTTCTCGCGACCACGGTGGTGCGCAATGCCGAATACGACACCGAGGTTTCGATCTGGCGCACGGCGGCGGAACGACGGCCCGGCAATGCCCGCGCGCACAACAATCTCGGTCAGGCGTTGTTCCGCGCCGGCCGCGTGGCCGAGGCGAAAGCCTGCTACGAGCGTGCGCTCGCCCTCCAGCCGCGCTATCCGGAGACGCACTACAACCTCGGCGTCGCACTGGCGCAGGAGGGGCGCGGGGCGGCCGCCCTCGCCAGTTACGCGGCGGCGCTGCGGTTCGCGCCGGACTATCCGGAGGCCCATAACAATCTCGGCAACGCCCTCGTGCGCGCCGGGCGGCCGGCGGAGGCCCTGCCGCATTTTGAGGAGGCGCTGCGGCTCAAGCCGGATTTGGCCGAGGCGCACAACAACCTCGGCAACGCGCTTCTCGCGAGCGGCCGCGCCGATGCCGCCGCGGAACGCTTCCGCCGGGCGCTCGCACTGAAACCGATCTATCCCGAGGCGCACTACAACCTCGGCAACGCGCTGGCGGGCGTGGGTCGCATGGCCGGCGCCTTGGCGCAATACCGCGAGGCGATCGCGCAGAAACCCGGCTACGCGGCGGCACATGTCAACGCGGGCAATGCCTCGCTCCAACTCGAACGCCCGGCCGACGCGATCGCGCACTACGAGCAGGCCCTCGCGCTCGATCCGCGTCTCGGCGAGGCGCATTTCAACCTGGGCTCCGTGCAGCTCGATGCCGGTCGGTGGGCCGACGCGGCGGCCCATTTCGAATCGGTGCTGCGACTCGATCCCGACTCGGCGCCGGCCCATCGCGCCCTCGGCTACGCCCTGGCCAAACTCGACCGCACCCAGGAGGCGATCGCGCACCTGGAGGCGTTTCTCCGGGTCGAGCCTGGGGACGAGGCGGTGCGCGACCTGCTCGCGCAAGTGCGCCAGCGGCGGTGACCGCGGCGCATACCGGTGCTCAAGCACTATTGGACTTTGGATTTTGTCGGCCCACCCGGCCACCGGCCGGGCCGACCATCCAAAAGCTCCCGGTGATTGGTATCATGCCAACGGCTGCTGAAGAATGGACGATTGGGTCCCGTGGGTAGGTCGGGATTTATCCCCGACACCCGCCGTAGCCGGACAAGTGTCGGGCGTAAAGCCCGACCTACGATTGTCCAAATCTCACCAGCCGTTGGTATCAGCGGGGCAATTGCGCGCGGGCGCGCATCAACCGCTGGCGCGCCGGCTCGTTGGTCGGGTCGAGCTGCAGGGTGCGCTCAAACGCCGCCGCGGCGTCGGCCCACCGCAGACCGCGCAGGCAGGCGATCCCGAGATTGTAATGCGCGGCGGCCTCATCCGGTCGCGCCTGCGCCACGGTTTCGTAGCGGCGGATCGCCTCGTCGGTCCGGCCCTGTTGCAGCGCGATATAGCCGAGGTTGCTTTGCGCCGTGGCATCGCTGGGCGCGAGCCGGAGCACGGCCGCATAGTGCCGGGCCGCGGCCTCGAGGCGGCCGGCGTTGAGCAGGACGAGCGCGAGATGGCCGTGGGCCTCGGCGTAATCCGGATTCAGGCGGATTGCTTCCTCGAGGTGAGTCATGGCCTCTTCGGTGCGATTGAGTTCGAGCAGGGCGCCGCCCAGATTGCCGTGCGCCCGGCTGTAGCCGGGGCGCGTTTTTAGCGCCGCTGCGAAGTGGGGCAACGCGTCCGCGGATCGGCCGGACCGGGCCAGCACTTCCCCCAGGGTGTTGTGCGCCTCCGGGTAGTCCGGTCGAAGCCGGATCGCGGCTTCCAGGTGGGGGAGGGCCTCTGGGATCCGGCCGGCGGTGGCGAGCGTGTGCCCGAGGTTGTTGCGAGCCTCCGCGTTGGCCGGGTCGAGGCGCGCCGCGGCTTCGTAATGGTGCAGCGCCTCCCCGCGCCGATCCGTCGTGTCGAGCAGCACGGCGAGGGTGTTGTGCGCCGCCGCGCTGTCGGGGTCGAGCCGGAGGGCCGTCTCGTAGCTCGCGATGGCGGCCGTCTTGCTGCCTGCCTCGGCCTGGGCGGCGCCCAGGTTGTAGTGAGCCCGCGGATTCGCGGGGCATTTGGCCGCGGTGTCGGCCCAAAGGGCGAGGCCGCTGCGGTAGGTGGCGTTGCGGGCCAGGGTGAGCGTGGCCAGCAGCATCAACACCGCGAGCGCCGGGATGGTGGTCCGCCGGCCGACGAGGGCGTTGATCCCGAGCACGATCCCGACGATGACGGCGCCCAGCGCGAGGTAGATCCGGTGCTCCGCGACGGTCTGGGTGGCCACCGGGATCACGCTCGAACTCGGCGCGAGGATCGCCAGGAACGCCACTCCGAGAAAACCGGCTGCGTGCCGGCGCCGGACGGCCCATATCGTGACACCGATCAGCGCCGCCACCATCATCCCGGGCAGTCCAATTTCCGCGGGAGTCGCGCTCAACGCCGTGCCGTAGTCGAAGACCAGCGGGTCGGGCCACGCGGCGAGTTTCAGGTAGAGCCCGAGTGCCCGCAGTTGCGTCAGCCCGTAACTGAGTGCGGACATGCCGGCGCCGAAACCGGCGGTGCCGCCACGATCCTGCGTGCCGAACACGAGTCCGCCGAGCAGCAGCCAGGTCGCCGCGAGCGCGAGGTAGTAGCCGGTCCGTTGCTGCCAGGCGGCGCGGAAGGTCCCGGCGATCAGCGTCCGGTCGTAAAGCAGGACCAGCAACGGGGCGGAGACCATGACTTCCTTGCTGCCCATCCCGAGCAGGCACGCGATCACTGAAAGCACCAACCACCGACGCGGTGCCCCCGGTGCCGCCGCGCGGGCAAACGCATACAGCGTGAGCAGAAAAAACAGACTCATCAGTGATTCCACGCGCTGCACGGTGTAGGTGACCGACTCGGTTTGCAGCGGGTGCAGCGCCCAGCCGGCCGCAGCCAGCCATGCGATGCCGCGGGTCCGGTGGCCGGAAAGCGTTGAGCGCCCTGCATGGTCGAGGGTGCGGCGGACGAGACCGAACAGCACCAGGCCGGCCAGCGCGTGGATCGCGACATTGAGGGCGTGGTAACTCCAAGGATCCGTGCCACTGAGGGCGTGGTTGAGCGCGAACGTCGCGTTCACCACCGGGCGCCCGCTCACAGTCAGGTGCGGCGGCGGAAAGAACGGCGACCACGGCGGCCAGAGCGGGCGCAGGCTGGGGTTGGTGAGCAGCGATGAGCCATCGTCGAAAACAAACGGCGCATGCAGCGTGTTGGCGTAAGCGATCGCCGTGGCGCCGAGGAGCGAAAGCGGCGCGAGCCACGGTGCGCGATCCAGCAGCGTCGGTGCGCTCATCGGACGAGAAGTGCGCGCACCGGCGCCAGATGACGCCGCGCCTCGCCGTGGTCGGGCCGGACGCGGAGTGCCGCTGCGGACTCCCGGCGTGCCTTCACGAAGCGATCCACGAGGTGGTGGGATGCGGCATCGGCTGGCATGCCGCTGATCGCCGGCGAAGCCGGAGGCCGGCCCGCCGCAGTCGGAAGCGCGGCCGGGGGGCGGGAGACGGCTGGTGGTCGTTTCGTCACGCGATGGGCCCCTTGAAATCGCACCACGGCACGGATTCCAATCTTCGAATTCTCCGGTCCGGCCCGACCGGTTTTCAGAGGAGAAAGCGGCCCGTGTCTATCCCTTGCTTATACACCCGAAGCGGGTGCGCTCCCGGTGGCCAGAGGCGGGCGGCGGGCCATGCGCCCGTGCCGTTTTTTCCCGCTTTCAGAGGCAAAAAACGTATCCATTTTTCGGGCCGCGCGATTTCTCCCTCGGGGCAAACTTTCGCCTGCACCCGCAAGAAAAAAACGCGCGATTTTCTCACGGATTTTTCGCGATAAACCTGTTGACGGGACCGGGTGCCACTCCCATCGGTTGAGGTCGCGGAGGCGAGGAACCACAACCTGTTGTGGTCAACAACGCGTCAATAAGTTCTGGCAACTTTTGTTCGCCAAGGGCCGAGACGCGCCGAAAACACCTCATTTTCGCTCCTTTTCACCACCTCCCCCACGCTCCTTTTCCATGCAAAAAACCTTTCAAGTCGGCACGAAGACTTTCGTGCTCGACCAGGCCAAGGCCGAGGCCGCCTTTGCCGCCAAGAAGGTCATCAACGGTCGCGAGACCATGACTTTCAATCTGCTCCCCCTCAAATACCAGTGGGCCTACGATCTTTACCGGAAGATGAAGGCCAACCACTGGGAGCCCGAGGACATCCCGATGGGCAAGGACATCGAGCAGTGGCGCGACGAGAAAGCCCTGTCGGATGTCGAGCGCTGGATCATCCGGATGGGCATTGGTTACTTTTCTGCGGCCGAGGGCATCGTCGGCGACAACATCCAGCACGTGGTCCGCGAGCTCGTCACGGCGCCGGAGCTCAAGCTCGTGCTCGGCCGCCACGCCCATGAGGAGAACATCCACGCCGATTCGCTCCTCTACATGATCGCATCGCTCGGCATCAACCCCCACGAATGCGAGGCGATGTTCGAGGACATCCCGACGATCGTGCGCAAGAACGAGTTTGTCACGAAGACCTCCCATGCGCTGCGCCGCGATCTCGATCTCACCAAGGACGAGAACAAGAAGCTGCTCGCCAAAAACATCTTCATCTTCGGCCAGTGCATGGAGGGCACCCAGTTCTACGGCCTCTTCGGCATGGTGCTCTCCCTTTACCGGCAGAACAAGTTCCCCGGCATCGGGCAGATGTTCCGCTATACGCTGCGCGACGAGTCGAACCACATCGAGGTCTTCCGCAACCTCTTCATGGATCTCGTCGACGAGAACCGCGAGATCTGGACTTCCGAATTCAAGGAGGAGCTCCGCGGCCTCATGCGCGAGGCCATCGATCTCGAAAAGGAGTTCATCCGCGACTGCCTGCCGGTGAATTCGGTCGGCCTCAGCTCCGAAGACTTTCTGACCTACATCGACTACATCGCGGACCGCCGGCTCGAAAGCTGCGGTCTCGCCCCGCTCAGCCCCGGTGTGAAGAACCCCCTGCCTTGGCTGGCGGAGATGATGGATATCAAGAAGGAGCAAAACTTCTTCGAAGGCCGCGTCACTGAATATCAAAAATCGTCCTCTCTCAACGTCGCCCACGACGACGAACTCTGATCCCCCGGGTTCGTTTCTTTGTCCGCTCCAGTCCTGTAAGTCTGCTTTACCCCACCTCCGATCCCGTCTGTCGCGATGCGTCACCGCCGCGCGACCGCGGTTCTTCATCGCCTCCGCCCTCCGCCACTTTTGTTCCGTTTTCGTCAATTCCTTCCATAATTCTCCATGAGCACGCCGTCTCTGGCTCACGACCTCGCCCTCAAACGCACTGTCCACACCCCGGTTGAACAGAAACCGCATTTCGCCTGGCGCGATGTTCTCGCCGGCGAATCCATCGAACTGCCCGCCATCACCCTCCTGTGCCCGCACGGCGAGGAGCGCTTCATCCTGACCGAGGTGGCCGATACGCTCGGCAAGGCGCTCACCAACGTCTGTCTCGCCCGCGGCGAGAAGGACATCTTCACCGACGCCAACCGCGCCTGGGTCACCCGCATCTGCCGCGAACTCGCCGCCAACCTGACCGAGCTTTCCCGCGCGCAGTCGCACACCCCGCTCCGCGTTTCGCTGCACGACCTTTACGAACTCATCGAGAAGACCCTCGTCGACAACAACGCCTACTTCGTCGCCAAGAGCCTCCTCCTCAACCGCGCCCGCAAGATCGCCGTCGACCGCGAGGCCGCCGCCCAATCCACCCTGCGCGTCATCCGTCGCAACAATCAGGTCGTCCCGTGGAGCGAACAGAAGGTCGAGATCGCCGTGCGCAAGACCTTCCTCTCCCTGCAGCGTGACTCCGCCCCGGCCGTCGGCATCACCAAGGCCGTCTCCACCCGCGCCCACTCCGCGAAGCAGTCGTTCATCCATATCGAGGAAATCCAGGACATGGTGCAGGAGGAATTGATGAAGGCCGGCCACTACAAGGTCGCCGAGGCCTACATCCTGTTCCGCGCCCAGCGGGCCGCGCATCGCGACGCCGGCACGGACTCCAATTCCCCCTTCGACACCGCCACGCCCGCCGCCCCCGGTCAGGAGACGATGATCGTCGTCAAGCGCGCCAACGGCGAAAACGTGTTCTGGGATGGCGCCGACCTCCGCAAACGCATCGAGTTCGCCCGCATCGGACTCGACCTCTGCCTCACCAACGAGGAGATCGAGGCCGAACTCCGCCGCTCCGTCTACGACCAGATCTCGGAAAAGGACCTCGACGCCACCCTCGTCCTCAACTCCAAGACTCTCATCGAGCGCGACGCCGACTTCGCGAAGTTCGCCGGCCGCATCCAGCTCACCTATATCTATGAGGAAGTCCTCGGCTGGGACATCGAACGCGACGGCATCGGCGCCCTCAAGGCCGCCCACCAGCGCGCCTTCAAGAAATACCTCGAGCACGGCGTGGCCATCAAGCGCCTCAATCCCCGTCTCCTCGAGTTCGACCTCGCCAAACTCGGTGCCGCCCTCGATCCGTCGTCCGACCTCGAGTTCGACTTTCTCGGCGTCCAGACGCTCTACGACCGCTACCTGATCATCGACAAGGTCTCGAAACCCTCCCGCCGCATCGAGACGCCGCAGTTCTTCTGGATGCGCGTGTCGATGGGCCTCTTCCTCGACGAGCCGGGCGATCGCGAGGCCAAGGTCACCGGCCTCTACGAACTCTACAAGTCCCGCCGCTTCTGCAGCAGCACGCCCACACTCTTCAACTCCGGCACGCTGCACTCCCAGCTCTCTTCCTGCTACCTCTACTACGTCGACGACTCACTCGAAGGCATCATGTATCGCGGCATCGCCGAGAACGCCTTCCTCGCCAAATGGGCCGGCGGCCTCGGCGGCTCCTGGACCGCTGTCCGCGGCACCGGTGCGCACATCCACGGCACCAACGGTGAGTCGCAGGGCGTCATCCCGTTCCTCAAGCTCCACAACGATCAGCTCGTCGCTGTCAACCAGGGCGGCAAGCGCAAGGGCTCCGGCTGCGCCTACCTCGAGTCGTGGCACAACGACATCTTCGAGTTCCTCGAGCTGCGCAAAAACACCGGCGACGACCGCCGCCGCACCCACGACATGAACACGGCCAACTGGATTCCCGATCTGTTCATGAAGCGCATGGAGGCCCGCCAGTCGTGGACGCTCTTCCGCTCCAACCAGGTCAAGGATCTCCACGAGCTTTACGGCGCCGCGTTTGAGAAACGTTATCTCGAATACGAGCAGCTCGCCGAACTCGGCAAGATTCACGGCCAGAAGATCGAAGCCCTCGAACTCTGGAAGAAAATGCTCTCGATGCTCTTCGAGACCGGTCACCCGTGGATCACGTTCAAGGATGCCTGCAACGTCCGCTCCCCGCAGGACCACGTCGGCGTCATCCACTCGTCCAATCTCTGCACCGAGATCACGCTCAACACCTCCAACGACGAGACCGCCGTCTGCAACCTCGGCTCCGTCATCCTCGAGACGCATCTCGACAAGGGCGGCAACCTCGACCACGCGAAGCTCCGCGAGACCATCCGCATGGCCGTCCGCGCGCTCGACAACGTGATCGACATCAACTTCTACCCGACGGCCGCCGCGCGCACCTCCAACCTGCGCCACCGCCCCATCGGCCTCGGCACGATGGGCCTCGCCCACGCGCTCTACCTGAAGGGCATCCCGTTCGCGTCCGATGCCGCCGTCGAATTCAATGACGAGGCGATGGAAGCCATCGCGTTCTACGCCTACGAAGCCTCCTCCGACCTCGCGGCCGAGCGCGGCGCCTATTCGACCTACAAGGGCTCCAAGTGGGACCGCGGCCTCCTCCCGCAGGACACCCTCGACCTCCTCGAACGCGAGCGCGGCGTGCCCGTCGAAGTCCCGCGCGGTGGCAAGATGGATTGGACGCCCCTGCGCGCCAAGATCGCCACCCAGGGCATGCGCAACAGCAACGTCCTCGCCATCGCCCCCACCGCCACGATCTCCAACATCACCGCCACGAGCCCCTGCATCGAGCCCACGTATAAAAACCTGTTCGTGAAATCGAACCTCTCGGGCGAGTTCATCGTGTTGAATCCCTTCCTCGTGAAGGACCTCAAGGCCCGCAGCCTCTGGGATCAGGACATGATCGACAGCCTGAAGTATTTCGACGGCGAGCTGAAGGACATCGAGCGCATCCCCGCCGACTTGAAGGCCCGTTACCTGACCGCCTTCGACATCGACGCCAAGTGGATCGTCGACGCCGCTGCCCGCCGCCAGAAGTGGATCGACCAGTCGCAGTCGGTGAACCTCTGGATCAAGACGCCCGATCTGAAGACGCTCAGCCACATGTATCGCCAGGCGTGGCACGTCGGCCTCAAGACCACCTACTACCTCCGCAGCCTCGGCGCCTCCAACATCGAGAAGGCGACGGTGTCGGTGAAAAAGGAAGTCCGCGGCGTCGCCGGCGGCGTCACCACTCCGGCGCAAGACCCCGACGTGACCGTCCCGCCCATGGCCATGAACACCGGCACACCCGCCAAGAAGACCTACACCGCCGAAGAGAAGAAAGCCTGCTCCATCGAAGCCATGCGCCGCGGCGAGGAATGCGAAGCGTGCCAGTGAGGTAGGGCCCGACCTCCGGGCGGGCCGTCTTCATGAACCCAGGCGGCGGTTGAGCCACCGGCTGCGATCGGGTTTGCGCATGGGCGGGGGATGCTTCTATTGGGCGCTCTCATGTGCGTTCCCAGCGTTGGCCTGTGTCGGCGGTCCGTGGTCTGGCTGTTGGCCGGACTGGTGGCGGGGTCGGCCTTGCTCGCGCAGCGGGGCGGGGGCGGATTTTACGGCGGCGGGCAGGTTTACGTGCCACCGGGCACGCGCACGGCGCGGGAGATCGGGTCGCGGAGCACGGGGACGCCAGAGTGGGAGAATCCCAGGGGATTTCGCTCGGATGTCTTCACGTTTGCGCGGCTGCGCTATGATGCGGCGCCGCGTCCACCGGGGGGCCGGCGCGGTGGGTGGACGACCGACCTGCCGGACGCCGATCTCAATCTTTCGTATCGGCTGCAGCAGTTGACGTCATTGCGCGTCGATCCCGATGCGCGGCTCGTGCGCGCGACTGATCCTGATTTGGTGAACTACCCGTTTCTGTTTGCAGCGGCGCCGGGGGCGATGGGATTGACGGCGGAGGAGAGCGTCGCGCTGAGAAAATACCTGCTCAACGGCGGCTTCATGCTGATGACGGACTACTGGGGCGACAACGACCTCGCGAACGTGGAACGGTTGTTCAAGGAGATCCTGCCCGAGCATCATTTCGAGGAGCTGCCGATCACGCATCCGCTTTACCGGATGGTGGTGAATCTCCGCGAGAAACCGCAGGTGCCCAACATCCATATCGGACTCAAGGTGCCGAACAGCCAGGTGCACCACCGCGTGATCTTCGATGCGAAGGGACGCCTCATGGTGATGGGACTGCACAATTCCGACGACAGCGATGGGTGGGAGCGCGAAGGGGAGAACTACGACTATTTCGAGAAGTATTCCGAGAAGATGGCGTATCCCTTGGCGATCAACATCCTCGTTTATACGATGACGCATTGAGCGGTCGAGGGAGGACGCCTGAGCCAACGTTGCCGTCGCGGTGGAGCGCGTTGACCGCAACGCGCTGGTTTGAAGGTGGGAGCGGGTTTACCCCGCGACTCGTCGGGGCATAAAGCCCCTCCCACCAAAAGCGCGTTGGGGTCAACGCGCTCCACCGCGGAGAAAGTCCGGCTCCCACGAGCCGGGCTACGGACTCGGCGGACTATTTCGACTTGGCTGGCGCGGCGGGGGCGTAGGGCTGGCCGTTGATGCGGACGTTGGTGGCGGAGAATTTGTCGACCTGGCCGAGGACGAGGCGGTCGCGACCGTTGTCGGTGGCGAGTTTCACGTCGATGTTTTCGAGAGTGAATCCGGTGATCACGTCGTCGGGGTTGCCGCGGAGGGTGCCGAAGGCGGCGTATTCGCCGCGGATGTTTTTCAGCGTGATGTCGTTCACGCGGCGCGAGGGCGGCGGGTGACCCTTGAGGTCGAAGAACTGCGTCCACGGGGCGACGTTGAGGAGGCGGCCGGTGCCCTTGAGGGTGATGCCGTCGAGCGTGATGTTCTCGTAGTGCTGCGGGGTGTCGGGGCGGAGCTTGAGGGTGAGGAGCGTGGCCTTGCCGCTCATGGTGCAGTTGCGGGCGGTGACGTTGCGGATGAGCGTGGCCTCGCTGCCGCAGGTGATGAGGCCGTTGCCGTCGCCGCACTCGACGTCTTCGATGAGGATGTTTTCGACGGGCGGGCTGTCCTGATCGCGGTCGGCGAGCGGGCCTTTGGAGCCCTTGAGGGCGATGTTGTCGTCGTGGTTGGAGATGTAGCAGCGGCGGATGGTGACGTTTTGCGAGGAATCGATATCGATGCCATCGGTGCTCGGGCCGCGGATGCCGGTCTTGAGCGAGGTGGGGATGGTGATGCGGAGGCCCTCGATGGTGACATCGCGGCAGCGGTAGAGGTGGAGATTCCAGAAACCGGAGTCCTCGAGCGAGACGCCTTCGACGCGCACCCGGGTGCAGCGGTCAATGAACACGAGGCGCGGGCGCTCGACCTCGAGGTTGGTGCATTTCGGGTTTTCCTTCCGGCGCTGCCAGAAGGCCTCCCAGAAGGGGAGGCCGTGGCCGTTGAGCGTGCCGGAGCCGGTGATACGGACGCCGTCGAGTTGCTGGGCGTTGACGAGGGCCATGCGCCACGGCTCGAAGTGCCCCTCGATGCGCGTCTCGCGCTTCGGGTAGTCCTCGATGTTGGTGGAGCCGAGGAGGACGGCGCCCTCGGCCAGATGGAGGGTGACGCCAGGCTTCAGAAAGATCGAGCCGCTGAGAAACGTGCCCCGGGGCACTTCGACCACGCCGCCGCCCGCGGCCGAGGCGGCGTCGATGGTTTGCTGGATCGCGGTGGTGTTGAGGGTGGTGGCGTCGCCCACGGCGCCGAACTCCAAGATGGCGAAGCGCTTTTCCGGCGGACGCGCAACGGTGGCTCCGCCGCCACTGCGGTCCTGGGCGACCACTTGGGACACAAACGCGAGCAGACTGAACGGAAACCACAGGCGCAGCCGCGAAAGAAGGGGATTCATTTGCCGCGATGATGAGTCGCGGTGGAAGGGCGGCAAACGCCGTGGTGTCGACACGTCAGGCAGGCGTGGACGGAAAAAGCGTGCCGGGAGACAGATTCAGCGGGATTGGCTGCCGACGCGCGGCCGGGGGGCGGGTGCAGGTGGATAAGTTGCGCGGCAGAATTCTGGATTCCATCGGGGGATTTCTGCTATGTCCCCTCGCGTGGTCTGTGTTCGGCTCCCGGTTTTCCTTTCGATCCTCGCGCTTTCGCCGGCGGTGTTGCGCGGGGCGGAGGCGTCGCCGGTGATCAAGTTTTCGCTGCCGCCGCCGTCGAAGCCGATGCCGGCGGAGGCAGAGGCGGCGCCGGTGGAGCCCGCGCCGCTTCCGGTGGAACCTGTCCCGGTGACTGAGCCGGCGCGTGGGGTCGAGTCGGTGCTCGAGATGCAAATCGAACTGCATCGGCGGGGTTTTTCGTGCGGCTCGATCGATGGGGTGATGGGCCTGCAATCGGCGGCCGCCCTGCGCGCCTGGCAGCGGGAAAACAATCTGCGCGAGTCCGGGGTGCTCGACGCGGCCACGCGGGCGGTGCTCGTGCTGAGCGCGCCGGCCTTGAAGGAGCACGTGTTCACGGCGGAGGAATTCGCGGCGTTGCGACCGGCGCCGGCGACGTGGCTGGAAAAGTCCGAGGCGGAGACGCTCGCGTATGCCTCCGCGTTGGAGTTCGCGGCGGAGCGCTATCGGGCGAACCCGAAGCTTCTGCAGCAACTCAATCTCGAAACCGATTGGGAAACGCTGGAGCCGGGCCAGCGCGTGCAGGTGCCGGCGGTGGACCGCGTCGCCCTCAAGAAATCGGCGGCGCGGCTCCTGATCGAACTCGGTGCGCACACGTTGGAGGTGGTCGACGACGATGGCACGGTGCTGGCGCATTTTCCGGTGAGCATCGCGCGCAGAGTCGAGAAACGGCCGGTGGGTGATCTCCAGGTGACGGTGGTGGCGCCGGACCCGAACTACACGTTCGATCCGGCGGTGTTTCCGGAATCGGAAGAAGGGCGGGCTTTGGGGCGGAAACTCATTATTCCGCCGGGACCGAACAACCCGGTGGGGCTGGCCTGGATCGGCCTTGATCTCACGGGTTATGGCATCCACGGCACTCCTGATCCGGAAAAGGTGGGCCGCACGGAGTCGCACGGGTGCTTCCGGCTGGCCAATTGGGATGCCGTTGCCCTGCTGGGTATTGTGAAGATCGGAATGCCGGTGGTGGTGCAGCCTTAAGCACAAGTCGCCCCGGCCATGGGCAGGTGACTGAATATTCAGATCCCGGCCGGACGTTGATGCCCCTATCAGCGGTGTAAATAGGTGTTTTTCACGATTTTGTGATGAAACACATCGCGGTCCTGGGCGTCGCTAGCGGGCGTATGCGAATAGGCGTTCTCACTTTGGCGGTCTTCGCGACCCTCCTCGGTGGCGGGCTGGCCGCCCAGGAGGCGCGCGTGCGACCGGCCACCGAGGTGTCGATGCCGCGCACCCCGGACAGCAACAGCCCGGCGTTTTGGCGCGACGGCCGGCTGTTCTGGTTCGGTTCGCACGGCTCGCCGTGGCTCAGCGCCGGCCCGGATCAGTTCGGCCCGTGGGACACGCGCGCGGCCTCGGTGCCTTCGCCCGACAGCTCGCCGAAGTGGATCGAAGCCGTGTGGCCGGACTCCGATGGCGTCATCTTCGGCTGGTATCATGCGGAGCCGGTGAACCTGATTGCGGAGTCGACGCTCACGGCGCCGAAGGTGGGGGCGGCGGTGTCCTTTGATGGTGGTTACACGATGAACGACCTCGGGTTCATCCTCGAGTCGGGCGACCCGATCGATCCGACGGCGCAGAATGGCTATTTCGCCGGCGGCCACGGCGATTGCTCCGCGGTGCTCGACCGGTCGAAAAAATATTTCTACTTCTTCTTCGGCAACTACGGCGGGGCGGCGGAGACCCAGGGCGTGTGCGTGGCGCGCATGGCCTATGAGGACCGCCACAATCCTTCGGGCAAGGTCTGGAAATATCACAACGGCGCGTGGCAGGAAGCCGGCCGCGGTGGACGCGTGACGCCGATCTTTCCCGTGCGCAAGGCGTGGGCGTCGCGCTATCCCGATGCCTTCTGGGGCCCGTCCGTCCACTGGAACACCCACCTCAACTGCTACGTGATGCTGCTCAACCGTGCCGCGGGAGTGCCAAGTTGGGGCCAGGAGGGCGTATATGTTTCGTTCTGTGCCGACCTCACCAAGCCGGAGACATGGAGCGAGCCAAGGAAGGTGCTCGACCGGGCCGAGATCGGCGATCCGGGATCCTATTACCCGCAGGTGATGGGGCTGGAGTCCGGCGGGACCGACCGGTGGGCGGGTGAGACCGCGCGGCTTTATGTGCGCGGCGTGTCGAAATGGGAGATTGATTTTGTCGCACCGGAAACCGCCCCCACCAACGTCGAGGCGAGCATCACGCCTGCGAGCGGTGAAGTGAAAGCCGGCGAATTTGTGACCCTGGGTGTCACGGCCATGGGCCTGCCGCCCTTCACCTATCAATGGGCCAAGGATGGCGTGGCACTGCCGGCGGCCACCGCGGTCAGCCACCTGATCGCAGGAGCCACGGCGAACGACGCAGGCCGCTACTCCGTGGTGGTGACGAATTCCCTCGGTGAGGCCACGAGCAACACCGTCACGCTCAGTGTCCAAGCCGCCCCGGTCGCGCCACCCACGACGCCGACTTCGCCGGTTGCGCCCGGGCCGACGCCAGCTCCTCCACCAGCGCCGGCGCCCGCTCCGACACCGGCTCCGGTTTCGTATCTTTCCAATCTGTCGGTGCGCGCGATGCTCGCGCCAGGCCAGGGTGATTTGACGGTCGGGTTTTCGCTGAAGAGCCGGTATCCGAAACCGCTGCTCATCCGGGCGGTGGGACCGTCGCTGACGCTTTTCGGTGTGGCCGACGCAGCCCAGGATCCGCGCCTGCAACTCTTCGATGGCCGTGCGGTGCAAACCGCCGAAAACGACAACTGGCTGCCGGCCGATGCGGCGGTGTTTGCCGCGGCGGGTGCGTTTCCGCTGTTGGCCGGAAGCATGGATGCGGCCTTGGTGGCGAAGGTGCCCGCCGGGCCGGGCACGGCGCGCGTCACCTCACTTGGCGGCGGCGTCGTGCTGGTCGAGATCTATGACGCCGACCCGGAGATGCACTCGAAAGTGGTCAACCTCTCGGTCCGCACGCTCGCGGGTCCGGGGGCGCAGGCACTGATGGGCGGCTTCAGTGTGACGGGTGGCGGCCCCAAGCGCGTGCTCATCCGGGCATTGGGCCCGCAGCTGGCGGCTTTCGGCGTGACCAACGCGCTGCCCGATCCGGCGCTCTAAGTTTACGAACGCGGGGTGGTCCGGATCGCGTCCAATGACGACTGGGATGCGGCCCTCGAGCCCGCCTTCGCCGAGGCCGGCGCGATCCAGCTTCCGCCCGGCAGCCGGGATGCCGCGGTGGTCACGACGTTGACCGCGGGCAACAGCTACACGGTGGTGGTGCGCAGCATGAGCCAGGCGGTGGGCGAGACGGTGCTTGAGGTCTACGAGCTGCCGTGACCCTCTGGGCGGCGCGCGCGTTACTCCCGGAAAGTCCGGAAGAGGCACGCCGATCACGGAGGGTCTACGAACGAGGGGACGGGCGCTGGTGTCCGGTGCGGCGCGCCGGGTGGGCCTGGCGGCGGGCGGCCGGAGCCGCGCCGCGATCCGGCGGGTGCGGGTGAGTGAGCGCGCAGCCGGGCCGCATTCGGAGGTCGCGTGCGGGCCGGACACGTGGCAGTTTCCACGGCACGGCGGTGACGTCTTCTCCCGCCAACTGTTTCCCGCCATGGATGCTCCAACTCCCCGAATCCCGGCGCCGGCGGCGCTCGGTGCGTTTCAGTTCTTCGTGCTCCTGCTGTCGATCGCCACCCTGGGTGCGATCGCGGCCGATACGCTCATGCTGCTCCCGCGCGAGGTGTCGCGGATCGTCCAGTGGGTCGACTGGTTCGCCTGCGGGGCCTTTTTCGTGGATTTCGTGCGGCGGTTCCGGGCCGCGGAGTCGAAAGCCGCCTTCATGAAGTTCGGCTGGATCGATCTGCTCGCGTGCGTGCCAAACGTCGCCTGGCTGCGCTACGGCCGGTTCATCCGGGTGCTGCAAATCCTGCGGTTGCTGCGCGGTGTGCGCTCGCTGCAGCGCCTGTTTGAGACGTTCTTTTCGAGCCGGGAAAAAGGCGGGCTGGTTTCGGTCGGCACCTCGGCGTTCCTGCTCATCGTGTTTGCCTCGATGGCGGTGCTGGTGGTGGAGAAGCATCCTGATTCGAATATCAAGACGGCCGGCGATGCGATCTGGTGGAGCGTCACGACGGTGACGACGGTGGGCTACGGCGACTTCTACCCGGTGACCCTCGAGGGCCGGCTGGTGGCGATGGCGCTCATGGTTTCGGGCGTGGGCCTGGTCAGCGTGCTCAGCGGCTTGGTGGCGTCACTGTTCCTCGGACAGCGCGAGGACGAGGAGGATGAGAAGGTGCTCGCGGAACTGCGGGCTTTGCGCGGCGAAATCGCGCAGCTGCGGGCAGGGAAGCGCGAGGCGCCGTGAGTCGCCCGGGCGCGGTCATCGGAAGATGCGACGCATGCGGGACTGGGGTGCGTGGGGTGCGCCGGTGACGGGTGAAGGGTGGCCGGCCGTCTTCGACGCGCTGATCCAGCCGAAGCGACCGCCGTGCGGCCAGGGGCTGATTTTGCCCGCTCGGTCGACGACATGGATGCGGAGTGCGAACGGATGTCCGCGAACATCGAGCCGCGGACCATGCGGTGGCTCGCCCCCGCCAAAATAGGAAACCTTGCGCACCACGTGAATCCAGCCGAGCCGGTCGCGGGCCGGAATCCGGTGCAGCTGCCGGCGGGCATCACCCCGCGTGGCAAAAATGTGGCCGCAGTTTTCTTCGCCGATTTCGGCGAAGGAGGTCGCCATGTCGCTGGCGAGGCAGGCGAAGCGTAGCGGCGTGGCTGCGATGACGTAGCCGACGGTCCGGCCGGTCCGCAACGCATCGGCGAAGCTGGTCGAGACCGAAACCGGATCCGGAGTTGGAGCCACGCCGAGGGGATGAAGGACGGACCAACGGGCGGCAAGCGCGCGCTGGCGCCGCGCCGCCGCGTATCTCAGAGGGTGCCGAGAAAGGATTCACCGGTTTGTCACTCTGGGCGGAGCGAAGAATCCAGCAGGGATTCCGCGCCTCGGAGAATGTTGCGGAGATCCAACTGGATTCTTCGCTGCGCTCAGAATGACAGGCCTTTTTCGACGCCCTCTCAGCCGGAACATTGCGAGGTGGAGCGCGTTGCCCTCAACGCGCTGGTGTGAAGGTGGGAGCGGGTTCATTCCGCGACTCGTCGGGGCGTAAAGCCCCTCCCACAAAAAGCGCGTTGGGGGCAACGCGCTCCACCTCGATCCGATCTTTTCGCCGGCGAAACCACCTTCAAATGCACGAGTCCGGCCCGGTGTCGCACCGATGTAGCGGGAACGGCGCTTTTCAAGCGCCGCAGCCCTAAATCCGGCGGTTGGAAACCGCCGCTCCTACGGCGCCACGCGTCAGACCTCGCACAGTTTCATCATCTTCGCGAGCGTGGGCAGCGCGTCCTTCGTCGGCGTGTATTCGTGCGAGAGGATGCCCTTGTAGCCGAGGTCGGCGATGGCCTTGCAGACAGCCGGGTAATAGATCTCCTGCGTCTCGTCGAACTCGTGCCGGCCGGGGTTGCCGGCGGTGTGAAAGTGGCCGATCCAGGCGATGTTTTGCTGGATGGTGCGGATGACGTCACCCTCCATGATCTGCATGTGGTAGATGTCGTAGAGCAGCTTCACCCGCGGCGAGTTGACGCGTTTGCAGAGCTCGACGCCCCACGCGGTGTGATCGCAGACATAGCCGGGGTGGTTGACCTTGCTGTTGAGCAGCTCGATGCAGAGCGTGACGCCGGAGTCCTCGGCGAGTTGCTTGATGCCGCTGAGGAACACCGCGCAGTGGTCCATGCTCCGGGCGTCGGTGAACGAGCCGCGGTCGCCCGCGAGCACGATCACGTTCGGGGCGCCGGCGGCGGCCGCAACCTTGATGGCGGCGCGCATCTTCACGTCGATGTCGGCATGGAGCTTGGGGTCGTTGATGCCGGCTTTGATGCCGCTGCCACCGGGCACCATCGTGGGGACGAGGCCATATTTTTTCAGCGTGGGAAACATCTCCGGCCCGACGAGATCGATGCCGACGGCACCGAGGCGCGCAGCTTCGCGGCACATCTCATCGTCAGTGAGCTTCACGCCGCGGAAGACGCCGCGGCAGAGGCCCTGGCGCAGGCGGCCCGGGCGCGAGGCGGGCGCGGAATCTGCGGCGCGAAGCGGGGAGGAGAGGAGCCCGAAGGCGCCGAGGCCGCCGAGCGCGGTGAGAAAATCGCGGCGGGGAAGGGTGGAGGCACGGGAGGTATTCATGGCAGGCGAAGGATAACACCAACCGGTGCGGCCGTGAGGCGGAATACACCGGCAGCGACGGCCAGCGTGCCCGAAGTCCGGGCGATGGCGAGTGCGGGCATTGCGCGGATTTTGGCGAAGGCGCGGCGCCGCCTCGCCGGCGGCGGCGCAGGCCGGAAATAAAAACGCCCGTCGCACAAGGCGGCGGGCGGGGGAAAGGCGGAGCGGTCGTCGGGTTACTTCTTTTTCTTCGCGGCGGCTTCTTTCTCGGCCTTGGCGGCGAGTTCCTTCTGCTCCTTCTCGAATTTCGCGGCCTCTTCGTCCGACACGAACATGTACACGTGCGAGACTTCGGGCACGATCGTGTAGTTGCGCTCGAGCGAAAAACCGTAAGTCCTGACCATGAGTTGATGGTTCTCGTTCAGCTTGGCCATCAAGGCATCAAGCTGCGCTTTCAGTTCCTTCTTCTTCGCCGGGTCGGCTTCCTTTTCGAGCCGGGCGTTGAGTTCGATCGCCTGCTGGCGCTGGGTCTGGACCAACTGGACGTTGGCTTGGAACTGCTGGTTGGCCTCGACCGTGTTGAGCGTGCTCACGCGGATGAGCTTTTGCTGTTTCGGCGCGGCGGCGGGGGCCGGTGCGGGTGCCGCTTTCTTGGTGTCGGCACCCACGGCGGCGAGGGCAAGGGAGGAGAAAAGGGCGAGTGCGCCCACGAGTTTCTTGGTCATGGTGACGGGTTGGTTGATTGATCAGAGGAGTTTTGGCGATGAAAAGGCGGAGCCTCCCGGGGCACATATCGGGTGGCAACACCAGAAACGGCCGGTCGGCGGCATGGGGTGTAACTCAAACTTAGGTCAGTTCTCGAATGCCTCGGTGGTGGCGGCGGTCTATGACCGCCGTCGTTGCGCCAAGTGCATTCGTTCGGCGGTCATAGACCGCCGCTACAAATCACTGACCTCGGTTTGAGTCACACCCGGCGGCATGGACCGCCAGACGCGGCGGCGGTTCACTTCTTCTTGTCGCCGGGCAGGAGTCGCTGCGGCAGATCGCGAAAGCGCGCCGGCCGGCCGCCGGCAAAATCGAGCACCCACAGCCGGTCGTAGGATTTGCCGGGCCACTGGTCGGGGCCTTTGCGCCAGCCGAGGGCTGCGAGGATCTTGGGGATGGCGTCGTGCTCCCAGCAGACGATCACGGTTTTGCCGTCGGCTCGTGGGTCCATCAGCAGCGCGCGGGCGACGGCGGACACTTCGTCGCGGGTGAAGCGGGCGTCGACCGTCAGGCCGAGGGCGCGGGCGGTGGGTTCGATGGTCTGGATCGGGCGGGCGGATGTGGTGAGCCGGGCCTGTTTCATCGCGTAGATGACGGCGGCCGGGCCGTGTTCCAGCGCGCGGGCATCCTGGGTGAAAAGCGCGACCAACGCTTGCGCCCGCTCGCGGCCTTTTTCGCTGAGATCGATGCCGCTGTCGGGTTTTTCCGCGTGGCGCAGGAAAATGATCTGCGCCGGCGCTGCTGCGGCGACGGCCGCGCCGAGCAACGCCAGCAGCCAGGCCAGGCAGCGGAGGCGGGAGCGCGAGGCAGACATGGCTCGCAGCAAATGCGCCGGTGCGCGGGGCGCAAGCACGCGGGCGCGGGCGGCGGCCCGGAAAGACTCCGACGCATCGTGGTCGCGATGCGCCGGTCTCACTGATCGTCGTCCAACGAGAGCAGTGCCGCCGCGAGCACCGGCGCCGGGGTGGCGGGAGCGGAGGGCGTGAAGCCCGCCAAGCGCATCGCGCGTTGCACTTCGGGCGCGCGCATGAACGTGCGCCACACGAAACCGTTGCGCAGGTTTTCCGCCATGAGCAGCGTGATGCCCACATTGATGCCGATCACATCTGAGCCGACCCAGCCGGTGTGCGGGTTGAAGGCGTCGGCGAAACCGTAGCGGCCCCAGATTTTCTCGCCGCCGGCATCGCGCATGCGACGGAGCGAGGCGAGGCACTCGCGGGGCGCAAAGGGCAGGGAGCCGCCGGGGGCGCACGGCACGAGCGTGCCGTCGGTGTCGCCGTCGGTGAGCGCCGCCATGCCCCATCCGGTGTAGCCGTGCGCGCTATCGGAGGCGGTGAGGCCCCAGAGGTCGCGCGACCACCGGGGAAACCGCAACGACAACTCCCCGCTTCGCTCGCGTTGCGCCAGTGTCGCCGCGACGGAGTTGGCCCAATAGTCGGCGTGTTGGTCGCGTCGGTCGCGGAAGTCGAACCACGCGTGAGAATACTGGTGCGTGAAAAGCGCGCCGCCGCGGATGAAGGTCTGCCCGCCCGCAGTGATGAGTGGCTCGCGGCGCCAGGCGTCCCACGCTGCGGGGGCGAGCGCGTGGGCGGGTGCGCCGATGCCGAGCAGGTAAAGGCCCATCAGCTCCGAGTAGCTGTCCCAGCGGCTGCGGAGGAAGCCCGCTTCGGGCCGCCAGCCGTGGGAGAGGGTGGCGCCGCCGTTGAGCGCCCAGCGCCAGTCGATGCGCGCATAGAGCTGGTCGACGAGCGCGGAGATCGCGGCATCGCGGAAGTGCTCGCGTGCGGTCAGGGCGCCTTGGAGGAACAGCGCGGTGTCGATCGTGGAGGCTTCGCAGTCCCACACGCGCCGGCCGGTGGCGGCGTCGACAAAATGAAACAGCCAGCCGCGCTCGTGCGCGTGCTCGGTGGCGAGGAAGCGGAGTGTTTGCACCACGCGGCGCCGGGCTTCCTCGTGGCGAACCCAGCCGCGCTCGTCGGCGATGCACCAAGCGGTCAGCGCGAAGCCCGTCGCAGCGACGCTCGACGGCGCGCGGCTGAGCGTGCCGTCGGTCGGTGCGCGGTCGCGCGTAAGGCCCGTGTCGAGGTCGGTGTGCTCGACGAAGAACCGGACGGCGCGGTGTTCTAGATCGTCGAGCAGCGCGGCGTCGGCGGTCGCCAGCGGAGCCGGCTCGGTGGCAGACAGTGCCGCGGTCGCCAGGACCAGCACAGCGACGAGAGGAGCGACTTGGGGTTTGGGGTAGTCGAGTGTCCGCATGCTGCGAGCCACTGCCGGCCTTGTTATCGGCCCGTGCGGCGGTCGCGAGCAGAATGTTTGCGCGGGACGGAAATTTTCAGCGCGGCCGCGTGCGCCCACCGGGAGCGGGAGGATCGCCGAGCATTTTCTCTGATCGGAGACTTCTTGGATAGTAGTGCGGTGCTTCAGCCCGCACTCCGAACCATCTTCCTCGATCGAGTGCGGGCTGAAGCACCGCACTACTTCGGAGGCACTCGTCGGCGTGATCGCGCGAAACTCGTTTGGCTGGCGCTGCTCCTCTATGGTCCGGCCACAAACGTCCACGCGCTGCGGCCGGCTTGCACCGAAGCGACCGCGAAGGGGGCCACAAGCGCGGTGGCGCCGGGCACGGCGAGATTTGCCCTCGCGGGATCGGCGGCGACGAGGTCGGTGCCGAGCGCGGTGGTGATTTCGAGCGTGCCGTCGGGGCGGAGTGCGACGCGCTGGACAAACGGGACCTCGCCGGCGTGGGCGGCGAAGACACTCCAGAATACCTTCGGACTTTCACCCGTCGTGCGACGGACGACGTAGGGGAGCGTGGCGCCGAGGTCGGAGTTTTTCCAATCGCGCTGGCCCCAGCCATCGGCGACGAAGGCGTGTTCACCCGGCTGGCCGACGTTCCACGCGACGGCGGTGAGTTTCGGGCCGGCCGGCCACGTCGCGCGCCAGACGGGGGCGGCGGTGAGTGCGCGGATGTTGGAGAAGTCGTAGAGTTTGGCGGCCGCGGGCTCCGCCGTGGTGTCGGCGAGGGTGATGCTTGAGGCCGAGGCGTGGTAAACGAAGTCCTGCGTGCGCCCGCCCTGCACGCGAAAGCAGTCCACGACGTAGGTGCGGCCGCCGCCGTGGTCGATGACCGCCGAGGTGCGATGGTAGAGCGAGACCTCGGCGTAGGCGCGCGATGAGGCGGCCATGACCTTCACGTGGGGCGAGGTGCGGAAGAAATGCACGGTGCCCTCGCGCTCGCGCGTGCGCTGGTCGCGCTCGTCGAGCACGACGGTGTTGTGAGCGACGGTGCGGCCGAGCTGGTGCTTCTTGGGGTGGTCCCAGAGGTAGCCGAGGTCGCTCAGAACTTCGTGCCCCTCGCGCCAGTAGGAGAGATTCAGACTGTCGTTGTGGTGATGGCCGCCCCAGTGGCTGGCGCTCAGCAGCAACAGGCTTTCGCGTCCGTCTGCGCCGGAGCGCAGGTGGCCGATGCGCAGTTCGGGCGGGCAGAAATCGGACAGTGAAAACGGGGGCGAGGTGCGCTGCTCCAGTCCGGGTTCGCGATAGTAGAGCGCGGTGCTCGCCTGGCCACGGGTGAGATCGGGGCCGCAAATTTCCTTGAGCAGCGTGAGATACTGCGGTCGTTCCGGATAGTTGGCGGCGAGGAGTTCGGCGAACTGCGCGCCGAGCGTGGTCGTGCGATACGAGTCGGCATACGCGGGATAGGTGAGGTCGCCGTGCAGGCCGTTGACGCAATTCTCCCAGACGCGTTCGTAGGCGGTGCCGTGGTAGAGATCGGTGGCGACGCGGCGCTGGCCATCGGGGCCGACATAGCCCGCGGGCTCGGTGTAGCCGCGCAACGCCTGCGGCATGTCCCAGATGTTATGCAGCGTCATCATCGCGTAGGCGGGCGATTCGGACGTGGTGCCGTCGGGGAGGAACCAGCCGTTGATCGTCTCCTGAAATCCGTCCCAACCGAAACGCACGAGGCCGGGGTGGCCGACGGCGAGGCCGACGAGGGCGGCGGCGGTGCGGTTGCCGACGGACTTGTTGTTGATCTGTTTGTCGGCGACGAGGAGCACCGTGCTCTCGAGCAGGAGGTCGCGTTCGATGAGGCGGCGCTGGGCGTCGGTGTAGACGGGCGTGCCATCGGCGTTTTTTGCGGTGCAGGTGAAGTCGTAGGCCTCGGTCACGCGGCGGACGAAGCCCGATTCCTGGCCGACGCCCGAGGCGCGGCCGGCCGACCAGTAGCCCGTGTGCAGCCGCCGGTCGGGCTGGTTGGGCGGCGGGCAGAGTTCGTCGACGGGCAGTTTGTTGATCGCGAGCGCGGCGACGCGCGGGTCCAGGTCGGCGTATTCGCCGTAGCCGACATGCACGAGCCAGCCCGGATAGGCGGCGGCGAGGCGCTGCAGGATATCGCGCGTGGCGCGGGCGAAGTCGGCGTTGCCGGTGA
Source organism: Verrucomicrobiota bacterium (assembly GCA_016235555.1). Classification (GTDB taxonomy): domain Bacteria; phylum Verrucomicrobiota; class Verrucomicrobiia; order Opitutales; family Opitutaceae; genus JACRKC01. The sequence goes on from JACRKC010000015.1 coordinate 50,835, forward strand.
GCAAGTGCGCCTCGGCAAACGTGCTCGCGAGCGAGGCGACGTGGCTGACTTTGCGGGCGCGGATGTTGGCCGTGAAACTGGGGCGCCCCGTGCGGTAACCGAAGATCACAAACGGCTCGCCGCCGTAAAAGGTGAACGTCTGCGGGTGCCGCCAGGTGGCGTGCAACTCGATCGACTCCGGGTAGCGGGCGTTGGGAAACACCGTCTGGCATTGGTCGCAGACGAGTTGGTCGGGCGCGGTCTCGCGCCACGTCCACAGGCCGTGCGGGTGGACGGGTTTGCCTTGGTCGCGACACGCGGGGCAGGGCGTGAACTTCGGGTCGCCGGGCGTCGTGTCCGGGACCATCGTCGCGAGAAACTCCGGCGTGATCCTGGGCAAGGCGCGCTGGGCGGCGCGCTCGACTGACGTCGCATACGACTTCGCCCATGGGTAGCGGGCGAGGTTGGCCCGGGCGCGGACGACGTCGGCGGGTTTCGTGGCGCCGCTCGGGTGCTGGACCGTGGCCCGGTATTTTTCCCATTCGGACCAGTCGTGCAGCGGTTCGGCGGCGGTGGCGGAGCACGCGAGCGCGAAGGCGGCGGCGAAGAAGACAGGCAGGGGGCGCGACATCGAACGGCGAATGTAGCGGCGGTCTATGACCGCCGTCGAACGACAATTCCGCAGGCCTCGGCGGTCATAGACCGCCGCTACAGCGATACATTCGCCGGCTCGTCGCGGCCCGGCGCGGGAAAGCGGATCGTGCGACGCTGGCCGCCGATGGTGACATCGATCGTTGTGGCGTTGGCCTCGTCGCTGCGCTTCGCGGTCCAGACAGGCGCGGCACCGGCGCGGGACGGCACCAAGATGGTGACCATGCCGAGGGCGCGGCGCGGTTCGGTCGTGCCGGTCTCGGCGTGCCACTGGTTGGGAAATTCCTTCGTCGGCGCGGGCTTGAAACCGTCGGTCTGGGCGAAGGCGAGCGGCACGGGTGAGAGGTAGCCGACGTCGAGTTCCGCTTTGGGCTGCCGCACGTGCAGGCGGGCGTTTTTCTCGTCGATGGAAAAGGCGCTCAGCGCATGGAGCATGAACTGGAACTTCGCCGGCTGCGGGGCGACGAGTTCGTCGTAGAGCACGATGAACGGCTGCGGGCCCTTGACGAACACGGCGTGGCGCAGCGCGCGTTCGAGTCTTTTGCCGTAAGCGGGCGTGGCGTCGCCGGCGACGTAGTCGTAGCCGGGGGTGAACTCCTCGCGCACGATGCGGCCGGTGGAACTCACGGAATGGGGCACCTGGCCCTCGCCATCGACGAGCACGCCGTTTTGCGAGCGGGTGCTGTGGACCCATTGATAGTGGAACTTGCTGCCGTGGAGATCGCGATAGGCGCAGGCGACGAGCAGGGCGTCGCCGTAGGCGTTCAGCAGAAAACCGTTTTGCGAATTGTGCCCGTGGCTCTGCGTGCCGAACGGACTCGACTTCATCGCGAAGTGCACGTCGTCGCGGCTGTCGAGCAGGGTGGTGTGCAGACTCGCGATGCCGATGCCGTGGAAGACCTTCGACTGGGGGATGGCGGTCGGCGGCTGGCCGGTGGGGAGCGGCGGGAGATTGGCACGGTAGAGGAAGCCGAGCACGCCGCCGTTTTCTCTCATGCCGCCGGCCTGGGTCCACCAGCGCCAGATCGCGGCGCGGCCGCCGTCACCGCTCGTGCTGCGCGCCCGCAGGTGATACTCCATGAAACTCGGCGGAGTGAACGGCCGGAACGAGAGATCGCCGAAGCCGGCGTTGGGCGAGTGCGGGGGGGCGAGATAGAGCGGATAATCGCCGACCTGGGCGAAGAATGGTTTTTTGAGGCCGTCGATCCCGAGCGCGGATTTCGCGATCTGGAGCCACCAGACGGTTTTGTTCTGGTAGCCGCTCCAGTAGCTCACGCCCTCGTGCCAGCCGCCGTCGTCGTCGGACCAGACGGGATAGCAGGCGAAAAACTTGTTCACCGCGTAGTCGAGCCACTGCGGTGCTTCGGGGATTTCGTCGAGCCACGCGATGCCGGCCTCGGCGACCTTGTGCCACACGCGGTTGCCGTGGCTGTTGTAGGGACGCTGGAGATGGCCCACGCCGCGCTGCACCTCGCCGCTGTTCCACGCTTCGATCACGCGGGCGCGGAAGGTCGTCTGGATCTTCGTGCGGTCCTCGGCGGTGAACATGTCCCACGCCCAATCGTAGGCGCGGGCCGGGCGGTAGAGCAGGGGTTTGCCGGCCTCGCAGTTGAGCGTGAAGTTGGTGTTGCCCTTCGGGTCCCACGCCGCGAGGTGCAGCACCCAGCGGCGCGCGGCCTCGCCGTAGTGCTTGTCGCCGGTGAGCAGGTAGACGAACGCGATCGTCTCGGCTTCGTTGCAGGCTTTCTCGGTCTGTTCGCGGTTGGGCCACCAATATTTCACCAGCTCGGCGTTTTCCTTTTCGCGGGCGGAGCCTTTGTGTTCGGGCTCGGGCGTGGGACCGGCCTTGATGTAGTCATCGGCCGCTTTTTTCAGCGCGGCGAAGGCCTTCGCCTCGCGGCCTTGGGCGAGCTCGCGCAACCGCGGCACATCGTCGGGGCGCATGAACAACCGCGGGTGTTGCTGCGGCACCTTGGCGCGTTGCTGGGCGAGCGTGGGCATCGGCAGCACGGCGGCGCTGGCGGGCACGACGACCGCGCGCACGACGCTCCACTCGGAGGCCGCGCCGGTTTTGTCCGCCATGCGGTAGCGCCAGAACCACGTGCCGGACGCGATCGCGCGATCATGCGTGTAGGTGGGCCACGCGACGCCCTCGACCGTGGTCGTGCTGGCGGCGGGAAATTCGCGGCTGGTCGAAAACTGCACGGCGTAGGTCACGGCGTTGGCGGGGGCGATCCACGTAAACGTGGGCGGGTTGAGCGGCACGCTCGCGCCATCGGCCGGCCGGTAGCCCCACTCGTCGGGCTTGGCCGGACGCTGGTCGAGCGGCAGGGCCGCGAAACCGGGAGACGACACGAGCGCCAGCGCGGCGCCGAGGACGAGGCGGGGTAGGTGCATGACGAAAAACGACACCGCTAACGACGGCGGCGTGCGGCGGCGGTTGCAGGGCATTTCTCCGGCGTCGCCGTGGTTTCGCCCTATTGTTCGACGAGCGCCGGAGTGGTGCGGGGCGGCGTGCGCCCGTAGTCGGGAGGTGGGCGGACGTTGTCCTGCGCTCCGTCGAAAATCCCCCCCCAACCATGAAGCTGCTCCCCACTTGTATGCTCCGCGCTTTTCTCTTTCCGGCCGTCGCGGTCGCGAGCTTGGCCATCGTCCCCTTGCCGGCCGCCGACCAGGCCGGCGACAAGGCGATCCGCATCAAGGCGGGCCTGTCCAAGCCGCACACCGACGAGGCTGGCGTCGTGTGGCAGGCGGACTCGGGGTTCAGTGGCGGTGACGTCGTCGGGCGCGAGGACAATCTCGCCATCGCCAACACCAGGACGCCGTCGCTCTACCGCACGGAGCACTACTCGATGACCTCGTTCACGTGGAAGCTGCCGAACGGCCGCTACACGGTGAAGCTCCACTTCGCCGAGACGTTCGAGGGCATCACGGGCAAGGGCGAGCGCGTGTTTTCTTACCAGGTCGAAGGAAAGGAATTCAAAGACTTCGACATCTTCGCGACCACGGGCGGGGCCAATCGCGCCTACGTCGAGACCGTCGAGGTCGAAATCAAGGACGGGCAGCTCGACATCGCGTTTACGCCGAAGGTCGAAAATCCGGAGATCAACGCGATCGAGATCATCCCGGTGAAGTAGGGGCGCGGCGGACTCCCCGCGCGGGTTGCACCGCTCCCTGGCCGCGGCAGTCGTGGCTGAGGCGTCCCGCCTCAGCTGGAATCGTGCAGTTGAACGTGCGTTTATGCGTAACGGCGACGTGCAGCGGTGGAGCGCGTTGCCCCCAACGCGCTGGTTTGAAGGTGGGCGTGGGTTCACCCCGCGACTCGTCGGGGCGTAGAGCCCCTCCCACCAAAAGC
>JACRKC010000017.1 GCA_016235555.1 Verrucomicrobiota bacterium
CCGGCACGCCGCGCGATGGACGCATCAACCTCGCCGAGCTGCTGCGCGTGATCGAGCTCTACAACCACCGGGCCGGCACCGTGCGCACCGGCCAGTATCACGTCCAGTCCGGCACCGAAGACGGCTTCGCCCCCGGGCCGTAACAAGAAACATCATATGCCGCATTCAACCTGCGCTTGCGCCGAACGCCCGGGTTCCCGGGCTGGCGGCTTCCGTCGGCCGGCGGAAGCGCGTGGAGTGGTGTCGGCCCGCTGTCGGAGTGTTTCGATGGTGCCCGGTGCCGGCATCGGGAATAATTCCCGAAAACACGCATTGACGGCCTGTTGCCGGATGGCGATACTCCGTTGCGTCCCAGCCTCGCCCCGGAAGGGGCTACGTCAGCGATACCTTCCCAGTCATGCCGGCGCTTGGTTTTCCGCGCCGGTCCCCGCATCTGAAAGTGGTCCGCCGCTCGTTCTCGCCCTAGTTTTCGACTCACCTCAACCACAGTCCCCATGAACGCAAGACAACTGCTCGTATTGGCTGCTTCCCTCCTGACTGCTTCGATCGGGTTTGGTCAGTCCGCCTCCTTGGTGGCGGACAAATCCGCGGTCGCTTCCGGTGCCGAACTCACGCTCACGGCCTCGGCCACCTACGAAGGCACGCCGAGCGCGATGGGTTGGTCGGTCACGCTTCCCGCCGGCTGGTCCTATGTTTCGACCACCGGACCCGATGTCCCGGCCATCACGCCGCAGGCCGGCGCCACCGGCACGATCGAGTGGGCCTTCACGGAATCGCCGGCCGGCGTGGCGCACTTTCGCTTCACCGTGAAAGCGACCGGCAAGGCGGGTGACTCGGTCCTCAAGGCCAGGGTCCTGCTCCGCGCCGCGGGCAAGCAACAGACCGTGGAAGCATCCCCGGTCGCCGTCAGCGTCACCCCCTGATCGTATCGGGACGCCCGGCTCCGTGTCCGCTTTGAAACTACACTCCAACCGCCGCCCGCCCGGACCGCCACCCTTTTGTGCGTGGCACGGGGCGTAAGAATCCAGCCTCGGCCCCCATCCTCGTATGGTGCCGTTTTTCCTCCCTCCGGGCGCACCGCGCCATCCCATCGTCACTCCGTCTTTCTCCACCATGAATCCGAATCGCTTCATTCGCAGAATCGCCGCGTTGTTCGTGGCCCTTTGCACCGCCGGTGCCGCCATCGCCCAGACGGCCACGCTAACCGCGCCCGCCGCGACCTACTCGGCCGCTGGCGGCTCGGTGACGCTTACGATCACGTTTGTGCCGGGTTTCACGCCAAATCTGACCACCGGACAGTCCTTGGCGACCTTCGGTGTGAATCTGAACCTGCCTGCAGGCTGGAGTATGGCCGACAATGGCGCGGGTGGTGCAGACGTTGGTGGCGCGAATGCCCCGACAATCGCTCCAGATCCAGGCAGCACTGACACCTTGGGGTTTGCCTACATTACTCCACCAAATTCAAGCACGATTCAGTTTACCGCCAAACTGAACTACCCGAAGGACCTGACCGGCAATCAGACCATAAGTGGCGCCGTTCAGTATAAGGTCACGGATAAGAGTGTGACGCCCTCGACCACCACGGCACTATTAACCCTGAACTTTACGAATCTGGTTTTCGCTCCCGTTCTCACCGCTGTCCAAGCCATACCAACCAAGGGCCTCACGTCCGGCACTGCGGCTGTATCGTTCACCCCCGTGACCGGACTCAACGGAGCCACTCCCTATGCCTTTGCCGTCAGTCCCGCTCTTCCCGCCGGCCTCACGCTCAGCCCCTCCACCGGCGCGATCACCGGCACACCCACCGCCACGTCAACGACCACGACTTACACGGTGACGATCACCGACAGCGCATCCTCGCCCGCAGCTTCGAACACCTTCTCCCTCACGGTTAACGCGGCGCTTGCTTCAACCCTCGCCGTCCCCACCAAGAAAGTCACCGTCAACACCACGGTCGCTCCCTTCACGCCCGTCACGACCACCGGCGGCACCCCGGCCATCACCTTCGCGGTCAATCCGGCGCTGCCGGCCGGCCTGAATTTGAGTGTATCCGACGGCTCGATCGCGGGCACGCCCACCGCCACCTTCGCACAGGCGGACTACGTCATCACCGCGACGGACAACGCGGGCGCCACGACCACCAAGACTCTCAGCCTCGGCGTATTCAGCGCGGTCACCGCCACGCAGGACGTCGCCGCCAAAGTCGCCAACCAAGGCCAGGCCGTCGCCGCGTTTACGCCCGTGAGCGGCGCGAATGGCGCCACGCCCCTCGTCTACACCATCGCTCCCACTCTGCCCGCCGGTCTGACGCTCAATTCCGGCACCGGTGCCATCAGCGGCACGCCGACCACTTCGCTCGCGCTCACGACCTTCACCGTCACGGTCACGGATGCGGCGGGTTCCACCGCTTCGCGCACGTTTGATCTCACCGTGAACGGCCCGCTGGTGGCCAACGTCGTCGCGGCCAATCCGGTTTTGACCGCGGGCAACGGGGCCGCATCGGCTTTTGCCCCGGTCGTCGCGGGTGGGGGCACTCCGCCCTACACCTACACCATCTCGCCCGCTCTTCCCTCGGCGCTGAACTTCCAGGCCACCGCGTTGCCGACCGGTCTGCCGGCTGGCAGCATTTCGGGCACACCCGCGGCTGCGGCCGCGGCCACGACTTATACCGTCACCGTCACCGACTCGGTCAACGCCACCGCGAGCAATACCTTCAGCCTGACCATCAATCCGGCGCTCGTCGCCAACAAGGCGGTTGCGACGAAGACCGCCAGCGTGGGCGCGGCCGTCGCGTCGTTTATCCCGGTGACGGCCACGGGCGGCACTTCACCCTTCACCTTCACGATCGCTCCGGCCCTGCCAACCGGGCTTTCACTCACTGCGGGGACGGGCGCCATCGCGGGAACCCCCACCGTGGCTGCGACCGCGACGACTCACACCGTCACGATTACGGACAGCAAAGGAGCCCAGTCGACCAACACGTTCAGCCTCACCGTCAACGTCGCGCCGACCGCGGCGAGCACGGTCGCGAGCCGCGTGCTCACCGCCGGAGCCGCCGCCGCGAGTTTCACGCCGCTTACCCTGACTGGCGGCACCACGCCGTATGCCTACACGGTCGCCCCTGCGCTGCCGACCGGCCTTGCGTTGGACGGTGCCACCGGCACCATCACCGGCACGCCCGCCGCCGCGCTCACCACGGCCAACTTCACGATCACCGGCACGGACGCCGCTGGTGCCACTGTCACCCAAGTTCTCGCGCTCACGATCAATCCCGCACTCGTCGCCACGGCCGCCGGGACGATCCCGAGCCTCACCGCCAACACTGCGGTTAGTCCCGCGTTTGTTCCCGTCGCCGCGAGCGGTGGCACGGCCCCCTATGCTTTTGCAATTTCGCCGGCGGTGCCGGCCAGCCTCGCCTTCAGCACCTCGACGGGTGCCATTTCCGGCACGCCCGACGCGGCGTTTGGACCGACCACCATGACCGTCACGGTGACCGACGCCGTCGGCGCGACGAAGACCGCCACCTTCAGCTTGAAGGTGTTCGGTCCGTTGACGGCCACGCAGGCGATCGCGGCCAGGATTCTGACGGCAACCGCGCCAGCGGTTTCCTTCATTCCGGTGGTCGCCGCGGGTGGAACCGAGGCGGGTTATGTTTATTCGGTCAATCCGGCGCTGCCGTCGGCGCTGACGCTCAATACGGCCACCGGCGCGATCACCGGCACGCCCGCCGCGCAGTCCGCGCCGGCAACCTTCACGATCACCGTCAAAGACAATTCAAACGCCACCGCCTCCGCGACCTTCAGCCTCACGGTCAATCCCGCGCTGGTCTCCACGCTCGTCGTCGCGACGAAAGGCCTCACGCGCAACACGCTCGCCATGCCCTACACGCCGGTCACCGGTGCCGATGGCACGCTGCCGTATGCGTTCACCGTCGCGCCCGCGCTGCCCGCCGGCCTCGCGTTGAGCGCTACCTCGGGTGAAATCTCCGGCACACCCACCGCCGCGGTCGCCGCCACGAACTACACCGTCACGATCACCGACAACGCCGGGGCCACCACGAGCAAGGTCCACAACCTTACGGTCAACGCCGCGCTCGCTCCCGCCGCCGGCACCATCGCGACCAAGGCCCTCACGGCCAGCACCGCAGCCGTCGCCTTTACCCCGCTGCCGGTCACCGGCGGCACCGCGCCGATCAACTGGTCCCAGCCTCCCCCGCCGGCGCTCGCGCTCCCGGCCGGTCTCACGCTCAATCCTGCGACCGGTGCGATTACCGGCACGCCCACCACCGCGACGGCCGCCGCTGATTACACCATCATCGCCAGCGACGCGGCCGGCGCCATGATCACCCAGACCCTTAACCTCACGATCAACCCGCCGCTCGTCGCGACGACCGCGATCGCCACCAAGGTCGTCCTCGTCAGCACCGCCGCGACCGCCTTCACGCCGGTCACGATTACCGGCGGCACTTCGCCGTTCGTTTACACGATCGCCCCTGCGTTGCCCGCCGGCCTCGTCATCGCGCCAGCCACCGGCGCCATCAGCGGCACGCCCACCGTCACCACCAACGACACCGTGCACACCGTCACGGTCACCGATTCGGTCGGCGCCACGGCCAACTCGACCTTCACGCTCCGCGTCGATCGCGCTCCCACGATCACCACCCAGCCGACGGCCAACGCCTCCTACCTCGTCGGCGCCGCCCTCACGCTGAACGTGGTCGCCACCGGCAGCCCCACGCCCACCTATCAGTGGCAAAAGGGCGGCACCGACATCACCGGCAAGACCACCGCTTCCCTCGCGTTCGGCGCGCTCGCGCTCACCGATGCCGGCACCTACCGCGTCGTCGTCACCAACCCGTCGGGCAGCGTCACCAGCTCGGCGGTCTCGTTCCTGGTCTATCTGCCGCCCGCGATCACGACGCAGCCGGCCAGCCAGACCGTCATCGCCGGCCAGACCGCCGCGTTCACCGTCGTCGCCACCGGCGATCCGACGCCCACGTATCAGTGGATGCGCAACGGCCTGAATGTCCCCGGCGCCACCGGCGCGACGTTCACGCTGAACAACACTCCGTTCAACGCCGGCGGCACCTACACGGTCGCCGTCTCGAATCCGGGTGGCAGCATCACCAGCAACGCCGCGACGCTCACCGTCAACCCGGTCGCCCCCAGCATCACCAGCCCCGTCGCCGCCACCGCGGTGGCCGGCCGCACGTTTATTTTCCAGATCGTGGCCAACACCAGCTCGGCCACCTACACGGTTGCGACCGGCACGCTCCCCGCCGGCCTCACGCTTAACGCCGACACCGGTCTCATCTCGGGCACGCCCACCGCGACCGGCACCGCCAACCTCACAATCACCGCGACGAACGCGACGGCCGCCGACACCAAGCCGCTCGCCATCACCGTCAACTCGCCGCCGCCAGTCATCACGGTCGCGGTCGCACCTGCCGGTCAAGTCGGCACCGCCTACACCGCGTTCACCGTGACGGCCAGCAACAGCCCGACGGCCATGACCGCCACCGGGCTCCCGCCGGGTCTCACGATGAGCAACACCGGCGTCATCTCGGGCACGCCCACGCAGGCCGGCACCTTCAGCGCCGCCGTCACCGCGACCAACGCCACCGGCAGCAACACCAGCCCGGTCGTCATCACGATCAACCTGCCGCCCAACCTCCCGGCCTTCACCGGCAGCACGACTCTCGCCGGCGTCCAGGGCACCGCGTTCAACTTCACCCCGGCCTTCGCCAACGGTCCGTTCACCAACTTCACCGCGACCGGCCTTCCGACGGGGCTCGCGATCAGCGCGACCACCGGTGCCATCACCGGCACGCCCACGGTGTCCGGCACGTTCACCGTCAACGTCACCGCCACCAACGCCGGCGGCTCCACCACCGTTGCCTTCACCCTCACGCTCAACCCGCCTGCCTCGGCTCCAACGATCACGGGCGCCACGACCGCGAGCGGCACCGTCGGCTCGAACTTCAGCTTCACGCTCACCTCGAGCGGCACGCCGGCCGCCACGAGCTACGCGGCCACCGGCCTGCCCGGCTCGCTCACGCTGAATCCCGCCACCGGCGTCATCTCCGGCATTCCCACCGCCCCGGCGACGATCACCGTTCAGGTCAGTGCGACCAACACGGTCGGCACCGGCCCGCAACGCGCCCTCGTCATCACCATCGTCCCGGCCGCCAACGCCCCGGTCATCAACAGCGCCGCCGTCATCTCCGGTCGCGTGGGCGATGTCCTCACCGGCGTCGCGATCACCGCCACCAACTCGCCCACCGGTTTCGCCGTCACCGGCGGCACGCTCCCCGCCGGCCTCGCGCTCAACGCCACCACCGGCGCCGTCACCGGCACGCCGACCGCTGTCGGCCAGACCCGCGTGGCCATCGCGGCGACCAACGCCACCGGCCAGGGTTACGGCGTTGAGATTCTCTTCAGCATCGCCCCGGCCCTCACCATGCCGGTCGTCACCTCCAACGGCACGGCTGCCGGCCAGGTTGGCCAGCCGTTCCAATACGTCATCACGGCCTCGAACGCGCCCACGTCGTTCGGTGCGACGCCGCTGCCCGCCTGGCTCACACTCAACGCCACCTCGGGCGTGCTCTCGGGCATCCCGTCCGAGGCCACCACCACGGCGCTCTCGATCCAGCTCACCGCCACGAACAACGACGGCACCAGCGCCCCCAAGACGCTCTCGCTCTCCATCGCGCCGCCGCCGGCCACGCCGATGATCACCAGCCCGCTCGCCGCCAACGGCCAGCAAGGCGTGGCGTTCACCTACCAGGTCACGGCCAGCGAGTCGCCGACCTCCTACGTCGCGCTCAGTCTGCCCGCCGGTCTCAGCATCAACACCACCTCCGGCGCGATCAGCGGCACGCCCACCGTGTCGGGCATGTTCACGGTCACGCTGCGCGCCGCCAACAACGCCGGCCCCGGCGTCGCCGCCTCCCTCGTGCTCAACCTCGCGCCGGCCGCCGCCGCCCCCGCCATCACCAGCGCCCCGGCCGCCACCGGCAAGGTCGGGGTCAACTTCACCTACCCCGCCACCGCCGCGCCCACGCCCATCACGGCGTTCGCCCTGATCGAGGCCGACACCGCGGAGGCCTCCCGTCAGCGGCTGCCCCTCGGTCTCGTGTTCAACACCAGCACCGGTATTCTCAGCGGCCAGCCCGCCGAGTCCGGGATCTTCACGGTGCAACTCACCGCATCCGGCGCCGGCGGCGTCAGCCTGCCGCAGGCTCTCGTGCTTAATATCTCACCGCCTGACGGCGTGCCGGTGATCACCAGTCCGACCACGGCCGGCGCCACCGTCGGCGCCAGCTTCAGCTACCAGATCACCGCGATCATCATGCCGGGCGCGACGGCCTTCCCGGCCGCGCCGTTCCCGCCCACGCACTCGCTCGACGCCGTCAACCTCCCGGCCGGCCTGGCGGTCAACCCGTCCACCGGCCTGATCGAAGGCCAGCCGCTCGCCTCGGGCACCTTCGTGGCGACACTCTACGGCGTCAACGCCACCGGCCGCGGACCCTACCGCGACCTCACCATCGTCGTGCAGCCCGCGCCCACCGCGCCGGTCATCACGAGTTCGTCGAGCGCCGCCGCCCGCGTCGGCACGGCCTTCTCCTATCAGATCACGGCCTCGAACAACCCGACTTCCTACGAGGCGATCGGCGCCCCGGCCTGGATGAGCGTCAACAGCCAGAACGGCGCCCTCGCCGGCACGCCCACGGCGCCCGGCCTGCTCGTGCTGCTCGTCCGCGCCAGCAATTCCGCGGGCGTGAGCGGCCCCGGCCTGCTCACGATTGCGATCGACCCGGCGGCCAACACCCCGGTCATCACCAGCACCCGCACGGCCCCCGGCACCGTCAGCGCCGCCTTCAGCTACCAGGCGACCGCCACGGTGCCCGCCGGCGCCCCCGCCGTCAGTTCGTATCTCGTGATCGGTCTGCCTCCCGGCCTTACGTTCAACAGCACCACGGGCGCGATCGGCGGCACGCCGACCGCCTCCGGCACCTTCAACGTGGTGCTCAGCGCCATCAACAGCAACGGCCAGGGCGCCCCGGTCACACTGGTCATCAACATCGCGCCGAGCGTCCAGTTCGTCGCCCCCGGCTCCTGATCAACCACCGACACTCAACACCCCCTTCCATGAAACTCTTCGCTTCTCCCTTCCTGCGCTCGCTGATTGCCGGCGTGGCTTGGCTCGCGTTCGGTGTCAGTGCCGCGTCGGCCCAGACCGCTCTGCCCAACGCCCAAGTCGGCCAGAGCTACTCCTATCAGGTCACGACGAATCCCGCCGCGGCGGCCGGCACCGTTTACGCGGCCACCGGCCTGCCGTCCGGCGTGTCCATCAATACCTCGTCCGGCCTCATCAGCGGCACGCCCACCACCGCGGGCACCGCGACCGGCACGATCTCGCTCACCGCCAGCGGCGCGACCAACAGCTTCAGCTATTCGCTGCTGGTCAACCCCGCCACCGGCACCCCCGTGATCGCCAGCGCCACCACCGCGACCGCGACCGTGGGGCAGGCCTTCACCTACTCGGTGACCGCCAGTAACACCCCGACGAGCTTCAACATCGGGACGCTGCCCGCCGGCCTTTCTGTCGGCGGCACCACGACGGCGCCGACCATCACCGGCACGCCGACCGCCGCCGGCACCTCCACGGTGTCGCTCTCGGCCAACAACGCCACGGGCACCGGCACGGCCGTCACTCTCACGCTCACCGTCAATCCCGCCGGCCCCGTCCCGGTGATCACCAGTGCGACCACCGCCACCGGCACCCCCAACGTCGCCTTCACCTACACGATCGTGGCGACGAACACCCCGCTGTCCTTCGCCGCCACCGGCCTGCCCCTCGGTCTCTCGCTCAACTCGACGACCGGTGTGATCAGCGGCACTCCGACCGTTGCCCGTGTTTACCAGGTCACGCTCACCGCGACCAACAACAACGGCACCAGCGCGTCCGTGAACCTCACGCTCACCGTCGGCGCCGTGTCGTCGATCACGAGCGCGACCACGGCCAGCGGCGGTGTCGGCGTGGCGTTCAGCTACACCATCCAAGCCAGCAACTCACCCTCGACCTACAACGTCACCGGCCTGCCCGCCGGCCTGTCGGTCAACACCAGCACCGGCGTGATCAGCGGCACGCCCACGGCGGTCGGCACCTCTTCCGTCAGCCTGAGCGCCAACAATTCCCTCGGCGCCGGCCCGGTCACGACCCTCACGCTCACCATCGGCAACCCGCCGATCATCACCAGCGCGACCACGGCCGGCGCCGTCGCCAGCTCCGCGTTCACCTACTCGATCACCGCGACCAACACCCCCACGAGTTACGCGGCCGGCAACCTGCCCGTCGGCCTCTCGGTCAACACCACCACCGGTGTCATCAGCGGCACCGCGAATATCGCCGGCACCTTCAACCTCACGATCTCCGCCGCCAACGCCAGCGGCTCCGGCCCCACCGTCACCCTCGTCCTCACCGTCACGGCTCCGACCGGCGGCGGCGGTGGCATCACCACGCCCTTCCCGGTCGCCATCACCGGCCAGCCCTCGAGCCAGACCGTCGCCGTCGGCGCCTCCGCCACGTTCAGCGTGACGGCCACCGGCACCGCGCCCACCTATCAATGGAAGAAGGACGGCACCGACATCGCCGGCGCCACCTCCAGCTCGCTCGATCTCGCGAGCGTGACGACCGCCAGCGCCGGCTCCTACACGGTCGTCGTCAGCAACCAGCTCGGGCCGGTCACCAGCAATGCCGCCGTCCTCACCGTCAGCACCCTCGTCGCGCTCCCGTCGATCACGGCGCAACCCCAGAGCCAGTCGGCCCTCATCGGCGCCAATGTGACCCTCTCCGTCACGGCCGGCGGCACCGGCCTCACCTACCAGTGGCGCAAGGACGGTGCTCCCATCGCCGGCGCCACCGGTGCCTCCCTCACGCTGTCGGGCGTCGGCCTCTCCTCCGCCGGCAGCTACACCGTGGTCGTCACCAACACCACGGGCAGCACCACCTCCGCGGCCGCGGTGCTCGGCGTCACCGGCGCACCGATCACCGGCTCGTATTTCGGCTCCTTCGGCAGCAACGGCGGCACCTTCGCCCTCTACGTCCGCAGCGACCGCACCGGCGTCTTCCTCGGCTACGCCCGCGCGTCGAAGATCGCCCTCGTCAGCCGCGACGTCGTCGTCAGTGCCGGCGGCGCCTTCTCGGTCTCCGTCACCGTCACCACGCCGTCCGCGACTACCTCGGACGGCCCCGCGATCGCCGCCGCCGATGCCACCTACATCATCTCCGGCTCGATCGACTCGACCTCCGGCGCCGTGAGCGGATCGGTTTCCGGCCTCGGCCTTTCGTTCACCGCACCCGCGGCCGCCAGCGGCTCGACCTCCTCGCTCGCCGGCTTCTACCAGGCCGGTGCCGCCGGCAGCTCCGCCGCCAGCTACGCCATCGTCGGCGCCGCGGGCAACGTCCTCGTGATCACGACCACCGGCACCACGGCCGATGCCGGCACCGGCACCGTCAGCGCCGCCGGCGCGGTCTCCGTCACGCAGACCGAAAACGCCGGCCGCATCTCCGGCTCGATCCAGACGGCCACCGTCTCGCTCACGGCCACGACCTCGACCGGCAGCACGGTTACGTTCCTCGGGGCCAACAACGACGCGCGGGTCGAAAACGAAAAACTCCTCAACATCTCCACCCGCAGCCAGACCGGCACCGGCGGCGATGCGCTCATCGCCGGCTTCGTCATCACGGGCACCCAGCCGAAATCCGTCCTTGTCCGTGCCATCGGCCCGACGCTCTCGCAGTTTGGCCTCAACGGCGCACTCGTCGCGGCCAAGCTCGACCTCTACCGTGGTTCGACGCTCGTCAGGTCCGGCGCCGACTGGAGCGCGGAAGCCAATGCCGCCGCGATCGCCGCCACCGCCGCGCGCGTCGGGGCGTTCGCTCTTCCGGCCACCAGCCGCGACGCATCGATGCTCATCACGCTCGATCCCGGCAATTACACGGCGATCGTGACCGGCCAGAACAGCGCGACGGGCGTTTCCCTGGTCGAAGTTTACGATGCCACGGTGGGCTCGATCCCGAACAACCAGCGCGTCGTCAACATTTCGAGCCGCTCCTCAGTCGGCACGCTCGACTCGACCCTGATCGGCGGCTTCTACATCTCCGGCGCCGTGCCGAAACGCGTCCTCATCCGCGGCGTCGGCCCGAGCCTGGCCCAGTTCGGCCTCACCGGCACGCTCGCCCGCGCCCAGCTCACGCTGTTCAAGGGCACGCAGGTCGTCACCTCGAACGCCGGCTGGAGCACCTCCGCCGACGCCGCCGCCATCGCGTCCACCGCGTCGCAAGTCGGGGCCTTCGCCCTCACGCCCGGCAGCGTCGACGCCGCCCTGCTCCTCAGCCTCGAACCCGGCGCCTACACCGCGCAGGTCTCGGGCGTGAACGGCGCCACCGGCGTCGCCCTCGTCGAAATCTACGAGGTTCCCTGAGCCCCCGATGCCTCGGCCCCCGCCGAGTCTCGTTTCTTCCCACCGGCGCGCCGTCAGGCGCGCCGGTTGGCGTTTGGTTTGCCTTCCATCGCCGGTTGCCGTTCCTGCCTCGCAAACCATGCAACGATTCATCCCGGCTTTGACGCACTCCGAGGCTGTAGGACCGGCCGCCGGCCGGGCGGACCGCCTCCGGTATTGTCTCATCTGGCTGGCACTCGCCGCACTGCTGCTCGGCGGTCCCCGCCTCGCCGCCCAGACGGCGACGGCGGTTCCGTCGCCGTCCTCCCTGAGTGTCGGCGGCGGCACCGTGACTCTGACGCTGACCGTGACCCTGCCGGCGAGCGCCCTGAGCAGCCTCGGATGGACCGTGGATCTCCCAGGCGGGTGGAGCTACGTGAGCACCGCCGGCACCAACGTGCCCGGTGTGCGTCCGTCGACCGGCGACACCAGCCAGCTCGGCTGGGCCTACACCGACGCGGGCTCCCTGTCCGGCAGCGTTCAGTTCATCACGACGCTCGCCTACGCTGCCGGCCTCTCGGGCGAGCAACGCATCAAATCCCGTGCGACTTATCGCTTGGTGTCGGTGCCCAACGTTTCGACTGACGTTGCCGCACCCGATGTGGTCTTCAGCCTGCCCGCCAGTGCCATCACGATCACGGCCCAGCCCGTTTCCCTTTCGGTGGTGGCCGGTTTATCGGCGTCATTTTCCGTCACGGCCTCGGGGCCGTCTCCCTTGTCCTATCAATGGCGCAAGAATGGCGTTGCCCTTTCCGGCGCGACTTCGTCAACCCTCACGCTGGCGACGGTGTCTGCCGCCGACACGGCGGCTTATGACGTCGTCGTCAGTGGCGGAGGTGCGAGCGTCACGTCCTCGTCGGCCGCGCTCACGGTCAATCCCGTGCAATCGCCCCCGGTCATCACGCAACAACCGGCTTCGGTCGCCGCCACCTCGGGCGGCACCGCGACGTTTTCGGTGAACGCTTCCGGCACACCCACCCCCACCTACCAATGGCGCAGGAACAGCGCTGCGATTGCGGGCGCAACCAACGCCGCGCTCCTGCTCTCCAATCTTCAAACCGACCACGCCGGCACCTACGATGTCGTGGTCACCAACAGCGCCGGCTCCGTGACCTCCACGGCGGTCACCCTGGCCGTGACCTCGGGCACGGGGGCGCCTGCGATCTCCAGCCAGCCGAGCGGCACGACCGTTGCCAACGGCGGCGCGGCGTCATTTTCCGTCGTCGCGACCGGCACGCCCGCACCCACCTACCAATGGCGGAAAGACGGCACCGACCTCGCCGGCGCGACCAATGCCACGCTCACGCTCACCAACGTCCAGCGAACCAACGCGGGCACTTACAACGTCGTCGTGCGCAACACCGTCGGCTCCGTCACCTCGTCGGCCGCCGTCCTGACCGTCGTTACCGCCTCCAGTCCGCCAACGATCTCCACCCAGCCTGTCGCGCAATCGGTCAACGTCGGCGCATCCGTGAGTTTTTCCGTCGTCGTCACGGGCGAGCCCTCGCCGACCTACCAATGGCGCAAAGCCGGCGTCGCGATCGCCGGCGCCACCAACCCCACGCTCACGATCACGAGCGCGCAGCCCGCCGATGCCGGCAGTTACGACGTGGTTGTCAGTTGGGACGTGGTTATCGCCAACAGTGTGGGCAGGACCACCTCAAACGCCGCCACGCTCACGGTCACGACCGTCCCCACCACCGCCTCGCGCCTCATCAACGCCTCCGTGCGCTGCTCCGCCGGCAGCGGCGACCAGACCCTCATCGTCGGCTTCATCCTCCGCGGCACCGGCGCGCGCCAACTCCTGCTCCGCGGCATCGGCCCCACGCTCGCCGACTTCGGCGTCACCGGTGCGCTCGCCGATCCGCGCCTCCGCCTGTTCAACGCCGATGGCGCCGTCGTCACCGAAAACGACGACTGGGGCGGCCTCTTGTCGCTGAGCACCGCGTTTGCCCAGGCCGGCGCCTTCGCGCTGCCCGCCGCCTCGAAAGACGCGGCGTTGCTCATTCCGCTCGCGCCCGGCAACTACACCGCCCACGTCACCTCGGTCGGCGCGAGCGGCGTCGCCCTTGTCGAAGCCTACGATGCGGACGCCGGCCCCGCCACCGCGCGCCTCGCCAATCTCTCCGTCCGCACCCAAGTCGGCTCCGGCGACAACGTCCTCGTCGTCGGCTTCGTGATTTCCGGCAGCGTCGCGAAGGATCTGCTCGTGCGCGGCATCGGCCCCGGCCTCGCGCCCTTCGGTGTGACCGGCACGCTCGCCGACCCGCAGCTGCGGCTCTTCGATTCCCAAGGCCGTGTCGTCCAGCAGAACGACGACTGGGGCGGCACGACCGCGCTCACCGCGCTCTTCGCGCAGACCGCTGCGTTCGCGCTGCCCGCCAATTCCAAGGACGCCGCCCTCTCCGCGCGCCTCGCGCCGGGCTCGTATACGGTCGAGGTCAGCGGCTTGCCCGCCGGGGCGGGCGTGGCCGGCGCCACCGGCGTCGCGCTCGTGGAGCTCTACGAGCTCCCATAGTCAAGCCGCGACCCCGCCGCCCGGTCGGGAATTTTTCCCGACCGGTTCCGGGAGTTTGTTTTTGCGCCACCGCCGGGCCGGCTCAGAGTCGCGGACAGTGTGCGACACTTTCCTTGCCGCGCGCTGTGTGCCCCCAAGCGCCCAAGCTTCTCCATGAACCCGTGTCGAACCCTGCGCCCCCGCCGGTGGCTTTGGTGCCTTGTCGTCTGGTCGGCGTTTCTCCCCGTGTCGTGGGCTCAGGCGCCGGCCAACGACCTCTTCGCCAATCGCGCGACGCTCACCGGCACCTCGGTCACCGTGAACGTGAGCAACGTCAACGCCACGGCCGAGTTCTCCGAGCCGGCGCACGCGGGTAACGTCGCGGCCAAATCGATCTGGTGGCAGTGGACCGCCCCGCAGTCCGGCCGCGTGAGTGTCGATACCTTTGGCAGTGCGATCGACACCGTCCTCGCAGTGTATCGGGGCCCGGCGCTCCCGTCACTCGTCAATCTGGCATTTAACGACGAGGCCGGCGGCGTGCGGAGCAGCGCGCTGGTGTTCTATGCGGCCGCGGGCGTGACCTATACCATCGCCGTCGATGGCTACCAGGGTGCGAGCGGTAATATCCGCCTGCGGCTGGTATCCACTGACAGCACGGATCTCTACACCACCGACTTCGAAAGTTTCACGGTCGGCTCCGATACGATCATCGGCACCGACGGCTGGTCCTCGACGAACTACGGCAGCGGCGCGAGCGGCATTATTCAGAGCACGCAGTTCGGCTCCAAGGCAGCGTATGTGGGCTTCAACTCCACCACCGATTCGCTGGTTTCGGTGTGGCGTCCGATCGGCTACCTGCCGGTGGCGGCGGCGACCCCCACCGTCAATTTCAGCGTCGATCTCGCGATCATCGATTCGACGAACGGCAAACGCGACGCCTTCTTCTTCCTCCTCTACAACGCCTCCGGCCAGTTGCTGGCCTCACTCGCCTTCGACAACGTGGGCCAGCGGATCTACCGCTACGACGGTTCGGTCTATCGCGATGTGGGCGCCTTTACCCGCGGCACGCGCTACGCGCTGACGGCCTCGATCAACTTTGCCGCCGGCACGTGGACCGCAGCGCTGGCCGGCACGACGTTGTTCGCCAATCAGCAGGTCAATGCGGTTGGGCGTTCGCTCTCCTTGGGCATGATCACGACCACCTGGCTGCCGACCACCACCGGTTCGCCGGGCGACAATTACCTGTTGTTCGATAACTACCGGATCGGCTTGGTCTCGGCCGCCGCCGCAATCTCGAGCCAACCCACCAACCAGGCGGTTTTTGCAGGGGAAACGGCGACGTTCAGCGTGGTCGCAACCGGGGTCCCGGCGCCCTCCTACCAATGGCAGATTTCAACCAATAGTGGCGGCTCATGGGCGGATGTGCCGGCCACCGCGTCTTACCAGGGTCAGCAGTCGAGCATACTCTCCGTGATGGATGTCACGTTGGCCGCGAGCGGAAACCAATTCCGCTGCGTGGTGAGCAATGTCATCGGCGCACCGGTGACGTCGACAGCTGCAACCCTGACGGTGTCCATGCCGACGCCCCCGAGTATCACGACGCAGCCATCCTACACCTCGAATACTATTGGGGTGGCTTCGACGATTTCGGTCGTGGCAGCAGGACAGGGACTGCGCTATCAATGGTATCGCAATGGTGTGCCAATCACGGCCGCAGGTAGCGCCTTAAGCATCACGAGTCTCAGTGTCACCGATCTGGGCGACTACTATGTGGTCGTGTCCAATGGCGCGGGAGCGGTGACGAGCCAGCCGGTTTCCCTCGGCTATAATCTCTATCAAACGCCGCCGGACTCCTTCTGGCTGGACGCGAAGGAGTCTGGTGGCGTCGTGTATTTCCTCTTTGCCTCGCCGGCGCGGATCTTGCGCTACGATTTGGCGGGTGAGACGTGGCTGCCGGCGGTGAGCTTGACCTCGGCGGCGACGAGCATCGCCGTGGCGGAGGAAGCCATCTACCTTGCTGCGGGCACACGAATCGCGAGGTATGACCGGAACATCGCCAATGAGACGACGTTTGCTACGACGTCGCAGACGGTGACCGGACTGATCGTCGCGGGCGATTTTCTTGTCGCAGCGACCAATTCCGCCTCCGTCCTGTCTTCATATCGCCGCAGCACGGGGCAGAAGGTCAATGACACCTCCGTGCTCTACTCTGGCGGCGGCTTTAGCTACAGTGCCGAGGCCGGGCGCATCTATTGGCGTTCTTTTTCTGTCTCGCCCAGTGACATCCTTGGCGTGCCGATCGATGCGAATGGTATGCTGGGCTTCGGGTCCGACAGTCCCTACCACGGAGCTTATCCCGATGGCCGGCGCACCATGGTGTTGAACAACGGCGCGTTTGTGGCCGACGACTCGGGCACGGTTTATCGCACCACGGATTTGGTTTACGCCGGCAGCTTTGGCGGAAGGGCCGACGACCTTGCGCCGCTGGCCAACGGCGAAGGTCATCTGCTGCGCGGCAGCAAGGTGCAGGCCTACGATACGGAGTTTCGCACCACGGCGGACTTTCAGCTGAGCGGTTACGCATTTCGAATGTGGCGCAATGCCTCGGGACTGCTGGTCTTTTCGCAACCCGTGGCGGCGGGTGGCACACCTTCCGTGGAGAAAGTCCTCCCGGCGCAGCTGCGGACGCCGCAACCGGCCACCCCATTGGAGGCGATGGGCCGCAAGGTGACGCCGACGCGCATGGTGCTCGACGAGAACGGCGTGCTCTACGTCAGCAGCGCCGCGCTCCGCAACGTCTTCCGCTGGTCTACAACCAGCCGAAAATACCTTCCGCCGATTCCCCTGCTCGGTGCTGCGAACTACCTCGCCTATTCCGCCGAGAATCGCGCGCTCTACACCGACGACGGTGCCAACGTTGTCCGCCGCGTCACTCTCGACTCGATGTCGCTGCTCGAAGCGGCCTTCATCGGCGCGCCGCGCACGCTGACTGGTTTGCAGACCGCCGGGCGCACGGTGTTCTTTACTGATCCCTCTGGCGCCTGGCACACCCACTATACGGCTACCGCCGAGGGGAATCTGGTCTCGGCGGTTGATTGGAACCGCAGGTCGCGCGAGTTCACGTGGAGCGCGGCCACCAACCGTATGTTCTTCTTTCGCGACGATACCTCGCCAAACGATCTCCATTTCGAGACCATCGACGGAAGCGGCAAGATAGCCGGAGGCGGCGAGACACCCTACCACTCAAGCGACGGAATCGTGCCACCAATTCGCGTGGCGCCGGATGGCAGCGCGGTATTGTTGGGTTCCGGGCGGGTCTACGACGGTTCGAACCTTACTCAGATTGCCAATCTGGGGATCACGTTGCTCGATGCCGCCTGGCAGGAGGGCGCGATCCACACGATCCAAAACCTGTCGGGCGCAACGCAGGTTTCCTCCTATTCCGGCACGACGTATCAATACCTGCGCGGAGCGAATTTCTCCGGTGTGCCCTTGCGCCTGTTTGCACTCGGGGCCGACCGCCTGCTGCTCGTGACGGACGTCGGTGGCTACCTCAACTATCGTGTGATCACCTCGACAACACTCGCCGTCGTCAGCGAGGACAACACCAGCGGTGCGGCTGCGCCCGCCGCGCCGCAGTTGATCGCCCATCCATGGCCCCGGGAGACGATTCCCGGCGGCACCGTCACCCTCTCGGTGGTGGTGTTCAGCCAGACGCCAGTATCCTACCAGTGGCGGAGGGGCGGCTCGCCATTGAGTGACGGCACCGGTGTCACTGGGGCGACGACGTCCTCGCTCACCCTGACCAACGTCCAGGCGGCCGACCTCGGATCATTCGATTTGGTCGCAACCAATGCCCAGGGCTCGGCCACGTCTGCGGCGGCCGCCGTGAGTTTCGCCGTTGCGCCTTCGATCACGACAACCTCGTCCACGCTGCCCGTCGCGCAGGGCGCAACTATCAGCCTCACCGTCGCCACCACCGGCAGCGCGCCGATGACTTACCAGTGGAGACGCAACGGCGCGATCCTGCTCGACAGCGCGGCGGTCACGGGCGCGAACCGCGCGAAGCTCACCTTGCCCAATATTCAGTCGGCTGCTGCGGGCACGTATTCGGTGACTGTGTCCAATCAAGCGGGCTCCGCGACCGCGACGCTGGCTATCATCAATGTTTTCGTGCCAACGCCACCGACGATCACCACCCAGCCGCAGTCCGCGTCGGTCGATGCCGGGCAAAGCGTGACCTTCAGCGTGGCGGTTTCCGGCACGTCACCTTTCACGTATGAATGGCGAAAAAACTCCACGGCGATCCCGGGCGCAACCAACGCGACCCTGACTCTGGCCAACGTGCAAGGGGCGGACGCGGGCATTTACTCGGTGTCAGTGACGAACGCCGCCGGCTGGCTGAATTCGGCTAATGCCACGCTCACTGTCCGCACACCTCCCGTGGTTACCGTCTCGCCGGCCAACGTGGACATCCAAGCTGGTTCCTCCGCGCAGTTCTCAGTGACGGCCACCGGCGGATCGCTGACCTATCAATGGCAGCAACTATCCTCCGGAGCGAGTGCATGGGTGGGTTTACGCGATGAGGGTGTGTTCTCCGGCGCGACCACCAGCACGCTTACGCTCACCGGTGTGGCCTATGTGCTCAATGGCGCTCAGTTCCGGTGCGTTGTGACCAACCAGCTCGGAGTGGCGACGAGCGGTGCCGCAACGATGACGGTGCGCCGGCCGTCGCCAGTGGTGGCGGTTTATGCCTCAGGTGCTCAATCCAAGATCCTGAAGGCTGATGGCACGCTTTGGGGCATGGGCTTCAACGCAAATGGCACCGTCGGCGACGGCACCGTTTCGAATCAAAAACTGGTGCCCACGATTGTCAGCGGCGATGTGGCCAGCGCCGGTATTGGCAGTGAGCATGGTTTCTTGATCAAGAACGATGGCTCGATGTGGGGCATGGGGGCCAATAATCAAGGACAGCTCGGCGATGGCACCACCATCGATCGCTCCACACCGGTCCAGATTGCGTCGGGGGTGATGGGCGCTGGCGGGGGGTTGGCTCACACGTTGTTTGTGAAGACGGACGGCACGCTCTGGGCGATGGGTAGCAACGCATATGGCCAGCTTGGCGATGGAACGCAGAGCGGACGACTCAACCCGGTGCAGGTGATGACTGGTGTCGCCTCAGTCGCGATTGGTCTGCGTTTTAGTTTGTTCCTCAAAACAGACGGCACGCTCTGGGGGATGGGTATGGAAGATTCGGGTCAGCTCGGCGATGGCCAGTTAACGACGGTTTTGCGCACTTCGCCGGTTCACTCAGCCAATGGTGTGGTGAAGGTGGCCGCAGGTCATTTCCAAGCATTCTACATTAGCACTGACGGTGCGCTTTGGGGGATGGGGAATAATCAGAGCGGCCAGCTGGGCGATGGAACTTTCACCAATCGTTCGACGCCGGTTAGTATCGCGCCGGCGGCGATTGCCGTAGCCTCCGGCGGCCTGCATTCTGTCTTCATCAAACCAGATCGCACGCTGTGGGCGATGGGTGCCAACGACTTTGGCCAACTCGGCGACGGCACCAACCAAAACCGCAATTCGCCGGTGCAGATTGCCAACACCGTTGTGTCGGTTGCCGCGGGTTACCGGTTCACCCTCTTCTCGAAAGCCGATGGCAGTTTGTGGGGGATGGGTGCCAACGACTTTGGTCAACTCGGCGACGGCACGACCACGCAGCGTAACTCGCCGGTTCAAATCCTCGCGCCACCGCCGGCGGTGATCACGGTTCAACCACTCGGTCGATCTGTCATTGCTGGCCAGAGTGTGACTTTTTCGGTGACGGCGGTCGGCGGTGGGACGCTGACCTACCAATGGCGCAAGGGCGGGGTGGCGTTGGCGGGCGCGACGGGCGCCAGCCTCACCATTAATGGGACGCAGACGAGTGACGCCGGCAGCTATGATGTCGTGGTCGCCAACGGAGCCGGCACCGAAACATCAGTGGTCGCCGTGCTCACGGTGACCGCACCAGCCATGATCACTCTGGCGCCCAAGTCGCAGTCCGCACCACTCGGCACGCCGGTCACGTTGTCGGTCACCGCGGGTGGCACCGCGCCAATTTCCTACCAATGGCGGAAGGATGGTGCGGCCATCCCCGGTGCCACGGGCACCACGCTGGCGCTCGCTGCGGTGCAGACGACGGACGCGGGTAGCTACGATGTGATCGCGACCAATGCCGGCGGCAGCGTGACGAGTGCGCCTGCGGTGCTGACGGTCGTTCTTTCGCCCGTGATCGCAACCGCGCCGCAGACGCAGAGCGCAGCCGCCGGTGCCGACGTGACCCTGAGTGTGTCCGTCGTGGGCCTCTCGCCTTTCACCTACCAATGGAGCAAGGATGGCGTGGCGATCGCGGGTGCGACCAACGCGACGCTCACGCTCTCCGCGCTCACGACCGCGGCCACGGGTCGCTACACGGTCGTGGTCACCAACACGTCCGGCACGACCACCAGCGATGTCGCTTTCGTTTTGGTCCAGTCCGGCGCCACGCAGGCGACCGGCAGTCACAGTCTGCCCTCCGATGTCGGCTACCGCGCGGGCGGCACGATCCGAATCGTCAGCGGCGTGACCTTCAGTGGCACACTCAGCCGGCTGGACTGGCAGGTATTGTTGCCGGCGGGTTGGAGTTTCGTGGAGGGGGCAGCCGCGGGCGCCGCTACCCAGCCCGCCGGGGGCGATGCCAGTCTGCTCGAGTGGACTTGGGCCAACCAGACGGCGAGCCCCGTGACCTTCTCCTACACGCTGCGAGCTCCGGCCAGCGCGCGCGCCGCCTTCCCGCTCGCGGCGTTGCTCACCGCGGAGCAGTCGGGGAATGTGCGCGCCGCGCTCGCGCAACCGGACCCGCTCTGGCTGTTTCCGCTCCACAGTGGCGATACGATGGGTGCCACTCCAGGCACTCCGCCGGACGGCAAGTTCAACCTCGCCGAACTCTTGCGCGTGATCGAACTCTACAACTACCGCGCCGGCACCGTGCGCACCGGCCAATACTCTATCCTGTCCGGGACCGAAGATGGCTACACGCCCGGCCCGAACGGCACCGCCCTCACCACGATCTTCCACTCCGCCGACACGATGGGCACGGCGCCGGGCACGCCGCCCGACGGCAAGCTCAACCTCGCCGAGCTCCTGCGGGTGATCGAGCTCTACAATGTCCGCAGCGGCACTGTCCGCACCGGCCAGTATCGTGTGCTACCCGGCACCGACGACGGTTTCGCGCCGGGGCCGTAGGCACCGGACAACCCCACCAGCCCTTCATCCCTCCAGATCATGTCGACCTCAACCTCCTCGCGCCCCCTGCGTTGTCTCCTTCTTCTCCTTACGGTGGTTCGAGCTCCGATTCCGTGGAGCCTGGTGGCGCAGGACACGCCGGTTTTCGTGCAGGCCAGCGGGAGCCATCATTTCGAGGAAACGGTTGCGCGTCGTGTCCCGGCTGGCGGGGCGGTTGGTGGCGCCTCGCTGGCGGCGGCGCCGGCGGTCGCGCCCATCGCAGGCGGGGCGCCCACCATCATCGCCCAGCCTTCCTCCCTGACGGTCGCCACCGGGCAGACCGCCACGTTTACCGTCGCGGTGAGCGACACCGTGGCGCTCACCTACCAGTGGCGGAAAAACGGAGCCGCGATCGCCGGCGCGACCAACGCCACACTCACGCTCCCGGCCGTGCAATCGGGCGATGCCGGCACCTATGCGGCGGTCGTGACCAGCGCGACCGGCAGCTCGACTTCGCAGGACGCCACGCTCGTGGTGGTCACGGCCTACGTGAATCCCGTGGGCACGCCCGGCACGGGCAATCCCTGGTCGGTGTCGCCCCTTCAGCATCTCGCCGCCCGCATCACTCTCGCCTCGCCCGCCCGCATCGTGCAGGCCACGGCCGAATTCACCCACGGTGTGGGCACATTCGTCGCCTCGTTGGTGCGGCTGGCCGGCTCGTCGTCGCTGCCAGCGGGCGATCCGGCGCAGGGCCTGCCGTTCAACGCCACGGAGGTGGTGGCGAGCGCGACCTTCGCCTTGTCGACGCTCAGCACCATCGAAGTGGCGGTGCCGCTGAACTACGACGCCGCGCCCGGAGTCTACGGTGTGATCTTCAGCCGCAGCAGCTCGAATGCCGGCGACTCCGGCGGGATGCGTCCCTACGGCACCGCCACCGGATCGAGCAGCTTTTATTGGACGACCCCTCCGGGCCTGGCCGGTCGCTGGGGCACGCTGGGCTCCACGCATTTCAAGATCGGCCTCGGCACCGTGCCGCTGCCCACCAACGATTTTCTCGTGCCGAGCACCACCATCGTCCCGCGGGTCGAGAACGCCGACACGGGTGCGATCAATGCCTGGCAGCTCCTTGCTGACGGGCGCCTGTTGGTGGGCGGCAACTTCACCAGCATCGGCGATACGCCGCGGACGTATCTGGCCCGTTTGACTGCGGCCGGCGCGCTCGATCCGAGCTACGTGCCGCCGGCGCTCGACGGTCCGGTGGACGTGTTCGCGGTGCAGTCCGACGGAAAAATCCTGGTCGGCGGCGAATTCGCCCGCGTCAACGGCCAGCCGGCCGGCCAGCTCATCCGCCTCAATCCCGACGGCACGCTGGACGCCGGTTTCTCGGTGGGCGTGGGCTTTGATACCCGGTTCACCTTCGGCCCGCTGGCCGGTGGCGGCATCCGGACCCTCGCGCTCCAGCCGGACGGCCGGATTCTCGTCGGCGGCAATTTCGCGCGCTTTCAAGAAGCGTCGCGTCCGTCGCTCGTGCGGCTCACCTCCGCGGGCGCCCTCGACTCGAGCTTTACTCCATCGTCGACCGTGACGACCGGCGGCGAACTCGTGCGCGGCGTCGTGCGCACCATCCACGTGCAGGCCGACGGAAAGATCGTGGTCGGCGGCACCTTCGCCAAGCGGCTCGCCCGCCTCAATGCCGATGGCTCGCTCGATTCGGCGTTCGCCGCCAACCTTGGGGCCGATGTCAGCTCCGGCAACATCTACCACGTGCGCGCCGCCGCGGGCGGCAAGCTGTGGATCGCCGGGACCGCGGTCTCGGCGAATTATGTCTCCTCGGGCTACGTCGCCCGCCGCAATAGCGACGGCTCCGCCGACACGACCTTCGTTTCGCCGGCGCTGACGGGCGACGTCCTCGTGCTCCATGAACAGGTTGACGGCCGGTTGCTGGTGGCGGGCGATCGCCTCGGGCCTACGCGCCTGAGCGCCACGGGCGCCATCGAGGGCTCCGTCACCACCAACGGCACCGTCAACGCGCTCGTGCCGCGGTCCGACGGCAGCTATCTCGTCGGCGATTCCGCCTCCAGCATGTCCGGCGCGTTGGGCGGCTCACGACCGTTCTTCTACACGCTCACGGGACTGACGGCCTCGACCACCACGCCCGTGGACGCCCGCGCCCAGGGCTCGGTTGCGCAGGTGATCGCCGCGGGCAACGGCAAGTATTACGTGTCCGGATGGTTCACGCACCTCAACACGGTGGTGCGGCCCGGACTGGCCCGGATCGACGG
This sequence comes from Verrucomicrobiota bacterium, assembly GCA_016235555.1. GTDB lineage: Bacteria > Verrucomicrobiota > Verrucomicrobiia > Opitutales > Opitutaceae > JACRKC01. The sequence goes on from JACRKC010000017.1 coordinate 23,535, forward strand.
GGCCGGGGTGGTCGACGGCACGTTCACGCCGGTCAACGTCGGCAACACTCCCAGAATCGTGCTGCAGCCCGACGGCCGCCTGTTGGTGCGCACAGCCGAACTCGCGCGGCTCAACTCCGATGGCAGCCGCGACACCACGTTCTCCTCCAGCGCCGGCTACTATCTCACCGCCCACGCGCTCGACAGCCAGGGCCGTGTGCTCATCGCGCGGGTCAACTTCGGCAACTTCCAGCAATACGTGGAGCGCCTGCTGGCCAACGGCGCGCCGGACTCCTCGTTCACCCCGATCAGCGCCGGCACGAGCGGCTTTCCCTACGCCTTGGCGACCCAGTCGGATGGCAGGATCATCGTCGGGGGCTACACGCTGGCCTTCGATGGTTCGACGCCCGCCGGCCTCGCCCGGCTGACCGCGACCGGCGCGCGCGATACGACGTTCACGGCGACGCCCGATTCCATCTTCCAACTGTTCGTGCTCGGCGACGATCGGATCTACGGCGGTCGCACCGGCGCCGGTTCGGGCAACTCCACGCTCCTGCGGTTCGCCAGCAACGGGGCGCCCGACACGGGTTTCAACGCGTTCTTCGGCGGCACCGCCGGGTCCACCATCATGCCCACGACCCAGGGCATTCTGCCGCTGGCGGATGGCCGGGTCATCCGCATGGGCGGGGGAGACTCGACCGGCGGGCCGGCCATCACGCGGCACGCGGCCAACGGCGCGCGCGACACCACGTTCGCGGCCGACGTGCCGGACGGTGTCATCGTCAGTTCGCTGGTGCTGCTCGATGCGGGCGGTGCCATCGCGGGCACCAGCCGCGGCCTGCTGTTCCTCACCGAAGGCGGCCGCCCGGTCATCACCATCCCGCCGGCCGCCGCGAGTGTCGTCGTCGGCGGCACCGCGACCTTTGCCGTCACCGCCAGCGGCGGTGCGCTCGGTTACCAATGGAAATTCAACGATGTCGCGCTCGCCGGCGCCACCGGCGCCACGCTGACGCTGCCCAACATCACCTCGGCCTCGGCCGGCAACTACACCGTGGTCGTCACCAACCCCGCCGGCAGCGTCACCTCGGCCCCCGCGGCGCTCACCGTCATCGCGCAGGTGCCGCCCACGATCACCAGCCACCCGGTCGGCCGCACCCTCAACGTGGGCGACGTGGCGGGTTTTTCCGTGACCGCCACCGGCAGCACGCCGCTGACCTACCAGTGGCGCAAGAACGGCACCGCGATCGCCGGCGAGACCGCCAGCACCTACGTGCTCGGCCCGGTCACCACCGCGAGCGCCGGCAGCTTCGATGTGATCGTCAGCAACGCCGCCGGCTCCGCCACGAGCGCCGCGGCCCTGCTCGCGGTCAATCCCCCCGTCACCTTCACCACGCAGCCCGCCGGTGCGACCGCCTACGTCGGCGCGAGCGTCACGTTCACCGCGCTGGCCACGGGCTCGCCCAACTACCAGTGGCGCAAAGGCGGTTCGCCGATCGCCGGCACCAACAGTCCGACGCTCACCCTGGCCGCCGTGCAACTGGCCGACGCGGGCAGCTACGACGTTGTCGCGAGCACACCCTACGCCAGCACCACCAGCACGTCGGCCTCGCTCTCGGTGCTCGACGCGGCGCCGTCGATCTCCACGCAGCCGGTCGCAACGACCGTCGCGGCGAGCGGCGCCTTCACGCTCAGTGTGGCGACCACGGGCTCGCTCCCGATGAGCTACCAATGGAAACTGAATGGGACGACACTGGTCGGCGCGACCCAGTCCGCGCTCACCATCGCCAACGCCCAGGGCATCCACGCCGGTGACTTCACGGTCGTGGTCACCAACGCCCTCGGCCACGCCACCAGCTCGACCGCCCGGGTCAACGTGGTGCAGCGCGTGATCGCCTACTCCGCGCGCCTCGCGCTCGATCCCGACGGAGCTGTCGGCACGTTTGTGATCGAGGGCACCGCGCCGAAGAAACTCCTGCTGCGCGCCGTCGGCCCCGGCCTGACCGCGCTCGGCGTCACCGGCGCCGCGCCTGATCCGCGCCTCGAACTCTTCGACTCCGCGGGCCGGATGATCGACGCCAGCGACGACTGGATCGCCGCGCCTGATGCCACCGCGATCGCCACCGCCGCCGCCGCGGTGGGTGCGTTTGCGCTGCCAGCCGGCAGTCGCGACGCCGCGCTCCTGCGCATCCTCGCCCCCGGCGCCTACACGGTGCGCGCCCACCTCGCGAGCGGCGGCGCCGGCACCGTCTACCTGGAGCTTTACGATGCCGACCTCGCCGCGGTGCCGCTGAGCACGCTGCCCTACGCCGCCGTGCGCGGACGCCTCGCGCCCAACGGCGGCATCGCCATCGGCGGCCTCGCGCATCAAGGCCGCACGCCGCGCAGCTTCCTTTTGCGGGCGCTCGGACCGGCGCTGTCGCTGCCGGGAGCGCTGGCCAATCCGTCCTTCCAGGTCGTGCGCGACGGCACGCTGGTCGCATCCAACGACGATTGGGACGCCAGCGCCCCCGAGGCCGCGGCCACGACGGCCGCCACGACACGCCTCGGCGCCTCCCTGTTGCCGGCCGGCGCCCGCGACGCCGCGCTCGTCCTGACCGGCAACCTCCACGCCGGCGCGAGCACGGTCGAAATCAGATCGGCCGATACGACCGGCGGCACGACGCTCATCGAGTTGCACGACCTCGACGCGTCGCGGCCCGCCAACCTCGCTCCCGTGATCGCGTCGCAGCCGATCGGCGCGACCATCACGGCGGGGGCGGAGACCATCCTGCGGGTGATCGCCTGCGGGACGGCGCCGCTCGTCCACCAATGGTATTACGAGGGCGATGCGCTGGCCGGCGAAACTCAATCTTCGCTGACGATCGCCTCGACCCAGTTGCACCACGCGGGCCACTACACCGTGCGGGTGAGCAACGCCTACGGCGCGGCCACCAGCATCCCCGCGGCGATCGCCGTGCCCGGCGGTCCTGCGGCCACCCATGCCATCGTGGCCGGCTCGGCGGCGACGGGCAGCGTCACCGTCACCAACACCCTCACGGTTCCAACCGGTGCCACCGGGATCGGCTGGTCGGTCGCAGTGCCGGAAGGCTGGAGCTTCCTGGCCGATGCCGGCGCGGTCGGCGACGTGCGTCCGTTACTGGGCGATACCAGCCGCATCGAGTGGGCCTGGCTCAATGTGCCCGCGAGCTCGGTGACCTTCACCTACACGCTCAAGGCCCCGGCCGGCAGCATGGAGGGCCGCGCGCTGTGGGCCCGGGCCGTGGCGCGCGTCGCCGGCGTCGGTCGCTATGCCCCGGCGGCGCCCACCCCGCTGCTCCTGCCCGCGATCCTGCGCTTCCACACCGCCGACTACGACCGCGACGGCAAACTCAACCTCGCCGAACTCCTCCGCGTGATCGAACTCTACAACTACCGCACGGGCACCGTGCGCACCGGCCAATACACGTTGCTCGGCAGCACGGAGGACGGCTTCACCCCGGGGCCGAACGGCACCGCGCTCTCCCGTTTCCATTCGGCCGACACGATGGGCACCGCGACCGGCACGCCGCCCGACGGCAAGCTCAACCTCGCCGAGCTGCTGCGCGTGATCGAACTCTACAACTACCGCGCCGGCACCGTGCGCACCGGCCAATACCGCGTGCTCGCCGGCACC
>JACRKC010000018.1 GCA_016235555.1 Verrucomicrobiota bacterium
CCCGCGTCCCGCGGGCCGTCCTCGGCGTCTCGCCGAGGATTTCGGAGGTGTCGGCGAGACGCCGGCACCAGCACCCGAGACGGGTGCGCTCCCCGAACCACCGAACTCTTTGTCACCCTATTTCGCGAGACTCAGTAATCCGCCCTAGCCCGCACTCTCCTGGCGCCAGCGTGGACCGAAGCATCGTGGCGGGGCCGAGGCCCACCCTCGAACGCGCCTCACCGGGTCGCGGCCGCCGCGCACGATTCACCGCGAATTCATCGCCACTTCATCTTCGCTTCATGCCGGCGGGCTAGCGTGCACCCGATGCACGCGATCGATCCCGAACTCCCGTTCCGCACCGCCCTGCGACGCCGCTGGCTGCCCGAGGCGATGGTCACACCGCCACGGCTCGACCCCGCGGCGCCCGTCGCGCCCGTCGAGCGGCGTTACGCGCTCCTGCTGAATCCGTTTTACCCGAAGGATCCGCACGCGAGCTTCGGCAAGCACGTGCTCACCCCCACCCTCGCGCTCACCAGCCTCGCGAGCGTCACGCCGCCGGAATGGCGCCTCGCCTATTGGGACGAAAATCTCCTGCAAGGCCCGCCGCCATGCGACCCCACGCCCGAAGTCGTCGGCCTCACGGTGCATCTCACATTTGCGGAGCGGGCCTACGCACTCGCCCGCTGGTATCGCGCCCGCGGCGCGCGGGTCGTGCTGGGCGGGCTGCACGTGCTGTCGTGCCCCGACGAGGCCGCGTCGCACGCCGATGCCCTCGCGCTCGGCGACGGCGTGCAGCTCTGGCCGCGCATCTTGCGCGACGTGGTGCGCGGCGCGTTGCAGCCGCGCTACGCCGCCACCTACGAAAACGAGTATCGCGACGATCCGCCACCGCGCCGCTCGCTCCTGCCGCGCGGCAGCTTCCTCACACCCGCCAGCCTCATCGCCACGCGCGGCTGTCACAACCGTTGCGGGTTTTGTTACCTCGCCACCGACGGGCTCAAGATGCCCTACCGCATGCGCACGCCGGAGCAGGTCGCGGACGAGTTCGCCGCCACCGGCGAACCCTACGCCGTGTTCGTCGACAACAACCTCGGCTCGAAACGCGACTACCTGCGCGCCCTCTGCCGCGCGCTGCGCCCGCTCGAGAAAATCTGGAGCGCCGCCGTCACCATCGACGTCACCGACGAGCCCTCGCTCGTGCGCGAGATGGCGCTCGCCGGCTGCACCGGCGTGTTCATCGGCTTCGAGTCGCTCTCCGACGCCAACCTCGCCGAGGCCCGCAAACGCACGCCGCGCACCGACGATTACGCGCGCCGCATCGCGCTCCTGCACGACCACGGCATCCAGGTGAACGGCAGCTTCGTCGTCGGCTTCGACGAGGACCGCCGCGATTGCTTCGCCACGCTCGCGCAATGGATCGAGGCCAACCGGCTCGAGTGCGCGACGTTTCACATCCTCACGCCCTACCCCGGCACCCCGCTGTTTCGGAAAATGGCGCACGAGGGCCGCCTGCTCCACCGCGACTGGAGCCGCTACGACACCGGTCACGTGGTCTTCCAGCCGAAACACATGTCGCCTGACGAACTCGCGCACGGCTACGCGTGGCTTTATCAGCGGTTGTTTTCCCCCGCCTCGATCTGGCACCGCCGCCCGCACGACGCCCGCGCCGTGCTCCCCTACCTCGCGATGTCGTATCTCTACAAACGCTCCAACCGCTTCTGGCATTTCCTCATCCGCCACAACCTCACCCATACGGTCTGGCATCCGCTGGTGGAAATCACGCGGCAGCGGCACCTCGGATTCCGCCGGCGCCTCGAACTTCGCACGCCGTCGGCCGCCGGAGGCGCGCTCAGCCCGCCCGTGATCGTGTCGGCCGGCGTTTAGTGGGGCAGCCACCCGTCCCATTCCCGGGACGCCCCAATCCCGCCAGCGACGCCTCGCTGCCTGACCCGTTTCGGCGCGAAAATTTTTTCCCTCTACCCGTCAGCGATTTAGCCGCTCGCACCGCCTGCGGGCACAGGCGCTGCAAAAGCAGGCGCCACCATGGACATTCCGCGCCCCGACCAATCCAAAGCGAAGCGCAAAAAACGCATCCTCTACTCCTCCATGGCGGCGCTCGTCCTCGTCGGCATCACCGTCCTCCTCTCCCGCCTCAAGCCCGCCGCGCCCACCGTCGAGCGCAACCTCGTCTACATCGACACCGTGAAGCGCGGCCAGATGCTCCGCAACGTCCGTGGACTCGGCACGCTCGTCCCCGAGGAGATCCGCTGGATCGCCGCCCGCACGCAAGGCCGCGTCGACAAGATCATCCTCCGCCCCGGCGCCGTTGTCACCCCGGAGAGCGTCATCCTCGTGCTCGCCAATCCCGACGTCGAGCAGGCCGCCAACAACGCCGACTCCCAGCTTCAGGCCGCCGAGGCCGAGTTCGCCAACCTCCAGGTCACGCTCCAGAGCCAGGTGCTCCAGGCCGAGTCCGTCGCCGCCAGCGCCGAGGCCGATTTCAAACGCTCGTCGCTCCAGGCCGAGGTCAACGAACAACTCGCCAAGGACGGCCTCATCTCCCAGCTCGACCTCCGTCTCACCAAGGTCGTCGCCGAGCAGAACGCCACCCGCCACTCCATCGAGCAACGCCGCTACGCGTTCGCCAAGGACTCCATCGCCCCGCAGCTCGCCGTGAAAAAAGCCGAGGTCGACCGCCTCCGCGCCCTCGCCAAACTCCGCCGCGACGAACGCGATGCCCTCCAGGTCCGCGCCCCCATGCCCGGCGTGCTCTCCGCCCTCCCCGTCGAAGTCGGCGCCCAGGTGCAGCCCGGCTCCAACATCGCCCGCGTCGCCGATCCCACCAAACTCAAGGCCGAGGTGCGCGTCGCCGAGACGCAGGCCAAGGACATCCTCATCGGCCAGCCCGCCGAGATCGACACGCGCAACGGCGTCGTCGCCGGCCGCGTCGGTCGCATCGATCCCGCCGTGCAGAACGGCACGGTCACCGTCGATGTGTTCATCACCGGCGAACTGCCGAAAGGCTCACGCCCCGACCTCTCCGTCGACGGCACGATCGAACTCGAGCGTCTCACCGACGTGATCAACGTCGGCCGCCCCGCGTTCGGCCAGGAGAAGAGCACCGTCGGCATCTTCAAGCTCGACGCCGACGGCGTCTACGCCACCCGCACGCAGGTGAAGCTCGGCCGCCAGTCCGTCAACACCATCGAAATCGTGAGCGGCCTCGCCCCCGGCGACAAAGTCATCCTCTCCGACATGTCGCAGTGGGACTCCAACGAGCGCATCAAACTGAACTGACCACCGAACCTCCGAACGCCCCGCCACAATGTCAGTAACTTTTCGTGTCGTTCGTGTGTTTCGTGGTGCCAACCCAGTCTCCCGCCCATGCTCGCCGTCGCCATCATCCTCGCCCTCATGATCGCCTTCGTCGCCACCGACACGGCCGATAACCGCTAACCGCTTCCCCGCCCCAGGCCCCCCAGAACCCAGACCCAAGAACCTAGCCCCTATTCTTCCCATGTCCGAATCCCTCATCAAACTCGACGCCGTCACCAAAGTCTTCCTCACCGACGAAGTGGAAACCCACGCGCTCTCCGGCATCCACATGGAGATCACCAAGGGCGAATACGTCTCCATCGCCGGCCCCTCCGGCTGCGGCAAATCCACCCTCCTCTCCATCCTCGGCCTGCTCGATTCGCCGACCGACGGCACCTACCTGCTCAACGGCCGCCCCGTGCAGCATCTCTCGCTCCCCGAGCGCGCCCGCATCCGCAACCGCGAGATCGGTTTCATTTTCCAATCGTTCAACCTCATCGGCGACCTCACCGTCTACGAAAACGTCGAGCTCCCGCTCACCTACCGCGGCATGCCCGCGAGCGAGCGCAAGGCCGCCGTCACCGAGGCGCTCGAGAAGGTCGGCATGGGCCATCGCGCGAAGCACCTCCCCTCGCAGCTCTCCGGCGGCCAGCAGCAGCGCGTGGCCGTCGCCCGCGCCCTCGCCGGCAAACCCGCCGTCCTCCTCGCCGACGAACCCACCGGCAACCTCGACTCGAAGAACGGCGACTCCGTCATGACCCTCCTCGCCGAGCTCCACAAGCAGGGCGCGACGATTGTCATGGTCACGCACGACGCCCGCTTCGCCCGCCACGCCGCCCGCACGATCCACATCTTCGACGGCCGCGTGGTGCAGGAGCAGGTCGAAAGCGATCCCACGCGCTGACGCGTGGCGCGCCGCCCGCCGCCAATCTTTCTCTTTCCTCTTTCTCTTGATCTTTCTCCATCCGGGCCGGCATCGCGCCGGCTTCCGCCCCCTGACGAAAGAGAAAGAGGAAAGATCAAGAGAAAGATCTTCCCATGCTGCCCGACCTCAAGTTCGCCCTCCGCTCCCTCGCCAAATCCCCCGGCTTCACCGCCGTCGCCATCCTCACGCTCGCGCTCGGCATCGGGGCCAACGCGGGCGTGTTCAGTTTTCTCAACACGCTCCTCCGCCGTCCCCTGCCGCTGCCCGCCGTGCACGAGCTCGTGTTCTTCGGCGAACACTCGCAGCAGGTGCCGAACATGTCGGTGGCTTACCCGAACTTCCTCGACTGGCGCCAGCGGCAGAAATCGTTCGCGGCGATGGGCACGTTCCGCGGCCAGAGCTTCAACTTCGTCGGCCCCGCCGAGACCGAGCGCATCAACGGCGCGCAATTCACGCACGACCTGTGGCCCGCCCTCGGCGTGCGCCCGCAGCTCGGCCGGTGGTTCGGCGCCGGAGATGACCAGCCCGGCGTGGCCCGCACCGCCGTGATCAGCGGCGCATTCTGGCAGCGCACGTTCGGCGGCCGCGCCGACGTGCTCGGCCAGAAGCTCACGCTCAGCGGCGAGATTTATGAGATCATCGGCGTGATGCCGGCGGATTTCCGGTTCCCGTCCAACGCCCCCGACGTGTGGGTGCCGTTCGGCCTCTCTGCCGAGCAAAACATGAACCGCGGCAACCACCCCGGCCTCTACTGCATCGGCCGCCTCAAGCCGGGCGCCACCGTCGCGTCCGCGCGCGCCGATCTGGTCGCGATCGCCAGGCAGCTCGAGACGGAGTTTCCGCAGAGCAACACCGGCAACTCGATCAGCCTCGAGTCACTCGTCGACCGCGCCGTCGGCCAGCAGCGCACCGCCGTGTGGGTGTCGTTCGGCGCGGCGTTCGGCGTGCTGCTCATCGCGTGCGCCAACGTCGCCAATCTCCTCCTCGCCCGCGCCGCCGTGCGCGCGCGCGAATTCGCCGTGCGCGCCGCCCTCGGCGCCAGCCGCACCCAGCTCGTGCGCCTCGTGCTCGCCGAGAGCCTGCTGCTCGGCCTCGCCGGCACCGCCCTCGGCCTGCTCGTCGGCTACGGCACCATGCAGGGTATCAAGACCCTCATCCCCGCCGGCTCGCCCTTCGTCACGCAGACGACCATGGACGCGAGTGTGTTCGGATTCGCCGTGCTCATCGGCGTCGGCGTCACGCTCGTCTTCGGCCTCGTGCCCGCGCTCACCGGCTCGAAGATCAACCTCAACGAAGCCCTCGCCGCCGGCACCCGCAGCGGCGCCGGCCACGTAAGCACCCGCTGGCGCTCCCTCCTCGTCTCGGGCGAATTCGCGCTGACGCTCGTGCTGCTCTTCACCTCCGGCCTGATGATGCGCACGATCTACAACCTCTACCGCGCCGACGCCGGCCTGAAGACCGATCACCTCATCACCTTCGGCTACGTGATGCCCGGCCGCGAGTGGACCGACGCCGCCAAGCGCGCCCAGCTGCTCGATCGCGCGCTCGCGCGCCTGCGGGCCATTCCCGGCGTCACGCACGCGGCCCTCACCAATCCGCTCCCGCTCGCCGGCGGCGGCAACCAGACCAGTTTCCTGCCCGAAGGCCTGCCCGATCCCGGTCCGGGCAAACGCTTCTCCACCGAGAACAACGCCGCCAGCCGCGACTATTTCGCTGCGCTGCGCATCCCGCTCCTGCACGGCCGCACGTTCACCGACGAGGAAAAAGCCGACGAGCCCCGCGTCTGCGTCATCGACACCAAATTTGCCGAAACCCATTTCGCGGGCCGCGATCCGCTCGGCCAGCGCGTGATGTTCGGCGGCTCCGGCGGCTTCACCCTGCCCCTCACCATCGTCGGCGTCGTCGGCCACGTGCAGAATTACGGCATCGGGCAGGACACGCGCGTGCAGCTCTACTCGCCCTACCGCCAGGTGCCGCCCGGCAACGTCAGCTTCGTCCTCCGCACCTCGCTCGACCCCGCCGCGCTCGCCGCGTCCCTCCGCGCCGCGATGCGCGAGGTCGAGCCCACGCTCCCGGTGTTCGCCGTGCGCACGATGGACGAGATCTTCGACACCACCGTGACCAACCAGCGCATCATGCTCACGCTGCTCTCGGTGTTCGCCGGTCTCGCGCTGCTCCTCGCCGCGATCGGGCTTTACGGCGTGCTCACCTACATCGTGAGCCAGCGCACCCGCGAAGTCGGCATCCGCCTGGCGCTCGGCGCCACGACAGGCGCGGTCCGCTCCCTCATGCTCGGCCAGGGCCTGCGGCTCGCCGCCTTCGGTCTCGGCACCGGCCTGCTCGCCTCGCTCGCCCTCGCGCAGTTGATGGGCTCGCTGCTCTACGGCGTCGCCCCGCACGACCCGCTCAGCCTCGCCGCGGTGTCGCTCGTCCTCATCGTGATCGGCCTCTTCGCCAGCTGGCTCCCCTCCCACCGCGCCACGCGCGTCAACCCGGTGGAGGCGCTGCGGGCGGAGTGAATCTTTCTCTTTCCTCTTTCTCTTAATCTTTCTCCCCAGTGCTGCCGCCTCCGCCAACCCACCCAAGCCCCTGACGAAAGAGAAAGATAAAGAGTAAGAAAAAGATCCCCCAGACTCCAGACCCTGGATCCTAGACCCTAACCCGTGCGCTCCGACCTCCGCTTCGCCTTCCGCCAGCTCGTCAAGGCCCCCGGCTTCACGATCATCGCGATCGTCGCCCTGGCGCTCGGCATCGCGACCGCGACAACCAACTTCACCTTCTACAACGCCCTGCTCGTCCGCCCGCTGCCGTTCATCGCCGACGAGGATCGGCTGCTCAACATCCGCACCTACAACCTCAAGCTCCCGAAAGACGACTTCGAGAACTCCGTCCCCGACTTCCAGGACATCCGCCGCACCGTCACCACGCTCGACAACTCGCTCACCCTCTGGAACCGCACCTACATCCTGGCCGGCACCGAGCGCCCCGATCGCGTGCTCGGCTGCTGGATCACGGCGGACGGTTTTCAGACGCTCGGGGTGCGCCCCGCGCTCGGCCGGCTCTTCCGGCTCGATGAGAGCAAACCCGGCGCGGAGCCCGTCGCCCTCCTGAGCCACGGTCTGTGGCAGCGGGCGTTTGGCGGCAACGCCGACATCGTCGGCCAGACCGTGAAACTCAACAACGAGTCCGTCACCGTCGTCGGCGTCATGCCCGCGGGCTTCGGCTTTCCGGAAAACTCCCAGCTGTGGCAGCCGTTCCCCGACCACGAACCGCAGCAGAAGGAAGACATGCGCGGCTCGCACGGCTGGCCCGTCTTCGCGCGCATGAAGCCCGGCGCCACGATCCAGCAGGTGCAGGCCGAACTCGACACGCTCGCCGCGCGCCTCGAGCGCGACTACCCGAAGACCAATTCCGGCATGCGCTTTCGCGCCCTCACCGTGCGCGAGCAGGCCACGCGCGAGGAACGGCTCACGCTGCAACTCATGCTCGGCGCCACCCTCGCCGTGCTCCTGATCGCGTGCGGCAACGTCGCCAACCTCCTCCTCGCGCGCGCCGCCGGCCGCTCGCGCGAAATCGCCATCCGCGCCGCCCTCGGCGCCGGCCGCGGCCGCATCATCCGCCAGATGCTCACCGAAAGCCTCATGCTGGCTGCCGCCGGTGGCGTGTGCGGCTGGCTGCTCACCTATTGGGAAACCGATTTCATCCTCGGCTTCATTCCCGTCGAGATTCCGTTCTGGATCCGCTTCGAGCCCGACTGGCGGGTGTTCGCCTTCGCCGCGGCGGCCACCCTCGCCTCCAGCGTGCTGTTCGGCCTCTTCCCCGCGCTCCAGGCCGCGCGCACGGAACTCGCCGTGGAGCTCAAGGACGGCGCCCGCGGCGGCACCGGCTCCGGCCGCTCCCACCGCCTGCGCAGCGGCCTCGTCGTCGCCCAGCTCGCCCTCACGCTCGTCCTGCTCGTCGTCGCCGGCCTGATGATGCGCAGCTTCCTCCACCTCCAGCATACGCGCACCGGCTTCGATCCCCGCGGCGTGTTCACCTTCCGCACCGGCATCCCGCCGACGATCGAGAAGGACGAGCAGGTCGCGCTGCGCTTCTTCGAGACCGCCGAGCAGCGCCTGCGCGAAATCCCCGGCGTCGAGAGCGCCGGCTTCCTGAGCTACCTGCCGCTCAGCAACAACACCAACTACGGCTCGTTCGTCATCGAGGGCCGGCCGGAGCCCCAACCCGGCGACCGGCCCCACGCCTTGGCGCGCGCCGCCTCGCCCGGCGTTTTTCCCACGCTCCGCATCCCGCTCCTGCGCGGCCGCCTCCTCGACGCCCGCGACCGCGTCGACGCGCCGTGGGTCATTTTGATCAGCGACACGTTCGCGAAAAAAATCTTCCCCAACGAGGATCCGCTCGGCCGCCGCCTCTCGTTCGACCACGAGGCCGAGGGCGGGAAGCGCAAATGGTTCACCATCGTCGGCCTCGTGGGCGACGTGACCCAGCGCCCCACCCAGCGCGAGCGCGAGCCCGCCGTCTGGGTGTCGTCCGCGCAACGGCCCGACAATTTCATGAGCGCCGTGATGCGCGTGCCGGGCGATCCCGCCTCGTATCAACGCGCCGCGCAGGACGCCGTGCTCGCCGCCCGCGCCGACATCCCGATCTACTACGCGATGCCAATGACCAAGGTCGCGAGCGACGCCATGTGGTCGCAGCGCTTTTTCAGCGGCCTCTTCACGAGCTTCGCCGGCATCGCGCTCTTCCTCGCCGCCATCGGCATCTACGGCGTGATGGCCTGCTCCGTTTCGCAACGCACCCAGGAGATCGGCGTCCGCATGGCCCTCGGCGCGCAGCCCGGCGCCGTGGTCGCGATGATCCTGCGCCAGGGCCTGCGCCTCGTGGGGCTCGGCCTCGCGCTCGGCTTCGTCGGCGCGTGGTTCGCCGCGCAACTCCTTACCACCGTCCTCTACGGCATCTCGCCGCACGATCCGCCCACGTTCGCGCTCGTGCCGCTGCTCCTCGCCCTCGTCGCGCTCGCCGCGTGCTACCTCCCCTCGCGCCGCGCCACCCTCATCGACCCGATCACGGCCCTGCGGGCCGAGTGAACTCAATCGTTCTCGTTCGTCTTTCTCTTAATCTTTCTCTTCCGCCTCGCGCCACCGTCCTCCTCCGCCCTGACGAAAGAGAAAGATAAAGATCCAAAAGAAAGATTTTCCTTTCCCAGACCCCGGACCCGAGACCCCAGACCCTAATTCCATGCTCTCCGACCTCCGCTTCGCCCTCCGCCTCCTCGCCAAGTCGCCCGGCTTCACCGCCGCCGCCGTCGTCGTGCTCGCCCTCGGCATCGGGGCCAACTCCGCCGTCTTCTCGCTCGTCAACGCGCTGCTCTTCGCTCCGCCGGCCTACGCCCGCCCCGCCGAAATCGCGCAGATTTTTTCGCAGGATAAGAAGAACCCGAAATCCTTCCGCGGCTTCTCCTACCCGACCTATCGCGACATCCGCGCAAAGAACGACGTCTTCACCGACACGCTCGCCTACAACCTCGCCATGGTCGGCGTCGGCGAAAAGGAAAACACCCGCCGCGCCTTCGCCGCCCTCGTCAGCTCGAACTATTTTTCCGTCCTGGGCGTCGCCCCCGCCCGCGGCCGCGCCTTCCTGCCCGAGGAGGAGACGCCCGGCCGCAACACCGCCGTCGCCCTCGTCAGCCACACGTTCTGGCAACGGCGCAACCTCGACCCCGCGCTCGTCGGCTCCTCGCTCCTCGTCAACGGGCACCCGTTCACGATCGTCGGCATCATGCCCGAGGGCTTCACCGGCACGATGAACCTCTTCGGCTCCGAACTCTGGCTCCCGCTCGGCGTCTACGATCTCGTCGCCAACGACTACGAAGCGGAAAACCGCTCCACTCTCGGCCACCGCACCGGCACCCAGTTGCTCGTCCTCGGCCGGCTCAAACCCGGGCTCACCGCCACCACCGCCGAGCCCGCGCTCAAGACCCTCGCCGCGGGTCTCGAGCAGGCCTTCCCCGTCGAACAAAAAGACCAGACCTTCCTCGCGCGCCCGCTCGCCCGCTTCTCGACGAGCACCAATCCTTCCGACGAAGCCGAGATTTCCACCCTCGGCACGCTGCTGCTCGGCATGGCCGCGGTCGTGCTCGTCGTCGCCTGCCTCAACCTCGCCAACATGCTGCTCGCCCGCGGCACCGCCCGCCGCAAGGAGATCGCCATCCGCCTCGCGCTCGGCGGCGGACGCGCCCGCATCGTGCGCCAGCTTGTCGTCGAGGGCTTCGTGCTCTCGCTGCTCGGCGGCGCCGCCGGCCTCCTCCTCGCGCTCTGGTCCACCGATCTGCTCATCGCCTCGCTCGGCCGGCAGATGCCGCTCGAACTCGTGTTCCCCGGCGGGCCGCAACCGCTCGTGCTCGCCGCCACCTTCGGGTTCTGCCTGCTCGGCACGCTCGCCTTCGCGCTCGGCCCCGCGATCAAGCTCACGCGCGGCGACGTGCTCACCGACCTCAAGGAGCAGGCCGGCGAGGACACCGCACCGCGCCGCTGGAAATTCCTCCCGCGCCACCCGCTCGTCGTCGTCCAGATCGCGCTCTCGCTCGCGCTGCTCACCGCCGCCACGCTCTTCATCCGCGGCGCCGGCAAGGCCGCGTCCGTCGACACCGGGCTGAAAACCGAGCGCAACTTCCTCCTCGAAATCGACGCCAGTCTCGGCGGCTACGACCCCGCCCGCGCCCGCGCGCTCTACCGCATGCTCGAGGAAAAACTCGCCGCGCTCCCCGGCGTCGAGCACGCCAGCATCGCCTCCACGGTGCCGTTCGGCCTGATGAACCTCAACAAGCTCGTGCAGCGTGCCGGCCTCCGCCCCGGCCCCGACGACAAGCCCGCCACCGCCGCCGAGGGCCTCGCCTTCAACGCCCGCTTCAACAGTGTCGGCGCCGACTATTTCACCACCGTCGGCCTGCCGCTGTTACGCGGCCGCGCGTTCACCCCCGCCGAGGCCACCCAGTCCGGCGGTCCGCGCGTCGCGATCGTCGACGAGGCCCTCGCGAAAAAACTCTGGCCCGACGGCGCCGCGCTCGGCCAGCGCATCCAGTTCGCCCACGCCAACGCCCCGACCGCCAAGACCGGCGGCGGTGGCGGCGTGAATTTCTCCGAGGATCTCAACGAAAAGGTGAAGCCCGACGAGACCCTGGAGATCGTCGGCATCGTGCCCACCACGCGCACCGCGCTCTTCCAGAAGGGGCCGGGCACGCAGCTCTACCTGCCCTTCGCGCGCGGCTTCCAGAGCAACGTCTTCTTCCACGTGCGCTTCGCCGCCCTCACCCGCGGCCAGGAAGCCGCCGCCGCCGAGGCGATCAGCCGCACGGTCCGCTCCGTCGACGCCGCGCTGCCGGTGCTCTCGCTGCGCACCTTCGCGCAGCACCTCGACGCCAATCTCTCGCTCTGGCTCGTGCGCGCCGGCGCCGCGCTGTTCTCCGTCTTCGGCGGCCTCGCCCTCGGCCTCGCCGTCGTCGGCGTCTACGGCGTGAAAGCCTACGCCGTGGCCCGCCGCACCCGCGAAATCGGCATCCGCATGGCGCTCGGCGCCGCACCGGGCACGGTGCTCGCGATGATCCTGCGCGAAGGCACGTGGATGCTCGCCAGCGGCGTCGTGCTCGGCTTCCTGCTCGCGCTCGCCACCGGGAAAATCGTGAGCGGCATGCTCTACCAAATCAGCCCGTTCGATCCCGTCGCCCTGACCGTCGCGCCCGTCCTGCTCGCCGCCGCCGCGTTCGTCGCCTGCTGGCTCCCCGCCAAACGCGCCACCCGCATCAGCCCCATCACGGCCCTGCGGACGGAGTGACCAACCCCATCGTTCCCATTCCTCTTTCTCTTTCCTCTTCCTCTTACTGAGTCTCGCGAAATAGAGTGACAAAAGTTCAGCGGTTCGGGGAGCGCACCCGTCTCGGGTGCTCGTGTCGGCGTCTCGCCGACACCTCCGAAGTCCTCGGCGGGACGCCG
>JACRKC010000019.1 GCA_016235555.1 Verrucomicrobiota bacterium
AAGAGTTCGGTGGTTCGGGGAGCGCACCCGTCTCGGGTGCTGGTGCCGGCGTCTCGCCGACACCTCCGAAATCCTCGGCGAGACGCCGAGGACGGCCCGCGGGACGCGGGCGCTCCCCGAACCACCGCGTGTCACTCAATATTCCAATTACAAGACGCGTTTGGATTCTGCAGGGCCGCCGCTTGCCGGCGGGCCGCGGCCCGGCCACCGGCCGGCCCTACGGTCCAAATGTTCTTCGTGATCGGTATTACGCGCCGACGAGTCGCGGGGTAAATCCGCTCCCACCTTCAAACCAGCGCGTTGGGGGCAACGCGCTCCACCTCGATCCAGTCGTCGCGGCCAACCGCGAGGCGCTCGGAGAGGGCGAGACCGCCGCTCCAACCTTTCCGCTTACGGGATGCGGAGGGTGCGGCCGATGACGAGGTTGTTGTCCTCGCCGAGCACGTCGCGGTTGGCGGAGAGGATGTCGCTCCAGCGGCCGGGGTTGCCGTAATACAGAATCGAAATGCGCGCGAGGGTGTCGCCGGAGGACACGGTGTGATAGCGGGGGGCGGCGCCGGGTGGGCGGTTGACGGCCACGGAGGCGGCGGCCGGAGCGGCGCCGCTATTCGTCACGAGCGTGGCGTTGACGCTGCTGGGCTGGCGGACGGGCGGGGCGGAGATCGCGGAGGCGGGCGGGTTGACGCCGCCGGCGGCGAGGCGGGCTTTGAGGCGGCCGTTTTCCTCGGTGAGCTGGTTGACGACGGCCTGGGTCTGCGCGAGTTCGTCGCGGATGACGGTGACGGCGTTGCTGCCGGTGGCCTGGAGGCGGGCGATGGTGTTTTCGAGTTCGGTCCTGGCCTTGGCGAGGTCGGCGTTGGCGGTCTTGAGGGTCTCGGTTTCCTGGCGGGCCATCTTGGCGCCGGCGAGGGCGTCGGCGAGGGCCTTGGCCTCGGCTTCGCCGGGGGCCTTGATTTTGTTTTCGGCGACAGCGAGCTGCTGCTGCAACTCGGAGCGCTCGGCCTCGAGGCTCCAGACTTTCTTGCGGAGGGTGTCGAGCTGGGTGCGGAGTTCGGCGTCGCCACCGGAGGTCGCGGCGGCGGGCGCGGGGGCCTCGCCGGCGGCGATGGATTTGGCCTCGGGGGCGGGCGCGGTGCGTTGCTGGGCGAGGGTGGAAATCCTGGTGTTGGCGGTGTCGAGCTGGGTGCGGAGGGTGGCGGCGTCCTGCTCGGCCTTGGTGCGGGCGTCGCGCTGGGCGACGAGATCGGTGTTGAGCTGGGCGAGGGCGGCCTGGACCTCGGCGTTCTTTTCGTTGGCGACCTTGACCTGTTCGGCGAGGGCGACGTTTTCGGTGCGCTTCTGTTCGAGCTCGGTCTTGAGGCCGGTGATTTCCTGCGAGAGTTCGGTGTAGTTCTTGAGGGAGGCGGCGAGTTTCTCCTCGGTGGCGCCGAGCCTGGCCTTCAAGTCGGCGACCTCGGTGGGCGAGGCGGCGGGGGCCTTGGCGCGTTCGGCCTGAAGGGTGGCGTAGCTGGCGCGGAGGGTGGCGAGTTCGCGGGAGGTCTCGCTGAGTTTCTCGGTGAGGCGCTTGGAGGTGTCGCCGTCGGCGGTGCGGTTTTCGATCGCGAACTTGAGGGCGTCGCCTTGGGCGCGGGTGAGGGCGAGTTCCTGCTGGAGCAGCTTTTTCTCGAGCCGGAGATCGGCGTTTTCCTTCATCAGCTTGTCGTCGCCGATGACGGTGGCGGTGGGCTCGGGCAGTTTGCCGACATGCACGTAGCCGCAACCCGAGAGAGCGAGCAGCGCCAGGATGGCGAGACTCAGACTGGGGCGGACATTACGCATCGGTGGGGAAGAAAGGAGGTATCGGAGAGGCGGGCAATCTTTCGCGCATACGGAAAACACGAATCAGGGGATGCGCAAGACCCGCCCGGCCACCATGCTGCGTTCGTCACGGAGAATGTCGCGGTTGGCGGTGAGGATTTCCGGCCAGCGTTTGGTGGTGCCGTAGTATCTGAGGGAAATGGCGGAGAGAGTTTCGCCGAGGGCGATGGTGTGGAGGCGGGGTTCGGCGGAAGCGGCGGGTGCGGGGGATGACGGCGCGGTCGTGGCGGCAGGTGGCGCGGATGAAGTGGCGGCGACCGATGGGACCGGCTGGGTGGACGGAGAGGCCGCGGTGGCGGCGGAGGCGGACGGCGGCGTGATCGCGGCGGCCGGGGGCGGTGGAGCGGCGGCGAGAGTTGATTTGAGGCGGGCGAGTTCGGCTTGGGCGGAAGCGGCGGCGTGTTCGGCGGCGGCGGTGCGGGCGCGGAGGGTCTCGATTTCGGCGCGAGCGGCGGCGAGGGGAGCCGCGAGGTCGGCGGCCGGAGTGGGGCGGGCCGGTTCGCTCGGGCGGGTGGGCGTGGCGGCGAGTCTGGCGGCGAGGTCGTTGCGCTCCTGTTCGAGGACGGAGTAGGAGCGGAGGGCGAGGGCGAGTTTTTCCTCGGCGTCTTTTTTCGCGGCGGAGGCGCGGCTGATTTCCTCGCGGGCCTGGGCGGCGCTGGCGGAGGCGAGCGCCGACATCGCGGTCTCGGTCTGCGTGAGTTTGTCGGCGAGGGCGGATTTTTCGGCTGCGAGGTCGCGCACGCGGGCTTCGAGGGCGGGGCTCGCGGTGGTGTCGCGGGTGGCGGCGGCGAGTTTTTCCTGGGTGGCGGCGAGCTGGCGGCGGAGATCGGCGAGTTCGCGGCGGGCGGCTTCGAGTTCGGAGGCGGAATCGGCGGCGCGTCGATCGGCGTCGCGGCGGGCCGTGGCGGCGGTGTCGGCGGCGGCGAGTTTCGCGCGATTGGCGGCGAGCTGTTCCTGGGTGGCGGCGAGGGTGCGGCGGACTTCGGCGAGCTCGGCGGCGAGGTCGGTGGTCTTGCGCTCGGCGTTTTTCGCCTGGGCGGAAGCGTCGGCCAGTCGGGCGAGGAGCGTGGTGCGCTCGCCCTCGATGCGGGCGGTGGCCACCTCGGCGACTTTGCGTTCGGTCGCGCGGGCCGAGGCGTCGGCGGCGAGGCGGGTCCGGGCCTCGGCGAGCCGGGCGGCGGCGGCCTGCGCGTCGGCCGCCCGGGCGGCCGACGCGGTGCGGGAGTCGGCCAGCTGGGTCTCGAGCGCCGCAACTTTTTCATGGGCGGCGGCGAGCCGGCGGTGCGCGGGTTCGAGGAGCTGGAGTTGCTCGCGCACGGCGGCGAGTTCGCGGGCCTGCGTGGAAATCGTGGTGGCGGCGTCGCCGGTGGCGCCCTGGCTCGCGGCGAGTTCGGACTTCGCTTGGACGAGGGTGGCTTCGAAGGCGGCGGCTTTTTGCCGGGCCTCGTCGCGCGCGGCGCGCAGGCGGCCGGCTTCGGCACGGGCGGCGGCGAGCTCGGCGGATTGGGCGGTGAGCGCGGATTGGGTTTGCCGGAGCTGGGCGCGCAGCTCGTCGGCGAGGACGGCGGGCGGAGGCGGCCCGATCTGGACGGGCTCATCGGGAGCGGGGGCGGCGAGGGGGAGCGGGGCGGACTCGGCGGGGATTGATTTCGGCGGGGCGGAAACGCGCGGCCCGGGTTGCCGGGCGGACAGGCTGGTGCGGCGCGCCTCCAGCCGCTGACGGGCCTCGGCGATCTGCGCGTTGCTCATCGTGAGGAGCAGGGCGTCGAGCGCCTTGCCGGTGCTGCCGCTCTCGCCGGCGAGGGTGAGCCACACGAAGGCCTCGGTGGCGTCGGCCGGCACGCCCCGGCCCTGCTGATAGGCGAGGCCGAGGTTGTATTGCGCGATGCCGTTGCCGCGCTCGGCCTTGGTGCGCAGCGCCGTGAGGTCGGCGGGCTCGGGCGCGGCGAGGGGTTCGTTGGCGCGACCGAGCGGGGCGGCGAGGACGAGGAGCAGCGTGAGCGCGGGGCGGGGGCGGATCATCAGGGAAGGCGGAGGAATTTCCTAACCGCGGCTGGCCCGGTGGCAACGCGCGAAGTGCCGGGCGCCCGTCACCGGCTGGGAAATCTTGGATCGCCCGCTGCGGCGCGACGGCGTGGTCAGAGCTTGAAGCCGGCGGCCGCGAGCGCCTTGTCGAGGGCCTTCTCGGTGGCGGGACCGGAGCCGACGCCGGAGAAGAGGATCTTACCCTCGCGGTCGACGAGATAGAACGTCGGGATGCCCGAGACGCGGTAGAGTTTCCTGGCGATGGAGTTCGCGGAATTGCGCGCGGCGGGGTCGAAGACCTTGAGGTAGCTGGTCGGCACCTGCGGCGTCGTGAGCCATCCGTCGAACTTGGCTCGCTCATCCCACACACAAACGCCGAGGACGACGAGGCCCTGGACGGCGAGTTTCTGGTGGAGCTTTTCCATGTGGGGCATGGTCGCCTTGCACGGGCCGCACCAAGTCGACCAGAAGTCGACGAGCACGACCTGGCCGCGAAAATCCGCGAGCTTCACCGGGGTGTTGTCGGGCCGGAGCGCGGTGAAGTCGGGGGCGTCGGTGCCGTTGGCGAGGAGCGGGGGGCGGGCCGGGGCGGTGGCGGCGGATGCGAGGGGGGCGAGCGTGGCGAGCGCCAGCGCGAGGAGGTGAAGGCGGATTTTCATGACGACGGGAGTCGGGGTGTTGACGGGACGTCGTGAGTCTGCCCGAAGCGGCCCGCGGGGCAAGCCTCCGGGTGGCCGGCACTGTCCGATGCGGCGCGGGCTTGCCACCTGGTTCCACCGCGCCAGCCTGCGCGCGATGCAAACCCGCACCTTTGGCCGCACGGGCCGCGCTGTCGGCGAAATCGGCCTCGGCACCTGGCAGCTCGGCGCCGGCTGGGGCGACGTGAGCGACGAGGCGGCCCTCGCGACCCTCCGCGCCGCGTGGGAGGCGGGCACGACGTTTTTCGACACGGCGGACGTCTATGGCCTGGGCCGCAGCGAGACGCTCATCGGGCGGTTTCTCCGCGAGACGCCGGCGGCCCGCGGGCGGATCTATGTCGCCACGAAACTGGGACGCTTCGCGCCGCCGGGCTGGCCGGACAACTTCACGCGCGCGGCGATCCGCGAGCACACGGAGGCGTCGCTGCGCCGGCTGGGTGTGGAGGCGCTCGATCTCACGCAGTTGCACTGCATCCCGTTCGAGGTGCTGAAGCGCGGCGAGGTGTTCGAGCACCTGCGCGAGCTGAAGCGCGAGGGCAGGATCCGCGATTTCGGCGTGAGCGTGGAGTCGATGGTCGAGGCGGACTTTTGCGTGCGGCAGGACGGCGTGGCGGCACTCCAGATCATCTTCAATCTCTTCCGGCAGAAGCCGCTCTTCACGCTCTTCGCCGATGCGAAAAAACGGCAGGTTGCGCTCATCGGGCGCCTGCCGCTGGCGAGCGGCCTGCTCGGCGGAAAAATGCGGAAAGGCCAGACCTTCCCGGCCAACGACCACCGGCATTTCAACTGCGACGGCCAGCAGTTCAACGTGGGCGAGACGTTCGCCGGGCTGCCGTTCGAGAAGGGCGTCGAGCTCGCCGACGCGCTCAAGCCCCTCGTGCCCGCGGGCTGGACGCTCGCGGACTTTGCGCTGCGCTGGTGCCTCGATTTCGACGCGGTGAGCGTGCTCATCCCCGGGGCGAAAAATCCGGAGCAGGCGCAGGCCAACGCGCGGGCGTCGGCGCTCCCGCGCGTCACGCTCGCCCGGCATGCGCATCTCGCGGACTTCTACGTGCGGGAAGTCGCCACGCATATCCGCGGGGCGTATTGAGGGCGCGCGGGATTCAGCGATGATTCGCGGCGCCGTTTACCTGGCCTGAGAGGAGGCGGCTTATACCAACGTCACATGAGTTTTGGATTTTACGAGTGCAGGGGTAGGTCGGGTTTTTCCCGACATCCGCTACAGGCGGACGAGTGTCGGGCGTAAAGCCCGACCCACGGCTGACGTCCAAATATCAACAGCCATTGGTATTACCCGCGTTCCAAGCACGAGGCGGGACGCCTCGTCCACGAAGGCTTGGTTTTTTCACCCCCGTGGTGCGAACCGTGCCACCGCCCCGACCGCGGCCCGTGGAGCGACGCGGCGCGACGACGCCCGGAAACGCGCGCCGGCCGGCCCGAAAGGTCGGCGCGCGCCGACAATGTTTCCCGCGCTGAACGAGTCCCGCACGGCGCAGCGCAGTTTCTTGCCGTCCGGAGAGATCGACGGAGCGGCGGGTTTTCAACCGCCGGGCTTGGGCGCTTGGAAAAGCGCCCCTCCGCATGGCAGGAAAGTGAGATGCGCCCGGGTCCCGCGCCCGGCCAAAGAAAGTTCGACCGCACCGGAGCGGCAGGCATGCTGGGCGGCGAGGAGAACCACCCATGCGCCTCGCTACCATCCTGCCCCGCGCGAGTGTCGAAGCCGTGCCCGTCGTCGCCGCACCCGACGGCACCTGGATCGAACTCGCCGGGCTCATCGGGCGGGAGGCCACGCGGCTCGAAGCCGTGCTGCCGTGGCTGCTGGCGCATGGTTCGCATGTGCCCGGGCGCGCGGCGCAGTGGAAGGGGCCGCGCTACCGGCCGAGCGAGTTTTCGTTCCTGCCGCCGGTGGTGCGGCCGCCGGCGGTGCGCGAGTTCGATGCGTTCAGCCCCGGCGCCAACGGCGATCCACCGCGGTTCTTCTTTGCCAACCACCACGCGCTCGCCGGCCATAACGCGCAGGTGGTCCCGCCCGCGGGTTGCGCGGAGCTCGACTTCGGCTTCGGGCTCGGCGCGATCATCGGCCACGGCGGACGCGACATCGCGCCCGCGCGGGCGTGGGAGCACGTGATCGGTTTCACGATCGTCAACGCCACGTGTGCGCGCGATCTCGAGCGCGCCGAACGCGCGGCGGGGCTCGGACCGGCCAAGGCGCGCGATTTCGCGACGGGCGTCGGCCCGTGGCTCGTGACGCGCGACGAGTTTGCGCTGTGCCTCGACGGCGAGGAACTCACGCTCAACCTGAGCGCGCGTCTCAATGGCCGCGAACTCGCGCGCGGCGACACCGCGCGGCTGGTGCACCCGATCCCGCGGCTGATCGCGCAGGCCTCGCGCGATGCGGATCTTTATCCCGGCGACCTGATCGCGACGGGCGCGGCGGTGAGCCTCACCGGCCTCGGCGCGGTGAAAGCGGGCGAGTGGCTCCAGCCGGGCGATGTGGTGGAGCTGGAGGTGGAGCGCATCGGGCTCCTGCGCACGCGCATCGGGGCGCGGAAGTAGGTAGGGCCCGCTCTCCGAGCGGGCCTGGGTTG
>JACRKC010000020.1 GCA_016235555.1 Verrucomicrobiota bacterium
AACCGTGCCTGCCGTCACCGACACCTGTCCGCGGCACCCCGCGCACAACCATCGGCCGCCTGTCATCGGCCAAGCGTTTTGCGCCTGACATTGCGGGCAAACGAATCCCTGCGGCCAGCGCAGGCCGAACAGATACGCCCGGCACGCCGCTTCGTCGCTGAAGCGCTGCTCCAACTCCAGCAGCGCCTTGGGATAATCCTCGACCATGCCTCGAAACACTACAGGTTGTGGTAGGTTGAGTCACGTAAATACCCCTATCACGGTTTCACTTCGTCGGTCGCGGGAAAGAGGTCGAAGGCGCGCGAGACGCGTTTGCCGAGGAGGTGTTTGTCGGCGAAGGCCAGGAGGCCGTCCCAATCCGTGTCGCCGAAGCCGTGCGGTCGGTCGGCCCAGTAGACACCGAGCTTGTCGGTCGCGCCGAGGAACGCGTAGACAGGGCGCGCGGCGAGCCAGGTTTGCTTCACTCCGTGGTGCACGACGTTTTGATCGTGCGTGCCTTCGAGGGCGATCCACGGGCGCGGGGCGGTGAGGGCGGGGAACCAGTGCGCGTCGTAGGGGAGTTTGTCCTCCTGGCCCCAGAATTGATGGAGGTGCGGCGAGAATTGGTTGCCGTATTTGCGCACCATCAGCGTGAGCCCCTCGCGTCCGCCGCGGCCCTCGCCGCTGAAGCGATACGCCGGCGTGCCGAGGCCGGAGCTGGCGCCGGGGGCGACGAGCGCGATGCGATCGTCGAAGGCGCCGGAGATCATCGCGGCTTTGCCGATGCGCGAGGTGCCGGTGATGATGAGCTTGGTTTTGTCGACGGCCGGATCGTGCTGGAGGTAATCGACGACGCGCATGGTGCCCCAGACCCAGCCGCCAATAATGCCCCAATCGTAGCCGGGGTAGGCGGGGAAGAAGCGCGTGGTGCGAAACGCGAAGCTCCCATCGGCGAGGCGCAGCGTCGTGTCCTCGGCGCAGTCGTTGGTGTTGAACGTGACGTAGGCGAACCCGTGCTGGAGCGCGGCGTTGGTCGCGGCGATGCGCTCGGGATCGGGTGGCCCGAAGCCGAAACCGCCCGCGCCTCCGCCGCCCTTCGGTGCCGAGCCACCGCCTTTCGCGGCGTCGAGGGCGGCGACCTGCGCCTGGAGAATTTCCTGGGGCAACAGGATGTCGAGGCCGCGGCCCTGACCGACGCCCTGCGGGAGACGGGGGAGCTGGGGCGCGCCGGGCGGCGAGCCACCGGGCTGGATCACGGCGGGCACGGGCGTGCCCGCGGCGGGGGCGTAAATACCTACGTGCAGGCTGAGTTTGTTCTCGGGGCCGAAGGTGAGCTTGATGAGGCGGTATTTGATTTTGCCGCCGAGCAGGAGCTGCGACGACACTTCGGTGTCCTGCACGTTGCCGGGTGCGGGCGGCAGGCGGCCGACGTGGTAGAACTCGAGCACCTCGCGGATTTCGGCGCGGCGCTTCCGCCACTGTTCAGGCGTGGTCACGCGGGTGCCGTCGTTCATGATCATCGGGTCGGGCATCTCCTTGCGCTCGGGCAGCGCGTCGGGTCCCGGCAGATCGCGCGCCGCGACTTTGATTTTCGGCACGGGCGTTTCGCGCGGATCGGGACGCGGCGGGATGGGCTCGGCCGCGCGGCTGGTGGTGACGGCGCCGATGAACCAACAAAACGCAATGAGAGCAGGCCGGCGGAGGATGATCATGGGGCGACGGGGTGCGGTCGATAGACGGCGTGGCGGGCCAAAGGATTTGCGGAAAAGGACACGTGTCACCGCTTGCCGCGAGGGTGATTTTCGGCCTTGGTTCGCGGGCGATGCGCTTTCTCGCCTGCCTTGCCCTCCTCGTGCTGTCGGTGCGCGCCGCTGACGCTCCCGCCACCGCGCCGGCCGAACCGATCAAGCACCCCGCGCTGTTCCTCGTCGGCGATTCGATCATGAAGACGGGCACCGGCACCGGCGAGCGCGGGCCCTGGGGCTGGGGTTCGGAGCTCGGCGCATTTTTCGACCCGGCGAAGCTTCACGTCTACAACGAAGGCCGCGGCGGTCGCAGCAGTCGCGGCTACATCGAGGAGGGCGCGTGGGCCAAGATCCTCGAGCAGCTCCAGCCCGGGGACTTTGTGATCGTGCAGTTCGCGCACAACGACACCGCCAACTCCGCGAATTATCCCGACCGCGCCACGATCAACTCGGGCGGCGAGGAGACCGTGCAGACCGGCGTCGGCGAGGCGCGCAAAATCATCCACACCTACGGCTGGTATCTGCGCAAATACGTGACCGACGCGCGCGCCAGGGGCGCCACGCTGCTGCTCTGCTCGCCCGTCCCGCGCAACCAGTGGGCCGACGGCAAAATCAAGCGTGGCTTCGACGGCTACGCCCAGTGGGCCGCCGAGGCGGCGAAGCAGACCGCCGCGCCGTTCCTCGATCTCAACGCCATCGCGTGCGACCGCTACGAGGCGCTCGGACAGGAGAAGACCCGCGCGTATTTCAATGACCCGCAGCACACGACCAAGCTCGGCGCGCGCGTGAACGCCGAGTGCGTGTTGGCCGCGTTGCGCCGGCTCACGTCCAATCCGCTTGCCGGGTTTCTGGTGCCCGCCGCGCCGTGAATCGCCGCGGCGTTGGCGGCAAAAAACGACGAGAGTTGTAAATTTTTTCCGGCTCGCGCTGACGCAACGCGAGTTAGGCGGAACCGCCCGCGAACGTTACGTTCGGGCTACGTTTTGATTGCACGGCGACGAAATACCGTGTGTGTTTCGCGCTTCGTTTCGCCTGTCATGCAACCGCACGACCCAGTCGTTCGCCGCCAGCTCCCGATGATCCAGAAGATCATCCACGATGAAACTTGGCTTGAGGGTGAGCGCCGCGGATGTGCAGTCGAGGCCACCGACCCGGTGGTGCGCGAGAATGTTTGTGCGGTGGTGCTCCGCGTGGGCGCCCAGATGCGCGCCGCGTGCTCGGGGGCGGACCGAAACTACTGAGGGCCGGCGCGGGTGGGGGAAGGGGGCGGGTCGCGTTTGAGTTGCACCCTCGTGTTTGGGCGGCTCCGGGTTTGACTCGCTGGCGGTCGGTGCGTGCAGTCGTCGCCGCTCCATGCGTTTTCCCCGGACCCTTGCGCGCATCGTCGTCGCCGTGCTGCCGTGCCTTGCCCACGGGGCGGAGGCGTTCGACTTCAACCGCCAGATTCTCCCGATTCTCTCGGACGCCTGCTTTCATTGCCACGGCCCCGATGAGGGCTCCCGCAAAGCCAAGCTCCGGCTCGATCAGCGCGAGGGGCTGTTTCGCACGCGCGACGACGTGACGGTGATCGCGCCGGGCAAACCCGAGGCCAGCGAACTCGTCCTCCGCATCACGAGCAAGGACGAGGATGAAGTCATGCCGCCGCCCGACGCCGTGCGCAAACTCACGACGGCGGAGATCGACCTGCTGCGACGCTGGGTCGCGGCGGGGGCGGCGTGGAACCAACACTGGGCCTACATGCCGCCGACCCGGCCGGAAGTGCCGCGGGTGACGGACCGGCGGGCCAAGAGCGCGAATCCGATCGACGCCTTCGTCCTCGCGCGACTCGCCAGGGAAAAGCTCGCGCCGTCACCGGAGGCCGGGCCGGCGGCGTTGCTCCGCCGCGTGTCGCTCGACCTCACGGGCCTGCCGCCCTCGCCGGCGGAGCTCGAGGCGTATCTCGCCGACCGTGCGCCGGACCGCTACGAGCGCGCGGTGGAGCGGCTGCTGGCGTCGCCACGCTACGGCGAGCGCTGGGCGTGGGACTGGCTCGACCTCGCGCGCTACGCCGACACCAACGGCTATCAGGGCGATCCCGAGCGCACGATGTGGCCGTGGCGCGACTGGGTGGTGAACGCGCTCAACGCCAATCTGCCCTACGACCAGTTCACGATCGAACAGCTCGCGGGCGATCTGCTGCCCGAGGCGACGCGCGACCAGAAGATCGCGAGCGGGTTTCACCGGAACAACATGTTCAACGGTGAGGGCGGCCGCATCGCCGAGGAGACGCGCGTCGAAAACGTCTTCGATCGCGTCGAGACCACGGCGACAGTCTGGATGGGCATCACCTTCACGTGCGCGCGCTGCCACGACCATAAATTCGATCCGATCAAGCAAACCGACTACTTCGCGCTCTACGACGTGTTCAACCAGATGTCCGAGACCGGCAGTGCGAGCGGCGGCGGCGGGCGCGGCGGCCAGATGGCACCATTCCTAGACCTCTCGACCGACAGCGAGCGCGACGCGGTGAAGCGCGCGCAGGTCCGGCTGGATGCCGTGGTGAAGGAGGTCGAGGCGTTCGAGGTGACCAAATTCCCGCGTCCCGAGGGCCGGCCCGTGATCGATTCGCCGGCCGCGCAAAAGCTGCCCGGCAACCTGCCGGTCACGCATGCGAAGACGGCGGTCGGCCGCCGCGGCATCGACGGGCTGCTCGAAGCGCTCCCGCACTTCCGCGACACCGATCCCGATCCGGCCTACGCCGCGCTGCTCGAAAAGCACATCGCCGCGATCCGGGCGCGCGATGAGGCGACGAGCAACATCACCAAGGTCATGATCATGGACGAACTCCCCAAGAAGCGGGACACGTTTGTGCTCACCAAGGGCAACTACGAGAGCAAGACCGCCGTGAAGGTGTTCGGCGCGGTGCCGGCGATTTTTCGTGGTCCGAAGTGGGAGGGGCTTCACGCCCCGACTGGTCAAGCCGAGTCGGGGCATAAAGCCCCTCCCACAGATGCACCGCGCCTCAACCGTCTCGATCTCGCGCGCTGGCTCGTCTCGCCCGGAAATCCGCTCGCGGCGCGCACCGCGGTGAACCGGGCGTGGCAGGCGTTCTTCGGCGTGGGGCTCGTGAAGACCGCGGAGGATTTTGGCGTGCAGGGCGAGCGTCCGGTCCACGCCGAGTTGCTCGACTGGCTGGCGACGGAGTTCGTGGGGCGCGGCTGGGACGTGAAGGCGCTGCATCGCCTCGTCGTGACGAGCGCGACCTACCGGCAATCCTCGCGCGTCCCGCCCGCGCTCGCGGAGCGCGATCCGGACAACCGCCTGCTGGCGCGCGGGCCGCGGCATCGGTTGCCGTCGTGGATGCTCCGCGATCAGGCGCTGGCGGTGAGCGGGCTGCTCGTGGAAAAACCCGGCGGGCTCTCCGTGAAACCCTACCAGCCGCCCGGCATCTGGGAGGAAGCGACGTTCGGCAAGAAGGCCTACGTGCAGGATCACGGCGACGCACTCTACCGGCGGAGTCTCTACGTTTTCTGGCGGCGGATCGTGGGGCCGACGTCGTTCTTTGACGCCGGCGCGCGGCAAGTCTGCACGGTGAAGGTCGCGCGCACCAACACGCCGCTGCACGCCCTCGTGACGCTCAACGATCCGGCGTTCGTCGAGGCGGCGCGAGTGATGGCGCAGCGTGTGATCGCCGGGGCGCCGGGCGACGCGGCGCGGATCGAGCGGGCTTTCCGCCTGGCGACAGCGCGGGTGCCGACGCGGGCTGAGGGCCAGGTGCTGGCCGAGCGGCTCAAGAAACTGCGCGCGCAATTCGCCGCCGCGCCCGACGAGGCCCGGCGTTACGCCGCCAGCGGCGAAGCCCCGCGCCCCGAAAACCTCGACCCGGTGGAGCACGCGGCGTGGACCGGCCTGTGTTCGCTGATCCTCAATCTCGATGAAACGCTTTCGAAAGAGTAGCGCGCGCCATTTGCCGGTAGGTGTAGCCCTGCTCGTGAGAGCAGGGATTTTTCCTTCCTTCGGGCACGGTTTTTCCCGCCTCTCACGAGGCGGGCTACGATGTGATCATCCGCTCGAATCGTCATGACTCCCCATCAAGAAACCAGCGCCCTCTTCACCCGCCGGCAATTCTTCGGACGATCGGCGCTCGGGCTGGGCACCGCGGCGCTCGCTTCGCTGCTGGGGCGTGATGCGCTGGCTGCATCTGGTCCCGCCGCGCGGCGCTTCGGCGGGCTGCCCGCGTTGCCCCATTTCGCGCCGAAGGCGAAGCGCGTGATCTACCTCTACCAGAACGGCGCGCCGTCGCACGTGGACCTCTTCGACTACAAGCCGAAGCTGCGCGAACTGCACGGTGTCCAGATCCCCGACTCGGTCGTCGGCGGGAAACGGTTCTCGACGATGACCGGCAACCAGACGGCGCGCCCGGTGCTCGCCGAGATCACGAAGTTCGCCCGCCACGGAAAATCGGGGGCGTGGGTGTCGGATTTCCTGCCGCGCATCGCGGCGGTGGCCGACGACCTGTGTTTCGTGAAGTCGATGCACACCGAGGCGGTGAACCACGCGCCGGCGATCACGTTTTTTCTCACCGGTTCCGAAATGGCGGGACGTCCGTCGATGGGTGCGTGGCTCAGTTACGGGCTCGGCAGCGAGACGGAGGATTTGCCCGCGTTCGTGGTGATGACCTCGCGCGACAAGGAGGAGAGTTGTGGGCAGATTTTCTACGATTTCTACTGGGGCAGCGGTTTTCTCCCGACGAAATACCAAGGTGTGGCGTTCCGCGGCAAAGGCGATCCCGTGCTCTACCTTTCCAACCCCGACGGGCTCAGTCGCAGTGTGCGCCGTGGACTGCTCGACGATCTCGCGCAGCTGAACGAGATGAAGCGCCAGGATTTTGGCGATCCGGAGATCGCGACGCGTGTCGCGCAATACGAGATGGCGTATCGCATGCAGACGAGTGTGCCGGAGCTGACGGATTTTTCCAAGGAGTCGGCGGCCACGCTGGCGATGTATGGCTCCGACGTGCGCCGGCAGGGAACCTACGCCTACAACTGCCTCATGGCGCGGCGGCTCGCGGAGCGCGGCGTGCGTTTCATCCAGGTGATGCACGCCGGTTGGGACCAGCACCGGAATCTAAACTCGCAGCTCAAGATCCAGTGTCAGGACACCGATGCACCGAGCGCGGCGCTCGTGAAGGATCTCAAGCAGCGCGGCCTGCTCGACGACACGCTCGTGATCTGGGGTGGCGAGTTTGGACGCACGCCGTTCCTCCAGGGCAAGATCGAGGATACGAAGCAGTGGGGCCGCGACCACCACCCGTATGCGTTCACGCTGTGGATGGCGGGCGCGGGCGTGAAGCCGGGTTTCAGCTACGGCGCGTCGGACGAGTTTGGGTTCAACGCCGTGGAGGACAAAGTGCATGTGCATGATTTTCAGGCGACCGTGCTGCACCTGCTCGGGATCGACCACGAACGGCTCACTTACAAATTCCAGGGCCGCAATTACCGGCTGACCGATGTGCATGGGCAGGTGGTGCGGGGGATTCTGGCGTAGGCAATCGCCGGGCGGTTGAGGGTAGCGGCGGGCGTGAGGAGGCCGGCGCGAGGGGTGTCGCGAACTCCAGCCTCGTTACCTCGGCTGCTACGGCGTGCGCCAACTCGTGCGGGAGTGATTAGTTCAGCTCGTCGACCAGCACCTCCGTGCGGCGGCCGTCGACGGTGAGGGCGTAACGAGTAACCGAGTTGGCGGGGACCACGCCGGGCGAGGCGGGTTTTGCGACGGCGACGGGTGGCTTGTGCAGGGCGGCAAACTCCTGCGGAAACATCGCGTGCAGCACGCACGCCTCGTCGTCGGTGGGCAGGCCGGCGGCGGCGAGTTCTTCGCGCAGCTTGGGCATCCGGGGCGCGAGCGCGTCGGCCGGGCGGTGGTCGATGAGTTTGGCGCCGGGCTTTTTCAGCGCGAGGTCGAGGACGGCGGGATCGATGGGGCCGGGTGTCTGGCCGTATTTGCCGAGGGCGATGTCGATGGCGGGCTGCGAGAAATTTTTCCACCGACCGAACTTCACGTTGAGCATCGCCTGGGTGCCGACGATTTGGGAGGTAGGCGTCACGAGCGGAATCCAGCCGAGGCAGGCGCGCACGTAGGGAATCTCGGCGAGCACCTGGGCGAACTTGTCGGTCATGCCCTGCTCCTTCATCTGCGTGCGGAAATTCGAGAGCATGCCGCCGGGCACCTGGTAGCAGAGGGTGTCGGAGTCGACGCGCTCGTTGGCGGGGGAGGTGAACTTCTCGAGTTCCTTGTAGACGTTGGTGAAATACTCGCGCAGCTGGAGCAGCTTGGTGGCGTCGAACTTGGGGCAGCGCGGATGATTCTCGAGCATGGCGAGCATGCGCACGGTGTCGGGTTGCGCGGTGCCGTTCGCGAAAGGCGTGATCGAGACCTCGACGGCGTCCACGCCGGCGTCGATCGCGGCGTAGTAGGCGGTGGCGCCGAGGCCGGCGGTGTCGTGCGTGTGGAGCGTGACCGGCAGGCCGACGCGGCGTTTCAGTTCCTTGACGAGATCGTAGGCGATGCGCGGAGCGATGACACCGGACATGTCTTTGATGCCGATCGAGTGGCAGCCCATTTTTTCGAGCTCGATCGCCATCTGCACGAAGGCGGGGATCGTGTGGACGGGGCTCGTGGTGTAGCAGACCTCGCCCCGGGCGTGGCGACCGGCGGCGCGCACGGCCTTGATGGCGGTGGCGAGGTTGCGCGTGTCGTTCAGCGCGTCGAAAATGCGGAAGATGTCCTGGCCGGCGGCGGCGTTGGCTTTGACGAACGTCTCGACGACGTCGTCCGGGAAGGACGTGTATTGGACGATGTTCTGGCCGCGCAGGAGCATGATCTGCGGGGTCCTGGGCGCGGCTTTCTTGAGCGCGCGGAGGCGGTCGAACGGATTTTCGCGCAGGAAGCGAAGGCAGGAGTCGATCGTGGCACCACCCCACGTTTCGAGGCCGGCGAAGCCCATGCTGTCTAAGATTGGCGCGGCGGGCAGCATCTGGGCCGTGGTCATCCGCGTGGCGGCGAGCGATTGGTGACCGTCACGCAGGACGGTGTTGTTAAAGGCGACGATGGACATGGTGAGAGCGGTGAAAAATTGTTACTCGAGTTCGCGCAGGAGGGAGATTTCGGCAGCGTCGTAGAATCGCGCGCCGTTGCGTTCGGTGGCGAGGTGCAGGCGGCCTTGTTGATCGATGCCGAGGAAGGTGCCGGCAAACACGTGCGTCCGGCCGGTGAGAGTGACCTCGACGCGGCGGGGTTCGGCCCAGGCGTGGTTCAGTTCGTCGGCGATGGTTTGGAAGCCGGCGCCGAGCAGCAGGACGTGCATGCGGTGCAGCGCGCGCAATACGAGCCGCGCGGCGTCGTCGACGGTGCAGGCGGCCGGCCCGAGATCGGCGAGGCGGGCGGTAGCGCCGGCGAGCGCGGGGTTCGCGAGCTCCGGGTGGTTGAGGACGTTGAGGCCGACGCCGACGACGGCGGTGTCGGGGCGGTAGCGCTCGACGAGGAGGCCGGCGAGCTTGCGCCGGCCGACCATGATGTCGTTGGGCCAGCGAAGGCGGAGATCGGCGACGCCGATCTCGCGCAAGGCACCGACGATGGCCCAGCCGGCGGCGAGGGGCAGAATCTCCCATCTTTCGCGCGCGCCGGGGCAGGGAAGCACAGCGGAGAGCCAGAGGCCGCCTTCGTCGGAGA
Organism: Verrucomicrobiota bacterium; assembly: GCA_016235555.1. Taxonomy (GTDB): domain Bacteria; phylum Verrucomicrobiota; class Verrucomicrobiia; order Opitutales; family Opitutaceae; genus JACRKC01. Next base: position 9,432 of record JACRKC010000020.1, read on the forward strand.
CCCACGCGCGATCGGCGGTGCGGCCGCGGCCGCCGGTTTGTGTGGTGGCGCGCACCGCGGTCCACGCGGGCAGCGGGCCGGCGTAGGTGTTGGTCGACCCGATCGCGGCGAACTCCCGCAGACGCCAGCTCTCGAAGTGCGAGAATCGGGGCGTGGGTGCGGTCTCGGCGGGGGCGTTCATCGGGCGTCGTCAGGATTGAGCGGACTCGCCGTCGCGCCGGACGCGCCGGCTCACGCCGTAGGCGAGGAGCACGAGACCGCCGAACGCCAGCAACTGGCCGCCGACCGTGCAATAGAGGCGGGCGGGCGAACCGAGAGAAGGCGCGACGACGCGCGCCAACGCCACGCCGGCGAGCGCGACGAGCGTGCCGGCGATCCAGAAGCGGGCGTTGGCGGCGACGGTTTTCATTCTCGTTGGGTCTGATACCCCGGAGCTTGCTCCGGCTTGGTTGGAAACGAGGGGAGGTGGATAATTCCGGGGAGCGCCTGCGTCTCGCAGGCTGTCCTCGGCGTCTCGCCGAGGACTTCGGAGGCTTCGGCGGGACGCCGAAGCCGGCACCCGAGACGGGTGCGCTCCCCGAGCCGAGGTGAAATTACGCGATGCATTGGCTTTGTTCAAATGCCCCGGAGCTTGCTCCGGGAATTTTTACTTCAGCAGCGGAATGAGGGTCACGTAGATGCCGGTGAGAATCGCGGTGGTGATGACACCGCTGATGTTGGCGCCGAGCGCCTCGGGCAAAATGATGGCGTCGGGCGTGACGTTGGAGACTTCCTTCTGGGCGACCTTGGCGGTCGACGGCACGCAACTTACGCCGGCGATGCCGATCACGGGATTGATCTTCCGGCCGCTGAAGAAATACGCGAGGTAACCGCCGACGATGCCGCCGATGCCAGAGAGCAGCAGGGCGAGGATGCCGAGGATGAGCAGGATCAAAACCTTTGGGTTGAGGATCGTGGAGGCTTCGCAGAGCACGCCGAGCAGCAGGCCGAGGAACATCGTCGAGCCGTAGAGCACCGGGCCATCGATGAAGGCCACGAAGTAGCTGAGGCCGGCCTCGCGCACGGCCACGCCGACGAACAGCGAGAGAAACAGCGGCGCGGCCGAGGGAAACAGCAGGCAGAGCACCGTGCACGCGACGACCGCGAAGGTGAGTTTCTCGTCGGAGGTGATCTTCACGATGGGTTTCGGCGGCATCTTCATCCCGCGGAGTTTTTCCGGCACGAGGAGGCGGATGAGATACGGATAACCGCCGTAGGTCAGGCCGAGGTAGAGGTAGGCCACGACGGTGATCGGGACGAAGAGGTCCTTGGCAAGTGTGAGCGAGGTGAAGAGCACCATCGGGCCGTCGGCGCCGCCGACCATCGCGATCGACGCGGCTTCACGGTAGTTGAGCCCCATCGCGACCGCGATCGGGAAGGTGGCGACCGTGCCAAGTTCGGCGCAGAGCGCGAGGAACATGCTCAGGAACGGCCGCGCGAGCACGAAGCCGACGTCGAGCAGCACGCCGATGCCCATGAACACGAAGCAGGCGATGAGGCCGTTGCTGAAGGCGAAAGTGTAGATCGGCTGCAGGAAATCGACCTGCAGGATATACATCAGGTTGTCCGGCTTCTGCACGAGCGGCGCCATGAAGAGCGTGCCGTGCGTCGCCGCACCCGCGGCCACGGGGGCCTCGGTGACGGCGGCGGCCGTGGTGGGATCGAGGAAGAGCACGCCGGCGTTGACGGCGCACATGCCGAGGCCCATCGGGATCATGAGCAGCGGTTCGAGCACGCCTTTCTTGCCGAGATAGACGAGCACCATGCCGAGCAACATGAGACCGACGCGGCCGAGGAGGATCGGCCACGGCGAGTCGAACAGCGTGGTGACGCCCTGGAAGACGTTCAGGATGTCTTGGAAATGCATGAGGGAGATTGCGGGCGAGGCGGGTGCGCCGAGGCGCGCCCGGGCCTATTTCGAGCGATTGAGGCGCCGCACGGCGGCGAAGAGGATTTTGATCAACACGGCGACACCCATCGAGATGACGCCGGCGAGGGCGAACATGATGAGCGCGCTGACGATGGCGGTTTTCATGAGCAGGGATGAGGCGACGCAGGTGGACGCGGGCGCACCGGCCACCCGCGTCCGCCCGCGATCGCGGGTCAGGCGATTTGGAGGAGGACAGCGCCTTCCTCGACGCCGGCGCCGGGGTTGACGAGCACGGCGGTCACTTTGCCGCTTTTCGGGGCGTAGATGTAGGTGTTCATCTTCATCGCCTCGATGGTGGCGACCTGGGTGCCTTCTTCGACGGCCTGGCCGACTTTCACGTCGATGGAGACGATCTTGCCCGCGAGCGGGCTCGTGACATCGCCGGCGTTGCCGGCGGCGGCCGCCGGACGGGCCGGGGCGGCGCTCACGGGAGCGCTGACGGATGCGGCGGTGACCGGAGCGGAAATCGCAGCGGGCGCGACGGCGGCCGCCGGAGCGGCGGGAGCGCCGCCATCGAGGATTTCGACGACGACGTCGTAGCTTTTGCCGTCAACTGTGACGCGTAATTTTTTCATGAGCGGAGAGAGTTCAGGGAATCAACGAATTTGGTGAGAGGAGTAGATCTGGCGGCGGCCCTCGACGGACCACTGCTGCATGAGGGCTTCGACGGACGGTGCCGACGGTTTGGCGGCGCGGACATCGGCGATGCGGGCGTTGCGTCCGCACGTCACCGCCACCGCGGCGGCGATCACGGCGAGGACTTCGGCCGGGGGGCCGACCTCGACGGGTTTGGCGACGCGCACCGTGGGCGGGGTGGCGGGATGCGTGGCCGCGAGCCACCGGCCGACGGCGGCGACGGCCAGCATGAACACGGCGACACCGGCGAGCACGGCGGCGAGGGCGAGCCACTGGTTGCCGAAGAGCGGCTGGCCGGCGACGGCGAGCGGCAGGGAGAGCGATGATGGAGTCATGGCGTTGGCGTTGAGTCCGATCAAAGCGGGATGTTGCCGTGCTTCTTCGGCGGGCGCGTTTCACGCTTCGAGAGCGTGTTGCGCAGGGCCATGGCGACAACGCCGCGGGTCTGCGCCGGCTCGATGATGTCGTTGATCATGGCCTTGGCCGCGGCCTGGTAGGGCGACGAGAATTTCGCGCGGTAGTCCGCGGCGAGCTCGGCGGCCTTGGCCTTGGGATCGGCGGCGGCGGAGATCTCTTTTTTATAGAGCACGCCGACGGCGCCATCGGCACCCATGACCGCGATCTCGGAGCATGGCCACGCGTAGACGAAGTCCGCGCCCATGTCGCGGCTGCACATCGCGAGGTAGGCGCCGCCGTAGGCCTTGCGCATGATGACCGTGATTTTCGGCACGGTGGCGGCGGCGTAGGCGAAGAGCATCTTGGCGCCGTGGCGGATGATGCCGCCGCGTTCCTGGGCGACGCCGGGCATGAAGCCGGGGATGTCGACGAGGGTGACGAGCGGGATGTTGAAGATATTGCAGAACCGGATGAAGCGGGCGCCCTTGTCGGAGGAATCGATGTCGAGCGTGCCGGCTTTCACCGAGGGCTGGTTGGCGACAATGCCGGTGACGAGGCCCTGGATGCGGGCGAAGCCGACCACGAGGTTCTTCGCGAAGTCGCGCTGCACTTCGAGGAAGTCGCCGTCGTCCACGAGGAGGTTGATCACTTGGTAGACATCGATCGGCGCCTTGGCATCCTCGGGGACGAGTTCGTTCATCCGTTCATCGCGATCGAGGGACAGCGCGGGCACCGGACGGTGCGGCGGGTCCATGATGTTGTTGAGCGGGAGGAACGAGAGGAGCTTGCGGGCGAGGGCGAAGGCGTTGGCGTCGTCCTCCGCGACGAAGTGGATGTTGCCCGAGATCGTGGCGTGCGCCGCCGCGCTGCCGATCTCGTCCATGGTGGTGGTCTGGCCGGTGGAGGCCTTGATGACGTCGGGACCGCAAATGAACATCTGCGCGTTCTTCTTCGTCATGATGATGAAGTCGGTGAGCGCGGGCGAATACGCCGCGCCACCGGCGCACGGGCCGGCGATGATCGAGACCTGCGGCACGACGCCCGAGAGGAGGACGTTGCGGAAAAAGATCTGGCCGTAGCCGGAGAGCGAGTCGTCGCCCTCCTGGATGCGGGCGCCGCCGGAATCGTTGATGCCGATCACGGGCATGCCGGCCTCGATGGCGTAGTCCATGAGGTCGCAGACTTTTTTCGAGTGGATGCGGCCGAGGGCGCCGCCGCCGACGGTGAAGTCGTGGCTGAACGCGGCGACGGGGCGTCCGTCGATGTAGCCGACGCCGGTGATGACGCCATCGCCGGGCATGGATTTGGATTCCATGCCGAAGTGGTGGCAGTCGTGCTGGGCGTGGAGGCCGCTTTCGAGAAAGGTGCCGGGCTGGAAGAGCGCGTCGATGCGCTCGCGGGCGTTGAGCAGGCCTTTCTTTTTGCGTTCGGCGAGTTTGTCGGCGCCGCCACCAGCGAGAGCGGTGGCGCGGCGTTTTTGCAGTTCGGCGAGATGGGCGGAGGCAATGGCCATGAGAGGGCGATGAGGAGGAAGCGTGGGCTGGGCCGGCGCTTAGTTGGCTTGCGGGGCGCAGAACTCGGTGAGGACACCGTGGGTCGACTTGGGATGGAGGAAGGCGACGAGTTTGCCCGCGGCGCCTTCGAAGGGCTGTTCGTGGATGAGCTTGCAACCGGCGGCGGCGGCCTGGCCGAGCTGCGCGCGGATATCGCTCGAGGCGAACGCGACGTGGTGCACGCCCTCGCCGTTTTTCTCGATGAACTTGGCCACCGGGCTGTCGGGGGAGGTGGGCTCGAGCAACTCGAGATGCACCTCACCCACGGTGAAGAAAGCCGTGCGCACCTTCTGCGACAGCACCTCCTCGCGGTGCTCACATTTGAGGCCCAGCGCCTGCTCGTAATACGGGATCGTGGCGTCCAGCGAGCGGACGGCGATTCCCAGGTGATCGATGCGGGTGATCATGTTCGGTTGGTTCTTTTTTCCGGCGGCTTCGCGTGAAGCCGCGCCCCGTCATCATCGCAGGACCGCCGGCAACGCGCATCGCATCGATTGTTGGCTGACGGTCGTTTCTTGACAAAAAGTGCGGAGAACGAGTGCGCAGATGAAGTTATTCTGATGGAGATAGCTAAATCGCAAACATCGGGTCAATCTGCCTGTGAACACTCCATTAGATACATCCCATGAGGCGCTGAATAGCGCGCTCGAACGATGGAAGAATTCCGTCGTAAAAGAGCTTGTTGGCGTGCCTTTTGAAAAAAAGCTCGTAACAAGAACGTTTGAGGGAATCGCCCTCCAGCCACTCTATACGCGGGCTGATTTACCCGCCGCAACCGAGTGGGAAACCACGCCAGGCCAGGCGCCCTATGTGCGTGGTTTCTCTGGATATTCGTATAAGTATAATTTATGGGAGTTTGCCCAAGAAATCGCCGTCAAAACGCCGGCGGAATTCAACGCCACGGTGGTTGCCGATTTGATGCGCGGGCAGGATAGCGTGGTGGTCACGCCCGACGCCGCGGCGCGGGCCGGCCTCGCGCAGGGCGGGGGAGGCGATAGCGACGGAGTGGCGATCGCCACGCTGGCCGATCTCACGACGGCGTTGGCTGGCGTGGATTTGCAGGCCGTGCCGGTGCATCTGCGCGCGGGAGCCGACGCGCTGCCGCTGGCCGCGTTTTATCTCGAACTGGCGCGGACGCGCCGGGTCGCGTGGGAAAAACTCACGGGCAGCATCACGGCCGACCCGCTCGCCGAATGGGCCGAAACCGGGCGGCTCGTGACGCGGCTCGACGGACTGCACGACTCGCTGGCCGGCTGGACGGCCTGGGCGGCGAATCACGCGCCGCAGTTGCGCACAGTCGGCGTCAACGCCGCGATCTGGGGCAACGCGGGCGCCACGGCGGTTCAGGAACTGGCCTTTGCGCTCGCCAGCGCGGCCGAATATCTGCGCGCGTTGATCGAACGCGGTGTGAGCCCGGAAGTGGCCGCGAGCCGCGTGCAGTTTCGTTTCGCGATCGGGCCACAGTTCTTCACCGAGATCGCGAAGTTCCGCGCGCTGCGTCCGCTCTGGACGCGCGTGCTGATGGCGTTCGGTGCGCCGGCCGAGTCGGCCACTCGCGTGAGCGTGCAGGCGGCCACGGGTCGTTGGAACAAGACCCGGCTCGATCCGCATGTGAACATGTTGCGCGTCACGACCGAGGCGCTTTCGGCGGTGCTCGGCGGGTGCGACGCCCTCCACATCGCTCCGTTCGACGACGTGGCCGGTGCGACCAGCGAACACTCGCGGCGCACCGCGCGCAACGTGCACACGCTGCTCGCCGAGGAGTTCAGCTTCAGCCAGGTGGCGGACGCGGCGGGCGGCTCGTTCTACGTCGAAAAACTCACCGATGAACTCGCGCGCAAGGCGTGGGAGCTCTTCCAGGCGTTCGAGGGGCGCGGTGGCTTTGCGGCCGCGCTGCGCGAAGGCTATCCGCAACAACTCGTCGCGAAGTCCGCGCTGGAGAAAGGCGATGCCGTCGCCAAACGCCGCCTCGGCCTGATCGGCACCAACCTTTTTCCGAACCTCAAGGAGAAGCCGCTCGCGGCCCAGGCCGGGACGCCGCCGGCGCCAGCCACGCGCAAAACCAAACTGGACGTGATAGCCCCGGTGCTCCCGCCCGACGCGCCGTGGCCGGCGCACTTCGAGGCCGCGCTCGCCGCCGCGAAAAGTGGTGCGACGATCGCCGAACTCGCGCGGCTGACGCGCCCGGCCTCATCGAGCGAATGGGTGGTCACACCCGTCGCCCCGTGGCGGGCCTCGGCGCGCTTCGAGTTGCTGCGGACTGCCGCCGACGATTTCGCGAAACGCACCGGCGCCCGGCCGCGAGTGTTCCTCGCCAAAATGGGACCGTCGCTGCAACACAAGGCGCGCGCCGATTTCTCCGCGGGATTCTTCGCCGTGGGCGGCTTTGAAGTCCTCGCCAAGCAAAGCTTCGAACAAGCCGATGCCGCGGCGAAAGCGGCCGCCGCCTCCGGTGCCGCCATCGCCGTCCTCTGTTCGACCGATGACACCTATCCGACCCTCGTCCCCGCTTTCGCCGCGGCCCTCAAGGCCGCCAAGCCCGGGACGAAGGTCGTGCTCGCCGGCCTGCCGGCCGATCCGGCGGTGGTCACCGCCTTCCGCAGCGCCGGCGTGGATGAGTTCATCCACCTCCGCGCCAACGTCCCCGACATCCTCGCCAAGTTTCTTCAGCAGATCGGAGCCCTCGCATGAACCACGCGCCTGATTTCACCCAGCTCGCCTACGATTCATTCGTGTTTCCCGGCACGAAGCCCGCCTCCGCCGGCGACGCTTCGGTCTGGCAAACTTACGAGCAAATCCCGGTCAAGCCGGTCTTCACCGCGGCCGATCTGCCGCCGGCCGAGGCCCTCGACACGATGCCGGGCCTCGCGCCCTTTACGCGCGGGCCCTACACGACGATGTATGTCGCGAAGCCGTGGACGATCCGGCAATACGCCGGCTTCTCCACCGCCGAGGAGTCGAACGCGTTCTACAAACGCAATCTCGCCGCGGGCCAGGCCGGCCTCTCCGTCGCCTTCGACCTCGCGACGCACCGCGGCTACGACAGCGATCACCCGCGCGTCGTCGGCGATGTCGGCAAAGCCGGCGTGGCGATCGACTCGATCCTCGACATGCAGATCCTGTTCCGCGACATCCCGCTGAACAAGGTCTCCGTCTCGATGACGATGAACGGCGCCGTGCTGCCGATCATGGCGTTCTACATCTGCGCCGCGCTCGAACAGGGCGCGAAACTGGAGGAACTCTCCGGCACGATCCAGAACGACATCCTGAAGGAGTTCATGGTGCGGAACACCTACATCTATCCGCCGACTCCCTCGATGAAGATCATCGCGGACATCTTCGAATACACCTCGAAGAAGATGCCGAAGTTCAACTCGATCTCCATCTCCGGCTATCACATGCAGGAGGCGGGGGCGACGGCGGACCTCGAGCTGGCCTACACGCTCGCCGACGGTCTCGAATACCTGAAGACCGGCGTCGCCGCGGGCATCGACATCGACGCCTTTGCGCCGCGCCTCTCGTTCTTCTGGGCGATCGGCAAGAACTTCTTCATGGAAATCGCGAAGATGCGCGCGGCGCGCACGCTCTGGAGCGAGATCGTCGGGCGCTTCAATCCGAAGAACCCGAAGTCGCTCGCGTTGCGCACCCACTCGCAGACCTCCGGCTGGTCGCTGACCGAGCAGGATCCGTTCAACAACGTCGCGCGCACGAGCCTCGAGGCGCTGGCGAGCGTCTGCGGCCACACGCAGTCGCTCCACACCAACGCCCTCGACGAGGCCATCGCGCTGCCGACGGATTTCTCGGCCCGCATCGCGCGCAACACCCAGCTCCACCTCCAGCAGGAGACCGGCGTGTGCAACGTGGTCGATCCGTGGGGTGGCAGCTACTACGTCGAGTATCTCACCGCGGAGCTCACCAAGAAAGCCCGCGCGCACCTCGAGGAAGTCGAGCGCATGGGCGGCATGACGAAGGCGATCGAGGCGGGCATCCCGAAGCTACGCATTGAGGAGGCCTCGGCCCGCCGCCAGGCGAAGATCGATTCCGGCAAGGAGACGATCGTCGGTCTCAACAAATACCGCCTCGAGCAGGAGGCGCCGATCGACATCCTCGAAGTCGACAACACCGCGGTGCGCGAGGCGCAGATCAAGCGACTCAAGGAGCTGCGCTCGTCGCGCGACGAGACCGCCTGCAAGGCGTCCCTCGCAGCGCTCACCGCGTGCGCCAAGTCGGGCCAGGGCAATCTGCTCGGTCTCGCCGTGGCCGCCGCGCAGGCGCGCGCCACGTTGGGTGAAATCAGCGATGCGCTCGAGGTCGTGTTCGGCCGCTACTGCGCGCAGATTCGTTCGATTTCCGGCGTCTACCGCCAGGAGTTTGGCGAACACGGCGCGGTGGCCAAAGTGAAGCAGAAGATCGCCGAATTCGAGGCGCAGGAAGGCCGCCGGCCGCGCGTGTTGATCGCGAAGCTCGGACAGGATGGCCACGATCGCGGCGCCAAGGTCGTCGCGACCGCGATGGCGGACCTCGGCTTCGACATCGACATCGGGCCGCTCTTCCAGACGCCCGCGGAAGCGGCGCGCCAGGCGGTCGAAAACGACGTGCACGCCGTCGCGATGAGTTCGCTCGCCGCCGGCCACAAGACGCTGCTGCCGCAGTTGCGCGACGAACTGCGCGCGCTGGGGCGCGAGGACATCGTGTTGATCTGCGGCGGGGTGATCCCGGCGCAGGACTACGATTTCCTCCTCGCCAACGGGGCGAGCGCGATCTTCGGGCCTGGCTCGGTGATCCCGGAATCGTCGCTTCGCATCATGGATCTCCTGATCGAGCGGCTGGAACCGGCTCCAGCGTGAGTGCTCCGCGCCATCCGACCGGCTCGCGGCCCGATTGGGTGCCCGAGGGCGGCGGTCCGGCGTTCGCGACGACTGTCGTGCACGGTGGACCGCCGGCTCCCGCGGCCGGCGGCCGGCCGGTGTCACGGCGTCGCGCGCTGTCGCTCGACGATTACGCGGCCGGTGTGCTCGCGCGCGATCCGACCGTGCTCGGGCGCGCGATCACGTTGATCGAGAGCAATGCGCCGGCGCACCAGCAGCAGGCGCAGCAATTGCTCGCGCGCCTACTGCCGCACACCGGCCGGGCGCAGCGCGTGGGCATCACGGGCATCCCCGGCGCGGGGAAAAGCACGTTCATCGAAGCGCTCGGTTGCCAGCTTACCGATGCCGGCCGGCGGGTCGCTGTGCTCGCGATCGATCCGTCGAGTTCGGTCACGGGCGGCAGCATTCTCGCCGACAAAATCCGCATGGAAAAACTCTGCCAGCGACGCGAGGCCTTCATCCGGCCGTCACCGTCGGGCGGGTCGCTCGGCGGCGTGGCGCGGAAGACCCGCGAGGCGATCCTCGTCTGCGAAGCGGCCGGCTTCGACGTGGTGATCGTCGAGACGGTCGGCGTCGGGCAGAACGAGGTCGCCGTCCGCTCGATGGTGGATTTTTTCCTCGTGCTGATGATCGCGGGGGCCGGCGACGAGATGCAGGGCATCAAGAAAGGTGTGATCGAGCTCGCCGATGCGCTCGTGATCAACAAGGCCGACGGCGACAACCGCGCGCGCGCGACCGCCGCCCAAGCGGAGATGAAACGCGTGTTGCACTACTTGCATCGAGCGACGGAAGGGTGGGAGACCCCAGCGCTGCTCGCATCGGCGCTGACGGGCGACGGCGTGGCGGACGTATGGCGGGCGACGGACGAATTCTTTGCCAACGTGCGTGCGAGTGGCGTGCTCGACGCGCGCCGCCGGGCGCAGGCGGTCGAGTGGATGCATGCGCTGATCGCGGAGAGCCTGCGGGCGCGTTTCTACGCGTCGCCGGCGGTGAAGGAGCGGCTGCGCGTCGTGGAGCAGGCGGTGGCCGCCGGCCGCCAGCCGGCGCTCGCGGCCGCGATGGAGCTGCTGGCCGCGAGTTGAAACCGTCCGGGTCGTGTGATCGGTCGTAGCAGCCGTCGGGAAGAGGCCACGCTTGCGATGCACTGCCTCCCGGCCTCCTTACGTCGGCCGCTACGCGCGATGGCACGACCGTCCTCTCAGAAGGCGTCGAGAAAGCCGAAAGTTGCGCTTGCCCGCGCCGGCTCGGCATAGCGGCGGGCGTCGCTGCCCGCCGAGGCTGGTGCTGCCACGCGCCGTGAACCCGCGGACCGGGAACCCCGTCGCTACGCAATCGCCCGCCAGCAGCCACCTGCCTTCCGCGCCGAGCGCCCTCATTCGGCCTCTCTCACCACGCCCGCGCATAGGGCGGCGGCGGTGGCAGCACTCCGGCCTGCCCCAGTTCGCGCGCCGCCCGCAGCGGCCAGTTCGGGTCGCGCAACAACTCGCGCGCGAGCAGCACGACGTCCGCCCGGCCTTCCCGCACAATCGCATCGGCCTGCTTCGGTTCCGTGATCAACCCGACCACCGCCGTCGCGATCCCGGCCTCCCGCTTGATCCGCTCCGCGAACGGCACGTGAAACCCCGGCGCGGCCGGCACTTTCGCCGCGTGCACGCCGCCGCCCGAACTGCAATCGATCAAGTCCACGCCCTCCGCCCGCAGCCGCCGCGCGAGTTCGACCGATTCGTCGATGGTCCACCCGCCGTCGACCCAATCGGTGCACGATAACCGCACGGTCAGCGGCAGCCGCTCGGGCCAGACGCCCCGCACGGCACGCGTCGTCTCCAGCAGGAACCGGATCCGGTTCTCGAAATTTCCGCCGTAACGGTCGGTGCGGTGATTCGAGAGCGGCGAGAGGAATTCGTGCGCGAGATACCCGTGCGCCGAGTGCAGTTCCAGCCACTCGTAGCCCGCCGCCAACGCCCGCTTCGCCGCGGCAACGAAATCCGCCTCCACGCGTGCGATGTCGTTGGCGCTCATCTCCCGCGGCACGCGATCCAGCCCGCCGCCATACGCCAGGGCGCTCGGCCCGAGCGGAGTCCATCCGCCGGCCGCATCCGACAGATGTGCGCCCCCCTCCCACGGCCGCGCCGCCGCGGCCTTGCGGCCCGCGTGGGCCAGTTGGATGCCCGGCACGGCGCCGTGCTGCTTGAGGAAGCGCGTCACCCGCGCCAGCGGTTCAAGCTGCTTCTCCGTCCACAATCCCGCGCAGCCCGGCGTGATCCGCCCCTCGGGCGCCACCGCCGTGGCCTCCGCGATCACGAGCCCGGCGCCACCCGCGGCCCGGGCCCCGAGGTGCACGAGGTGCCAGTCGTTGGCCACGCCATCCTCCGCGGCATACATGCACATCGGCGAAACGCCGATGCGGTTGCGCAACGTAACGGTCTTGAGGGTGAGCGGAGCGAAGAGATGAGCCATGGCGCCGATTCAAACACGGCGCGAAAAATTCGCAACCGGCCGCGCGCGTCATCCGCTCGCAAGCAGATCCTGGAATTCGCGATTCCGCTTGATGAACGCCGCCACGTAGGAGCACGCCGGCACGACGCGCAGCTTTTCGGCGCGCGCCCAGGCCAGGGCCGGTCGCACCAGTTTCTCGGCAATGCCCCGTCCGCGCAGCTCCGGCGGCACAAAGGTGTGCGTGAACACCACCGCGCCGTCCGCCAGCGTATAGTCGGCCACGGCGCGGTGACCGTCGACCGTCGCTTCGAAACGATGCTCCGCGCGATTGTGTTGAACGTTGATTTCCGCGTTCCCGGGTTCGCTCATGGGCGCATGATCGGCGCTTCCGCCGACGGTGCAATCCGCCCGGCAATAAATTTTGGTGATTCGACCCAGAAGCACAGGGCGATTCGTTTTCTCCGGTCTCGCCCCGGCCGCTGCTCCAATTAAGCTACGTTCGCGGCAGCGCGCGACGCCTGTCGTTCACCCCAAAATTCTACAACACCGAGGGAGCGCTCCCTCACCAACGAGAGGCCCACCATGGTTCCGCATACCTACCTCGAACACGGTCTGTCGGTTCTGCAGGCGCGCCTGCGTTCACCTCTGCGCCCGTCCGTCCCGGGCGTGCACACCGAGATCCGCCCGTTCATCACGCTGTCGCGCGAGACGGGTGCCGGAGCCACCACGCTCGGCCGGGAACTCATTCCGTTCCTCAACCGCCAGTTCGGCGGCGACGACACGTCGTGGGTCTTCCTGGACCGCGACCTGCTCACGCACGCTCTCACGCAGCATCAGCTGCCCGAACGCCTCGCCGAATATCTGCCCGAGGACCGGATCTCCGAAATCCGCTCCGCCATTGGCGAACTGGTCGGTCTGCATCCGTCGCTGTGGCAGCTCGAGCAAAAGGTCACCGAGACCATCCTCCAACTCGCCCACGTCGGGCACGTGATTTTCGCGGGTCGCGCCTCGCACCTCATCACGCGCAACGTCCCCGGTGGTCTGCATCTCCGGCTCGTGGCCGCGCGCGAGACTCGCATCCCGCGCATCGCCGCCCTGCTTCGTTGCACCCCGGAACTCGCCGCCGCGCACATCGACAAGAACGACGCCGCGCGCCGCCGCTTCGTGCGCACGCACTTCGGCCGGGAAATCGACGATCCGCATCTCTATGATCTCGTGCTGAACACCGACTACATCTCGACCGGCACCGCCGTGAAACTCGCGCTCGCCGCCCTGCGCGACCGGCTGGATCAGGCGCCAGCCGCCGCCGCATCACTCGGCCCCGTCTGCGCCTGAAGTCGGGCCACGAACCTCCGGGACCCGTAGCCCCGAGCGCCAGCGAGTGGGCCGTGCGCGACAAACATCGCTCGCGTTCGCGCGCGATCAGCCTGCGCCGCGTCGCGCTGCCCCTGTCACCGATTAGCGGAAAATCGGCAATCGAACCACTGATCGTCGCTGACGAACACTGATTCATTCCCCTTGGGTCAGATACCGCGAAGCTTGCTTCGCCTTGGATGGGTAGCGACGAGCGCCAGCGAGTCGAAGCGCGTCGGCTCGCTGGCGCTCGCCGCTACGATACATGGTCGAAGGTGGCATGGCGGGATTGCTCACATGCCCCGGAGTTTGCTCTGGGGTTCTTCATTCAAGAATCACATGAACGACTGACGTCGGACGTTTGAAGTAGGGCGGGTCTGTGACCCGCCCTCGACCACTCACATCGCGGATGGGCGGGTCACAGACCCGCCCTACTTGCGACCGCGCGCTTGGGATCGCGGCTCCATCAGGCTAACGCGCGAGCCTCAATCAGTTGGTTCGACGGTCGCACCGGTCACCGAAAAAGTGACCTGTGATTCCCGGGCGATCGGTCGGCACTCTCCGTATCAGTGCCCATCAGTTTCATCAGTGGTTGGTGCTTCTGCCGAATTTGGTGTCAGTCGTCCAGCGCCCGGCCCCAGCGCGCCGCCAGCACGCCGCACACGATCAATTGCAGCGGGTGGTAGATCATGATCGGGAGCAAAATCAACCCGAGCCCCGGATGCGCGGCGAAGATCAACTTCGCCATGGGCACGCCGGACGCCAGCGTCTTTTTCGAGCCGCAAAAAATCGCCGCCATCCGGTCTTCACGCGCAAAGCCGAGTGCCCGGGCCGCACTCGCGGTCAGCACCATCACGAAGGCAAACAGCGCCGCGCACACGAGCCCCACCAGCAGCACCTGCCCGCCGCCGTGCCCCGACCAGATTCCCTCTTTGAACGAATCGCAGAACGAGGTGTAGACGAGCAGCAGGATGGTTCCGCGATCCACCAGCCCGATTTTCGCTTTGTGCCGCGCCGCCAGCCCGCCGAGCCACGGGTGCAACGCCTGCCCGACCGCCAGCGGCAGCACCAGCCACCGCAGCAGATCGAGGATCACGGGGCCGAGCGGCACGCTCTGGCCGCTGGTCTTCATCACCACCGCGATCCACAGCGGCGTGAGGAAAATGCCGATGAGGCTCGACAGCGTGGCGTTGAACACCGCCCCCGCCACGTTGCCGCGCGCCGTGGCGGTCATCGCCACGGATGACGACACCGTCGACGGCAACGCGCACAGGTAAAACAAACCCAGCTTGAGATCCGGCGCCACCCGTCCGTCGAGCGCCACCATGAGCGCGAAGCCGATCAGCGGAAAAACCAAAAACGTGAAGCCCTGCACCAGCAGATGGAGCCGCCAGTTGAGCACGCCGGCCCGCATCGCACCGAACGACAGCGCCACCCCGTGCAGAAAAAAGATCAGCGCCACCCCCGCCTTCGTCACCAGTTCGGGGTGCATCCAGCCCCCCGCCGCTCCCGGCTCGGGCGCCGCCCAGGCGAGCACGGTCGCCGCAATCATGCCGATGAGAAACCAGTCGGGTTTCAATTTCATGCCGGTTGCAGGAGCCTGCTTGCAGGCGATTCGGAGAACATTCGACGACGCATGGGGAAATCGCCTGCCAGCAGGCTCCTACCTTTTCGCTCCGCGCACTCTTGTCCACAACGCCGCGAGTTCGTCGCGCCCATCAATCTTCAGCGCCCACAGCGCCGCGCCATAAACCGCCATGCCCAGCGGAATAAGCGCAAACACCGCGAGCCACTCCGCCCGCGGCAGCGCCCGCCCCAGCCAGAGCCAGCCACCGCCCACCACCACCGCCATCACCGCGGTTGCGAGCAGAATTTTTCCGAGCGATTGCCACAGTTCGCCAAATTGCATTCCGGGCAACGCGGTCCCCAGCAACCGCTGCAGCAGGACGGTCTGCACCACCACCGCCGCCGTGCTCGCCACCACGAGGCCGCGCGCCCCGAGGTGATCCTTCAACCACCACCCGAGCGCGACGTTGATGACGAAGCTGAGCGCCGCGAGCTTCACCGGCGTCACGGTGTCCTTCGTCGCATAGAACGCCCGCGTCATCAGGCTGGCCACCGCGAAGAATGGCATCCCGATCGCAAACAACGCGAGCAAAGGCGCCATCGTCGCCGTGTCGGCCGACGTGAACTTCCCCCGCTCGTAAAGCAGCCGCACGATCGGCGTGCTCAACACCGCCAGTCCCACCGCTGCGGGCACGTTGAGCAGGAGGATCAGCCGCACTCCGCGCCGGTAATCCGCGGCCATCGCGACAAAGTCCTTTTCCGCCACGTGCCGCGCCAGCAGCGGATAGACGACCGTCGACACCGCGATCGCAAACACGCCGATCGGCAGCTCCATCAGCCGGTTCGAGTAGAAGAAAAGCGACGCCTCGCCCGGTTCGATCGAGAAGGCGAAAAGACGGGAGACGAAGACATTCACCTGGTAGATCGCCGTGCCGAACAACCCCGGCGCCATCAGCCGGGCGATTTCCCGCACCCGCTCGGACCGGCCGAGATCGAACCGCGGCCGCCAGCCCTCGCGCATCAGCGCCGCCGCCGGCACGATCATCTGAAAGAATCCCCCCGCCAGCACGCCGCCGCATAACCACGCCGCCACCGTCCCGTCACCCGCGTGCCACAGCCAGCCGGCCCCCGCCAGCGAGGCGATCATGCACAGGTTGAGCCACACCGGCGACAACGCCGCCTCCGTGAAACGGCCCAGCACGTTGAGCGCCGCTCCGCACGCCGCCGCGAGACACACGAAGGCCAGATAGGGAAACAGCACCGCCGTGAGATCGGCCGCGAGATACCACTTTCCGTCGTGCCCCGGCAGCAGCCGCGACTGGCTGAACACCGCCATCGCCACCGCCACGAGTCCGCCCGTGATGACCGCCAGCCAGCTCACCACCTGGCTGACCAGCGCAAACGCCCCCTCGCGTCCGCGCTCGTTCAATTCCTGCTGCATCGTCGGCACGAACGCCGCCGTCAGCGCGCCCTCGCCCAGCAGCCGGCGGAACAAGTTGGGCAGATTGAACGCCGTCACGAATGCATCGTTGATCCCGCTCGCTCCCAAAATGCCGAGCGCCAGTTGGTCGCGCAACAATCCCAGCACCCGCGACACGCTGGTCAGGAAAGAGACGACACCGATATCCCGGAGCTTTTTCGACACGCGCGGAGTTTCGCGAGGGCGGGAAGCGCTTAGCAAGCCAACGAAAACCCGCCGCCCGGCGTCCGCGGTGTGACTCAAACTGAGGTCAGCGATCTGTAGCGGCGGTCTATGACCGCCGAACGAATGCCCTTGGTGCAACGACGGCGGTCATAGACCGCCGCTACAGCCGAAGCATTCGAAATCTGACCTCCATTTGAGTTACGCCCGCCCCGGCGTCCGCGTCACTTCCGCTCCGGCGCGTCGAGCGCCGCGCTGGTCGCCGCCTCGAGTTCTGTCGCGTCGCGCCAGTCGTCCGCAAACGTCCGCGCGAGTTCGGCGCGCCGCGCCGTCTTGCCCGCTCTCGGCGCCCCCAGCGCGGCCGCAAGCGACAACCCGGCGTTGCGGTAAAACGGATGCAACGACGCCATCACGCGGTTCAGCTCCGCCGCGCGCCGGTTCAATTCGATTTCGACCAGCGGCTCCGCGTTGCGCTCCAGCACCGCGGCCAGCGGCAGCACGAAGTCGCTGCCGTCATCGCGGGCAAAAACGAACCGCGCCGCCTCGCCCACCACGACGCGGGAATCCGGCGCGCTCAACGCCGGGAGGGTGTTGGCGCGCCGGAGGTGATGCCACCCGGTCTGCCACCACAACTCCCGCTCGGGGGCATTCGCAAAGCGTCCCGGAAAAGCGGCCCTCAGCGCGGGCTCCGGCGCATCGCCCGCCAGCAATCGCATCAACAACTCCGGCCACCCGGTCTCGCGCACCGATTCGCTTTGCAGGAAGGTCAGCAACCCAAGCGCGCCGAGTTGGCGCTCACGCGTCTCGGTCTCCCCCCGCCGCCAAGCCAGCATGTCGCCGATCGCCGGCGGTGCGACGCCGGCCGATTCAGCTTTCCATGCGTCCCATTGCGCCGGCGCTGCGCGCGTGATCCACCATTCCACGCAGCCGATTTCCAACCACAGCGGCACCGCGAGGCGGTCGTTGACGCCATGACGGGCCACCGCGAGCCGCATGAGCAACGCCTGGACCAGCGCCCGCCGAGCGGTCGCCTCTGGCGCAGGCTCCACCCAGCGCAGCCGCAGCGACACGACGCCAGCGGGCTCCACGGTCACTCGAAAAGCCGCCGGCTCGCGCCAATCGGCCGCCGGCACGAGCCGCACGAAGATCGGCGGCGAAAACCGCTCGGGTAACGCGAGGGGCGCGTTCAGCAAGTCCCACGCTTCCGCCGCCTGCGCGCTACACCATTGCGCCGCCGCCGCATCAGTCGCCGCGACTTCGAACCGCCCGGCCCCGCTCTGAAAGATCACCGGCGCCGGCCCCTCCTGCGCCTGGCCGGCGATTCCGCCCGTCAGCGGCGTCAGCCAGAGACTGAGAGCACATCGAACAAGGCGGCCTTGCAGCGTAGCGGAAGCCGTGAGGCTTTCGCTGCTTCGAGCGAAACGCTCACACGTTCCGCTACAGCGGATCGCGAGCCTGGAAATTTTTCGCCACCGGCCCGGATGGAACCATGCAACCGGCCCCAGCAAAAAAATGTAGCAGCCGAGGTGACGAGGCTGGCGCGTGCCATTCACCTTTTTCCGGCCTCCTCACGTCGGCCGCTACGCTCGACCGCCGCTGCCGCATCTAGCCTCACGGCATCGTGATCTTCAGCGCACTGCCTTCGATCGACACATCCGCCACTTTGGGCCAGACACTCGCGATATCTTCCGGCACCGCCTTCGCCGTCAGGAATTTTTTCGCCAGGACCCCGGCGGCAAACGGCACCCGATTCAACGGGCAGCACCCGACCGACATCGCGTCCGGCTCAAAGGCGAAACCGCCGTCCTTCTTCACAAATCTGCCCGTCGCGGTGACCATGACGCGCGGATCGAGGCCGAGCAGGTTGAACGTCACCGGCACGATCAATTGCACCACACCATCGCGGATGCGCAGGTTGGGCGGCCAGGGCGCGACGATATCGTCGGACGACGGCGTGCCCGCCGGCGCGGCGGCGGCCGGAGCCGGGGCTTTGGTGGCCGGCGCTTTTTCTCCGGCTTTCGGCTTCGCGCCGGCCGGCGGCGCGCCTGAGGCGGGGAGCGCGGGTAACAGGGAGTTGAGTTCGTCTTCCGTGACGGTGACCGATTGCCCGCTGACGAACGCCTTGCGCTTCGCCGCGGCCTGCCTGGCCTTCGCGGTGTCGCGTCCACCCTCGACCACATAGGTGACCCCCTTGGCGGGCTCCTTGGGCGTTTCCTTGACCACCGCGACCGGACGGAAAACGAGCGCGAGTGCACCGAGCACCGCGCCAAGGGCGACGCTCAACGTCGCACCGAGGATGACTTCGCCCCAGCCCGGTTCGTGGGCCGTTTTGTCCATTTTCTTCGTGGCCATGGTGTCTGTTATTTCTTGGTGGCGGTCGCCGCAGCGGAAGCCGCGGGCTTGCTGTCGCCGCCCGAGGACGCCGGCTTCGAGTCGGAGGATTTCGACTCGCCGCCGCCGTCCTTCTTGGCGCCGCCCTTGTTGTTTTTGTAATCGGTGATGTAGAAACCTGAACCCTTGAAAATCAGTCCCGCGCCGCCACCCACGAGGCGTTTGAGCCCGGCTTTCTTGCACGCCGGGCATTTCTTGAGCGGTTCGTCGCGCATCGACTGGAACTGCTCGAACTCATGTCCGCATTTCGAACAAACATACTCGTAAGTGGGCATAGTGAGAACGCCGAGGGTATGGGCACACGGCCCGTGGTTGGCGAGTGCAGAAAAAGGTTCGCCGCCTGCCGCCCTCCCTCCACGGTGTCGGAACCCACCCTGCAACCGCGACTCCGCCGTGATGGATTTTACCGCCGAACTCAAACGCCACGTTGCCCGCGTCGAGCAGGGCCTCGACCGCTACTTGCCCCGCGCCGACACCCGGCCGGCCCGGCTCCACACCGCGATGCGCTACTCCCTCGAAGCCGGCGGCAAGCGCCTGCGCCCCGTGCTCACGCTGGCCGCCGCGGAGTTGTTCGGCGTCACCGACGATTCCGCACTGCCGGCCGCCGTCGCCATCGAGTGCATCCACACCTATTCCCTGATCCACGACGATCTCCCGTGCATGGACAACGACGACCTGCGCCGCGGCCGCCCCACCGCGCACAAGCAGTTCGACGAAGCCACCGCGCTGCTCGCCGGCGACGCGCTGCTGACGCACGCGTTCGTAATCCTCGGGGAGCACTACGCCGGCCAACTCGCCGCGTCGCTCGTGCGCGAACTCGCCGACGCCGCCGGCAGCCGCCGCCTGATCGGCGGCCAGATGGAAGACCTGCTTGCGGAAAAAAAATCTGACGCCACACCGGCCGAGCTCGAATTCATCCACCTCAACAAGACCGCCGCGATGATCGAAGCCTCGCTCGTGCTGGGCGGATTGGTCGCCGGCGCGAGCGATGATCAAATTGCCACGCTCCGTCGCGCCGGCCGCCACCTCGGCCTGGCCTTTCAAATCATCGACGACATCCTCGACGCCACCGCCGACACCGCGACCCTCGGCAAAACCGCGGGCAAGGATGCGAAGGCCGACAAGACCACGTTTGTGAAACTGCACGGCCTGGAAAAATCCAGAAACCTGGCGGCGATGCACACCGCGTCCGCACTGCAAGAGCTGAAAAATATCGGGAAGAACTGCGAATTTCTTCTACAACTCGGTGAGAACATGGTGGCCCGCTCGCGCTGACTCCCGCCCTCCGCCATGAAGGACTGCCTGCTTCCAGGTGTGTTATTCGGTTCACTCGGCGTGCTGCTCTTGGGAGTGGCTCAACACGATCGTGTTCTCGCGGTGCTGGGTGTTGCCGGATTCAGTGTCACGTTGGCGTGCGCTTGGACTGTTTCTGTCCATCAAGGCCTGCGAACCGGATTCTTTCCGCAGCGGTGGGGCCGTCCGACTCCTCGCAGCGAACATCCCATCGCCTTTTGGGTGAGTGTCGTGTTCGCATCGAGTCTCGCGGCGATGGCCTTTTCCTACGCATGGTGGATCGTCCGGCATCTTATGCATTAGCACTGGCTGGTGAGGCCAGATAGCTGCACCACCGGAACAATAGCGGCGACGACCGCCATGCAACAATGACGCATCAAGAAACCTGTTGTGCCCGCGGCGTCCGATCTCATCCTCGAAACCGTGCGCACTCTTTTTGACCACGCCCGCGTCGATCGGTCCGCGTTGAGCAAGGCTCCGCTGAGGCGGCAGGGCCACGACTGTGCGCACTGGCTCGCACAATCGCCGCGGAAGCGACTCGAGGCGTTGGAACTGCTCCGCCAGCTCAACTACGACTATGATCCCGATACCGCGCGACTTTCGCGAGTTCATCGGCCTGCTAAACGCAAAGCGCGTTAGGTATCTCGTCGTGGGCGGCTACGCCGTCGCGTATCACGGGTATCCCCGCGCCACGGGCGACATCGATATTTTCATCGAGCTGTCACGCCGCAACGCGACCGCCATGGTCGAGGTGTTTGAACGGTTCGGTTTCACCGGCTTCGATCTCAAGCCGGAGTTTTTCATGGAGAAAGGTGAAGTGGTGCGACTCGGCCGGGAGCCGTTGAAGCTGGAAATCCTCAACGACATCTCGGGTGTCACTTTCGACGCGTGTTACCGCCAACGTGTGAAAGCACGCATCGAGGGACTGCGCGTCAACTTCATCGACCTGCCCGAACTCTTGCGCAACAAACGCGCGAGCGGCCGCGACAAAGACTTGCTCGATCTCAAACACCTCCCGCGCGTCCGCGGGAGATAGTTGCGCTTACTTCGCCGCCGCGGCCGCGTTGACGAGGTCGACGAAACTGCGGGCTTCGAGGGCCGCGCCACCGATGAGGCCGCCGTCGATGTCCTTTTGCGCGAGGAGTTCGGGCGCGTTGGCGGGCTTCATCGAGCCGCCGTAGAGGATGCGCACCTTCTGCGCGATCGCATCGCCGAAGAGCTTCACGAGGAGACCGCGGATGAACGCGTGCACTTCCTGCGCCTGCTCCGTCGTCGCAACCTTGCCGGTGCCGATGGCCCAGACGGGTTCGTAGGCCACCACGACGGTGGGCGCCTGATCCTTGCTCACGCCTTCCAGACCACCTTCGAGTTGGGTCTGAACGACTTTGAGTGTGGTGCCCGCTTCGCGCTCGGCGAGGGTTTCGCCGACGCACAGGATGGGCTTGAGCTGGTTCTTGAGCGCGGCGAGCACCTTCTTGTTCACGAAGGCGTCGGTCTCGCCGAAGTAGGCGCGACGTTCGCTGTGGCCGAGGATGACGTGCGTGGCAAAGAGCGCGCGGAGCATGCCCGCGGAGATTTCGCCGGTGTAGGCGCCGCTGGCCTCGGGGTGCATGTTTTGCGCGCCGAGCTTCACGTTGGAGCCGTCGAGCACCTTGGCGGCGCTCTCGATGGCGGTGAAGGGCGGACACACGACCACCTCGACGTCGGCCTGACGGCCGACCGCCGCGACGATTTCGGTGCAGAGCGCGACAGCGTCGGCGCTCGTCTTGTTCATCTTCCAATTACCAGCGATGAGTTTTTTGCGGGAGGACATGGTGGTGAAAAGTAGCGAGTAGCGGGTAGTGAGTAGCGAGTAGATAGACAGCGGTCGAAAGCGTGATGCTCGCTACCCGCTGCTTACTACTCGCTACTTGAGGCCGTCAGGCCTCCAGAAACGCCACGCCGGGGAGCACTTTGCCTTCGAGGAACTCGAGGCTGGCGCCGCCGCCGGTGGAGCAATGCGTGACCTGGTCGGCCACCTTGAATTTTTTCGCGGCCGTCGCGGTGTCGCCACCGCCGACCACGGTCGTCGCACCCGCTTCGGTCGCTTTCGCGATCGCGGCGGCCATGGCTTTCGTCGAGCCGGCGAACTTCTCGAATTCGAAGACGCCGCTCGGCCCGTTCCACACGATGGTCTTTGCGCGGCCGATGACCTGCGCGTAGAGTTCGATGGACTTGGGGCCACCATCGAGGCCCATCCAACCGGCGGGAATGCCTTCCTTGTCGGTCGTGACCTTGGTGTTGGCGTTGGCGTCGAACTTGTCGGCGCAGACGAAGTCGACCGGCAGGGTGATCTTCACGCCCTTGGCCGCGGCCTTCGCGAAGAGCTCCTTCGCGATCTTCGCGCCCTCGGGATCGTAGAGGCTGTCGCCGATGGTCATGCCTTCGAGTTCCTTCTTGAAGGTGAAGGCCATGCCGCCGCCGATGATGATCTCGTTGGCTTTTTCGAGGAGGTTGTTGATCAGCGGAATCTTGTCCGCGATCTTCGCGCCGCCGAGG
This sequence comes from Verrucomicrobiota bacterium, assembly GCA_016235555.1. Taxonomy (GTDB): domain Bacteria; phylum Verrucomicrobiota; class Verrucomicrobiia; order Opitutales; family Opitutaceae; genus JACRKC01. Next base: position 32,073 of record JACRKC010000020.1, read on the forward strand.
ATGGCGAGCAGCGGACGCTGCGGCGTCTCAAGGACGGCGGCAAATGCCTTGAGTTCGGCCTCCATCAGGAAACCGGCGGCCTTCTCCTTCAATGCGACGCCGACCATCGAGCTGTGCGCGCGATGGGCGGTGCCGAAGGCGTCGTTGACGAACACATCGCCGAGCTTGCTCAGGCTGGCGCGGAACGCCGCCTCCTTGGCCGGGTCGGCCTTCAGCTTGGTTTCGGTGCCGTCGGCGTTTTTGATCTTCACCTTGCCCTCTTCCTCGATGTGGAAGCGGAGGTTCTCCAAGAGCACGACCTCACCGGCCTTGAGCGCGCCGGGAGCGCAGGCGGCCTCGACGGCGGGACCGACGCAATCATCGAGGAACTTCACGGGCTTCGTGAGGAGCTTGGCGAGTTCGTCGGCGACGGGCTTGAGCGAGAACTTGGCGATCTTCTGCCCGTCGGGGCGGCCGAGGTGCGACATGAGCACGACCGCGGCGCCTTCGTTCAGCGCGTATTTGATCGTGGGCAGCGCCGCGACGATGCGCTGGTTGTTCGTGATCGCGCCGGTGACTTTGTCCTGCGGGACATTGAAGTCGACGCGCATGAGGACGCGTTTGCCGGCGAGCTTGAGGTCGCGGATGGATAGGAATTTCGGCATGGGAAGAAAAGTAGCGAGTAGTGAGTAGCGGGTAGCGAGTAGAAGAAAAAAGCGAGTAGGAGCGGAGGATGCTCGCTACTCGCTGCTCACTACTCGCTACTCTGAGCGGCGCAGCCGCTCAGAGCGCGGCGGCGATCTTCTTCGAGAGATCGACCACGCGATTCGAATAACCCCACTCGTTGTCATACCACGAGACGAGCTTGAAGAACTTGGAGTTCAGCTCGACGCCCGAACCCGCGTCGAAGATCGACGAGGCCTTGCAGTGGATGAAGTCCGAGGAGACGACTTCGTCGCCGGTGTATTCGAGGATGCCCTTGAGGTAGGTCTCGGAGGCCTTCTTCATCGCCTCGCAGATCGCCTTGTAGGAGGTTTCCTTCGTGGTGCGCACGGTGAGGTCGACCACCGACACGGTCGGAGTCGGCACGCGGAACGCCATGCCGGTGAGCTTGCCCTTCACTTCGGGAAGGACGAGCGCGGTGGCCTTGGCGGCACCGGTGGTGGACGGGATGATGTTCTGCGCGGCCGTGCGGCCGCCCTTCCAGTCCTTCTTCGAGGGACCGTCGACCGTCTTCTGGGTCGCGGTGTAGGCGTGGACCGTGGTCATGAGGCCTTCCTCGATGCCGAAGCCTTCCTTCAGCAGCACGGAGACGATCGGCGCGAGGCAGTTCGTGGTGCAGGAGGCGTTGGAAATGATGTGGTGCTTCGAGAGGTCGAGCTTGTCGTCGTTCACGCCGAGGACGACGGTGATGTCCTCATTCTTGGCGGGCGCGGAGATGATGACCTTCTTGGCGCCGGCGACGATGTGGCCGTAGGCGCTCTTGGCGTCGTCCTTCTTGCACTCGGTGAAGAGGCCGGTCGACTCGATCACGAGCTGGACGCCCAGCTTGCCCCAGGGGAGCTCGGCGGGGGTCTTGGCGGAAACGACGAGGATCTCCTTGCCGTTGACGATGAGGACGTCGTCCTCGGCCTTCTCCGGGGCGGACTTCTTGGAGCCGACCGTGCCGTTGAAGCGACCCTGCGTGGAATCGTATTTCAGCAGGTAGGCCAGGTTGTCAGCGGGCACGATATCACCCACGGCGACGACGTCCAGCGTCGTGCCGAGAAGACCCTGCTCGACGAGGGCGCGGAAGACGAGGCGGCCGATGCGGCCGAAACCGTTGATTGCGACTTTGACTGCCATGGTGGGCTCCGAGTTCTAGTGGTTGGTTGTTATTTTTCTGATGCCCGCGTGTGAACGCGGACGGTCGAATCAAGAGAGTCGGGAGAACCGTTGCAAGGGTTTTGGCTGTGCAATCGATGACATAACCTGCGCGCGTGTTGGCGCTCACTCCTCGCTGACCCACAACCCGCAGCCGAGCGCCGGCACATAGAGCCCGGACTCGACCGGCTCGGTGGCGCCGTGACCTTCGCTGGCGAAAAAGTGTTCGTGGTCCGCGAGTTGGTCCCACGCTCCGGGCACGGTGCCGGAGACGCTCTCGCCCACGGGGATCACGACGTCGACGACCGAAGGGTTGACGGCGAAAAGCAGGCGCTCGGGACCCTGTGAGAGATCGGCGTTGTAGACCACGGCGAGCGCCGGAGAGCCGGGGGTGCGGACGAACTGGAAGAAACCTTCGCTCGGCCGCGACCAGTGCCGGATCAGGCGGCCCAGTTCGCTGCGACGGAACGCGATCCAGTCCGCGAAATACTGGTGCGTGCCGAGAAAGCGATACAGCCGCCGGTAATCGAGCGCGTTGAGATCGCCGCGCAGGTAGGTGTTGTTGACCCCGTGTTTCGAGCGCAGGAAATCCTGCCCCGCCGAAATCATCGGAATGCCGACCGACATGAACAGCAGCGCCGCCATCAGATGCGTGCGGCGCCGGTCGTTGGCGGTCGGGGAGAACCCGTTGTGGTCCGGATTCTCGGTGATCATGTCGATCCAGGTGCGATCGTCGTGCGACTCGGTGTAGTTCACGGTCTGCGCCGGCCACTTGGCGAAATACCACGGCGAACCGCGCAGGAAATACTCCATCCGCGCCGGATCGCCCGCGCCCCGCACATAATCGCGCACGAAGTCGCGGTAGCCGTCGTTCCACGACGCCCAACCCGTGTCACGCAGCGCGCCCGCGATGTGGCCGCGGAAGCTCCAGGGCTCGGCGATGAGGATCACATCGTGCTTCACGCGCTTGAGCGCAGCTTCGATGTCGCGGAGCACGTCCACCCCGAGCAGTTCGGCGAGGTCGAAGCGAAACCCGTCCACGCCGTAGGCCTCGATATAGTGGAGGCAACTGTCGATGATCAGCCGCTTCGCCATCGCGGAGCGCGCCCGCAGATCATTGCCGCAACCACTCCAGTTCGTGAGCTGGCCGCTGGCGTCCTGCTCGAAGTAATAGGTCCGGTCGATCTGCAGCAGGTGGGCCGGCAGACCGACGTGATTGAACACCACGTCCAGCACCACCGCCATGCCGCGACGATGAAACGCCGCCACGAGTTCCTGCAACTCCCGCACGCCCGACGCCTGCTCCGGCCCGAGTGCATAGCTGCTCTCGGGCGCGAAGTAGTTGTTGGTCATGTAACCCCAATGGTATTCATCGATGGTCACGTTATCGAACTCGTGCAGCGGCTGCAGCTCCACGCAATTCACGCCGAGTTGATGGAGGTGAAATTCCGGGCTCTGCACCCAGTGGCGCAGTCCGGTGAATCCCCGCCGCTCCGCCTCCGTGGCCTCGCCCGGCGCCAGCGTTGCCAAGTCGCGCACGTGCGCCTCCGCGATGACGAGGTCGTGCCACGCCGGCGTCCGAAATTCGCGGTGCCCGTTCCCCACCCATTCGCGGTTCAACACGATGCCCGGCCCGTCGCGTCCGACAGTCGCCAGCGCATAGGGATCCAGCACGCGCACCTCCGGGGAAAACTTTCCCGGGCCGTCGCGCACGCCATCGACCACATACCAGTAGAACCACCCGTGCAGATCGCGCCCCAGGGTGATTTCCCAGACGCCGGCCGCCCCGTCGGCATCGCCGCGTCGCACCAGCGCGAAACTTTGTGCGCCCGCCTGGGCCGCGAGCTCATGCGCGAGGAACAGCGTGACGCTGCGCGCCCGCGGGGCGAAGAGCCGGAACACCGTCTGATCCCGGCGCACGAGCGCACCAAGCGGCAGATCGGTTTTCAAATCGTAGAAGAAATTCCCCGGCACCAGCGGCACGCCCGCACTGAAGGGGGCCTGGGTCGCGCCGGCCGTTTCCGCCCACGAGACGCCCCGCGGTTCCGCCAGGTCGAGCGGCACGGTCAGCGTGAACCGCCACAGGTGCCAGCCGGTGCGGCGCGGGTCGAGATAGCGGTTGATGTTGCCGTGATTGTCGCGGGAGAGATTGGGCGCATCGCCTGGCGGCACGAGCCACTGGTGTTCGCCGGTGACAAACTTGAAACGCATGCCCTCGGTCGCGAGAAACCGCGCTGCGTCGCCCGTCCAGATCAGCACCGGCTCCCCATCGAGTTCGGCCGGTTGCATCCGCCACTCCTCCTGGCCGACGGCGACCTGCCAGTCGTTGAAATCGCCCGCCAGATAAACCGTGTCGCGCGTCGGGTTGACATCACAGCCGTGGGCCAGCGGCAGCACGAAGGCGATCTCGCCCTGCGCATTCAGATAGTAGCCGAAGGTGCGACCGGCGACAAGTCCTGGCGCTGCCGACAAGGCGCTGGGCGCCAGGCATTGTTCACCAATGGAAAAATGCGGCACCTCCCTATCGGTCCAATCGCGATCCAGCTCGACGATGCCCGTGGTGAGCGATTCGAGCCAGGCGCGGACGATGCGGTGGACGGGTGCAGCCATGCGAAGGGACAAGCATTTGCCACGCCGCGCGCGCGACAAGCGGGAAACTCGCGGCCGTTACCCATCGGGCGCAGCCCACTTTCTTGCAGCGAGGCGAAAGGTGGGCCGGCCGCTCCGCGGGCGGCCAGGGGCGGGTGAGAACTGAAGTCAACTGGCCGTGCGCGGAGCGCCCGGCCACCCTCTGGCGCGCACGTCGCAGAAAACTGAGATGCGTCCTTACCCATCGCGCAAGATCATGGATCATTCTTCGCTGCGGTTTCGCCACAAGATAGCGGGGAGTTAATGCGCACTGGTTGACAGTCCATGCGCACACTCGGGACTTTCCACCCGCGGTCCGGGCCAAAAAAATCGGGGCGGTTTGATTTCAGACTGCGAGCCTGCCGACCCGAACCGCCCGGATCCTCCGGGCCACTCACATGCAACTGCCGCTCCTCCTCGCAACGGCCGCTGACCCCAGCGGCCAGATTCCGCTTTGGCTGGTGGCGCCCTTCGCGCTGCTGCTGCTGCTCATCGCCGTGATGCCGCTCACGCCGCCGGGCATAAAACACTTCTGGGATCACTACTATGCCCACACCTCCGTCGGCCTCGGTCTCGCGGTCGCCGCCTATTATTTCCTTCAGATCGCCGGGGGCGGCGCCGTGGTCGGACACACCCTCGGCGAGTATTTTTCGTTCATCTGCCTCATCGGCTCGTTGTTCGTCGTCGCCGGCGGCATCCACCTCAAGGTGAAGGACGAGGCGACGCCCCTCGCCAACGTCACGTTCCTCGCGATCGGGGCCGTCATCGCCAACATCATCGGCACCACCGGCGCCTCGATGGTGCTGATCCGTCCGTGGATTCGGATGAACAAGATCCGCATCAGCGCCTACCACGTCGTCTTCTTCATTTTCATCGTCTCCAACGTCGGCGGCGCGCTCACCCCGATCGGCGATCCCCCGCTGTTCCTCGGCTACCTCCGCGGCGTGCCGTTTTTCTGGCTCATCCAGCACGTCGTGGGGCAATGGCTGTTCACCGTGGCCCTCGTCCTCGCGGCATTTTATGTTTTCGACCGCCGCAGCTACCGGCACGCGCCGAAGAAAATCCAAGCCGACATCGACCGCCCATCCGAAGGCATCCGCTTCGACGGCGCGATCAACCTCGCGTTTCTCGCCGTCATCATCGGCGCTGTGTTTCTGCCTGACCGCTACTTCCTGCGCGAACTCGTGATGCTCGCATCCGCCGCCGCGTCCTACTGGCTCACGCCCAAGGTCGTTCACGCGGAGAATCATTTCAGTTTCGGCCCGATCAAGGAGGTCGCGTTTCTCTTCGCCGGCATCTTCGCCACCATGATGCCCGCCCTCGGCTACATCGACCAGCATGGCCACGAATTCGGCGTGAAAAAGCCCGTCCAATACTACCTCGCCTCGGGTAGTCTCTCCTCGGTGCTCGACAACGCCCCGACCTACGCGACATTCCTCCGGCTCGCCGAAACCACCGCGCAGAGCGAACATCCCGCGGACTTCAAGAACGCCAAGGACGAGCCCGCCGTCGTGGCCGTGCTGCGGGCCACGCCGAAGGACGCCGCCCTCATCATCGCGGTGAGTCTCGGCTCCGTCTTCTTCGGCGCGATGACCTACATCGGCAACGGCCCGAACTTCATGGTCAAATCGATCGCCGACAACGCGGGCGTGCACACGCCCACCTTCTTCGGCTACGTCTTCAAATACAGCCTGCCCATTCTCTTCCCGATTCTGGCGCTCGGTGGGTGGTTGTTTCTCTGAGCGGCGTAGGTAGCGGCGGGCGATCGCTCCGGCAGTTTTTTTCCAGGGTCAGGAGAAAACGGCGCGCCGTTCCTCCGGGGATAGCTCGCGCCAGGCGCCGGAGCGTAGATCGCCGAGTGGGAACGCGCCGATGCGGACTCGGATCAGGCGGAGCGTGGGGTGACCGATCGCGGCCGTCATGCGACGCACCTGGCGGTTTTTTCCCTCGGTCAGTTCGAGGGCGAGCCAGCTGTCGGGCACGCTCTTGCGCACGCGAATCGGCGGATTGCGCGGAGCGATCACGGGCGCGGGTTCGAGGAGCCGGACGCGGCAGGGGAGGGTGCGGTGGCCCGCGACAGCGAGTCCGCCGCGCGCAAGGCGCGGAAGCGTGGCGGCGGTCGGGATGCCCTCGACCTGAACCCAGTATTCGCGGCGGTGGGCGTGGGCCGGATCGAGCAGGCGAGCGTTGAGGCCGGGTTCGTCGCTGAGCAGCAGCAGGCCCTCGGAGTCGGCGTCGAGGCGGCCGAGCGGATAGACGCTCTTCGGAAACGCGAACTCCGCGAGCGTGCGCCAGCGCGAACCGGGCTCGGGCGTGAATTGCGAGAGCACGCCGTAGGGTTTGTGGAAGGCGAGGAGCACGGCGGGAAAGCTCCGAACTCCAAACCTCAAGCTCCAGAGAATTCTCAAACCACCAATGCCGGAGTCATCGAGGAGGCGAGTCGGCGATTTTGGGGATTGAAGCTTCGTTGGCGCCTGGAGTTTGGTGCTGGGTGCTTTTCTGAACGCATGACCGACCATTCCCATTTCTACGCGTGCATCATGGCCGGCGGCAGCGGCGAGCGTTTCTGGCCGATGAGCCGGGCCCATGCGCCGAAGCAGCTCATCAAACTGTTCGGCGACGCCACGCTGCTCGAGCAAACCGTGCGCCGACTCGATGGCGTGGTGCCGCGAAAAAACATCTTCGTGCTCACGAACCAGGCCCAGCTCAAGTCGGCGCGGGCGGCGTTGCCGATGCTGGCGGCGAGCCAGATCGTAGCCGAGCCGGCGAAGCGCGACACGGCGCCGGCGGCGGCGCTCGCCGCCGCCCTCGTGCGTGCGCGCGATCCGCGCGGGGTCATGGCCTTGCTTTCGTCGGATGCGATGATTCACGACGGCCAGCGCTGCGGTGAACAAATCGGCGCGGCGCTGGCGCGCGCGGCGCAGACAGACGCGCTGCTCACGATCGCGATTCCGCCGGCGCATCCGGCCACGGGGTTCGGTTACCTCGAACTGGGCCGGGAAATCGCGCGCGGGGCGGAGGGCAGCGTGGTGCGGAGCGTGAAGCGGTTTGTCGAAAAGCCGGACGCGGCGACGGCGAAGCGCTACGTGAAGAGCGGAAAATATTTTTGGAACGCCGGCATGTTCGCCTGGAGCGTGAAGGCGTTCCTCGCCGAGGCGGAGCGCAACGCACCGACGCTGGCCGAGTTCATCCGCGGGTTTCCGGCGAAAAAGAGTGCGGACTATATCGCCAACAAGTTTCCAACGCTTGAGCCGAAGATTTCGCTGGATTTCGCGATCATGGAAAAGGCGCGGGCGGTGGAGACGGTTGTGGCGGAGTTCGACTGGGACGATGTCGGGCTGTGGACGGCACTGCCGAAACACGTCGCGGCCGACGAAGCCGGTAACACGGCGAAGGGGCAGGTGATCGTGGCGGGCGCCTCGAACAACATCGTGGTGAGCAACGGCCGCACGATCGCGCTGTGCGGGGTGAAGGATCTCGTGGTGGTCGAGACGGCGGACGCCGTGCTCGTGTGCCACCGCGACGCGGTGCAGGACATCAAGAAGCTGACGGGACGGCTGCCGCAGGAGTTGCTGTAGCCGCTGCCGCGTCGCCAAAGTAAAGATCTCCGGAGCAAGCTCCGGGGCACTTGATCAAACCTCGATGTTCCGCTCCCAACCTCACCGGTTTTGTGGCACGGGTCTCCTGACCCGTGATCCACTTCGCCACGGATCAGGAGACCCGTGCCACCTCCCAACCATGGCGAAGCAAGTTTACCCGCCTGTGGCGGCGCCGCAGGCGACCAGGGCTTCGCGGTATCAAGCCCACCGCGAATAAAAAAGGGCCGGTCGGAGACCGGCCCTGCTTCGTTCACTCCGCTTTGCGGGCGGCGCGGTCGAGTTTGCGGCGCTCGACTTCCTTCAGGATGCGCTTGCGCAGGCGCAGGTTCTTGGGCGTGACCTCGACGTATTCGTCGGCGGCGATGTATTCGATCGCGCGTTCGAGCGAGAGCTTCGTCGCGGGCGTGAGGCCGGTGGCGACACCTTCGCCCTGCGAGCGGAAGTTGGTGAGTTTCTTTTCGCGGACGGCGTTGATGGCGATGTCCTCGTTGCGCGGATTTTCGCCGACGATCATGCCTTCATAGACCGCCTCGCCGGGGCCGACGAAGAGCTTGCCGCGCTCCTGGCACATCACGAGGGCGTAACTGGTGGTTTCGCCGGCCTCGGTGGCGATGAGCGTGCCGGTGAGGCGCGTGAGGACTTCGCCGGCGTAGGGGCCGTATTCCTTGAAGAGGTGGCTCGTGACGCCGCGGCCGCTCGTCATGTTGACGACGTCGATCTCCATGCCGATGAGGCCGCGGGTGGTGATCGTGGCCTCGATCATGGTGGAGTGCGGGTGCTTCTCCATGTTCGTCATCTGCCCCTTGCGGTTGGCGAGGTTCTGCATGACGGCGCCGACGCACTCGTCGGGCACTTCGATCCAGACGGTCTCGTAGGGTTCGAGGCGTTTGCCGCCGACGTGGCGTTCGATGACGGTCGGGCGGGAGACGAGCACCTCGAAACCTTCGCGGCGCATCGTCTCGACGAGCACGGCGATCTGCATGGCGCCGCGGGCCTTGAGGTTGAAGACGCCGGCCTTGTCGGAGTCGTCGACGCTGATGGAGACATTGGTCTTGATCTCGCGGAAGAGGCGCTCGCGGACCTGGCGCGAGGTGACGAGCTTGCCTTCGGTGCCGACGAGCGGGCCGTCGTTGACGGCGATCTGCATCTCGAGCGTCGGCGGATCGATCTGGGTGAAGGGGAGGGCGTGGCCGTTTTCGTCGGCGGAGAGCGTGTCGCCGATGTCGATGTCCTCGAAGCCCGAGAGGCCGACGATGTTGCCGGCGACGCCGCCGGCGGTGGTCTCGCTGGTGGTGAGGCCGGTGTATTCGAAGATTTTCGTGACCTTCGCGCGGATGCGTTTGCCGTCCGCGTGGCGGATGGTGAACACGGTGTCGCCGACGGCGACCTTGCCGCCGAGAATCTTGCCGATCGCGATGCGGCCGACGTAGTCGCTCCAGTCGAGGTTGGAGACGTGCATGTGGAACGGCTCGTTGGGCTTGGCGAACGGCGGCGGGATGTGGTCGAGGATGGTTTCGAAGAGGGGCGTCATGTCCTTCTTCTCCTCGCCGAGGTGATACATCATGTAGCCGTCGCGGCCGGAGCCATAGACGACGGGGGCGTCGAACTGCTCCTCGGTGGCGTTGAGCTCCATGAGGAGTTCGAGCACCTTGTCATACATCTTGGCGGGATCGGCGTTGTCGCGGTCGATCTTGTTGATGACGATGATGACCTTGAGGCCGTGCTGAAGGGCCTTGCGGAGCACGAAACGCGTCTGGGCCTGCGGGCCGTCGTAGGCGTCGACCACGAGGAGCACGCCGTCGACCATGCGGAGGGCGCGCTCGACCTCGCCGCCGAAGTCGGCGTGGCCGGGGGTGTCGACGATGTTGATGATTTTGTCCTTCCAGTGGACGGACGTGTTCTTGGCCTTGATGGTGATGCCCTTCTCGCGCTCGAGGTCCATGGAGTCCATGGCGCGTTCCTCGACCTGCTGGTTGGCGCGGAAGACACCGCCCTCCTTGAGGAGTTTGTCGACGAGGGTGGTCTTCCCGTGGTCGACGTGGGCGATGATGGCGATGTTGCGGATGCTTTGGTTCATTGCGGCGGGCGTGCGGAACGTGGAAAAAGAGGCCCAACGTGCGGACGCGCCCGCGGGAAATCAAGGCCTAAGCCGCGGTCGCGGCATCCGGCGGCGCAGCCGGCGGCTGGAGCGGCAGATAGCAGTGAAAACAGGTGCCGGCCCCGACCTCGGTCTCGAGATGCACGAAGCCACCATGGCGGCGCAGGAGGCGGAGCACGGTGGCGAGGCCGAGGCCGGTGCCCTTGCCGGCGGGCTTGGTGGTGAAAAACGGATCGAAGAGGCGGACCTTGATGTGCGGCGGGATGCCGGTGCCGGAGTCGCGCACGGCAAGCACGACGAATTCGCCGGCGCGGGCCTCGCCGCCGAGTTGCGTGGCATCGGCGGCGGAGAGGATGCGATGGGCGGAGCTGAGCAGGAGTTTGCCTCCGTCGGGCATCGCATCGCGGGCGTTGACGCACAGGTTCATGAGCACCTGGTGCAGCTGGTTGGGGTCGGCGGTGAGGTGGGGACAGCGGTCGTCGATCTGGAGCGAGACTTCGTAGTCGCGGCCGAGGGTTTCGCGGACGACCGAGGCCACCTCGGCGAGGATGCCACCGGGGAGGACTTCGACCAGGGCCTCGTCGGAGCCGCGGGCGAACATCAACAACTGGCGGAGGAGGTTTACGCCGCGCGTCGCACTGGATTGAATGTTATCGAGCAGGACGGGGGCGCGTTCCGTCGCGCCCATCTGGATGAGCTGGGCGCTGCCGAGGACGGCGGCGAGGATGTTGTTCACGTCATGCACGATGCCGCCGGCGAGCTGCCCGAGCAGTTCGATGCGCTGGGAGCGCAGCAACTGCGCTTCGAGGAGTTTCTTCTCGGTGACATCGCGGAGGATGAACTGAAGCGCAGGACCGTCGCCCCACGGCAGCCGGCCGACCGAAACATCCACCACGGTCTCCGGACGAAGGGCCCCGGCGAGTAAAGTTTCGACAGAGGACGCGGCCGCTCCGCCGGCGAGCACGGCGGCGGCGCGGGTGCGCAGCGCGGCGATGGTTTCCGGGGGGAAGGCGTCAAAGAGGTTGCGGGACACGACCGAGGGGCATTGCACCGGATTGATCAATTCATCGAAGGCGGCGTTGCGGTAGTGCATGACCCCGTCGGGCGAGGTGATGACGATAGCATTCGGGGAAAGGGCGAGCGCGGTGGCAAAGCGTTCGCGTTCCTCGGACAGGAGCCGAAAGCGGTTCAGGCGGATGATGGTGCGGACCCGGGTGCGGAGTTCCGTGGCGTCGAGCGGCTTCGAAAGAAAATCGTCGGCCCCGGCGTCCAGCCCGGTGAGCCGGGAGCGCCGGTCATCGAGCGCGGTCAGCAAAAGGATCGGCACCTGGCTCAGCCCGGGATCGGCGCGGAGGCGGCGACAGACCTCGTAGCCGTTCAGCTTCGGCATCATCACGTCGAGCAGGATGAGGTCGGGTTGTTCGACGAGCGCCAGGGCCACGGCTTCTTCGCCGTCCTGGGCGAGGATGAGCTGGTAGCCTTCGGGCGAGAGGAGATCCGCCAGGAGCTGGCGACCGCGGAAGTCGTCATCGGCGATGCAGATTTTTGGCAGGGTGGTGGACATGAAGAGAATCAGGCGGGTGGCGGGTGGGCGGCGACGAGGCGGTTGATCGAGGCGGTCAGCGTCGGGAAGTTGACCGGCTTGAAAAGGTATTCGTTGGCACCGGCGGCGAGGCAGCGTTCCTGGTCGTCAGCCATCGCGAGGGCCGTGAGGCAGATGATGGGGATGCGCGCGGTGCGCGGATCGGCGCGCAGACGCTTGATGGCTTCGAGACCGTCCATCCGGGGCATCTGCACGTCCATGAGGATGATGTCGGGCGCGCTGGCGAAGGCGCGTTCGATGGCGTCGACTCCGTCGCGGGCGAAGGTGGCCTGGCACGACTGGGAATTGAAGAACGCGCGCAGCACGGCGATGTTCGTTTCGTGGTCCTCGGCGATGAGCACGCGCGGGCGTCCGGCGATGCGGAACTTCGGGCCGGCGACGGCGAGCGCCGCGAAGGGCGCGCGCGAGGTGGTCTCGCGGCGGGCCGGCAACGAGACGGTGAACGTGCTGCCGCGGCCGGGCTCGCTGACGAGACTCACCGAGCCGCCGTGCAGATCGGCGAACTGTTTCACGAGCGCGAGGCCGAGTCCGGTGCCGGAATACTCCCGGGCCAGGCGGCTGTCGATCTGCACAAACGGGCGGAACAGTTTGCGCTGGAGCTCGAGCGCGATGCCGATGCCGGTGTCGGAGACGACGAACTGGATGGCGGCGCCGTCGGCGGAGAGCCCGAGGCGCACGGTGATCCGGCCGCCGGCCGGCGTGAATTTGACGGCGTTGCTGAGCAGGTTGACGAGGATCTGTTTTACGCGGCGGCCGTCGCCGACGAAGGTGGTGTCCGGGGCGCAGTCGACGGAGGTCTCGAGGTCGAGCGATTTCTTCGCGGCGTCGGGGCGGATGAGGCGGAGGCTGGCCTCCACCACCTCGACGGCGCCGACTTCCGCGTGGTCGAGCTCGAGCATGCCGGCCTCCACTTTGGAAAGGTCGAGGATGTCGTTGATCAGCGAAAGGAGGTGGCGGCCGCTCTCATCGATGCCGTGCAAGGATTCGCGCTGGCGGTCGCTCAACGCGCCGAGGAGGCCTTCTTCGAGCAGGCTGGTGTTGCCGAGAATGACGCTGAGCGGGGTGCGCAGTTCGTGGCTCATGCTGGCCAGAAACTCGCTTTTGGCCCGGTTGGCCGACTCGGCGAGGGCGCGCGCCTCCTCGAGTTCCGCCGTGCGTTCCTGGACACGGTGGTCGAGGGTCCGGGCGAGTTCGCGCAACTCGGCGTTGGTCCGTTCGAGCTCGAGGTTGTTGAGGTTCAAGCGCAACGCGGCGGCATGCACGTCGTGGCTGAGTTCGGCGATTTCGAGGGGCGCCCGGCTCATGTCGAGCGAAGCCTCGGTGGGCGTCCCGCTGGCCAGCGCCCGGGCGGTGGCGACCAGTTGGTTGAGCGGCTGGGTCAGGACGGCGGAGGCGCCGCTGGCGAGGACGAGCGACAGGGCGATGATCAGGGCCGAGCCGGTGAGCACGGTGAGGTAGAACAGGGCGATGTCGCGTTGGTAGCGCCAGATCGGCTCTTGGAGATAAACCTGCCAGGTGAAGCCCGGCACGCGTGCCGAGGAGGCGATGTGGCGTTCCGGGTGCAGCTGTCCGTCGACCGGGTGGTCGTGCATGAAGGTGCGGCCCAGGGCGCTGCCGGCCGCGGCAAAGAGCGTGTGGCCGGAGAAGGACGTGAGAGCGGGCAGGGCGAGCGCGCCGGTGGAGCTGACCACCCGGTTGTGCCCGTCCGTGACGACCAATTCCCGCGGCGTGGTCGAGTGGACGCGGCCGATGACATCCGTGAGTTGACGGAGGTTGAGCGATCCCTCCACCACGAGCCGCACCCGGCCGGCCGCGTCGACGACGGGGGCGGAAATCGCCACGATGAGATCCCGCCCGAGACCGCGGCCGCGGAAAACCTCGCTGACAAAAGGTCTTTTTTGCTGCACGGCGTGGCGGAAGTAGTCGCGGTCCGCCACGCTCAGGAGGCGCCCGTCGGCGCCGGGGCCGGGGACGGAAACGGCGGAGGCCGTGGCGACGATCTCGCCCTGCTCGTTGGCGACCAGCAGCGTGAGGAATCCGGTGTATTCGCGGCGGAGGGCCTCAAGCTGGGTGGCGAGCGTGGCGGGGCGGTAGTCGCCGGAGAGTTCGGCCTGGCGGGCGAGGGTGATCAACGCGCGGCGGTGTTGATCGAGGTGGGAGCCCACATCCTCGGCCGTGCCGAGGGTGGCGGTGACCAGTTCGGCCGTGGCCTCCGCGCGCCGATTGTTGTCGAAAACGTGACCGACGTAGAGGCCCAGAATGGCGATGGGGAGGCCGGCTTGGATGCCGAAACGCTGGAACAACAGCAGTTGGAGCGAATTGCCGCGGGTCCACCGGGGTTCGAGCAGGTTCGGCCAGCGGTGGCCGACGAACTCGGAGGCGACGGTGGCGATCAGGGTGGCGATGAGGCCGTTCACGGGCATCTTGATCGCGATGGCCCAATAGCCGGGGAACGGGATGTCCGGTGTCGACCAAGTGCCGGCCAGGCTGAGCGGAAATCCGAGGAGCAGCCAGAAGGCGAGATCGGAGCGCAGGGGCTTGAAGTTCCGGTGGGTGCTGAGCCAGCCGACCACGACGGCCTCCAGCGAGAAAGTGAGCAGACCCAGCGGGTGGCCCCACTCAAGGAGTGTCCGCGACCCGGCGATCACGGCGGCGAGCAGGCCCCACCACGGTCCGTGGCAGAGGGCCACCATCATCGCGGCGGCGCCGCCAAATACGACTCCGGTGCCGCCGAAGACGGACGGGTTGAACGCGTTGACGGCAAAGCCGATCACACCCGCTGCGAGTGAGATCGTGAGCGGATGGTAGCGTGGTGTGATGTCGGGCATCGGACTCAACCGCCTGATCAATCGGCGGAGCCGGGGTGAAGTTCAATCCCTCCGGCGGGGTAGTTTAAGCAGCAGGGATGGGGGTTCGTGCCCAGATCGGGCCGGAGCGCGGTTGGCGGCTTCGTAGTAATCCCCTGCGGTGCGATCCGGCAAAAACAATTTGGCCCCGGAGCCTGACGGCTCCGGGGCCAAAAAGTGGGGGTGGGCGTTCGCCACGCGCTCTTTCCCGGCGGCACACGCTTGGGCACGCTCGCTTTCGCGGGTGGTGTGCTTCCCGACGCCACTCTCCGCGGCATGCGGATGTCTCGGTCTCATGGCGGGACCGTCCCGGTTGTTGCCAACCGGAATCTGTCGAGTGAGGCCTCTGCGCCCGGTTCGGTCGCTCCCTGCCGGGGGCGGCGCGCCGGACGTGGTGCGGACACGTCTGCAACTTTCGTTTTCTCGCGTCGGCACCGTTGCCACAGGGACGGCGCCGGCTTGTGACCGGCCGTTGGCCCTGCGTTACGGGTCTGACCTCTTACCTCTCAGGTTGCTTTCGCTTTTGCAGCGGGGTGACGCGGTTTTTCACGCCGCCCCAATTGAGGAGGTTTCACGAACTTTGCCAGGTTCGCTCGCTCCCCGCCGCCGCACCGCCCTTGCGCGCCCCGCTCGCTGGAGCGAGCCGGGCCTTCTGGCGGGGTGGGCCCGCCGGGCCGCGCGACTGCGTTCTGGTCTGCGCAGTAGCAACCAAAACCCTCTGGGTAACTGCGTCGGCGCACGGGTCGAAACATCCCGTGGGCCTGACCCGGCTCGTGCGCGGTTTCTGATTCGCGCCTCGCCGCTCAGTTCACTTCTTCGTGTTCTTGGCTGACCGGACACGACTCCGGCCAGAGGAACTGGTGAGATATGCCTCCCGACCGGCTTTCGCCGTCGTGAGGGGAAGGCGGCACCAGTTGCCGCCAGCCTTTCCCCGGTCGCCCGGGATCATCCCAGCCGTGCTCTCGGCAACCATTTCAGGTCCACCGCGCTGCGACTGTTCTATCAAGGAACGGGAGGGAGCGTGCGCAGAGCATCCCGGATTTGAAGTCTTTCTTCTGCACAACTTGTTCACGGGTCGGGACGGTGAACAAGTTGGGGATAAAGTCGCTCACCGGTTGTTCGCGGTCGGCCGGAGACCGGCCGCCGGATCGCGTGGCGAGGATCACAGCGGGCGGCTCACTCGCCGGCGGCCCGAAGCCGTGCGGTTAAGTTTCGCAGCTTCACGCCGATAAGGGGAGTCGCTGTCATGCTTGCATCACCGATTCCGAGGGAAAGCCTGCTCCATGTCGTCAAGACCCTGCCGGCTGCGCCCCAAATCCTGTCACGGCTCGGGCAACTGCTCCTCGATCTTGATTCGGAGTTGGAGGACATCGTCGCGATGCTGCGCCGGGATACGGCGCTCACGGCGCTGATCATGCGCGTGGCCAACAGCGCGGCCTTCAATCCCGGGGTGCCGTTTGCCTCGATGGAGGAGGCGTTGGCGCGCGTGGGGCTCTCCGAGGTTTACCGCCTGACCGGGTTTGCGGCCGTGGCGCAACTCGCCGACCGCAACCTCGCGCTTTATGGTTATGCCGGGGCGCAGCTGCGGGAAAACTCGCTGCTGACCGGCCTCGTCATGGAGGCGCTGGCCCGCAAGGTCCGCGTCGATCCGCGGATGGCCTATACGGCCGGATTGTTGCGATCGACCGGCAAGATCGCGCTGGACCGGTTGACGCGGTTTCCGGGGCAGGTCAACGCCTACGGCCGGGTCGACTACGTGTCGCGCGGCAAGGGTCCGCTGGCGGCGTGGGAGACTGATTTTGTCGGACTGAGCAATTGTGAGGCGGCGGCGATCATCCTCGAGTGCTGGCACTTTCCGGAGCGCACCATCGCGGCGATTCGCGATCATTACGCGCCGCAGGCTGACTCCCCGCCGCTGGCGACGCTGCTCAACCTGGCTGCGGGCGCCGCCGAGCGCTGCCGCCACGGATTGCCCGGGGAGCATTTCTACTGGGGGGATCTGCCGGAGAAGCTGGCGTTCGTCGGGTTGGATTCCGACGCGCTCGATCAGGCGACGCGTCACGCGTTGCAGGTTTTCGGTCCGATCCGGGCGGCGTTGGGGTGAGATAGATTCGCGGCTTGGGTTGCTCGGGGGTGGGCCGGCACGTCCCTGTGCCGGCATTTCCAAGGTCGCGGCGGCCTCGAATGCGGGCGCGAGGACGCGCCCGCCCACCTTCGATCTTAGCGCAAATTCAGCGCCAGCGTGACGAGCTCGCTGCTCTCGTCGAGCAGTTGCGGCCAGAGTTCCGCGTCGACTTCGTTGAATCGCACCAGATGCGGCACGATGCGCCGGCGGTAGTGGCCGAAAACGAGATGGCACCGTTGGTCGCGGAATGGGCGGGCGAGCAACTCCGCGCCACGCTGGATCTGGCCCGCCTCGAAGGCGGCGCGGGCCTGGGCCACCCACTCGGCGGCCTGGGTGGCCGCCGCGGTGATCGTGGTGCGTGCCATGCGCCAGTCGCGTTCGCACACCGAATCGGGCGTCGCGAGCATGCTGAGCGGCGCTTCCTTGGCGCGGTCCGGCTCCGGAATCAGCCATGACGAGGGATGGATCACGGTGGTGTTGCGCAGCCGGGCGCCGCGGTCGGTGACGTTGAAAAGAATCCCGGCGGGCGATTCGGCGCACTTGGAATCGAGCGCCTGCCATTCGCGGTTGCGGAGGATGGGGGCCTCCGGGTGGTGGTTGCCGGGCTCCCGGGTGCAGTGGTTATCGAACGAGAAATCGATCTGCCGGGCGGCCTCGACGAGGTTGGGACGGTGGGGCCGCTTCAATGGAGGCCTGCCGTCGACGGCGTGGTCCAAGCCGAGAAGATAAATCGGGCCGCAGCCAAAATGGAGCGCCAGGGCGAGGGCGGTGATCCCGGCGTTTTCCTCGACGGTGATCTGGGTCTTGGGCACGCCGGCTTCCGCGAGCCGATCCTCGGTCAACTGCCGGCCCGAGAGAAAGTGCAGCTTGTGCTCCGAGACCGAGTATTGCCAGTCGGACGGGCTGCCGCTGCCAAGGATCACCCGGCCGGCGGAGGCATGGCCGGGGGTGAGGCAATGTTCCGGCGACGTGCAGGCGTCGACGGACACGGCGAAATCGGCCGTGACGCCGACCCGGGCCAGCGCGCGCAACGTCGAATCCGCGGCAAAAATAACCGCGCGATCCGCGAGATGTTTCAGGCCGGGCAGCGACGCGTCGAGCGAGGGGCCCGCGCCGCAGACGATCGCGGCCTGGCCGGCGAGAGCCCCGGCCCAGCGGGGTGGGACGCGACGGTGGGCGTAGGCTGCGAGATTGGCGAGCACGTGGCTTTGCCGGCGGAAACCGTTCTCTGGCCGCGTGGTGCGGGCGCGCTGATGCGACTCAAACTGCGCGGCGATCAGCGCGATGACGGGTCGGTAACACCCGCCGGACTCGCTCCGCACGTCTTCGGCGACAATCACGGCGGGCAGGTGGAGGGTGTCGCGCCGGATGAGATCATCGAGGGCGGCGATCGTCCGATCGGGGTCGTGGTGCGGCACTGGTTCGATGCGAACGCGGCCCGGGTCGATCCCGGGAGGCCCGCCGGCCGGCGTCGGCTGGCGGGTGAACCACAAGACTCCGCGATAGCGGCCGAGATCGACTTCGTCGGCATCGATGGCTCCGACCACGACGCACGTTTGGGCACCGGGCGAAAGGTGCGTCAGTGAATCGACGCCAGGCATCCCCCGATCACCGGGACTTGGCGCAGCGAGTGCCATCGGGGTCAGTAGAGTCTCCATGCCCATCGGCGCCGATCATCGGCGCAACCGGTCCCGGCTTGAACGATTTCGCGGCGCTGGCGGTGGTGCGTGTAACAGGAAGTGAGGTCAGCAAACAGAGGCCATGGTTGTAGCGGCGGTCTGCGACCGCCGAACGAGAACCCTTGGCGCATCGCCGGCGGTCGCAGACCGCCGCTACAGCTGGCTGACCTCACTTCCGGTTGCACCCGGCGATGGTCGCGACCGATCGCAGCCCCCGGTTTGAGTTGCGCCGGCGGGCGGTTTTTCACGCGGGAAATTTCTGCCGGGTCAGGGAAGGCGGTTTCCGGCGCGCTGCGAAAACACGTGCAACAATCTCAAATCTAACATGAAACACGATGCTGGCAGCAGGTGGAGCGGGTTTTGCTTACATCCCGGGGTATGCCCTCACCCGTCATGCTTAGTCCAGATTGCGTCGTCCCTTTTGCCCCCGCCTCTGACTCGATGGAACCGCTGGATGCGCTGGAGGCGTCGCTGGCGGAAGTAACCGGATCGCCCATCACGCCGGAAAGCCTGGCGCGACATGTCCGCTTCCGCCGCGCCGCCGCGAAGTTTGTCGCCGGCTTGTCGAAGCGCGACGCGCGCGGACCGGCCGTGGCGCGCGTGACCGATCTGGCCAAACGGCTGCTGGCGGCGCCGGCGATTTACGATCGGGCCATCGACACCGAAGACGCGCACTGGTTGGAGACGGCGAGCGATGGCAAATGGCCGGCGTTGCTGGGCGCGATGCTGCTGGCACCGGCGTGGCAGTGGCCGAAGGCGCCGTTGTTCGGGGCGGTGCCGGACTGGCTCTGGGCGGACTACGCGGCGTGGATCTTCACGCCGCCGCGGCAGTGTCACCAGACGGGTGATGCGGACCGCTATGCGGCGCACGTGGCGCGGCACCTCGACGAATTGAACCGCTGGTTGAAGCGGAACCCCGGCTCGCCGGTGGTGCGCGCCGCGGCCGGGGCTTACGTGCGCGTGTCCAGCGTGATTCCGATGCGATGCGCGGAGGGCGACCGGCGCCGCGCCCAGGCGTTGCGCGGCGAATTTCTCGCGCGGTTCCATGCCGGCGGCCTCGCGGCGCCGGTGATCGCGCCGACCCCGCGCATCGGCCGGCGTCTGCGTGTCGGCTTTGTGGACACGCGTTTCGGCCCCGGGGCCGATCTTCGCGCGGTCCGGCCGGCCTTTGCCCAACTGGACCCGCGCAGTTTCGAGACGCTGGCGTTTTCGCTGGCGCAGGATGAGGACGAGTTTGCCCGGCGGAGCGAGAGATCGGTTCCGACCGTGGAGGTGTTGCCGCCCGGTCTGACGGAGCAGGTCGCGGAATTGCGTTCCCGCCTGCTCGATGTGGTGGTCTATGGCGGCGATGTCGCGAGCCGCCTCGGCGACATCACCCGGCTCGCGTCGCAGCGAGTGGCTCCGTTGCAGGTCGTGAACGATCGTTCGGGCCTGACCTCCGGGCTGCCGGAGATCGAACTTTATGTGATGGGCGACCGGCCGGATGCCGCCGAGGTGTCGGCGGAATTCACCGAGCGCCTGGGCCTGTTGCGCGGTCCCGCGCACTCGTTCGTGCTGCCCGCGGCTGGCGAGCCGGCCGGCGGTGAGAATCCGCGCGTCGCGCTCGGTCTGCCGGCCGGTGTGACGCTGTTCAGCGCCGTGGTGACGGCCACGGGCGTCCCGGTGGAGACCCTGGAAAAATGGGCGCGGGTGCTCGCGCGTTGTCCGGAGTCGCGCCTCCTGATCGCGCGAATCGCGGACGAGTTGGAGCCGGATGCCGCGGCAGGTGTCGCGTCGTTTTGCGCCGCGATGGATGGCCAGCTCGCGACGCACGGCGTGGACGCGGAACGCGTTTCGGTCTTTCCGGTGCCGACGGGAGCCATCGACGAAGTGCGGACGCTGCTGCGGATCGCGGACATCTATCTGGACTCATCGGATGGCAGTGAAACCACCTGGTTGGCCGAGGCGCTCGTGCAGGGCCGGCCAGCGGTTGTGACAGGTTCCGGCCGGCAGGCGCGGCGCGCCGCCACGGCCGGGATGGCCGCGGCGCTCGATTTGTCCGGCCTCATCGCGCCGGATGCCGAATCGTTTGTGCTACTCGCGGCGAAACTCGCCGCCGATGCGCCGGCCCGCCAGAACGCGGTCACGGCGATCAAGGCCGCGGTCGGTGCGGGTCCCGGTTTCCTCGACGAACTCGCGGCGAGCGACGCCTTCGGGGCGCTGCTCGAGACGGCGTTCGACGAACTCGCGGCGCTCGGGCTCGCGGCGTTTCGCACGCAGCGCGAGCCGTTGCGGTGTTTTGCGCCGGAGGAGGTCGCCGGGTCGGTCGCGGCGGGCGAAGCCGCCCTGGCGGCCGGCGATCACGAGTCGGCGTCAACCGAGGCGGCGCTGGCGCTGCGCGCGGATCCGCTGAACTCCGCCGCGCGGATCTTGCGCGGCCGGGCGCTGCTCGCCGAAGGCGAGGCGGCCCGCGCGGTCACGTATTTGCTGGCCGCGGTGGAGCGCCGCCACGACGACGCGGAACTCTGGTTCACGCTGGCGACCGCGCTGCGCCAAAACCAACAGGCGGCCGCGGCGATCCAGGCGCTCGAAGCCTCGCTTCGGCTGGACCGCACGCGCGTGGACGCCTGGCTGCTGTTGCTGGACATGGCCGGGAGCGCCAACGCGGCCGATCTCGTCCGCGACGCCCGCGAGGCGTTGCAGCAGATCGCGCCGGACGACCCGCGCGTGCTGGCGTTGGGCTGAGCGCAGCCGGTCGAGCCATGCGCATCCTTTTCTCCACCGGATCCCCGGCAGGCTACATGGCGCCGCCGCGGCTCAGCGACGACCAGATCAACTGCGGCCCCCACTGGATCGATCGCGAGATCGGCGGGCAGTTCGTTTCGCTCGGCACGCCCGGCGGCGAATACGATCTCGCCCGCATCGCCGCGCGCCTGCCCGGCGATCAGCAGCCCGACGCCGTGGTGTGCCTCGTCGATTCGGCGCGCTGCTCGGTGCCGCGCAACCTGCGCGCCTTTGACTGCCCGAAAATCCTGCTGGTGGCCGACACGCATCACCTGACGGCGCCGATCGCGAACATGGTGCACTATGCGCTGAGCGAACCGTTCGATCGCGTCGTGCTGCTCTACGACCGGCATCACGAGGAGTTTTTTCGCGCGGCCGGCGTCCGGCGTCTCCACTGGTTTCCCGGCCTGACGTTTCCGCATGGCGACGCCGCGGTCGCGGCCGCGCGCACGACGTCCGCGCCGCTGCCGCGACTCGCCTTTGTCGGCACGACGGGGATCTGCCACACCCGGCGGACGCAACTGCTCACGCAGTTGAACGCCCACGGCCTCCCGCTCACCGTGGCGGGGCTCTCGCAGCGCGAGGCGCTCGGCTTTTACGGGGCCTCGCTCGTGGGCTTCAACGCCTCGTTGAACGGCGATCTCAATCTCCGCGTGCTCGAGATCCTGGCCAGCGGGGCCATGCTGTTGACGGACACGCTGACGCCCGCCGCGGGACTCACCGACGTCTGGCAGCCGGGCAGGGAACTGCTGACCTACGCCACGCCCGCCGAGATGGTCGAGCGTGCGCAGTGGGCCATCGCGCATCCGATGGAGGCCCGGGCGATCGGCCGGGCGGGCGCGCAGTGGTTCGACACGCATTTCAATGAGGCCGCCCGCCGCGCGGCCTTCCAGGTGCTGGTGACCGACGGCATCGACCGGCCGGAATTTGCCCTGCCGACGCGGACGACTTTCAGCGCGAGTCGTCCGGTCCCGGCGCTGATCGCCGCGTTCGAATACGTGCAGGAACTGCACCGCAACCTCGACCGCGTCGTGGTGGCGCTCGACGACAGCGTGCCGGAGGCGTTCGCCCAGATGTGCGTCACGCTGCCGCGGATCGAGATCCGGCGCGGGCTGCCGGCGAAGGGGCAGCGGGTCGACTTCCTGGCGGTGGGGCGGAAAAATTTCACCACACCGGACCTGATCGCGGCGGCGCACGTGTGGTGCTGGGAGGGCGGGGAGCGCGACCGCGTGGCCCTCGTCCAACGGTGCACGAGCATGGGCTTCGCGCTGATCGACACGGCGCGGCTGATCTTCAGCCGGCGGCGCGTCAACACCCATACGAATCTCGGCGCGCTCGCCTTGGTGCGGCTCGAGCAGGGTGCGTATAACGAAGCCCTCGGCTTCGCGAAGGAAGAGCTGGCGAAGAACCCCAAGTCGGCCGACGCACTCATGGCGATGATCGAGGTCGCGCAGGAGACCGGCAACACGCCCGTCCTGCAGGCGCTGCTGGCGAAACTGGCGGTGCTTGCGCCCCACCATCCGCGCCGGCACCAGATTCTCGCGGCGTCGCCGGCGTCGATTCGCGCCCGGCGGACCACGCGGCTGTTGCGCGACGCGCAGGCCTCGCTCGAGCAGCGGAAATTCGCCGACGCGCGCAAACTGGCGAACGAAGCGCTGACGTTCGACGCGAAGTCCGCCGCCGCGCACAGCCTCCTCGGCCGCACCCTCGCGATCGAGGGCGATTTCGGGCCGGCGGTGAACCACCTGCAGGTCGCGGCGCATCTGGCGCCGGAGAATCCGGATCACTGGCTTGAACTCGGCTTCGCGTTGCGCCGCCTGGACCGCGCGTCGGATGCGATGGGCGCGTTCCTGGCCGCCTCGGCCCTGGCGCCGGCGGAATTCGCCACGCAACTCGCGCTGGGCGACGCCGCCCTGGCCGCCGGCCACGGCCCGATCGCGATGGAGGCGCTGACGGAAGCGTGCCGCCTGCAGCCCGGGCACGCCGCGGCGGCGCGCTGGCTGGACCGGGCGCGCGAGCTGGCGCGGACCGGGGATTTTGCGGCGCCGCGCGATCTGCTGTTGTCCCACGTGGAAGTCACCCGCCTCCAGGGCACCGGCGTGTTGCTGGAGCGGTTTTTTCCGAACGCGGACGGGTTCGTCACCGTGCGCTCGCGCACGCTCTACCAGGGCAAGGTCGACTTTGGCGGCGTTCACTACTCGCTCGATCTGCCGGGCCTGCCGGAGGCCGCGCGCCGCGAAGTGCTGCGTCGCGTGCTGGCGCCCTACCGCATCCGCCGGATTCTCTGCGTGCCGTTTTTTGCGTCGGACTTCATGCACGGTGTCGCCGCCCGCGAACTCACCGGCGCGCCACTCTGCACCTACGTGATGGACGACCAGGTGCTGCACGCGAAGGACGTGCCGCAGGAACTGGCGCAACGGCTGTTCGCCGCGAGCGACCTGCGCCTGGCGATCTCGCCGGAGATGGTGGCGGAGTATTCCGCCTGGTTCGAATGCCGCTTCGGCCTGCTGCCGCCCATCGTCGTGTCGACCGCGAACGAAGCGCCGAACGTCCCGCCGGGTTCCCCCGCGACGCCGGTGCGGTGCGCGATGGTCGGCAACATCTGGTCGGCGAAACAATTCGAACAGCTCCGGACGATGACGCGGGCCGCCGGCCTCGCGGTGGACTGGTTCGGCAACGCCAGCGTCGCGTGGCTGCCGCAGGACCGGGCCGAACTGGAGCGCGATGGAATTTTCCGGCAGGGCTTCCTGCCGGAGGAGCAACTCGCGCCGCGGCTGGCCCGTTATCCGTTCGTGGTGATTCCGAGCGGCGCGCTCGACGGCACGGAGGACAACGAGTGGCTGACGCGCCTGAGCCTGCCTTCGCGGATGGTGTTCATTCTCACGAAAACGTTCACGCCGATGTTGATTCTCGGCAGCCCCAAGACCGCGGCGGCGGCGTTCGTCAACCGGTTCGGGGTGGGGGCGTCGGCCGGCTACGACGCCGCGGAGGTGCAGGCCCGGATCACCGAGCTGACCTCGCCCGCGCGCGGGCGCGAGCTGCGCGACAACGCGCGGCGGCTGGCGCCGTGCTTTCTCCTGCCTGACGCCGGCGAATGGATCTGGCGGTCCCTGGCGGCGAAACAGGCCGGACCGGCGCCGTTCGATCCGCTCTACCGGCGGGCGGAGAGCGTCGCGAGTGAGCCACCGGCCGCGACGCCGGAAGAGCAGCGGGAATCGTTCACGCAGAAACTGGACGCGATCATTCCAAAACTTTCGGACTACGCGTTCCTGGACAGTCACCTGCCGCCGGAGGAGCCGCGCCAGCAGGCCGACATCCGGGGGGCGGTGCGATTCCTGCACCACGCGCTCGCCGGTTTCGGTGCGCTGCCCAACCGCCTGCGCGCAATCGAGCGCCTCGCGATCGTGGCGCCGAATCACCGCGGCGTGCTCGTGGCCTGGGCGGAATTGCTGGAGGAGTCCGGCGACCGGCCCGCGGCGGCGGTGAAGGCGCGCAAGGCCCTGGCGCTGTTCTACGACGATGTCCACACGCAGACGCTCTTCATGCGCTGCGCCGGCGAGGTGAATCATCACGCGACGAACGGCCAGGAGCTGTTCTGCGCCCGGCCCTTCCAGAATTTTGAAATTTATCAGGACGGCTCCACCCATGTCTGCAACTGCACGTGCGTGCCTTTTTCGGTGGGCAACGCGATCCACCAGACGGCGGAGGAAATCTGGCAATCGCCGGCCGCCCGGGCGATCCGCGCCTCGATTCTCGACGGCTCGTTTCGCTTTTGCGCCCCGATGACGTGCCCGTGGCGCTTCGACCTGCCGAAACGCGCGGAGCGCCCGGCCGAATTCGAACGGCTCAAGCAGATCGGGATCGATGGCACCGGCCAGCAACCGAAGCACCTGAACCTGTCGTATGACCGCTCGTGCAACCTCTCGTGTCCGTCCTGCCGCACCGAGCTGCTGATGGCCGACGACGCGCAGCGACGGAAGAACGACGGGATTCGCGATCGGGTGGTCCTGCCGCTGCTGGAGACGGCGGAGACGGTCTACATCACCGGATCGGGCGACGCCTTTGGCAGTCCCCATTTTCGCGGCATCCTCCGGCAGCTCTGCGAGCCGAAATACGAGAACGTGGAGATCCACCTCGGCACGAACGGGCAGTTGATCACGCCCCGGTTGTGGGCGGAGATCCAGCCGCTGCACGCCCGGTTCCGCGAAATCATGATCTCGATCGATGGCGCGACGCCGGAGACGTTCGAGCGACTGCGGCGCGGATCCACGTGGGAAAAACTGCTGCGCACGATGGACATTTTACAGCAGGCGCGCCGCGCGAACGCCATCCGCCGGTTGAGGATCAACATGGTCGTGCAGACCGCCAATTTCAGGGAGATGCGCCCGCTCCTGGCGCTCGGCCGGCAATGGGCCGTCGACACCGTGTGCTTTTACCGGCTGCGGCAGTGGGGCAACTATGTGCCCGCGATCTACCTAGCCAGCGACATCGCGAATCCACTCCATCCGCAGCACCGCGAACTGCTCGCCGAACTGGCGCATCCGGACTTCGCCGATCCGATCGTCGACCACTACGACATGTATGAGCTGATCGCGAAGGCCCAGGCCGCGCGTGGTGCCCGGCGGACCGAGCCCGTGTTGGAACCGCTGGTGGCCTGAGCGGCCCGCCTGGTGCAGCGGCCCGGAAGAAACGAGACAGCGCACCGCGGGGTAGCTGCTATAAGCGTGAGCGAGTGGCTCGACCGGAAACCACCACACCCCACGAAATCTCGGTGTCGCTGCACTGGCGTCGCGGCCCGGAGGTTGCGTGACAGGTAGCCGCGAGCGCCAGCGAGTGGTTGGCGCGAGCGGTCCACTCGCTCACGCTCGCGGCTACACGTCACGACAAAATCCAAAGGGCCGGGGCGCCACGCAACTGGGATCAGCGGAAGAATGCGGAGCGCGCCTTCGCGCCCCGGGCCGGCGGCGCGGGCGCGGCGCTCGTGCGCTGTTGCGCGAAATGCGCGAGCCACTGTTCACGCTCGGTCTGAAGCTTGGCGATCAAGGCGGACTGGTGCGCGAGCTGGCGCTGGAGGTCGGTGGTGGCCTCGAGTTTCGCGCGCTCGGCGTCGTCGTGGAGGAGAATCATCCGCTGGAACATCTCGGCCTGGGCCAGCGTTTCGGCGCCGTAGTGGGTGCGGAAATGCGGGTCGTTGAGGAGGAGCCGATAGCGGCTGAGCAGTTCGAGGATTTGTTCGAGGCGCGATTTGCTGGTCCAGACCCCGTTGCGATGGCGGCGGTAGGCGGCCATGCAGCGGTCGATGAAACCGAGTTTGCCGTGCGCGGTGATGACGAGGTCGAAGAAGAAGTCGCACGAACGCTGCAGATACCACGCCGGCGGATCACGAAACGCGTCGCGCCGGTAGACGAGGGAGCAGGTCGCGTATTTGCTCATCAGATCCACGAGGCAGTCGCGCCGGTCGTATTGCTCCTGGATCTTCGGCTTTTGGGATTTGAAGTAATGCGGATCGGTTTCGCGGCCGTCGCCGTCGACGACGGTGGCTTCGTGGAAACAGCCCACGCATTCGGGGTGGGCCCGCAGGTAGGCGACCTGGGTTGCGAGTTTTTCCGGGTCCGTCCAGTAGTCGTCGCCCTCGCAGAGCGCGACGAATTCGCCGCGGGCGGCGGCGAGCGTGGCGACGAGATTGTGGGTGCCGCGCGGCCGGCCGTCGACATACACGACGTCGGCCCGCCGCTGGAGCAACAGCCGGATGCGCTCGGGATGGGCGCGGGCGAGTTCCTGGCAGATCTCGCGGGTGCCGTCGGAGGAATCATCCTCACCGATCAGAATTTCGCACGGAAACCCGGTCTGCTGCGCCAGCATGCCTTCGACGCACTGGCGGATGTAGGCCGCGTGCTGGTAGGTGATGATGCAGATGCTCACCAGGGGAACGGGAGCGGGGGACTGGGTGGGCGCGGGCATGCGGACGGAAATGGACTAGATGGTGGTCGCGATGATCAGCGGCCGGCGGTGAAACTCGCCCGGAAAGCGCGCGAGATTCGCCGCGCGAAAGAAGTCGGCAACCTCCGCGCCGGCGGCTCGCCCGGTGTGCATCGCGGCGAGGAGGGCGGGCGGTGCGTCGCGAAACTCGATGCCGCCGCCTTCTCCGACTTGCGCGTAACCGACGTGCGCCGGCTGCCAGCCGGATTCACGCAGGACGAGCGCCAGCCACGCAAGCCGGGCCGCGTCGTCATCGTAGGCGTGGAGCGGGCGCCGCTTGTCGCCGCCGCGATTCGAGCCGGCTTGAAACACGAGCTGGCGGCAGCGGTGGCGCAGGCGGGCGAGATACGCGATGGCGTGGGCGGTGAAGGCCGCGTTGGTGTCCGCCACCTGCGGATCGAAGTCGAAGCCCGCGTGGTGGAGGACATTCAGCAGCAGCATGACGTCATACGCGGGGAGCCGTGCGAGGCCGGCCAGATCGCAGGACTCGGCCCGGACCACGATCCGGTCGAGCGCGAAGGCTTCGGCGGTGAGCCGGATGAACTCGGCGTGACGCGGGTTCATCTCGTAGGCCTCGATCGCGAGGTCCGGACGCGTCCGGGCGAGGTTGAGGCTGAAATAGCCGGTGTTGGCGCCGATGTCCGCGACGCGCGCCCCGATGGTGAGGTCGAGGCGGGCGAGGAGATAGTCGTAGCGCGGCTGGTCGCTGCGCCACAGCGAGTGGATTTCCTCCTGATAGCCGAGGGCGCGGGCGACGAAGACCGGCACGCTCTGATAAACGGAGTGCTTCGACGAGTCGTGATAAAGCTGATGCAGCCGGGCGACGAGATCGGCGGCGGGCGGTGCGGCGAGGACGCTCATGCGATGGCGGGCAGCTGCGGTGGCGGGACGATCGCTCCCGTGCGTGCGGAGGCCGGCTGGCGGGCGGCGCGGCGCTCGTGCAGGAACTGCCGCCACGAATCCGGCCGCAGATAAACGTCCGAACGGCAGTGCCGAAGGAGGGTGAGAAACCCGGACCCCGGCGGCCGAACGTGCCAGGCGAGCGAGGCTCCGGGGATCACGCCGCCGAGCCAGAGGTAGTGCGGGAGATCACGCGGAGGCCGCGCGGCCAGCGGGGCCGGGGCGGTGCCGGTGTGTTCGGCCAGATAGTTGGCGAGCAACCGGGGACAGCCGTCGACGCACAACTGCAACGGGCCCCAGAGCCGCGGGTTCGCCTCGATCAGGACAAATTCGGATCCGCGCTGGCGCAGTTCGAGCATCACCAGGCCGTGGAATCCCGTGGCGCGCAACATGGCCTCCCAGCGGCCGGCTTCAGGCGTCCGGTGAAGATCGGCGGCGCGGGCGAGCACCATGGATTTGCCGCCGGGTTGTTGCGCCAGGTTTTCCTGTGAATAGCGCGTGGCGGCTCCGTGTGCCGGCAGGTGAAAGAGCAGATAAAAACTGCGCCCTTCGACCCACTCCTGGAAAAAGAAATCCTGGGGCCGGGCCTCGGCCGCGAAGCGCGCCAGGTCGGCGGGCGTCCGGAGCAGCCAGGGATAAAGCGAGCGTCCATCCGGCGCGACGTTCCACCGCGGTTTCGCGACGCACGGAAGCGTGGCGGGCGACGCCTCCGGGATTTCGGCGGGCACGGGCAAACCGAACCCGCGGCAGAACGACGTGAGCGAGGCTTTTTCCGTGACCCGGAAATACGTCGCGGCGTCGGGCAGCGGGAGATCGCAGCCGGCGGACTCGAGGGCGGTGCGATGCTGGAGCGCCCAGCGGACCAGATACTCCGAGGCCGGGGCGAGCACGCACCGCGCCGCACCCGTGTGCGATCGCGCCAAGGCGGTCGCGGCGGCGAATTGCACGACGTCGAGTTTGTGGCCCGGCCGCAGGTAGACGACATTGCGCGCATAACGCGTGCGAAAGATCGGATCGTCGCGCGTGCACGCCACGATGGCGATGGGCAGACGCGCAAGGCGCAACGCCCGGCAGAAGGCGAGCACGGCGCGGAAATTGTAGCCGCTCGGAACGAGGAAGACGCGGGACGGCGCGGTCATAGGTGCACGACGCGACCGGGTGCGGCCAGGCTGTCCAGCAGCAGATCGGCGATGCGGTATTGCACGGCGGCGGTGACGTCGGCGGACATCGGCAGGCAGAGGATCCGCGTCGCGATGTCCTCGGCGACCGGGCAGCACGAGGTGCTTTTCAGATACGCCAGGCGGTTCAGCGACGGAAAGAAATACCGGCGGGCGCGGATGCCGCCGGCCTCGAGGCGCGTCATGACCGCGCGCAGGGTCGCTTCCGACGGCAGGATCACCGGGCAATAGGCGTAGTTGTGGCGGAAACCCTGCGACTCCGCCGGCGGCGCCGGCAGTTCCAGAAACGAATCGGCGAGCAATTCGTGGTAGCGTTGGAATTGTTCCTGACGCTGGGCGATGATGCCGGCGACGCGCGGGAGATTGCAGAGGCCCATCGCGGCGTGCAGTTCGGAATTCTTGCCGTTGATGCCGACGCAGCGATGATCGTCGCCGAACTGGCCGAAGGCGCGCGTCAGCTTGACCCGCTCGGCGAGGACATCGTCGCCGTTGATGACGACGGCGCCGCCCTCGACGGTGTGAAAAACCTTGGTCGCGTGAAAACTCAGGCAGCTGACATCGCCGTAGCTCGCGAGCGAGCGGCCGTCCAATTCGCAGCCGAATGTGTGTGCGGCGTCGTAGATCAGCTTGAGCCGGTGTTCGCGGGCGAACGCCTGCAGCGCGTCGACGGCGCACGGGAACCCATAGACGTGCGTCGCGAGGATGGCCGACGTGCGGGGCGTCAGGGCCGCGGCCAGCTTGCGCGGATCGATGGTCAGGGTGGCGCGATCGATGTCGACGAAGACGGGCGTGGCGTTTTGCCAGAGCACGGCGCCGGTCGTCGCCACGTAGCTGAACGGGGTGGTGAGCACCTCACCGGTGACATTGGCGGCGTGCAGGGCGAGTTGGAGCGCGATCGTGCCGTTGCTGACGAACCAGACGTGCCGGGCCCCGAGCCGGTCGCGAAGCCGGGCTTCGAGTTCGCGCAGCAGCGGGCCGTTGTTGGTCAGGTGATGCGACGACCAGATCTTTTCGAGGTAGGCCACGTATTCCGCCAGCGGTGGCAGACTGGTCTTGGTGACGGTGATCTCGGCGGGGGTCACGGGGAGCATGAGCGGGTGGGTCTGGGGTTCGGGCGCTGCGGCCGGCCCCGGTCTTGCAGGCGCCAAAGCCGCCGCAGTTGCAGCCAGAGCGCGGAACCGGAGCGGCGTTGGCATCCGGCGGCGAAGCCAGCGGCCGAAACTGGAGGGAGGGAGATCACATCGCCGGCCGGTAGAGCAGACGACATACCCAATTGCCGGTTGGGTCGCATAACTGGCGTGCAGGCATGAGAATAAAAGTTTAGTTGCGCGTGTGGCTTCGGACTGGCGCGGGTCGGCCGGCGAGACCGGCAATTATTTCCCGTCGGCCGCCACCCGACCGGCGTGGAGGTCAGGCGCGAATCGTTTCAGAGACGGCGGCGCCGTGCCGATGCGCGACGGACCGGCGGGTCAGGAATTACGGCCGAGGCACGATTCTTCGTCGACCAAGCGCCCCGGTTTTTCTCACGCTCCACCTGATGTCCTGCCACTCTCAGGAAAGCGCCACGCCAGGCGACGCCATGAATCCGACCGCGGACCCGATGGCGGCGCAGCCGCCCACGGAGCGTCGGCGGACGATTCGCGTCTGCTACTTCAACACCTGGGCCAGGGAACTGGAGGACGCGCGCACCTATGCCGATCGCGCGGCGGCGATCGAGCTGGCACCGCTGGTGTCGGATCCGCGCGATCCGGCGTTGTTGCGCAAGGCCCGGCTCGATTGCGACTGGTATGGGGAGAACGCGCGCTGTTTCGCGGCGATGCGGCACGACGGCCTGGAATTTCTGCCGGCGTGGGTGAGCGGTCCGCCGGGATTGATCGAGCTGGCCCGGCAGCCACGGGAACCCGGCGAGGAGCGCTGGCTGATCACGATGGGGCAGCAACCGCAGGCGTTGAAGACGGCGGCGGGGAAAGTCTTCGCACTGCTCGCGAAGTCGGGCGTAAGGCACCTGCTCTATGCGTTCGACGAGGCGAG
This sequence comes from Verrucomicrobiota bacterium, assembly GCA_016235555.1. Taxonomy (GTDB): domain Bacteria; phylum Verrucomicrobiota; class Verrucomicrobiia; order Opitutales; family Opitutaceae; genus JACRKC01. The sequence continues at coordinate 63,344 of JACRKC010000020.1, forward strand.
CCGCACCATGGCCTGCTTCAACGACGTCGCGCCGCACCTGGACGTCCTGATTCACGACGAGTGGCCGCTGGTCGAGGCGGGGCGCGCGCGGCTGCGGCCGGGGTGTCGCACGCTGCACCGGAGCTGGGTGGCGAATCTCGTGCCGTGGGCGGCGCCGTTCAACGAGGCGCCCGAGGAGAAAATCATTTTTCTCGGTTCGCAGCTCGGCCTCACGCCGCACCGGCGGCGGCAGATCGAGTTTCTGCGGCAGACGTTCAAGGACCGGTTTGTCGCGAGCCATGATCACTCGGTGAGCGTGGCGGAGCGGTTTTCGCTGAATCGTTTCAAGGTCAGCGTGTGCCCGGAGGGCCGGCACTTCGCGTCGCCGGCGATGAGCCGCTCGCACACCGACCGGCCGTTTTGGTCGGGCTGCCTCGGGATGGTGCCGGTGGCGGAGAACTCGAAGGCGGGGGGCCGGCTCGATGAACTGGCGGCCGCGGGTTTGATTCTGCGTTACGCGCACGGGGATGGCAAAGCGCTCGTGGCGGCGTGCGAGCGTGCGCTGGCGATGGGTGCCGACGAGCGCCGCCGGATCCACGAGCACTTCAACCGGCGCGAAACCGTCGGCACCGTGGTGGCGGAGATGATCGCGGCGGAGGGGTAGTAGGGCCGCCACCAGTATTTCGGGCCGGGCGCCGCGAGCGCCGGCGGGTGGTTGCCCGTGAGCGGATAACGCGCCGGCGCCCGCCGCGCTTCGGTCGGGCAGGGGCACCGGCGACGGCCGGCGGCTGGAAAAGCGAAGGCCCCGGCAGGGATGCCGGGGCCTTGAGCAGACCCGAAACCAGACCGAACTTGCGATCGCCTGGCCGGGGCCTCCGCAGGGAGGTTGCGCCTTTTTCGCGTTTGCCTGGCCGCCGGTTCTGAGGCGGCGGCCAGGATGGGCGAATCAGGACAATCCCTGATGAGGTTCGTTACTGGAGCAGGCGGAGGGCGCTTTGGGCGCTCTGGTTGGCCTGCGAGAGCATCGCGGTGCCGGATTGCACCAGGATGTTCCAGCGGGCGAGCTGCGTGGACTCCGAGGCGACATCCACATCGGTGATGCGGCTGTTGGCGGCCTCGAGGTTCTGCTTGTTGACCGTGAGCACTTCCGCGGCGAAGCCCAGGCGGCTCTGCGTGGCGCCGTTGGCGGCGCGCGCGGTCGCGAGGTTGCTGATCGCTGTGTTGATGCCCGACAGGCTGCTGATGCTGAGACCGGAGGCCATGGTGTAGGCCGTGGTCGCGATGGCGCCGCCGCCACCTTCGGTCGTATTCACGCTGATCGAGCCGAAGACGCCGATGCCGTTGAACGTCTCGCTGCCGAGCTTGGTCAACTCCGAGGACAGCGCCGTGAACTCGGTGGAGTAGTTGGCGAGGTCCGTGGAGCCCTTGGTCGGGTCCGTATACAACGTGGCGAGCTCGCTCATCCGGTCGAGGATCTTGCTCGTCACCTTCATGACGCCTTCCTGGGTCTGCAGGAACGAAACGGTGTTGCCGACGTTGTTCAGCGAGGCCGCTGAGCGCCGCGCTGCCGCCGACAACTTCATCGAGACCGCCAGACCGCCCGCGTCATCGGACGGGTTGACGATTTTCGATCCGCTCGAGAGCCGGTTGAGGCTCCGTTGCAGGCTTTCGCTCGAGGCCGCGAGGTTGTTGGAGGCAACGGTTGCGGCGTAGTTGGTATTAATCACGACTGACATGGTGGTATCTTTCCTTGATAAGTGCGACAGTCCGTCTGTCGCCACGTGTCCGGATAAGCGGCGCCGGACCGCGCCGTCTGTGGCATGCGCCACAAAGGGACTTGCGCGCCGCAACCGCGCGGCGCGCAGAGTCATGGGGGAGGAATCTCAATGAACCGCTGACGGGAGGCCGGGCCTCCTGCGATCAGCCACTGACTACTGACCACTGACGTTCTAACCGCTGACTCCAGCCTTCTGGCCTGGCCCCAGCCCGAGACAGACAACCGCGTGGTTTCGGGCTCCGCGCGACCGGCAATCACTCCGGCCGCGGGGCGAGACTAGGCACCAGGCTTACTGGAGCAGTTTGAGGGCGCTCTGGGCGCTCTGATTGGCCTGCGAGAGCATCGCGGTGCCGGATTGCACGAGGATGTTCCACCGGGCGAGCTGGGTCGACTCCGCGGCGACGTCCACATCCATGATGCGGCTGTGGGCGGCTTCGAGGTTCTGCCGGTTGACGGTCAGCACCTCGGCGGCGAAACCGAGGCGGCTCTGGGCGGCGCCGTTGGCGGCGCGCGCGGTCGCGAGGGAGTCGATGGCCGAGTTGATGCCCGACAGGCTGCCGATGGTGAGGCCGGAGGCCATCGTGTAGGACGTGGTGGCGATGGCGCCGCTGCCCGCCTCGGTCGTGTTCACGCTCACCGAGCCGAAGAGGCCGATGTTGTTGAACGTCTCGCTGCCGAGCTTGGTGAGTTCGGCCGACAGCGCGTCGAATTCCGTGCTGTAGTTCGCCTTGTCCGAGGCGCCCTTGGTCGGGTCCGTATACAACGTGGCCAGTTCGCCCATGCGGTCGAGAATCTTGCTGGTCACTTTCATGACGCCTTCCTGCGTCTGCAGGAACGAAGTGGTGTTGCCGATGTTGTTCAGGGCGGCGCCCGAACGACGGGCCGCCGCGGACAGTTTCATGGCGACGGCCAGACCGCCGGCGTCGTCGGAGGGCGTGACAATTTTCGAGCCGCTGGAGAGCCGGTTGAGGCTCTTCTGCAGACTGTCGCTGGAGGCGGCGAGGTTGTTTGCCGCAACGCTGGCGGCAAAGTTGGAGTTGATGACAACTGACATGGTGATCTTCCTTGATGCTAAGCGTGGCGTCCGGGCCACAGTCGTAATCGGGGGAGCGGCTCCGATTCGCGCCGGTCTGGGCAATCCTTTGCTTCGACGGGGCAGCTATCGTCGCGGCGCGCGAATTCCTTTATGCGGAATTGCAAGAATTATTTTCAGATCGCGTGCGGTTTTCGCTAAAGAGTTTCGCCCTCAATCCGACCGCGCGTGTGCCGATAACGGGGAGGGCAATCGTGCCCGCCACACACCCACCATGTCAGGCATTCAAATCTCCGGACTGCTGTCGAACTCGGCCTTCGACTGGAAGTCTGTCGTCGACCAGCTCATCGCCGTCGACACCGTCCCGATCACCAAACTCTCCAAGGAGCAGGACGTGAACCGGCAGAAAATCGCGGCGCTCGAAACCCTCAATGGGTCGCTCACCGCGCTGCAGGATTCGCTGCAAGCGATGCGCGCCGACGAGGTCTTCGCGGCGCGCACCGTGTCCTCCGACACCGCCAACACCACGTGGAAGTCCAGCTCCGTCACCGGCGCGGCGATCGGCAGCTACTCGCTGGCCGTCCAGCGACTCGCCACGGCGGCGACCCAGCGCGGCGCGGCCGACATCTCCAGCGGCCTCTCCGCCACCACCAACGTGACGGGCGTGACGCTCGCGACGATGCGCACCGCGACCGCCGTCACCGCGGGCACGTTCACGGTCGACGGCCAGGCGGTCACCATCGCGCTCACCGATTCGCTGCAGGACGTGTTCGACAAGATCGCCACCGCCACCGGCGACGTCACCGGCAGCTACGATCCGGTCACGGACAAGATCTCGCTCACGCGCGCGAGCGGCGAGCTCGTGCTCGGCGCCGCCAACGATACGAGCAACTTCCTCGCCGCGCTGAAACTCGCCAACAACGGCACGGGCGCCACCAGCAGCTCCGCCGCCCTCGGCACGCTCAAACTCTCCGCCTCGATCGCGACGGCGGGCCTCAGATCGGCCGTCACGGCGGTCGATGGCTCGGGCAACGGCTCGTTCACGATCAACGGCGTCGCGATCAGCTACAACGTCAACACCGCCACGGTCGGCTCCGTGATGAGCCAGATCAACGCCGCCGGCTCCGGCGTCGTGGCCTCCTACGACTCCGCCAACGATCGGCTGCTCCTCACCAACAAGACGACCGGCGACACCGGCATCACCGTCACGGAGGCGGCCGGCGGCCTGCTCGGCGCGCTCGGGCTTACGACCGCCGCGGGCGGTGCCCTGGTGCACGGCCAGAATGCGGAGTTCCGCGTCAACGGCGGCGCGCTCCTCACGAGCGCGAGCAACACCCTCGACGAAACCGTCCACGGCATCAGCGGCCTCAGCGTCACGGTGAATTCCGAGACCACCCAGACGCTCCGGGTGGAGAGCGATGCCGCGACGATGAACACCGCGATCCAGAACTTCATCGAGAAGTTCAACGCCGTGCAGGACTTCATCGACACCAACACGAAAATCAGCGTGTCCGGCGCCAACGTCTCCACTTCGCTGCTCTCCGACAACCGCGAGATCCAGGCCCTCGGCCGCCAGCTCCGGCAGCTCGCGTTCGACTCCGTCAGCAGCGCGACCGGCTCGATCACGCGCCTCGACAGCCTCGGCATCGATTTTGACGGCACCACGGGCAAGCTGACCCTGAAGAATTCCGGCAAGCTCTCGACCGCGCTCGGCGAGCACCCGGAGGACGTCGAAAATTTCTTTGTCGATGGCGCCACGGGCTTCATCTCGAAAATGTATGACCACCTGGTGAACGACCTGTCGGCCGGGCGCCAGCAGCAGAACAACCTCACCAAGGTCAACACCGCGATCGATGCGCAGGTCGCCACGCTGCAAACCCGCCTCGACGCCGAGCGCGAGTCCCTCACGAACGCCTTCATCCGCATGCTCGACGCCCAATCCGCGGCGCAGAGCCAGAACACGTATCTCACGAACGCGTTCTTCAAGAACAACTCGAGCAGCTGACCATGACGCACAAATCCGACCGGACGGAGCCGGGTCATTCGATGCGCCGCGAAGCATCCACCCGGGGATCCGCGCCCCGCGCGCAGGCAGCCTCCCCCGCTGGAAGTGGCGCTGCGCTCAAACGGGCCGGAGGAAGGTTCGCGCGCTGGCCGGCCCTGGCCCTCGTCGCGCTCCTGGCCGGCTGCGCCGGCGTCGAGCTGGTCGATCCCACCCGGCAGGGGCCGTTTTTCACGCCGACCAACCAGGCCGGCCTGCCCGGCCTCGGCGGGATGCGGCGCGTGGTCCTGCTGCCGGTGTGCGGCGGAACGCTGGCGCCGGAAGAGACGGTCGCTTCGTTCGACCCGCTGTTTGTGGCCGCCCTGCAGCAGGAGAACCGCTTCGAGGTCGTGACCTTGTCGCGGGAGGAATGCCTGCGGAAGTTCCGGGCGAGGGAGTTTTCCTCGGCGGCGGCGCTGCCGCCGGATTTTCTGGCAAAACTCAAGGAGGAGTATGCCGCGGACGGCGTGCTGTTTGTCGACCTGACCGTCTTCAGCGCCTACCGGCCGATCGCGATCGGGCTCCGCGGCAAACTCGCCCGGATCGACGGCACGGCCCTCGTGTGGACCTTCGACAACGTGTTTTCGGCCGAAGACCCCGCCGTCGCCAACTCCGCGCGCCGCTTCTATCGCGGCAGCGATCGGGGGGGCGTGCCGGTGGACCTCAGCCAGGGCGTCCTGCAATCGCCCAACCGCTTCGCCGGCTATGCCGCGGCGGCCATGTTTTCGACGCTCCCGCCGGTCGTTCCGCCCGCGCCGGCGCCGGCCACGAAACGCTTAAGTTTGCACTGGACGCACCGATAAATGACGCATCAACCAACGGCGTTCCCTGAAACGAAAATCAGCGGCTGACCGTTTCGCTTAACCAAAGACGAAATCGCCAATGATCTCTTCCGCCTCCTCGCCCGATCGGACCCCGCGCGCCGAAGCCCTCGCCGCCGCCGGTCCCGCGGCCCCGCGGGCCGTTACGCCCCGCCCCGACCGGATTTCCACCGAGAGCGCCCGGTTTCTCCAAGCCGAGCTCACCCGCCAGCCGGAAGTCCGGCCCGAGGTGGTGGCCCGCGCCCGACTCCTCGCCGCCGATCCGGCTTATCCGCCGGTGTCCGTCATCAAATCGGTCGCCGCGACGATCCTCGCCGCGCCCGATCTGAGCGAATCCGACAACTGACCGGCGCCATGCTCGCTCAAGGTTACGCGCGGACTTACCGCGCCAACGCCATTCTCACCGCCAGTCCCGGGCAACTCGTGCTGATGCTCTACGACGGGGCCCTGAAGGCGCTCGCGCTCGCCCGCGAAGCGTTTGCGCGGCCCGAAGAGGACCTGCGCCGGGTCGCGGCCATCAACGACCAACTGCTCAAGGCCCAGGCGATCATCAACGAACTCCAGGGCGGCCTCGATTTGGAGGCGGGCGGCGAGTTTGCCCGCACGATGCACCGGCTTTACGATTACCACCACCGGCGCCTCATGGAGGCCAACATCCGCAAGCAGATCGAGCCGGTGATCGAGGTGGAAGGCCTCGTGCGCGAACTGCGTGAAGCGTGGGCCCAGATGCTCGCGCAGGGGTCCGATGTCTCGGTGGAGCGCATCCGCACGGTCGCTTGATCCGCCGATGGAGACCCCGGCACAGACCTGTGCACGCTTGCTGACCGCGCTCGAAGAGCTGGCGGGGCAGGAGGCCATGAGCCTGGAAGCGCGGGACTTTGCCGCCGTGGTGCATCTGCAGGAGCGGGCCGCCCCCCTCGTGCAGTTACTCGGTGCCCACGCGCCGGAGATCACCGATCCGGCGATCCGGCGGCGCGTGCGGGAGTTTTTGGACCGGCGACATGAGACCGGTGAGTGGCTGGCCGAGCAGATCGAACAGACGCGCGGCCGGCTCCGGGAACTCGACGGCGCGCGCTCGCGTCTCACCCGCCTGGCGCCCGCCTACGGCCGCCCGGCCGAAACCGGCCACCGGTTGGCAGCGGTCGGGTAGGGCGGACGAAGATCCCCGGCGTCGTTCGCGCCAGAGCTCGGCCGGGCCGTTGCCCACGAGTTTGGGAGCACTTTCAGCCTAAAAGGCGCGGTTGGTATTAACCGCAAAGAGCGCAAAAGAACTCAAAGCGAGACGCTCCGGCTTTTCTGAGCGGGCGGGCGACCTTCACCTCGTGGGTGAATGCGCATGAAGGGCAACAAACGAGTTTTTTCTCTCTGCGCGCTTTGCGCTCTCGCGGTTCAATTGCGGGATTTACTGAGCCTCGCGAAATAGGGTGACAAAGAGTTCGGTGGTTCGGGGAGCGCACCCGTCTCGGGTGCTGGTGCCGGCGTCTCGCCGACACCTCCGAAATCCTCGGCGAGACGCCGAGGACGGCCCGCGGGACGCGGGC
>JACRKC010000022.1 GCA_016235555.1 Verrucomicrobiota bacterium
AAGAGTTCGGTGGTTCGGGGAGCGCACCCGTCTCGGGTGCTGGTGCCGGCGTCTCGCCGACACCTCCGAAATCCTCGGCGAGACGCCGAGGACGGCCCGCGGGACGCGGGCGCTCCCCGAACCACCGCGTGTCACTCAATAATGCGAGCCTCAGTAGTTCCGGCAGTTGAACCGCTAAGAGCGCAAGGAGCGCAGAGAGAAAACAGGACGAGTGGCGTGTCGTGGCCGTTCACGTCCGGGTGAGCGCTATTTCCTCCGAAAAATGCACCGCGCTCCAATTCTTTGCGCTCATTGCGGTCTCTGCGGTTGGTTCCAACGGCGTTTTCTGGGTTCAATCTGCCGATGGGTGTTTCCGGGGTGGGCGGGCACGTCTCCGTGCCCGCATGGGCGGAGCGCCTGTGATCGTCGAAATGCGGGCACAGGGACGTGCCCGCCCACCCCCAACGCTCATAGCGCCACGCGGCCTTTCGGGGGCTGTCGTCGGCTTGTTTAACCCGCGTCGGGCGCCCGCCATCAACCCGCCACGGTCTTGATCGCCTTGCCGAGATCGGCGGCGCGGTAGGGTTTCGTCAGGTAGCCGCACCAGCCCATGTCCATGTATTTCCGGTTCATGTCGTCGTTGTCGTAGCCGGTGGAGACGATGGCGCGCACTTCGGGGTCCATTTCCTTCAGCAGCTTGAAACACTCCTCGCCGCCCATGCCGCCGACGACGGTGAGATCCATGATGACGACATCGTAGGGCCGGCCGATGTTGAGGTAGCGCCGGTAGAACGCGATCGCCTCCTCGCCGTTTTTCGCGAGGTCGAACTTGTAATCGAGGCTCGTGAGCATCGTCGCCGTAAGCGCGGAAATCTTCGCGTCGTCGTCCATGAAGAGGACGCGGCCGGTGCCGAACCGCAGCGAGGCGGCGCGGCGCGCCTTCACCTCCACCGGCTGGGCCGCCTTCGGGAGGAAGACGGTGAAGGCCGTGCCCTTGCCGATCTCGGTGTCGAGGCCGAGCTGGCCGCCGTGCTTGCGCACGATGGAGAGCACGGTGGCGAGGCCGAGGCCCGTGCCGTGTTTTTTCGTGGTGAAGAACGGGTCGAAAATCTTGTCGATGTGCTCGGGTTTGATGCCCGAGCCGTTGTCGCGCACCTCCAGCTCGACGTAGTCGCCGGCCGGGAGCGAGGGCACCTGGTCGTCGGTGAGGGCGATGTTGCCGGCGCGGATTTGCAGGCGCGGTTGGTGCGGTGGCGGCGGCATCGCCTGCAGGGCGTTGACGATGAGGTTCTGGAAAACCTGCAGGATCTGGGCGCGGTCGACCATGACGGGTTCGACGCCGTCGGGCACGTCGAGGTCGATCACAGCGCTGGACGCGGCGGCGGCGATCTTGATCGAATCCTGGAGGATTTCCTTCACGGGGCAGGCGACCTGCGTGCCGGCTCCGCCCTTGGCGAACGCGAGCAGCTGCTTGGTGAGGCCCTTGGCGGTGTCGCAGGCTTTTTCCGCGTCGAGCAGTGCGGGATTCTCGGTGTTGCCGCGCGCAATGGAGACGGCGCCGAGGATGGTCGTGAGGAGATTGTTGAAATCGTGCGCGATGCCGCCGGCGAGCAGGCCGAGCGACTCGAAGCGGTTGGCCTTCACGAGTTCCTCCGGCGTGAGCGTCATCTCGTCGGGATTGCGGAACACGATCGCCACGCCACGCACCTTGCCATCCGGTGCGATCGAGGCGCGCGCGGTCCAGACAAGGGGCGTGGGCGATTCACCCTCGATGGGCGCGGCGAGCGCGTCGGAGCTGATGAGTTTGAGCGGCTGATCGGTGGAGATCGCCAGGTCGACCGGGTCGTCGCCGGGGCGTCCGCTCTGCCGGTTGACGAGACGAAAAACATCGCCGACCGACTGGCCCGGCAACTGGTCGGCGGGGTGCCGCAGGAGGCGCGCGGCCGGGGCGTTGGCGAAGAGAATCTTCCCGCGCGGGTCGGCCACGATCACAGCCTCCGCGAGGGTGGCGAAGGCTTCGTTGGTGAGTTCGGCGGGGAGGGCCCCTTCGGCGCCGCCGCTGGTGAGATTGCCGGGCAGCGCACAGGCGAAGCCGACCACGCGGGAAAGGTCGCGCTTCCGGGTGACGCTGCGGTGGGCGCCGAGGAGGACGGGCACGGGCTTGCCATCCTTGGCGCGGAGTTTCACGGCCTCGACAAACTCGTTCTGGCCGGGCGACCGGCTGAGCCACCACACTTCGACGCCGGCGGATGCCTCGTCGGGTGGAAGCGCGGCAGCGAAGGCGGAGGCGTCGCGTGGCAGCTCGCCTTCTTCGTGGCCGAGCAACGTTTCGAACGCGGGCGAATACCAGAAACTCTTCCCCGCAAAATCGAGTTCGAAGGCGGCGAGGGGGCCGGCGCCGCTGAGGTCCTGCAGGCGCGCGTCGTTGGCGAGCGATTCCTCCTCGAGCTGTTTGCGCTCGGTGACGTCGAGGTGCAGGCCGACGACGCGCTCAAGCTGGCCGGCGGCGGACACGACCTGGACTCCGACGCACTGAATCCACACCCAATGGCCGCGGCGGTGCTTCATGCGGAACTCGACGCTGAACGGGCGCGGGCCGGGCGTGAGTTTTTTGCCCGGTTTGTCGGGCGCGGCGGCCGAATCGTCCGGGTGGATGAGCTGGCGCCAGGTATCGAGCGTGTCGGGCAGTTCGGCCGCGGCGTAGCCGACGATTTTTTTCCACGCCGGCGAGAAATGCACGGCGCCCGCCGCGAGGTTGAGATCGAAGAAGCCGGTGGCCCCCTGAGCGGCGAGCAATTGAAACGCAGCGGTGCGATCGTCGCCCGCGCCGCTGGTCGCGGGCGCGGCCGGGCGGGGCGGCTGCACGCTGGCGAGATAGCCGGCGGCGGCGACGTTCTTCTCCAACCGCACCGCGGCCTCGCGCGGAGCGCCCTCCGGGGTGGCGAGGCTGAGCGTGGTGTCCTGATCGAGCGCGGTGATGAGCAGCCCTTCCCACTGCGCTTCGAGAAACTCAGGATCACTGGAGACGATTTCGAACACGAAGAGCGCCGCGAACGGCTGGCCGATGAGTTCGGCGGCCGGGCGGCTCCACAGCGTGCCGGCGGACGCGCTGGCGGCGGTCACGCGGCCGGTTGCGTCGAGCACAAGCACGGCGCACGCGGCAGGAGAGGCGGCGGGCGCTGGGGGTGATTCGTTCACGCGCGACCGTCACTCAGCCAGCGCTCGGCGCGCTTGGCGAGAAAATCGATGTAGGCCGGGTGGTCGTTGAGGCAGGGGATTTGTTGGAACGATTCGCCGCCCGCCTTGAGAAACGTCTCTTTGCCCTCGCCGCTGATCTCCTCGATGGTCTCGAGGCAGTCGGCGACGAAGGCGGGGCAGATCACGAGCAGGCGTTTCTTCCCTTCGCCGGGGAGGCGTGCGAGCGTCTCATCGGTGTAGGGCGAGAGCCAGGGCTCGCCGACGAGGCGGGACTGGAAGGACACGAAATGTTTTTCCGCGGGGACCTTGGCGCGCGCGACGAGCGCCCGCGTGGTGGCGAGGCACTGGGCTTTGTAACACGTGCCGTGGATCGGCGAACAAGTCGTGCAGCAGTCGGTGACGACGGTGCAGTGCGCGTGGGAGGAGTCGGCTTTTTGCAGATGGCGCACCGGGATGCCGTGGTAGCTGAACAGCACGTAGTCGTGCGCCTGCGCGAAGTAGGGGGCGCACACCGTGTGCAGCGCCTCGATGTAGTCGGCATCCGCGTAGAACGGCTGGATGCAGGCGACGCGGAGCTGGGGAGCGAGGCGGGCGGCTTCCTCGTAAACTTTCACGACCACGGTCTCCCACGACGACATCGCGTAGTGGGGATACTGCGGAAGCAGCAGCACCTCGTCGATCCCGTCGGCCGCGATCCGCGCGACGACCGAGGCGATCGACGGCGTGCCATAGCGCATCGCGAGGTAGACGGGCGTCCGGGCGCCGAGCGTGGCGGCGAGTTTCTCGCGGACGGCGCGCGACGTGATGATCAACGGCGAGCCATCCTTCGTCCAAATCTCCGCGTAGGCGTGGGCGGACTTCGGCGCGCGGAAACGGCAGATGATCTGATTGACGAGCAGGCGGCGGAGGAACGCGCTGTCGGGCTTGTCGATCACCCGCTCATCGCCGAGGAACTCGCTCAGGTAGCGGCGCACATCGGCGACAGACGTGGAATCCGGCGAACCGAGATTGACGAGAAGGACGGCGCGTTTGGGCATGTGGACGGAATTCGGCGGAAGATTTTCATGAAGTCAAATAGGGCCTCGGCGCCGGCGGGCCCGGGGGTTCTCTCCCCTTGCGGAACCCCGCGGAACCGGATTCAACTCGGCCAGCTTCAACCCACCGCGTGACCACCGACCTCACCCGATTCGGCTCCGCACTTTGTGTGCGCCTGTCCTGTGCCCTGTTGCTCTCCGCGATCGCTTTGTGCGGCCAGTCGGCCGGCGCCCGCCTCGCGAATATCTCCACCCGCGGCCAGGTCGGCGCGGACGCCGACAATATCTTCGGCGGTTTCGTCATCGCCGGCGGCCCGAAGACCGTGCTCGTGCGCGCCATCGGTCCGGGCCTCGCGGCGTTCGGCGTGCCCGGCACACTCACCGACCCGACGCTCACGATCTTCGATTCGAAAAACGCCGCGGTCGCCTCGAATGACAATTGGAACGCGGCCGATGCCACGCAGTTCTCCGGCGTCGGCGCGTTTCCGCTCCCCACCGGCAGCAAGGATGCGGTGGTCGTCACCACCCTTCAGCCCGGCGCCTACACCGCGCAGATTTCCGGCGTCGGCACCGCCAACACCGGCGTCGCACTGCTCGAGGTCTACGACGTCGGCGGCGCGGGCCAGCTCGTCAACATCGCCACGCGGCTCTCGGTCGGCACCGGCGCCAACGCCGCGGTCGCCGGCTTCGTCGTCGCGCCCGGCGCCGGCACACGGAAGCTCCTCGTGCGCGGCGTCGGCCCCGCGCTCGCCGCCTTCGGCCTCGGCGGCACCCTGCCCGATCCGAAACTCACGGTGCTCGACGCGGTCGGCAGCGAAGTCGCCGTCGTCAATGCCAACGGCGGCGCGAGCGCGCTCACCGCCGCCGCCGGGCCAGCGGGCGCGTTTGTCACGACCGCGATCGACACCGCCGTGATCGTCAACGTCGCGCCGGGCTCCTACACCGCGCAACTCGCGGGCTTGAGCGGCACGACGTCCGGCGTCGCCCTGATCGAGGTCTACGACATCACCGCCTCCACCGGCACGCCACCCGCATTCGGTCAATCGACGCGTCTCTTCTTCACCAACCTGCGCTCGAGTGCCGCCGGTTCGACGGCGTCCGGCTACGCGACGGTGCTCTTCGATCCCAACACCGCGAGTGCCTTCGTCTCCGTCTCGTTTTCCAACCTCTCCTCCACGCAGTCCGGCGCCCACCTCGTGCTCGGCGCCGCGGGCGGCAACGGCACCTTCGTCCTCGATCTCCCGCGTGGCCAGGTGAGCGGCGCCTACTGGTCGATCAGCGCGAAAGGTCCCTACTCGGTCAACGACATCGTCGCCGCACTGCTCACGGGTAACCTGTCCGTGCAAATCGACACGGCAAATTTCCCCGCCGGAGAAATCCGCTCCGCGCTCGCGCCGACGCGCGGCTCGATCACTTTCACCGCACCCGCGGCTCCGCCCGCGCTGCCCGCCGGTGCGCTCACGTCGCCGACGCCAACCGACGCCGCGCGCTTCCTCACGCAGGCGACCTTCGGCCCGACCACTGCGACGATCGCCGCGCTCCAAGCACGCGGCATCCCCGGCTGGATCGACGACCAGATGGCGCTGCCGATGACGTCGGCGGTCGCGACGCTGCGCGCAACAAAGGCCGCGATCCCGACGCCGTTCAATCCAGCACCGGGCACCGTGCAGCGCGCAGTAACCCCGGTGGATTGGGCGGCGGATTGGTGGAAGATTTCCGTGACCGCGCCGGATCAACTTCGGCAGCGCGTAGCCTTCGCGTTGAGCGAGCTGCTCGTCGTCGGCGCCGACGGCAGCGACCAGTCCTATTACGCCGACATGAAGGCGAATTATTACGACATCCTGCTCCGCGGCGCGTTCGGCAGCTACCGACAATTGCTCGAGGATGTGAGCGTATGCCCGACGATGGGATTGTGGCTGACCTACATGGGCAACCAGCCCGCCGATCCGGTGAAAGGCACCTCGCCCGATGAAAACTACGCGCGCGAGGTGCAGCAGCTCTTCACGATCGGCCTCGTGCAACTCCAGCCCGACGGCACGCTGATGCTCGATGCCTCGGCGCAGCCGATCCCGACTTACGACCAGACGGCGATCTCGGAGACGGCTCGGGTTTTCACCGGCTGGGGCTACGCGGTAAACCCCATCACGTTTTCCGACGCGACGACCTTCAAACAGAAGCGGCCGACCGCACCGGGGCTGAACGTCATCGACGATGCCTCGGCGTGGTTCCAGCCGATGGTCAACTACTCCGCGTTTCACGACAGCGGCACCAAGCGCGTGGTGAGTCTCGACCAGGTGCCGCTCGCCCAAGCGCGGCCGACGGCCATTCCGGCCGGGCAGACCGGACTGCAGGATCTGCGCTCGTTCCTCGATACGCTCTTCGCTCATCCCAACGTCGGGCCGTTCGTGTCGCGCCACCTCATTCAGCGCCTCGTTACGGCCAACCCGAGTCCCGGCTACGTTTATCGCGCCGCACAAGTGTTCGCCAACGACGGCACCGGCGCGCGCGGCAATCTCGGCGCGGTGGTGCGCGCCATTCTTGCGGATTACGAGGCGCGCTCGCCGGCCGTCATCGGCAATCTCGGCTACGGCAAGCTCAAGGAGCCGCTCATCCGCATGACCACGCTGTTTCGCGCGGCGAACTTCTCCGCGCCCAACGGCGAATGGCTCGACTCCTATTACAACAATCCGACCGGCTACGGTCCCAACAGCGCCATCTGCTATCCTGGCAACTTTGCCCAGTGGCCGGTCAACGCCGATACGGTCTTCAACTTCTTTTCGCCGACCTACGCACAGCCCGGCGCGATGGCCGCGGCCGGCCTCGTCTCGCCCGAGATGCAAATCGTCGATTCGTCCTACTCGATTTGGCTGCCGCGCACGTTCCAGAGCTATCTCTTCCGCAACCTCAGCACGTTTGCGCTGCCCGCCAGCGGAGCCTCGCCCTACGTCGACGGCGACTACGCCGCCTTTCTGCCCGATGCGGACAACGCCACCGCGCTGATCAATCAACTCAACCTCGTCTTCTGTGCCGGCCAGATGAGCGCGGCCACGCAGAGCGCCCTCACGACGATGCATCAAAACCTGATGGCCCGGTCCGGCGTCAGCGCGCTCAACCGCGTGAAGGGCCTCATCAACGTCGTTATGATCAGCCCCGACGGCGCCACGCAACGATGAACTCCCGCTTCCCCATGCAGACCCGCCGCAAGTTCCTCGGCCAGTGCTGCGCCGCCGTCGGCACGACCGGCCTGCTCTCCGCGCTCAGCCAGCTCCGCGTGATCGGCGCCGTCGCCGCCGACAGTCTCGACCGCCAGCGCGCCGCGGCGGTGCCCGCGGATTTCAAGGCCCTCGTCTGCCTCTATCTGCAGGGCGGCAACGACGCCACCAACGTCCTCATCCCCTCCGACAACTCGAGCTACGCTTCCTATTCCAAGTCGCGCATCGAAGTCGCCGTCGCGCAGTCGAGCCTGCTGTCGATCGCCCCGCGAAAATATTCCGACGGCCGCTCGTGGGCGATGCACGGTTCGGTGCCGGGATTCCGCGACCTGTTCGCCAGCGGCAAACTCGCCGTCCTCGCCAACGTCGGCACGCTCACCCGGCCCATCACGCTCGCCGACTACCAAGCCGCCCGCAACCTCCCGCCGCAACTCTTCTCCCACGCCGACCAGACGATCCAGTGGCAGAGCAGCATCCCGGACAAGCCGTTCGACACGGGTTGGGGCGGGCGCCTCGCCGACCTCGTCGACGCGCAGAACACCAACAACCAGATTTCGATGTCGATCACGCTGAACGGCGTGAACTCGTTCCAGCGCGGCAACAACGTCCTCCAATTCGCCCTCGGTTCCGGCGGCGTGCCCAACATGCTCGTCGGACCGGACGATCCCGTCATCGTGCGCGTCGAGGCGCAGAACGCCCGCAGCAAGGTGTTCGCGGCAGCCTACAACAACATCCACGCGTCCGCCCACGCCGTCGTTTCCAAAAAGGCGCTCGACGATCAGGCGCTCATCAATTCCGTCCTCGCGACCGCGCCCACGCTCGCAACCGCGTTTCCCGGCACCAACACCGCGGCGAGTTTGAAAATGGTAGCGCGCCTGATTTCCGTCGCGTCGTCCCTCGGCTTGAAGCGCCAGATTTTTTTCGTGCAGCTCCCGGGCTTCGATTTGCACGACGGTCAAGTCGCGGGCCATGGCCCGCTGCTCGCCGAACTCAGCGGCGCGATGAAGGCGTTCTACGATGCCACGATCGAACTCGGCGTCGCGAACCAGGTGACGACGTTCACCGCGTCCGACTTTGGCCGCACCTACGTCTCCAACTACGGCGGCACCGATCACGGCTGGGGTAACCACCAGTTCATCATGGGCGGCGCCGTGCAGGGCGGCGACATCTACGGCCAGATGATGAGCCTCGCCGTCGGCGGCCCCGACGACACCGGCCGCGGCCGCTGGATTCCGACCACGAGCGTCGACGAATACAGCGCCACCCTCGCCACGTGGTTCGGCGTGAGCGACTCCAACCTCCCCGCCGTCCTCCCGAACATCGGCCGCTTCGCGAAACCGAACCTCGGGTTCATGGGATGAAACTAAAAAGCGCAGATGGATTTAACCGCAGAGAGCGCAAAGAACTCAAAGAGCGCGACCTTATAGGTTGGCCCACATCGGCCGAAACCTTCACCTCGCGCGTGAAGGGGAATGAAGCGCACAAACGAGGATTTTCGCTCTGCGCTCTTTGCGTTCCCTGCGGTTCAATTGCTGAATTTGGGATGAACGAGTTTCTTAACCGCTGATCTTCGCTAATGAAGACGCCTCGCAATGGCTCGGCGAGGCCCATGGGCCGAGTCCGCATGAGCGAAGATTAGCGTTCCCTTCGTCAGCGCTTGAACACTTCGGCGGCGCTGATGATCAAGCCCGGCAGCAGCGCGGACTCAAACGTCTCGTCGTCTTCGACAAGGCGGACGGCTTTGGCGTGGTTGCGCGCGAAATCGTAGAGGTGGATCTGCTGGAGCGAGGGATCGATGATCCAGAGTTCCGTCACGCCCGTGCGCGCGTAAATCGCGCGCTTGGTCTTCGTGTCGAGCAACGCGGTCGAGGGGGAGAGAATCTCGATCACCAAGTCGGGCGCGCCGTGAATGCCATCGTCCTTGCGGATGTGTTGCCGGGCCTTGGTGAAAAACAGCAGGTCCGGTTGCACGACATCGTGTTCGGAAAGATAGACGTCACAGGGCGCAAGGTAAACTCGGCCGACGGGGCTTTGGCGCAGGTAACTCCCGAGAATCTGGCTCAGGTTCCAAACGATTTCCTGGTGGAATGAACTTGGGGCAGGGGCCATGTGGAGTTCTCCGTCGATGAGTTGGTAGCGTGGGCCACCTTCAGGCATTGCCCGGTAGTCGTCGGCCGTCAGGCGCTCAGCTGTGATCGTTGCGCTTTGCATGGCAACAAATGTGCCTGAGCGACCGCCACTGTCAAAAGCCGAATCCTCCGAACGCCCTCACGCCAGCCCGCGGCAGAACCGGATTTTGGCGATCAGGCGGTGCACGTTTTCCGGGGCGATGCGGTCGGTGATGACGGTGCGGGGGAAATTGGGCTCGAGGTCGAGGTGCACGCCGTCCTCGGCGCCGGGGCGCACAAAATCCTCCACAAAATCCATCCCGCCCCGCGGGCGCATCCAGCGCACATAGGGATCCGGGTCGTCCGATTCGATGACGATATCGTCGTGCAGGAACACGTTGCAGTAGAGCGTGAGATCCCGGAACGAGGCGAACCACGTCGGCGGGTTCACGAGTTGGTCGCGGATGATGAGGGTCATCGGGGGCTCCTCCTTGAGCGATGTTGCTGCCAACTACGGCACAAAGGGGAAATTTTTTACCGCGGATTACGCGGATGCCGCGGATGGGCGCATCTCACTTTCGTGCACTGCGGAGGGGCGCTTTTCCAAGCGCCCAAGCTCGACGGCTGAACCCCCCTGCTCCTTCGCTCTCTCCGGACGGCAAGAAACTGAGATGCGCCCGCCGCGGATGAGTTTTGCCTTTATCTGTGTCCATCCGTGGTTGTCTCATTCTCTATGAGTTCATCGCGCACTCCCGTCCTCCTGGTCATCCGTGATGGCTGGGGCAAGAATCCGGATCCTTCACAGGACAAAACCAACGCTGTCGCCCAAGCGAAGAAGCCGTGCGACGACGCGCTCCGCGCCAAGTCGCCGGTGACGCTCGTCAAGGCGTCGGGCCTCGACGTCGGTTTGCCTGACGGCGTGATGGGCAACAGCGAAGTGGGGCACGAAAACATCGGTGCCGGGCGCATCGTCGACCAGGAACTCGTGCGCCTGAACAAGTTGTTTTCCGAGAAACGCCTCGCGACCAACGCCGTGTGGCGGGAAGTGGTCGAGCGGGTGCGTGGCACGGGTCTCCCGACCCGTGATGCCGAGGCCACGGGTCAGGAGACCCGTGCTACGCCGAAACTGCACCTCTTCGGCATCGTGAGCGATGCGGGGGTGCATGGTATGCTCGACCACCTCTACGGCATCCTGCGGCAGGCGAAGGCAGACGGTGTCACGCAGGTTTACCTCCACGCCTTCACCGACGGCCGCGATACGCCGCCCTCGAGCGGCCTCGGCTACATCCGCCAGGTGGAGCAGCAGATGATGGCGATCGGGGTGGGGAAGATCGCCAGCGTGTGCGGGCGCTTCTGGTCGATGGACCGCGACAACCGCTGGGAGCGCGTGCAGAAAGCCTACGACCTGCTCACCGGCAAGGCCGCGGTCGCCACCGCACCGAGCGCGGAGGCGGCTGTGCAGGCATACTATGACAAACCGCTCAGCCCGACGCAGGTCGGCGACGAGTTCGTGCCGGCGACCTGGATCGTCGGCGCCGACGGCAAGCCGGTCGCGACGATCGCCGACGGCGACGCCGTGCTGTTCTACAACTACCGCGGCGATCGTCCGCGCGAGATCACGAAGGCGTTTGTGCTCGATGATTTCTCCGGCTTCGCCCGCGGCGCGAAGCTCGATCTCTACTACGCGACGATGACCGAATACGAGTCCGGTCTCCCGGTGCACGTGGTGTCCCCGAAACCGGAAAAATTGAAAAACATCCTCGGGGAGGTCGTGAGCAAGGCCGGCATCGCGCAGTTCCGCTGCGCGGAGACCGAGAAGAACCCGCACGTGACCTTCTTCTTCAATAACTATCGCAAGGATCCGTTCCCCGGCGAGGAGCGCGCCTGCCCGGCGAGTCCGAAGGTGCCGACCTACGATCTGCAACCCGAGATGTCCGCCGGTGAAGTCACCGCCAACGCAAGGGCGGCGATTCTCTCCGGCAAATACGGCCTCGTCGTCGTGAACTTTGCCAACCCCGACATGGTCGGCCACACCGGCTCGCTACCCGCAACCGTCAAGGCGGTGGAAGCGACCGACGCGGGCGTGGGAGAATTACTCGCCGCCATCGAAAAGATGGGCGGCAAAGCGCTCGTCTGCGCCGACCATGGCAACGCGGAGCAAATGTGGGACCCGACGGTCAACGGCCCGCACACCGCGCACACGCTCAACCTCGTCGAAGTCTTCGTCGTCGGTGCCGGCTACGTCGCCGGCCAGACGAAGCTGCGCACCGGCGGCCGCCTGGCCGACCTCGCCCCGACCGTGCTCGCCCTCATGGGCCTGCCGAAGCCGGTGGAGATGACGGGCGAGAGCCTGGTCGCGGGCTGAACCCGGCTACAGCCCATGTTTGAATCGCTCGAAGCGAGCCCGCAATGCACCCGGCAAATCGTCGGGTGCGACGGCCTCCGCTAACGTGCGCGCCTCGGCTGCATGACCGGCTCGGGCCAGCGTCATGGCCAGGCTCGCGCGGATCGCCTTGCTGTCGGGATCGATGGCGAGGCCCTGTTTCAACCATGCGGCATCGTCGGCTTCGGCGCGCGGGGCCAGCGCGAAGGCGACCGCGAGCTGCCGGTAGGGTTCGGCGAAGATGGGATTGGCGTTGATGGCGGCTTTCAGCCCGTTGGCGACTTCGTCAAATATCGCCGCTGGCAAGGTTGCATCGGCGGCGAGGCCCTGGATGGCCGAATCGAGACGGGCGGAGAAAGTCACGGTGAGCGCCGTCGGTTGGCGCGAACCGAGTTTGATCGCCTCCCGAAAATGATCCGCGGCGGCCTGGGCGTCGTCTTCCAGCAAGGCGAGCAGCCCGGCCGCGTCTCTCGCCCGTTGATCGAGCGGCAGGGCGGCGAGTGCGCGGGAAATGCGCGCGCGCCCCTCTGGCAGGCGTTTCGTGTGAAGGAGGAACTGGCCGAGGCAAAGATCGACTTCCGTCGCCGACATCGGCGCCGGCTTGAGGGCGTCGGGCGACGCAGAATGGAAAACGGGGACAGTGCGCGTGCTGTAGCGTCCCGAGTCGAGATAGTCGCGCAGCTGCTTGTCGAACGCCCGCTCGTCGCGGCCGAATGCCTGCCGGAATTTTTCGGAGGAGTGAGCCCCGTCGCGGGTAAGCTGGAGAAACTTCACGAGCATAGCGGGGCCATCCGGGTTCTTGCCGCAGAGCAAAAAATGCAGAAACGCCCAAGCGTGTCCGTAAAATGATCCCGCTTTGGCCGGGTCGTTGTATTCGGGCGAGTCATGGGTGACCGGGAAAATCTCGGCGATCGGCCGGGCGCCGTTACGGCTCAGCCAAACCGTATAGGGTCCGATCACGCGGCCGACCGTCATGCCCTTGTCATGGAGTTCGGCGGTGGAGAGCAGCTCCGCGATACCTTCGTTGAACCATGCCGGCGGCCGGCGCGCCAGACCGCTGAGCAGGTAGTGAACCGATTCGTGAAACTCGGTCCGGCGCGAATCGGTCACGCCGAAAAAAGCGCGTCCGGCCGGGATCGACGAGTCGAATGCCGCGAGCGGAAACGCGATAAAGGCCGCGTCCATCCCACTGACAAACACGGCGCCGTGGTGCGAGGTGCGTTCGCGAAAGGTGGGCTTCGCCGCGTCGAAATCGGCCTCGCGTGCGAAGACAATGATGGTGCAAGGCAGGAGCTTTCCCGGCGCCTTGGCCCAGAAGGCTTCGAAGCCCGCGTAAAAACGCTCCATATCCATCGCAACCTTGCGCAATTCCGGTGCCCCGGCGTCGGAGACGAGGCGGTAGTGTGCCGTGCGTAATTCGATCCAGCCGCCATCCGCGGCGACTGCGACGGCGGACGCGAAATACGCACCGCAGAATAATCCGGCCAGCCGCGCAAGCATCAGACCAATGCGGGTGAAACAGGTCATTGGTCGGTGTAAGGACGGCATAAGAATGCGCTGCATCTCCCTGATTCTTTCGTGATCCGGTCGATCGAGGCAATCGCAGCGTGTGGAGGTTCGGTGCGATTGGACCGATCCAGGAGAGGGACGAACATTTCAGTCAGGTTTCGTCTCGCATCGGAGTTCTCGATCGGCGGCCCATCCTGCGATGTGCGCGTGTGCCATAGATTCTGTTTGCCCTGCCCGTCGCCGGTGAGTTGTCCTGTCCGGCTTACGTTTCCAATGCATCGCACCCATCATTGTGCCCAGCTCACCACAGCCGACCTCGGCGCCACGGCGTCGCTCCTCGGCTGGGTCGATACGATCCGCGACCAAGGCGGCATCATCTTCGTCGATTTGCGCGACCGCAAAGGCGTCACGCAGATCCAGCTCGAGCCGCACGATAACGCGCAACTCGCCGAGCAGCTCAAACACCTGAAGCCCGAGTCCGTCATCGGCGTCACCGGCAAGGTCGTGCGCCGCCCCGCCGGCACGGAAAACAAGAGCCTGCCCACCGGCGAGGTCGAGGTGAACGCCGCGTCCCTCGAGATCCACAACATCTCCGACACCCCGCCGTTCCCGCTCGACGACGCTGGCGGCGACAAGGTCAACGAGGACCTGCGCCTCACCTTCCGTTACCTCGACCTGCGCCGGCCGAAGATGCGGAAAAACCTCCAGGTGCGCCATCGCGCCACGAAGTCGATTCGCGACTATTTTGACTCGCAGGAATTCATCGAGGTCGAGACGCCCGCGCTCTTCAAGAGCACGCCCGAGGGCGCGCGCGAGTATCTCGTGCCGTCGCGCATCCACCCCGGCCAGTTCTACGCGCTTTCGCAGTCGCCGCAGCAGTTCAAGCAGATCCTCATGGTCGCCGGCGTGGAGCGCTATTTCCAGGTCGCCCGCTGCTTCCGCGACGAGGATTTGCGCGCCGATCGCCAGATGGAGTTCACCCAGATCGACGTCGAGGCGTCGTTCGTGACGCGCGAAGACATCTACGCGCTGTTCGAGGGCATGTTGAAGAAGGTCTGGAAGGACGTGCTCGGGATCGACATCCCCACGCCGTTTCCGCGGATGGCGTTCGTCGATGCGATGAACCGCTACGGCGTCGATAAACCCGACATGCGTTTCGGCCTCGAACTCGTCGATCTTTCGGAGACGTTCCGCAACTCGGCCTTCAAGGTCTTCCAGCAGACGGTCGCCGGTGGCGGCGTGATCAAGGCGCTCAACGCCAAAGGGCTCTCCGATATCACGCAGGGTGAGCTCAAGAACTTTGAAGACATCGCGAAATCACTCGGCGCGAAAGGCCTCGCGTTCATCAAAGTCGAAGGCGGCGAGTGGAAATCGCCGATCGTGAAATTCTTCACCGACGCGGAGAAGGCGGAACTCACCGCCAAGCTCAACATCGGTGAGGGCGACATCATTTTCTTTGCCGCTGCACCATGGGAGAAGGCTTGCGCGATCCTCGGGCGCCTGCGCCTCGAGTCGGCGGCGCTGCTCCAGAAACGCGGCAAGCTCACGATCCGGGCCGACGACTGGAAATTTCTCTGGGTGATCGATTTTCCGCTGATGAGTTACGACGAGGAGCGCCAAGGCTACGCCGCGACGCACCATCCATTCACCGCGCCTGTGCCGGAAGATGCGGCGTTTCTCGACAGCGACCCGAAGAAAGTGCGCGGCCAGCACTACGACGTCGTGCTCAATGGCATGGAACTCGGCGGCGGCTCGATCCGCATCCATCAGCCGGCCCTCCAGAAGAAGGTTTTTGAAGACGTCCTGAAGATTCCGCAGGACGTCGTGGAGAGCCGATTCGGCTACATGCTCAAGGCGTTCACCTACGGCGCGCCGCCGCATGGCGGCATTGCGTTCGGCCTCGATCGGATGGTCGCGCTGCTCTGCGGCACGACGAGCATTCGTGACGTGATCGCGTTTCCGAAGACGCAGAAGGGACAGTGCCTCATGACCCAGAGTCCGACGGCCGTCACGCCGAAGCAGCTCAAGGAACTGCACATCGCAACGGTTATTCCGGAATGATCCCCGTGGGCGGAACGATTGCTTGCGCCGCCCGCATGAGCGCCTAAAACCAGTCCCACACACACTGCTTCACCTATGAAACTCATCATCGCCGTCATCAAGCCGTTCAAACTCGAGGAAGTGAAGGAAGCGCTCTCCGAAGCCGGGATCGAGGGCATGACCGTCACCGAGGTCAAAGGCTTTGGCCGCCAGAAGGGTCACACCGAGATCTACCGCGGTAGCGAATACACCGTCGATTTCCTGCCGAAGGTGAAAATCGAGATCGCGGTATCCGACGAAACCGCCGGCAAGTGCGTCGACACGATCGTGAAGGCGGCCAAGACCGGCAAGATTGGCGACGGCAAGGTGTTCGTCCTTCCGCTGGAGGAGGTCGTGCGCATCCGCACCGACGAGCGCGGCGAGGCCGCGGTCTGAAGCACGCCCGGGGTCGGAGTAGCGATCCTCAGTTTACCGGCCGGCCGTGATGGCCGGCCTTTTTGCTGCCAAGGCGCGGTTCCGCGGACGAAACATACCAACGGCTGCTGAAGAATGGACTGTTGGGTCCGGTGGGTAGGTCGGGGTTTATCCCCGACATCCGCGGCAGGCGGGCAAGTGTCGGGCGTAAAGCCCGACCTACGATCAATCCAAACCTCAACAGCTGTTGGTATCAGGGGCGGGTTGCGTGATTTTGTTGGATTGTGACACAGAAATGCGGCTCATGCAAAAATAGTGGTGCATGAATTGCTGTAATCCGGGTTTCTCCATGAAACCCCTCCTTCGACGGATTCTCCCGGTCATTTTTCTCACTCTGTGTGCTGGCGCGGCCAGCATGCTGCGCGGTCAGCCCGCGAACGGCCCCGGCACCGGGCCCGGGACGCCGGCCGCGGCCGCCAAACCCACGGTCGAACAACGGCTGGCGGCGGTCGAAGCCTATCTCACCAATTCCGATCCGGCCGCCGCGCTGCGCGACTCGGCGGGCCGGCAACCGGCCGGTCTGACTGCGCCGGCGGTGGGCGTGCCGGGCCCCGGACACAATACGTGGATGATGGTCAGCGCGGCGCTGGTGCTGTTCATGACGTTGCCCGGGCTCGCGCTGTTCTATGGCGGGCTGGTGCGGACCAAGAACGTGCTCTCCGTCATGGCGTGGTGCTTCGGCATCACGAGCCTCGTGACCGTGCTGTGGTGGGCGGTGGGCTACAGCCTCGTGTTTGGCAAGAATTTCAACAGCCCGTTTCTCGGCGGCTCGGAGTTTTTCTTTCTGCGCGGCGTCGGCGCGGCGCCCAATCCCGACTACTCGTTCTGGGTTTCGCACAACGTCTTCGCGATGTGCCAAATGGCGTTCGCGATCATCACCCCGGCGGTGGTGATCGGCTCGGTGGTCGAGCGGGTGCGGTTTCCCGTCGTGCTGATGTTCGCCGCGCTGTGGCTGCTGCTGGTCTACTGTCCGCTGGCCCACATGGTGTGGGGCTCGAATGGATTCATGAACGGCCTGCTCAACGCCCACGCGTCGATCAAGGCGGTCGATTTTGCCGGCGGCATGGTGGTGGAGATGGCGTCGGGTTATTCGGCGCTCGTGCTGTGTTTGTTCGCGGGCCACCGCCACGGTTACGGCAAGACGCCGATGCCGCCGCACAGCCTGGTGCTCTGCGTGACCGGCACGGGCCTGCTCTGGATCGGCTGGTATGGATTCAACGCGGGCTCCGCGATCGCGGCGGATGGCGTGGCGGCCAACGCCTTCACGACGACCACGCTCGCGGCCGCGATCGCGGCGGGCACGTGGGCGGTGTGCGAGTATTTCATGCGCGGCAAGGCCAGCGTGCTCGGCTTCTGCTCCGGCGCCGTCGCGGGCCTGGTCACGATCACTCCGGCGTGCGGCTTCGTCGACGCGACCGGGGCGGTGATCGCGGGCGTGCTCGGCGGCGCGATTCCCTTCATGGCCTGCACGAAAATCAAGAGCCGCTTTGGCTACGACGATGCGCTGGATGTGTTCGGCGTCCACGGCGTGGGCGGCACCGTGGGGCTGGCGATCACGGGAGTTTGCGCGACGACGGCCGCCAACCCGAATCTCTCCACCAACCTCGCCGCCCTCGTCGGGCAGTCGCTGTGGATCGAACAACTCAAGGGCATCGTGCTCACCGCCGGTCTGGCGATCGGCGGCACGGCGGCCATTGCATGGCTCGTGAGCCGCGTGGCCAGCCTGCGGCCGACGATCGAGGCGGAGCACGAAGGGCTCGACCTCAGCGAACACGGCGAGGAAGGTTATATCTTCGAACCCAAATCCTGATCGTTTTCCACGCCCGCCATGAAACTCATCACCGCCATCATCAAGCCCTTCAAACTCGAGGACGTGAAAGTCGCACTCACCGCGCTCGGCATCGACGGCATGACCGTCACCGACGTGAAGGGCTTCGGGCGCCAGAAGGGCCACACGGAGATTTACCGCGGCAGCGAATACACCGTCGATTTTCTCCCGAAGCTGCGCGTGGAGATCGCCGTGGCCGACGAACTGTGCGAGCGCGCCGTGAGCGCCATCATCGGCGCGGCGAAGACCGGCAAGATCGGCGACGGGAAAATTTTCGTCCTGCCGCTCGACGGCGCCGCGCGCATCCGCACCGACGAGCGCGGCGATGCCGCCGTGTGATCCGCGGAAAATTTCCGGCCGCGTAAGTTGTTTTCCCACGGCGACTGCGCGGGTCGTTGTCATACTTTTCGCGAAAAATCTCAGCCGGGCCGGAGTCGCGGCATCGATTTTGCTCATGGGTGGCCCGCTCATCCATGAACACACTCCGACTCAAGCCCCACTGTTTGTTACTCGCGGCGTGCTTTGCGCTGCTCGCGCGCGTCACCACCTTCGCCCAGACCCCCGCAGCGCCGGCCGCGCCGCCGAAGCCGGAGCCGACCTTGGAACAGCGGGTGGCGGGGCTGGAAGCCTATATGACGAACAGCGATCCATCCGCGTCGCTGAAGGTGGGCCCGAAGGACAAGGACGGTAATCCGACGATCCCCGCCGGCCTGACCACCGCCGCCGTCGGCACCGCCGGCCCGGGCCACAACGCCTGGCAGATGACCTCCTCGGCGCTCGTGCTCTTCATGACCCTGCCCGGCCTGGCGCTCTTCTACGGCGGCCTCATGCGCCGCAAGAACGTCCTCTCCGTGATGGCCCAATGCCTCCTGCTCGCCGGCCTCGTCACGATCCTCTGGTGGGCCGCGGGCTACTCCCTCGTGTTCCACTCCGGCAACTCCATCCTCGGTTCGCTCGACTTCGCCTTCCTCAAGGACGTGGGCTCCGCACCCAACACCGACTACGCCGCGTGGGTCTCCCAGAACGTGTTCTCCATGTATCAACTCATGTTCGCGATCATCACGCCGGCCCTGATCGTCGGCGCCATCGCCGAACGCATGAAGTTCTCCGCGATCTTCCTGTTCATGACGCTGTGGATGTTCGTGGTCTACTTCCCCCTCGCGCACATGGTCTGGGGCATCGACGGCCTGATGAACGGCGTGTGGAACGCCAAAGCCGCGATCAAAGCGATCGACTTCGCCGGCGGCACCGTGGTGCACATGTCCTCCGGCTGGTCCGCCCTCATCCTCTGCCTCATCCTCGGGCCCCGCCTCGGCTTCGGCAAAACGCCCATGCCCCCCCACAGCATGGTGCTCTGCATGGTCGGCACCGGCATGCTCTGGGTCGGCTGGTATGGCTTCAAC
>JACRKC010000023.1 GCA_016235555.1 Verrucomicrobiota bacterium
CGTGGACGAGGCGTCCCGCCTCGTTTCATTCGCTTTGGGTCCGAAACCGCGAAGCTCGCTTCGCCTTGGATGGGTAGCGACGAGCGCCAGCGAGTCGAAGCGCGTCGGCTCGCTGGCGCTCACCGCTACGATGGATAGTCGAAGGTGGCATGGCGGGATTGGTCCAATGCCCCGGAGCTTGCTCCGGGGTTCTTTGCTGTCCGTCGCTCCAAGCCGCAGACACGAGGCGAGACGCCTCGTCCACGACGGCCCCGAGAAAATGACGTGGCAGCCCGGCGCGCCGCCTGCTTTACTTGCGCCATGCTTACCCGCTTCTCCGTCGCGCCGTTGCACACGATGACCCGCTCGCTCGCCGCCGTGGCGATGGAGCGTGCCGCGCCCGACCTCGTCATCACCGGCGCACGCGTGCTATCGACCTATACCGAGCGCATCCACGCGGATCGCGAGCTCTGGATCAAAGGCGGGCGCATCGCCGCCGTAAAGGCCGCCGGCGCTTTCAAAAAATCACAGCTCGGCTCCGCCAGGATCTACGACGCCCGTGGTGGCATCGTCGCGCCCGGCCTCGTCGATCCGCACGTGCACATCGAGAGCAGCATGATGACGGCGTGTGCCTTTGCCGAGGCGGCGCTGCTCAACGGCACGACCACGGTCTTCTGCGACAGCCACGAAATCGGCAACGTGTGCGACGTCGCTGGCATCGAGTGGATGCTCGAAGACGCCCGACGCGCCCCGCTTTCCATCTATCTCACCGTCCCCAGCACCGTCCCCGCCACCAACTCCCGCCTCGAGACCGCCGGCGGCGATCTGACGCCCGCGAAGATTGGCCGCATTTTCGACCAGTGGCCGGAAGCGGCGGCGCTCGGCGAGAAGATGGACTACGTGTCGGTCGCGCTGGGCGACGCCCGCAGCCACGCGATCCTCGCGGAAGCGCTCAAGCGTGGCCGCCCCGTGTGCGGCCACATCTACGGCCGGGAGTTCGTCGCCGCGGGCGCCGCGAGCGGCATCACCGACACGCACGAAGCCATCGACCGTGAGATCAGCGACGATTTCCTCGAAAACGGCGTGTGGGTCTTCCTCCGCGGCGGCAATCCACAGACCCCGTGGCACTCGCTGGTGCAGGCGATCAAAGCCGTGACCGAACTCGGCGCCAACCCCAAGCGCGTCTGCGTCTGCACCGACGATCGCGACGCCGACGACCTGTTTCTATTCGGCATGGATTGGGTCGTGCGACAGGCCGTGGCCGCGGGTCTGAGCACAACGACCGCGTGGAGCTTGGGCTCGCTGCACCCGGCCACGCGCTATGCGAAGGATGGCGAGTTTGGCGGCCTCGGCCCGGCGCGCCGCGCCGATCTCGTGCTGCTCAACGACGCGCTCGAAGTGCAAAACACCTGGTTCGGCGGCGAGTTGGTCGTCGAAAGCCGCAAGATCACGCCGCTGCTCGATCGCGCGTTGAGCAAACCCTACCGCTACCCGCGCGCCGCCTACCAGACGGTGAAATTGCCGCGGCGCGTGAGCCTGACACCTTTGCTCCCGAAAAAGGCGATCACCGCCAACGTCATCCGCGTCGTCCCGCCGGGCATTGTGACCGCACACGACCGCATCGCCCTCGCGCCCGCCGAGGCGTGGTCCGATCATTTTGCGAAGCACGACTTGTGTTTCCTCACCGTCGTCGAGCGCCACGGCAAGAACGGCGCGGTCGCGCACGGCCTGCTCCGCGACTTCGGACTAAAGGACGGCGCCGTGGCGAGCAGCGTCGGCCACGACGCGCACAACATCGTGCTCGCCGGCTCGAACGAAGCCGACATGCAGCTCGCGTTGGCGACGGTGAAGAAACTTCGCGGCGGCGTGTGCGCCGTGCGCCGCGGGCGCGTGCTGGGCAGCGTTGCGTTGCCCGTGGCCGGTTTGCTTTCCGACAAGCGCGCGCCCGTGGTGGCGAAGGAGACCACGGCGCTGAAGCGAGCCTGGGCCGTGCTCGGCTGCAAGGTCCCCTACATGGGTTTCAACCTCCTGCCGCTTTCCGTCATCCCCGATTTCCGCCTCACCGACAAAGGCCTCGTCGACGTGAAGGCGATGAAGCTCGTGCCGCTGTTTGAGCGGTAGACGCCACGTTCACCGGAACGGCCAGATTTTGAAGAACTGGAGGAAGAACATCGCGGCGATCCCGTAGCCGAGTGCGGTCATTTTTTTCGATTCGCCGAGGGCGAGCGCGAGGAGCGAGGCGGCGATGAGGCCGAGCCCGATGCCCTCCGCGATGCTGAACATGAGCGGAATCCCGAGAACCGTGAGCACCGCCGGCACCGCCGTGGTGAAGTCCTTCATGTCGATCTCAACGATCGATTGCATCATGAACACGCCGACGATCACCAGGGCCGGCGCGGTGGCGGCGGCGGGCACGGCGAGGATCACCGGTGTGAGGAAGAGCGCGAGCAGCATGAGCCCGGCGGTGGTGAGCGTGGTGAGGCCGGTGCGGCCGCCGGCTTCGACGCCCGACGCCGATTCGATGTAGCTCACGACGGTCGAGGTGCCGCCGAGCGCACTGAGGATGGTCGCGATCGAGTCGGCGACGAGCGCGCGGCCGGCCCGGGGGAGCGTGCCGTCGGGGCGCAGGAAACCGGCGCGCTTGGTCACGCCGATGAGCGTGCCGATGTTGTCGAACATATCGACGAGCAGCAGCGTGAGGATGAGCGGCAGCGCCAGGAAGATGGCGTTGGTGTGCGTCAGGAAGCCGAAGGTGAGCTTGAGCGCCACCGGGGCCGGCGAGGCGGGCAAGGCCACGAAGTGTCCGGGCAGCTGCGTGACCATGCCGGCCTGGCCCGCGCGCACGAACAGGCCGAGCACGGTGATCACGCCGATACCGATGACGATCGCGCCGGCGACGCGTCGCGCGATCAACACGGCGGTGAGGACGATGCCGAGCAGCGTGAGCCACACCGGACCGGAGGTGAAATCGCCATGGGACACAAACGTCGCCGGATTGGCCACGATCACGCCGCCGTTTTTCAGGCCGATGAAGGCGATGAAAAGCCCGATGCCGCAGGTGACCGCGATTTTCAGCGAATGGGGGATGGCCGCGATGATGCGCTCGCGCACCCCGGTCAGCGACAGCGCGAGGAAAATGACGCCGTTGATGAAGACCATGCCGAGCGCCTCGGTCCACGGCACGCCGCGCGCGCCGCAGATGGTGAAGGTGAAAAACGCGTTGATGCCCATGCCGGGCGCGAGGGCGATGGGGTAGTTGGTGAGCAGCGCCATGAGCGCGGTCGAGACGGCGGCGGTGAGTGCGGTCACCGTCACGAGCGCGGCCTTGTCCATGCCGGTGTTGGCCAGGATGGCGGGGTTGACGGCGAGGATGTAGGCCATCGCCGCGAACGTCGTGAGCCCGGCCTGCATCTCGCGGCCGATCGTGGTCCGGTTTTGTTCGAGCTGGAAAAGGCGTTGGAGCATGGCGCGAAGAAGGAGCGTGAAGACAGAGTTGCGGGTTGCCCGCGCCCCCGCAACCGGGGATTTTGGGCAGTTCGCGAGCCATGCGTATCATCGACAGCCACGTCCACCTCTATCCTCCGGAGCTCAACCGCGATCCCGCGGGTTGGGCCGCCACGAGCGGCGAGTCGCACTGGGCGACGCTGTGCACGCGGCGTCGCGCCGACGGCCGGCCGGTGCAGGGTTTTCCCAGCGTCGACGATTTGCTGCGCGAGATGGACCGCGCCGGGGTCGAGCGTGCGGTGTTGCTGGGCTGGTATTGGCAAAAGCCCGAAACGTGCGCGTGGCAGAACCGCTTTTACGCCGGATGTGTGCGGGCGCATCCGCAACGGCTGGCGGCCTACGCGACCATTCATCCCCGGCTCGGCTTGTGGCCGACGCTCGAGGAGATGCACCGGGCGCGGGACGGCGGCCTGACCGGGATCGGCGAACTCTCGCCGCATTCGCAGGGGTTTTCGGTCGACGATCCGGTGTTTCGCGAAGTGGTGACGCTGGCGGGCGACTGGAAGATGCCCGTCAACCTCCACGTGACCGACCCGGCCGGGCGCGACTACCCCGGACGGGTGGCAACACCGCCGGAGGATTTTATGCGCCTCGCCCGGGAAGCACCCAAGACCCGCTTTGTGCTCGCGCATTGGGGCGGCCTGCTGCCGCTGCGCGACGACCGCGCGCGTGGCCTGGAAAACCTCTACTACGATACGGCGGCTTCGCCGCTACTCTACGACGCCGGGGTCTGGGGGCGCATGCGTGCGGTGGTGCCGGAGTCGCACGTGATTTTCGGCTCGGATTTTCCGCTGAACAACTTTCCGAAACTCGAGGCGACGCCGGAGATGACGCGCTTCATCGCCGAGGCTAAAGACGCCGGC
Organism: Verrucomicrobiota bacterium; assembly: GCA_016235555.1. Taxonomy (GTDB): domain Bacteria; phylum Verrucomicrobiota; class Verrucomicrobiia; order Opitutales; family Opitutaceae; genus JACRKC01. The sequence goes on from JACRKC010000023.1 coordinate 4,347, forward strand.
GCAGGCGAAGCCGTGTTGAATGGCAATGCCGCGCGATTGCTCGCCCGGTAGAATGTGTGGCACGGGTCTCCTGACCCGTGAGGTCGGAGCACGGGTCGGGCGACCCGTGCCACTACCTCCATTTTTCCAGCGCCCAATTCACCACCGGGCTCTGCGGGTGGTTGACGATCACCTGCAGGCCGGTGGTGAGGCCCGAGGGCAACTCCACTGGAATCGTCAGCACCGGCAGGCCGCCGAGGCTCGCGGGGCTCGTCACCGTGAGGATCCGGCCGCGGAACTCGAGCGTCGACTGGGCCTTCGTCAGGGCGGGGCAGGGCGACGCGGCCATGACGAGGTAGTCGAACGTCAGGAAATAGCTCGTCCACAAGCCACGCAGCGTGACGAGGTGGAGTTGCGCCGCGTCGATTTGCGCGGGCGTGAGCGTGTGCACGCGGTTGAGGCGCGGCCAGACGTTCGGGTCGTAGCGTTTTTCGTAGCGCGCCGCCCAGCTCTTGTGCACCTCCCACGCCTCCTGCGCGACGAGGGTGTTGTAGGTGTCGAGATTACGCGCGAAGGCGGAGAGCAGATCATCCCGCACGGCGGCGTCGACCGGCGAGGTGAGTCGCTCCGCGGCGGCGCGGCACGCGGTGGCCACATCGGTGTCCAAGCCGGGCATTTCCAAATAGCCGCCGCGCGGCGCGCGCTGGCTCGTGCGCAGCCCGACGAGCGCCGCGAGGCTTTCGCGCATGTCGCCCGCTGTCGTGGTGAACCAACCCGCCGTGTCCATGCTCGGCGACAACGGAAACGCATCCGCGATCCAGGCGTCGCGCGGCGTCATCCGGAACCCGAAGAGTCCGCAGAACGCCGCTGGCACGCGCACCGATCCCCCCGTGTCGCTGCCGAGCGAGAAAGGCACGACGCCCGCCGCGACCACCGCGGCCGAGCCGCTGCTCGATCCGCCGCTGGTGCGCCCGGGAAAGCGGGGATGCTCGACGTCGCCGTAGTGCGGATTTTCGCCGGTGATGCCGTAGGCGAATTCGTGCAGGTGCGTCTTGCCCGCGAGCACGGCGCCCGCGGCGTTTACGGCGGCGACGAAGGCTCCGTCGCTGGCGCCCGCCGGGCGCACCTCGGGGAGAAAGGTCGACCCCGCGAGCGTCGGCAGGCCCGCGGCATCGAAGAGATCCTTCGCGAAATACGGCACGCCGCCCAGCGGAGCGTCGCGCCGGGCCGTGGCGAAGCGCGCGGCGAGCGCGTCTTCGGGCAGCAGTCGGGCGAGTGCGGCGCGCTGTTGACCGGGACGCAGGCGCGAGGCGACGCGCTGCGTGAGAGTGCGGGCGGCCTCGGCCGGGGAGAGATTCCGCCAGTCGGCGAATGTCATGGCCCGCGAGCAAACACGCGCGCCGCTATGACGCAACCCTCCGCAAACAGGCTGGAGCCGACCGGCCAGCGCGACTAGACCGGGCGCATGCGTTGGCTGCGAAATGTTGCTCTGGCGGTGCTGGCGGTCGGGTGCGCCGGCGGCTGCGCGCGTCGTGAGGCGGGAGAGCGCGCGGCATCCGCGCAGCCGGCGCTCGTGAAGGTTTCGTTGCAAACCGACTGGTTTCCCCAGGCGGAGCACGGCGGATTCTATCAGGCGCTGGCCAAGGGGTATTTTCGCGAGGCCGGCATGGAGGTCGCCATCCTGCCCGGCGGCCCCGGCGCGGGCATCAAGCCCAAGATCGCGCGTGGCGATGCTGACTTCGGCCTCAACCGCAGCGACGATGTGATCGTGGCGGCGAGCCAGGGGTTGCCGCTGGTGATGGTGGGCGCGGTGTTCCAGCACGATCCACAGGCGCTGCTCGTGCATGCCGCGGACCCGGTGAAGTCGTTCAAGGATCTCGGCGGCCGCACCGTCGTGGCGTCGATCGGGATGACCTGGATTCCGTTCCTCCAGAAAAAATACCGCCTCACGCTCAACTTGAAGCCGAACTCCTACGGTCTGGCCGGTTTCCTCGCCGACCCGGAGGCGATCCAGCAATGTCTCGTGACGAATGAACCTTTTTACGCGCAGGAGCACGGGACGAAGGTGCGCACGCTTCTGATCGCGGATTCCGGCTACGACTGCTATCACGCCATCATCTGCCGTCGGGAACTCGTGCAGGTGAGACCGGATATCGTCCGAGCCTTTCTCGCGGCGTCGATTCGCGGCTGGCGCGACTACCTCGAGAGCGATCCGGCGCCGGCGCACCGGCTCATCCTGGAGCGCAACCGCCAGACGTCGGCCGCGCTGCTCGACTACTCCCGGGGCGAAATGATCATCCGCCGCCTGGTGACTGGCGATCCGGCCCGCGACGAAGCGATCGGGGCGATCTCACTCGCGCGTCTGGCGGAGCAGCAGGCGACCTTGCTCGATCTGAAGGTGCTGGAGACCGCCGTGCCAATCAGCGCGGTTGCCACCAAGGCATTTTTGCCCGGGACACAGCGCTGATTGGTTTTGCACGCCCCCGGCCGCGGGTTTTCCCTCCCGACATGAATCCCGAAGCCCGTCTCGCCGAACTCGGCCTCACGCTCCCCCATCCGCCCGCTGCCGCCGGCAGCTCTGTGCCCACCGTGCGCACGGGCAACCTGCTTTTTTGCGCCGGCACGATCGCGGTGTTCAACGGCCAGCAGACCCATACCGGTCAGGTCGGCAAGGAGCAGACGATCGAGACAGCGAAGAAGGCTGCGGAGATCTGTGCACTCAACACACTCGCCAACATCAAGGCGGCCGTGGGCTCACTGGATGACGTGGTGCGCATCGTCATGGTGAACGGCTTCGTCAACGCGATCGACGGCTTTGCCGACAGTCCCGCCGTGATCAATGGCGCGAGCGATCTGTTCGTGAAGGTGTTTGGCGACGCCGGCAAACACGCCCGCGCCGCGGTCGCCACCAACGGCCTGCCGCGCGGCACGACGGTCGAGGTGCAGGTGGTCGCGGAAGTGAAGGGATAGGAACGCCCTCCAGCCTCCTGACCGCGGCTGCCGCGGCACTGGCGATCGTTGTCGGAAACCAACGTCACCTTGCTTTTGGACGGTAGGCCCGGCCGGTGGCCGGGCAGCCCGCCCAGCGGGCGTGCCTGCAACAGAAAGTCTGAAAGCTACGGGACGTTGGTCTGACAAGGCGGCAAAAAGGGGGCTGGCGCGGGGGCAACAGGAAGTGAGGTCAGCCAGCTGTAGTGGCGGCCTGCGACCGCCGCCGATGCGCCAAGGGTCGTCGTTCGGCGGTCGCAGACCGCCGCTACAACCAAGGCCCTGTTTACCGACCTCACTTCCTGTTCCACTCGGCGTGGGGGGCGGTGGGCGTCTCGGCCCGCCGGTTCAGGTCATTCGCCCGAGCGTCGGCGGGCCGGGACGCCCGCCGCTACGCTCATTTAGCCTCGGATGATGGACTGATGTTCGCTGACGACAGGTTGCAGCGGCAGTGCCGTGACCGAAGGGCACAAGGGCCGGTGCGCATCGCGCGCGGCTACAGCGCAGCCGAAATCGCGGCAAGCGCTGCTTCCAAGCTCAGGGCGGAAGCACGCCGGCCATCACCAGAATGGCTTCCTGGCGCACGGAGAGGACGGCGCGGAGCTCTTCGTGGGCTCTGGTCAGTTGCGCCGCCCGTTGCTGTTGCACTTCGTGCGCCCGGGCGAGCCGGGCTTTGATCTCGGCGTCGGGGTATTGATCCCGCACGGCGTTCTTGAGCGCCTCAAGTTCTTGATTCGCCGGAGACCCGCGCTCGGCGCGGCCGGCTTTGTCTGGCGAAGCGGCGAGATTGCGCCCGCCGGTGAGTTGAGTTTTGCGCAGTTCCTCCACGCGAGTGATGCGCTCGTTGATCACGGTCCACTCGGCGTCGTCGGTGACCTCGAGTCGCTCGCGGAGTTTGGCGGACTGGCGGGATTCCGCGGAGGTCGCCGACTCACGCTCGTTCCGGGTCGCAGCCTTGTCCTCGCGCCGGCTCGCCTTGTCGGTGGGGACATCCAGCAAGCCTTCGCGCCTGGCTTCCTTGATCTCCGCCTTGTTCGGTTTGGCGGCGAGCGCGGCGGTGGTGGGAAAGATCAGCGCGGTGCAGAGTCCGAGCAGCGCGCGCAGTGGGATCGGAAAGCAGACGGCGTTCATGATGGGTGGGGAAGGTCCGGGGCAATGACGGCGGGCCTATCCGATTTGTTTCACCAGCACCTTGGCGTTTCGCCCACTGTCTTCGTAAAGCTTGAGGCGGGCATCGGGCAGAATGTCCTTCGTCGCCTCTTCAAAGCCGAGCACGTTGGTGAAGAATCCGAAGCTCTGCGTGGAGAGGGCGATGACAGTGGACGCGCCCCGTTCCTTCGCCTGGAGGCAGGCATACTCGACCATCTTCTTGCCGATGCCGCGGTTGTGGTAGAACGGCATGACGTAAAGGGAGCCGACCTCGGCGAGCTGCGGCTTGTCGGGGTAAAAATAGAGCGTGACGACGGCGATGATGTTCTCGTCGACCTCGAACACGAAGAACTGGTCGATGTTTTTTTCGATCGCCTGCTGGGTGCGGTGGATGAGTTCCTCGCGGCGCACGGCGTTGCGCGTGAGGCTGTAGATGAGACGCACGTCGCTTTTGCGCGCCTTGCGGATCTGCTGGTAGTCGTTGCCGTAGACGAGCGAGCCGACTCCCTCGTTGGAGAAGATCTCGTTGAGCAGGCCATCGAACACGCGGCCGTCCAGAATGTGCACGCGGGGCACGCCGGACTCGATCGCCTTGACGGCGTGCTCGGCCTTGCTGCGGCCGGATTCGGCGATGCGATCGGCGCCGGCTTCGAGGAGCTTTTTCAACGCATCGACGGCGATTTCCTGCCTGACCTTGCCATCGATCTCGAGGCCGGGCTGCGGGCCGAGGTAGATGATCTTGGTCGCCTGGAGCGCCTCGGCCAGCTCGGCGGCGAGGAGGTCGGAGTTGACGCGCAGGGAGCGTCCGTCCGGCCCGAACCCGATGGGCGAGACGATGGGCACGACCTGCTGCGCGATCAGCTCGGCGAGAAAGTCGCGGTCGATGCGTTCGACTTTGCCGGTGAACTGCTGATCGATGCCGCGGAGGATGCCCATCGGGAGCGCACGGACGGCGTTGGTCGTGGCGCATTTGAGCGAGTTCTGCGTCAGGCCTTCGATGAGCACGTGCGAGACGCGCGACGAGGCGCGGATCGCGAGGTCGAGCGTGGCGGCGTCGGTCACGCCGATGCCGTCGGAGTTGGTGATCGGGATGTTGCGCATCGCCGACAGCTCCTGAATCTGGTGGCCGATGCCGTGCACGAGCACGACCTTGATGCCGAGCGAACGGAGCACGGCGATGTCGACGAGCAGGTTGCCGAGGTTGTCGTCGGCGACGATCGCGCCGTCGATCGCAATGACGAAAATCTGTCCCTGAAAACGCGGCACGTATTTCAGAATGCCGCGGAGGTCCGTCGGCTTGATGGTGGTCGCGGTGGCGGACGTGGCGGCGGTCGGAGAGGAGGGAGCGGAGCCGTTGCTCATCGATGTTGGGCGCGCAGTTGTCGACGATGCGGCGCGGCGCGTCAATGCACTTGCACGGTCCAGGCGCGCGACGCCTGCGCGCCGAGCAGCGTGATGCGGTAGCTGCCGGACTTGAGGAGGCCGGCGGGCACGGTGACATGGACGACGCTTTCGCGCGTGCGGCTGAGCAGATCGCCCGTGAGTTTCTCGAACTCGGGGGTGATGAAAATCTCCTTCGGCCGGATGTAGAGCACGGCACCGGCGAGCTGCTGTTTGTTATCGGGCAGCATGCACGTGAACTGGATCGAGTAGGTTTTGCCGGCGTCGACCGTGGGAGCCGCCGCGACGCTGGAGATGGAGGCGGGGAGCAGCGGCGGTTCGACGAGAGTGGCGCGGAGCACGGACGGCAGCCCGCCGGGGGCGGCGGAAAAGGTGGCGTTGAACACGGCGTGCGACGGAGCGGCCGGACGCGAAGCGACGAGTGCGACGCGTTGGAAGCCGGCGGAGAGCAGGCGCACGGTGTTGGCGCGGTTCTTCATGTCCTCGTAGGGCTGGTAGGCGGGACCCGGCTTGCGGTAGCGCAGCGTGATGAACGTGTAGGGCACGATCACGACCACGATCGCGAGGACGATCCACTTCATTGGCCAGGGACGGCGTTCTTGGGACGGTGCGGACATGAGATTTTCGCTGCGCGAAAACCTAATTTTGGTTGATTAGGTTTTTGCGACGCAAAACCCTGTCGCGTGAAATTCTGGTCGCAATACTTCATTCCCACGCTCAAGGAAAGTCCCGCCGACGCGGAGATCGCGTCGCACAAGCTGCTCGTGCGCGCCGGACTGGTGCGCAAGCTCGGCGGCGGTCTCTACACCTACATGCCGCTCGGCCTGCGCGTGATGCAGAAGATCACGCAAATCTGCCGCGAGGAAATAGAACGGGGCGGCGGCATCGAACTCGAGATGCCGCATGTGCACCCGGTGGAAAACTGGCAGAACGGCCCCCGCTGGGCCGCGGCGCGCGAGATCATGTTCCGCGCCGACAGCGCGGGTGACGGCAAGCGTCCGCCGCGCGAGCCGGAGTTCGTGCTCGGGCCGACGCACGAGGAGGTCATCACGCCGCTCGTGAAGACCGAGATCACGAGCTACCGCGACCTGCCGAAGAATTTTTTCCAGATTGCGACGAAGTTCCGCAACGAGATCCGGCCGCGCTACGGGCTGATGCGCGCGCGGGAATTCGTGATGATGGATGCCTACTCGTTCGACGTGGATGACGAGCGTGCGATCAAGAGCTACCTGGCGATGAAGGCGGCGTATGAGGCGTTTTTCCGCCGCATCGGCGTGCAGTCGATCGCGGTCGAGGCCGACACCGGTGTGATGGGCGGCAGCTTCTCGCACGAGTTCATGGTGCCGGCCGAGGTCGGCGACGACGACGTGATCTATTGCGAAGAGAGCGGCTACGCGGCGAATCGCGAGAAGGCGACGAGCGCGCTCGTGCCACCGGATCTCGCGGACGCAGCGCCGGCGGGCGCGGTCGAAGAGTTCGCGACGCCCGGCGTCGTGACGATCGCGGCGCTCGAGGCGGCGCCCTACGGCGTGGCGGCGGACAAGCAGTTCAAGACGCTCGTCTACATCGGCGACGGCAAACCGTTCCTCGTCGTGCTGCGCGGTTGCGACGAGCTAGAAGAAGCGAAGCTCGGCGCGCTGGGCTTCGGGCTGTTCCGGCCCGCGACGCCCGAGGAAATCGAACCTGTGATGGGGGCGAAGCCCGGCAGTCTCGGTGTCGTCAAAGGCACGATCAAAAACCAATCGGCGCTGGCCGGCATCTTCGCCGATCACGCGATCCGTCTCGTGGGCAACGGCACCACGGGCGCGAACAAGGATGGTTTCCACCTGCGCAACGTCAACGTGGCCCGCGACCTTGCCGTGGCGAAATTTGGCGATTTCCGCCGCGTGCGCGCGGGCGAGCCGGACGTCAAATCGGGCCGGCCGCTGCAAGTGCGCCGTGGCATCGAGGTCGGACATATTTTCAAACTCGGCACCAAATACTCCGAGAAATACGGCGCGGTGTTCACCGACGACCAGAAGCAGTCGCACCTCATGGTGATGGGCTGCTACGGCATCGGCATCAGCCGGACGATGCAGGCGGTGATCGAGCAGAGCCACGACAACGACGGCATCGTTTGGCCGTGGCCGGTGGCGCCGTTCCAGGTGCTCGTGTGCGTGCTCGATCCGCAGTTGCCGGAGGCGATGGACCTCGCGAAGAAACTCGCCGCCGCCGCCGAACGCGCGGGCGCCGACGTGCTCGTCGACGACCGCGTGGAGCGCCCGGGCGTGAAGTTCAAGGACGCCGATCTCATCGGCCTTCCACTGCGGCTTACAATTGGCGGCAAGGGACTCAAGGAAGGCATCGTCGAGCTGAAGTGGCGCAAACAGAAGGATGTGGCCAAGGTGCCGCTCGCCGAGGCGGAGGCGCGGGTGGCCGCGGCGGTTGCCGAGGCTAGGGCGTCGGCCGGGGTGTAACGCCGCCGGTGGCGGCCCGCTGCCGGGCTTCGAGTTGCGCGAGGGCTGCGAGGCCCTCGCGTGCCGGGGCGTAGCGCGGGTCGAGCCACCGGCCGCGCTCGAGCAGGCGGCGGGCATCGGCGAACCGGCCCAAGTGGGCGTCCGCGGCGGCCAGTTCACACGTCGCGACGGCGTCCCACGGTCGAAGTAAAACAACCCTGGCGAAATGCGGATGCGCTTCCGGGATGCGGCCGCTTTCGCTCAGAAGCCGCGCCAACTCCTGGTGGGCGTCGGCGAAGTCGGGTTTCAGTTCGATCGCTTGCTGATAGAGCTTCTCGGCGTCCGCCAGCAGGCCGGCGGTCTTTTTGATGGCCGCGAGACTTTTGCAGCCTTCGGCGACCCGGCGCGGGTCCAGCCGGAGAGTTTCCTGGATGAGCCGGGCGGCCTCGTCGGGCTGTTGTCGCCGCAGGGCAAGGCTCGCGAGTTGGATGTGGGCGTTGACGTAGTCGGGCTGCAGCGCAATGGCGCGCCGGAACTGCGACTCCACCTCGATGGCGGGCGCACCTTTCGCCGCGAGCGTCACCCCGAGCAGGTAACGCAGCGTGGAGTTGTCCTCACCCGCGGCGATGCTCCGCTGGTAGAGTGCCACGCTGTCCGACCACGCTGCAACCTGCCGCGCGGTCAGCCAGCCGCCCACGGCCAGGGCCCCACCCACGGCGAGCACGAGCGTCCCGCGCGCGGCCGTTTGCTGGCGCGCAGCTTCGCCTGCGGCCCAGGCCACGACGGTGAACAGCCCCAGCGCGGTAAAATACGCGTAGCGGTCGGCGATCGACTGCGCGCCGACCTGCACGAGCCCGATCACCGGAACCAGCGTGCCGAGAAACCAGAGCCAGCCGAAGAGCGCCCACGGATGGCGGGAGCGGACCCGCCACGCGAACCAACTGAGCGCAAACAACAGCGCCGCCGCACCACCGATGGCGAGGAGCGGCCATTGGCCGGGGTGCGGATAGAACGGCGCGAGCGGATGCGGCCAAAGCAGCTTTCCGATGTAGCGCGGGTAGGAGACGAGGGCATTGGCGAGCCGTTCCCACCAGCCGAAGCGAGCCCCGTAAGCCTCGGCGCCGACGGCGTGCTGGGTCAGGACGGTGACCAGGCTGTGCGCGACGCTCAGGGCGAACAACGGCAGCTTTTCCAAAAACAACCGGCGCCAGGGCCGTGCCGGCGAGCGCTGCAGCGGCCAGTAGTCCAGCAGCAGCAGCACGGCGGGAAAAGTGACGGCCATCGGTTTGGACAACAACGCGCCCACCATGCCCAGCACCACGAGCAGGTATCGCCCCCGCGTCGGCTGGCGCGCGTAGCTGGCGTAGGCCAGCAGCCCGAGCAGCCAGCAGAAGGTGCTGAGCAGGTTTTTTCGTTCCGAAATCCACGCGACTGATTCGACATTGAGCGGGTGCAGCGCGAACAACGCCGCCACCAGCGCGGGCCGCCAGACGGCGCCGGTGAGACGATGCCAGAGAAAAAAGACGAGCCCCGCATTGAGCGCGTGCCACAGCACGTTTTCCCAGTGCATCGGTCCGGCACGCACACCGAAGAACTCGCAATCAAGGATGTGGGAGAGACTCGTCAACGGGTGCCACATCCCGCTGTGCGCCGCGCGGAAGGCCCACGCGACGGCCGCCGGCCGCAGCCCTTGGTTCACCATCGGGTTGAATTCCACGTAGGCGTCGTCGTCGAGGTTGACGAACTGGTGGCTGCCGACGCGGTGGTAGACCACGACGACCGCGGCGACGAGCAGCAGCGCGAGGCCGAGCACGCGGGCGCCGGTGGCCCGCGGCGAGACGGGAGCGATCGGGGTCGGCGAAATGGTCGGGCGGTCGCGTGGTCTCGGCATGCGTTCCGGGAGGAGACGGTCGCCGGTCAGGAAGCCGCAGCCGGCCGAGCCGGGCAAGGAAATCGTGTCCGATGCCGGCGGCGAAACGAAACTTGCGCTTGCGCGAGCGGCGCGTTCAGGTTGCGGAAACGATGGGCCGGGTGTGTCCCGGTTCTCCCGTCGCCGCCTGTTGAATCCGATCCGCTCCCAAACGCTGCCGAGGCATCTGCCGCACACCGAGACCGAGTTGAAGGTCGACGGACTGTGGCGCGTGGTCGTGCTCAACGATCCGGTGAACCTCATGTCCTATGTCGTGCTGGTGTTCAAAAAAGTGTTCGGGTTCGACGAGCAGACCGCACGCAAACACATGCTTGAGGTGCACGAGCAGGGCCGGTCGGTCGTGTGGTGCGGGCTGCGGGAGAAGGCGGAGGCCTACACCTTCACGTTGCATCAATGGCACCTGAGCGCGGTGCTGGAGCCCGATGAAGCGCGTTGAAGTCAAACTGGCCCTGCCGATCGTCGCGCCGCTGCTCGACCTCATCAAGGAACTGGCGGACGGTCTCAAAAAACATCTCGCCGTCGCGCCCGTCGTGACCGAGGTGGACCCGGAGATGCGCGATGCGTGGTTCGGCGAGCTGGTGTCGGCGCAAAACGACGACGTCGCGACGCTGCTCGGCTTGTTCGACGATGAATTTTTTTCCGAGGGGGTCGTGGCCTTCGACGAGAGCAACGCCGAGGCGGTGGTGCGCGCCTGTGCCGCGATCCGCCTGCGCCTGCGCGAGCGATGGCTCAAACCGCTCGGCGACGAGACGCTGGAGTCGGGGGACGTCGACGTCGCCGCGCTGGACGAACCGTTGCGCAAGGCATTCATGTGCTACCTGTTTCTGGCGACGGTGCAGGAACTGATCATCCAGCACCTGGACTCGAGCATTCTCGAATCGTGATTCGCGTTTGACCGCGACGGATCGGCCCCTACGGTCCCGGGCGACAATCTGCAGTGTTCGAGGTGCTTTCAATAACCGCTCTTTGCCTTTGAAATATTCCGGGAGCTGAAACCGTCGCGGAAGATGCCAGGCCGTAAACCGGAAGGCAGACGCTGCGGAGGAGGCGCCCACCTAAACCTAAAAAGGTCTCGAGCCTTTGAGCATACGGCACAGGCGGATTGTCATTCTCCCTTTCATGTCCCCCCACGAACTCAACGCCCTCCGCACCCTGCACGTCACCGGCGTGCTGGTCCTGATTGGCTACACATTTTTCGCCTTTGCCGGCGCATCCGAAACCCGGAAGCGCGTGCTGATGATCACCGGCGTCGCCAGCCTGCTCGTGCTGCTCACCGGCCTCCGCCTGTGGCAGGGCGTGCTGGCCTTCCAGGTCCTCGGCTGGGTCGTCATCAAGCTGCTGTGCTGGCTGGCGCTCTCCGCCGTGAGCGGATTCGCCTACCGCCGGCGGGAGCTGACGAACACGCTGATGGTGGTCACGCTGGTGCTGGCGATCACGGCGGTGGCGATGGCGTTTGTGCGGCCGTTCTGATCCGCCGGCCATGAGCGGTTCGCTCTGCGGCGTGTGGGTGGACGAGACCGGTCGCGTCCACACGACGGTGGCGGGCGCGGGCGGCGGACGCGAAACCCGCGTCGCCGGACTGCGCCCGTTCGCGTGGCTGAACGACACGCCGCCCAGCGCCAATCTCCACGGCCTCACGCTTGAGCGACTGCAGGGGCCGGGACCGTTCGACCGGCTGGTGCATGCGGAGAGTCTCGGGCTGTTCGAGATGTTTCTGAAGGAAGCGAAGGCCGCGATGGATGGTGTCGACACCATCCGCCCGTTCGAAAGCCAGTTTCTCCTCCAACACCGGCAGCGGCTCTACCGCGATCTCCCGTTCCACGATCTGCGCCGCTGCCAGCTCGACATCGAAACGGCGTCGGCCGGCGGGAGTTTTCCCGACGCCGCGCAACCCGGCGACCGGGTGCTCGCGATCGGCCTGCGGTCCGGCGGGAAAAACCGCCTGTTGCTGCTGGAGGCGATGACGGACGAGGCGGAGAAAAAACTTCTACAGGCGCTCAACGCCGCGCTCGCCGAAATCGATCCCGACGTGATCGAAGGGCACAATATCTTCAAGTTCGACCTCGACTACCTCCGCCAGCGCTGCCGCCTGCACAAGGTGCCGTGCGCGTGGGGGCGCTACGGCCAGCGCGCGACGTTCCGCAATTCGCGCCTCAAGGTCGCCGAGCGCTGGATCGATTTTCCGCGCTGCGATCTGCCGGGGCGCGCCGTGGTCGACACGTATCTGCTCGCGCAGCTTTACGACATCACGACGCGCGAGCTCACGTCGTTCGGACTCAAGGATGTGGCGGTTTACTTCGGCGTCACCGATGAAGACAGCACCGAGCGCACCTACATCGAGGGCAGCAAAATCCAGGACGCGTTCGTGCAGGACCGGGCGCGCTTCTGCGCCTACCTCGCGGACGATCTGCGCGAGACGCAGGGGCTCGCCGACCAGTTGCTGCCGACTTATTTCGAGCAGGTGCGCACGTTTCCGACGCTGCTACAGGAAGCGACGCTGCGCGGGGCGACCTCGAAGATCGACCTGCTGTTCATGGAGGAGTATTACCATGCCCGGCACGCGGTGCCGGTGCCGGGTGAAGTGCCCTCGTTCGAGGGTGGGTTCACGAAGAGTTTTCAGGAAGGCGTCTTCAAACACGTGCTGCACTTCGATGTGGCCTCGCTCTACCCGAGCCTGCTGCTGCACATCGCGCGCAACCCGCGCAACGACGCGCTCGGCATCTTCGTGCCGCTGCTGAAGCGCCTGCGCGAGTATCGGCTCAATGCCAAGCAACTCGCCCGCACCGCCCCGACCGAGGACGAGCGCGCCGAGGCGCAGGCCCGCCAGACGAATTTCAAAATCCTCATCAACTCGTTCTACGGCTACCTCGGCTTTTCCGAGGCGCGCTTCGGCGACGGCGAGCTCGCGGCGGAAGTCACGCGTCGCGGCCGCGAGCTGCTGCAGGCGCTGATCGACGAGTTTGCCCGCCACGGTTGCACGATCCTCGAGGCCGACACGGACGGCATCTACCTTTCGTCGGAGCAGTATTTCGCCGACCCGGATGCGCTGCTCGCGCGGGTGACGCATATCCTGCCGCCCGGCATCGAGCTCGAATACGATGGACGCTACCTCGCGATGTTCTGCTACAAGGCCAAGAACTACGCGCTCTACGACGGCAAAAAGATCATCCTGAAAGGCAGCGCCCTGCGCTCGCGCGGCATCGAGCCCTTCCTCAAGAAACTCAGCGATCAGTTGATCAGGTTTCTGCTCGGGGCGTCGGCGGAGTCGCCGGTCGTCGTGCTGGAGGATTACCGCCGGCGGCTGCCCACGCGGGGAGTGCCGGTCGGGGAACTGGCGAAGAGCGAGACGCTCAACCAGACGCCCGAGGCCTACGAGCGCCTGATCGCCGACGGCGGCAAACCGCGGCGGGCGTCGGCGGAAGTGGCGCTCCAGCTCACGCCGCGTCCGCGGATGGGCGAACGGGTCAGCTACTACATCACAGCGAGGATGAAGGGCAAAACGAGCGACTGGCAGCGCGCCCGCGCGCTCGCGCTCCACGACGCGACCACCGCGCCTTACGATCCGAATTACTACCTGGAGAAACTCGATGACTGGGCGGAGCGCTACGGCCCGTTCATCGGCGTGAAGCCGCTCGGCGACGGGCAGGGCGAGTTGTTGTAGGAGCGGTCGGCCCCGGTGCGGCGGGCGCGGGGCGGCGAGTATCAGCGAGCGGACGGAGATCCAAAACGCCGGCCGGCCGCCACCGTCGCGCCGATGCTGAAAGAACCACTTGCCGCGCGCCGCACATTGGTCCGATATGCCGGCATGGCCCGCGGCGATCAGCGTCCAGTCACGGTGCACACGATCGCGAAACACGTCGGGGTTTCGCCTGCCGCGGTGTCGACCGTGCTCTCCAACCGGCACGAGGAACGCCGGCTGGCCGCCGCGACGGTGGAGAAAATCCGCGCGGCCGTGCGTGAACTCGGCTATGTGCCCAACATCGCCGCCCGCCGGTTGCGCACGCACGATCCGGAAGTGCGGCACATCGACCTGGGGATCCTCACGACATTCGAGGCGCCACTTTTCCTGGTCAGCCGGGCCCTGCGCCAGGTGCAGCGCATGGCCGACGCGCGCACCGACCCGAAGCGCAAGTTCTCCGTGTCGATCGGCATGTTCCACGCGGGGCGGCTGCGGGAGATGCCCGGACTGCTCAATGCGAGCCGGTTCAACGGCGTGATCGTCACCAACACCCTCCCGGACGACGATGCGTTTCTGGCCGCGACCGCGCTGCCCTATGCCGTCGTGGTGCTCGGCCGGCGCATTCCCAATTACTTTTGCGTGCTCGAGACGCCGGGCGAGAGCGGGCGGCGCGCCGCCGAGATCCTGCTCGCTTCCCACCGTTCACAATTCGTCGTGCTGACTCCGGCGCTGCTGACCCAGAGCACGGCCGAGCGCGCCGCGGCCTTTTGCGCGACGGTGCGCGAGCGCACCGGGCGCGACCCGGCGCGGGTGATCGCCAGCAGCTTTGTGCCGGCCAGCGGCGCGGAGGCCTTGCGGGCGCACCTGGCCGCCGGGCGCCCGTGCGACGCGCTCTACGCGGTCACGGACAGTCTCGCGCTCGGCGCCTATCAGGCGATCCGCGATGGCAACCGCCGCATCCCGCGCGACATCGCCGTGGTCGGGGTCGGGGACCACGAGCATGCCGACTTCTTCGACCCGCCGCTCACGTGCGTGGGGCCGGCCAACGACACCGTGGCCGAGCAGGTGGCCACCAGCCTGTTTCATCTGCTCAGTCATCGCCGGGTGAAGCCGGTGGAACTGCACGTGCCGCCTTCGGTGGTGATGCGCGTTTCGGCCTGAGACCAGCGTCCCGTAGTTTTCAGACTTTCCGTTGTAGACCCGCCCGCTGGGCGGGCAGTCCGGACACCGGCCGGGCCTGCAGTCCAGCCGCAAGGTGACGTTGGTAGGCGACGCCCGATTTTTTGGCCGGGCGGATTTTTCGGCTTGAAACTAAAACGATTTAGCATTTCGAGATGCTCACCCTTGAGACCGCCGCGACTTCGGTGGCCGGCCAAAACCCCAACACTCTGTCCATCCCTGCCATGCCTTCGTTCATCTCCCGGCGCCTTGGCGCGCTTCTCCCGCACCGCATCCGGTGGCTCGTCACGCGGACGGTCCTCCTGTTGGCCGTCATCCTCCCGGCGCCGCTGGCTTTTGGCGGCACGGTGGCTGGCACGGTGAGCAGCCTCGCCACGGGCAACCTCCTTGAGGGCGCACGCGTCGAGGTGCCCAAACTCGGTCGCACCGCGCTCACCGACAACACCGGTCACTTCCTGCTCGCCGATCTGCCCGCCGGCGAACACGAGCTCGTCGTCAGCTACACCGGCCTCGACGCGGCGCGCAAGACTGTGCGCGTCGAGGCCACCGGCGCGGTCGCGGCTTCGTTCGATCTGAGTTCGGGCATCTACAAACTCGAAGCGTTCACGGTGGCCGGCACCCGCGAAGGCAGCGCGCTCGCGATCACGGCCCAGCGCAACGCGGACAACGTGAAGAATGTCGTCGCGATGGACTCGTTCGGCAATCTCCCCAACATGAGCGCCGGCGAACTCGCCATCCGTCTGCCCGGCGTCGCCGGCAACCTCGACGACGAGGGTAATGTCACCGGTCTCACCGTCCGCGGCATGGGGCCGACGCTCAACCGCGTGACCGTCGATGGCGGCCTCATCACCAATGTCGGCGGCCTCAACCGCCAGTTCCAGACGCACAGTCTCACCGGCGCGATGTTCGAGCAGCTCGAAGTCATCAAAGGTCACACCCCCGACAAGGGCGCGGATTCCCTCGGTGGCACGATCAACCTCAAGACGCGCTCGCCGCTCAGCATGAAGGAAAAGCGCCGCACGACCTACAGCGTGTCCGGGCGCTGGGCGCCGTCGTTCACCCAGCAGATTCCGCTGCGGCGCGATCACCCGTCGCACCCGCTCTTCAACCTCGCGCACCAGGAGGTGTTCGACGTGCTCGGTGGCCAGCACAACCTCGGCGTCTCGCTCAACATGTTCTATTCCGAGAACGTCGCGGGCTACTTCCGCACGATCCGCGATTTCGAAAACACCACCGCACAGCCCGCCTACCTCTGGGACTACCGCACGCAGGACGCGTTCAACAACCGCAAGCAGGGGAGCCTCAACCTCAAGGCCGACTACCGCTTCTCGCCCACGACGAAGTTCTCGCTCAACACGATCTACAACGACGCCTTCGAGCCGTTCAACCGCCTCTACGAGACACGCGCCTTCACCAACCAGACCGCGCCCAACACCACCACCTCGGGCGTGATTCCCGGCTATACGAACCGCCTCACCAACGTCCGCCCGGTCGCCGCGTCGGTCATCGACGTGACCGAGACGATGTTCAGCTTTTTCAACCGCACGCGGCAGGTCGACTTCGGCGGCGAGCACAACCTCAGCCGCCTGCAGGTGGACTACAACGCCAACTACAGCCAGACCCACAACAACCTCGGCGTCGGCAACGGCGGCACGCTCACCAACCGCATCGCCGGCATCGGCTGGATGCTCGACCGCACGCAGTCCGATCTCTATCCGCGTTTCCTCCAGACGGCCGGGTCCGACATCACCAACCCCGCCAACTACCGCCCCAACGGCCAGCTCACCACGCGCAACAACGACCGCGACGTCGAGATCCGCAACGTGCGCGGCAACGTGAAATACAATCTCCCCACCGAGGTGCCGGTGGCCCTCAAGGCTGGATTCGACTGGCGCGAGCAGAAGGTCCGCGAGGTCAGCCGCGCCCGCCGTTGGAACTACCTCGGCACGACCGCGCTGCCAGCCGATCCCTCCATCGTCACCTGGGCGAGTCGGAAGAGCGGGTGGAACATCCCGCAGTGGGAATCCGCCGCCTTCATCAAGGACGAGACGCCGGTCACGCCGGCGCGGTGGGGGGAGGATCGCTACTATCGCGAGCAGCAGCGCTACACGGGCACACGCCAGGTCACCGAAACCGTGGCCGCCGGTTACGCGATGGCGCAGGGCAAGGTCAGCCGCCTCGGCTGGATCGCCGGCGTGCGCTCGGAAAAAACCGAGGATGCAAGCTGGGGCTGGGTGCGCGCCCATAGTGGCAGCACGACTGCGCAGCAGACGGCCGACCCGGTCGGCTCCGCCCAGCGCGACTACGCCAACACCAAACGGGTGATCGACGGCAGTTATACGAAGTCCTTCCCGAGTGCCCATCTCACCTACGATGTCACCCCGAGCGTCAAAGGCCGCCTCAGTTGGTCGACGAGCTTCGGCCGTCCCGCCATGGCCAACCTCGTCCCCGGCGAGACGTTCAACGACACCGCCCGCACCCTCACGGTCAGCAACCCGAGTCTCCGTCCGCAGACTTCGACCAACTGGGATGCGACGCTGGATTATTACTTCGAACCCGTCGGCAATCTCTCCGTGGGTTGGTTCCGCAAGCAGATCAAGGACTACATCGTCAGCGGTGTGAACGCCGGGACGGTCGCCACGGGTGCCGCCAACGGCTACGACGGCGAATACGGCGGCTACACCCTTCTCACGACCTCGAACGCCGGCACGGCGTTCGTCCAAGGCTGGGAGCTGAGTTACCAGCAGCGCCTGACGTTTCTGCCGAATCTTCTGAAAACGCTTACGCTCGCCGCCAACTACACGAAACTCGACACCCACGGCGATTTCGGTGGCGCGACGCAGCTCACCGGCGGACAGGTCGCCAACTTCATCCCGCGCACGGGCAACGTCGACCTCTCGTGGAGCTACCGGGGATTCACGTCCCGCGTGCGCGTCAACTACACCGGCGACTACATCGCCGCCTACACGGCCACCAGCATCGGGCGGAATCAATACCGCTTCGCCCGCACCATCACCGACCTCTCCTTCGCCTACCAGGTGCGGCCCTCGCTCACGCTGATGCTCGACGTGGCCAACCTCTTCAACGAGCCGACCGCGTTCTACCGCGGCATCGCCGACCAGATGGAGCGCACCATCATCAACGGCACGACGATCACCGTCGGCCTGCAAGGCCGCTTCTAGCCGGGTAGGGCCGGTCTTTGACCGGCCCTGTTTACCGTCGTGGCCGTCCCCGCGAAAATTCCCTTCGGCCTGCTCGCCGTTGCGCTCGCCGCGAGCGCCATGGCCGCGCCGATTCGCCCGCTCGCAAATGAATTCATCGCCGTCGGCGAATCGTCCGATCCGCCGAACATCCCGCTCTACACGCCGGCGATCCTGCGGCTCGACGATGGCCGGATCGTCGCCGCCTACGAGCGTGGCGGCAAGGGCCGCGAGGGTGGGGTGCCCTACGCCTTCATCCTCACCTCGGATGACCATGGTCGCACGTGGGTGCAGCGCGGCGCGCTGCACATGACTCATGCGCGGCTCTTCGTCGCCGGCCGGTCGATCTACTACCTCGGCCATCGTGGCGATCTACAGATCGCGCGCTCTGACGACCGCGGTGAAACCTGGAGCAAACAGGTCGCGCTGACCAAAAGCCAGTCGTGGCACCAGTCGGCGGCCAACGTCTGGCACGCTCGCGGCCACGTCTACCTCGTCATGGAGCGGCGGGTCTCCAGCGAAAACAAAGCATGGGCCGTCGGCTCGCTGGCGCCCGTGCTCATGCGCGCCCGTGAAGACGCTGACCTCACCAAACGCGCGAGCTGGACCTTCGCGAGCGAGCTCGTGTTTTCCGACCTTATCGCGGGCTACAAGCAAAACGAGCCGGCCATCGACCTGTTCGGCGTGCCGTTTTTCAAGCAGGCCTATCCGGACCGCGCAGTTGTCGCGACCGAACCGCGCCGTCGCACGAACTCCCCGATGGGCTGGCTGGAGACAAACGTCGTCCAGATCACCGATCCGAACCATGTTTGGTTCGACCCCACGGGACACACTTTCCATCTCTTCATGCGTGCGCACACGGCTGGCACCGGCTACGCCGCGCTCGCGAAAGTTGTCGAGCAGCCCGACGGCTCGATGCGCACGCAGCTCGAACGCGTGCCCTCGGGCAAGACCATGCTCTTCCTGCCATTCCCCGGTGGCCAGATGCGTTTCCATGTCTGCTACGACGAGAAGACGAAACTCTACTGGCTGCTCGGCTCGCAAGCCACCGACTCGATGACGCGCCCCGATCGTTTGCCGCCGGAGCGCTATGACCTGCCGAACAACGAGCGCCACCGTCTCGTGCTCCACTTCTCGAAGAACATGGTCGATTGGTGTTTCGCCGGCGTGGTCGCGCAGACCGCCTCGCCGAAAGAGGCGCGCCACTACGCGTGCATGGACATCGATGGCGACGATCTCATCGTGCTCTCACGCAGCGGCGATGCCCGGGCGAAGAGCGCGCACGATGGCAACTTGATCACCTTCCATCGCGTGAAGAACTTTCGCGAACTCGTCTACTGATTCATCATGAAACGCTGCTCCCTCCTCCTCGCTGCGCTATCGCTCGGCTTCACCTCTGTCCCGGCCGCCGAGGAAAAAATGCCGCGCCTCGCCTACCGCAATCCGGGCCTCCTCGTCGACCTCGGCGTCGGCCTCTGGGCGTGGCCGCTGCCGATGGACTACAACGGCGACGGGCTCATGGACCTCGTCGTGGTCTGCACGGACAAGCCCTACAACGGCACCTGGTTTTTCGAGAACAGCGGCCAGACTGATCCGCAGACCAAGCTGCCGGTGTTCAAGCCTGCCGTGCTCATCGGCAAATCCGCGCCGTCGGTCGGCATCTCCTACGTCACCGGCAAACCCGTCGTCACCGCGACCGCGTCCGCGCGCCCGGCCGGCAGCGAGGTCTACAACTACCGCGGCAACCTCTACCCGGACTTCCTGAAGACGCAGTTCGACAAGCCCAGGAAGCTCGGCGTGCCGGAGAAGATTCTCACGCAGCCCGGCAACATCCGGCAGAACCAGTGGCAACTCGTCGATTTCGATGGCGACGGGGTGCTTGATGTTTCGGTCGGGATCGATTTCTGGGGCGACTTCGGTCCGCTCAACGGCGGTGATGGCGCCTTCAACGACCAGGGCGAGTGGACGCGCGGCAAACTCCGCGGCTACGTCTACGTGATCCGCAACACGGGCACCAATGAGAAGCCCGCTTACGCCGCGCCCGTCCGCCTCCAGGCTGGCGGTGCCGACGTCGATCCCTACGGCATGCCGTCGCCGATGTGGGGCGACTTCCGTGGCAACGGGAAACTCGACCTCATCTGCGGTGAATTCCGCGACGGCTTCACCTTCTACGAGAACACCGGCACGCGCACCGCGCCGGTCTACGCCGCAGGTCGCGCACTCACGATCGGCGGTCAACGCCTGCACATGGACCTTTGCATGATCACGCCGACGGCGGTCGACTTCAACGGCGACGGTCACCTCGACATCGTGTGCGGCGACGAAGATGGCCGCGTGGCCTTTTTGGAAAACACCGGCCGGACCGTTGATGGAATGCCGCAGTTCCTGCCGCCGCGTTATTTCCGGCAGTTCGCGGCCGACGTGAAGTTCGGTGCGCTCGTCACGCCCTACGTCTTCGACTGGGACGGCGACGGCGACGAAGATCTGGTCTGCGGCAACACCGCTGGCTACATCGCGTTCATCGAAAACCTCGGTGGCAACCCGACTCGCTGGGCCGCGCCGCGCTACCTCAGCGCCGCCGGCAAACTCATCCGCGAGGAGGCCGGCCTCAACGGCTCCATCCAAGGCCCCGCCGAGGCGAAATGGGGCTACTCGATTCTCAGCGTGGCCGACTGGGATGGCGACGGCCTCCCCGACATCATGACGAACGGCATCTGGGGAAAAGTCGTGTGGTATCGGAATGTCGGCACGCGCACCGCGCCGAAGCTCGCCGCCGGCCAGCCGGTGGAGCTGGCGCTCGCGCCCGGCGCGAAGAACCCGGGCCCCGCGTGGAATTGGTGGAAACCGAAGGGCAACGAACTCATCTCCCAATGGCGCACGACGCCGCAGATGGTCGATTGGAACGGCGACGGGCTCATGGACCTCGTGATGTCCGATGCCGACGGTTACCTCGCGCTCTACCAACGTCGCCGCAACGCCAGCGGCAAACTCGAGTTGCTCCCGCCGCAGCGCGCGTTCTGGAGCGAGGGAGCGAGTGCCTTCGACTCCAACGGCAAGCCGCAGAACAAGGAGAGCGGCCTCCTGCGTCTGAACGACGGCGTCTACGGTCGCGGTGGCCGTCGCACGTTTTGCATTGCTGACTGGGATGGCGACGGGAAGCCCGATCTTCTCCTCAACAGCGCGCCTAACGTGAACTTCTTCCGCGCCACTGGACGCGACGCGCAGGGCCGGTGGACATTCAAGGACGAAGGCCCCGTGAGCTCGCACGTCCTCGCCGGTCATGCGACCAAGCCGACCTTTTCGGCCGCCACGCGCGAACTCCTCATCGGCGCCGAGGACGGCTTCATTTACCGCCTCCCGCAGAAGTAGGCGGGTCTGTGACCCGCCCGCCGCATCGCCCATCACCCCCACGACCCCATGAAGTTCCATCTCAGCCTCCTCCTCGCCCTCTGTTCGGCGCTTCGCGCCGCCGATACCGGCACTGTCACCGGCCGCGTTTCTGACGCCGCCACCGGCGCCTACCTCGAAGGCGCCGATATTTCCGTGGCCGCGCAGTCGGCGCAGGCGCTGTCGGCCCGCGACGGCTCCTTCGCGTTCGCGCTGCCTGCGGGCACCCATGCGGTGCGCGTCTTCTACACGGGGCTCGAAGTCGCGACGCAAACGATCGTGGTGACCGCCGGTCGCGCCACGGAACTCAACGTCCCGCTCTCCGCCGCCGCGACTGTGCGCATGGAGGCGTTCAAGGTGGCCGGCGCGCGCGAGGGCAACGCCGCCGCCATCACGCGGCAGCGCAACGCCGAAAACGTGATGAACGCCGTCTCGATGGACGCGTTTGGCAACGTCGCCGACGGCAACATCGGCAACTTCCTCCAGAACCTCGCCGGCGTCGCGGTCACGAAGGAGGCGGGCGACATCGTCGGCATCGGCCTGCGCGGCGCGCCCCCCGAGCTCAACTCGATCACCCTCGACGGCACGCGCACCGCGTCCGCCGTCGCCGGCTTCACGCCCAACGGCGATCGCGCCGGCCTCATCGACCAGATCCCGGCCGACTTCATCAAGGAGATCGAGGTCACCAAGGGCAACACGCCCGACATGCCCGCCGATTCGCTCGGCGGCGCGATCAACCTCGTCACGAAATCGGCGTTCGATTTCAAGGAGCGCGTCATCACCTACCGCGGCGGCATCAACCTGAACACCTACCGCGACGGCCGCATCGTCCACCAGCAGCTCGCGCCGGTCGACCTCGGCAAATACGGCCCCACGGCCGCGCTGACCTACCTCGATACCTTCGGCAAGGAGCGCAACGTCGGCCTCTCGCTCTCCGGCGCCTACTCGCAGACCATCAACACCCGCGACCGCGTCCAGATGTCGCGCCCCAACCTCGCCAATTTCATCAGCACCCAGGCCCGCCAGCTCAACGACGCCAACACCCGCCTGCGCGCCGGCCTCTCGGCCAAGTTCGAATATCGGTTCGACGCGACCGCCCGCGTCGCCGTCAGCGCCGGCCTCAACTACTTCGCCTTCGACGGCGATCGCGTCGATTGGAACATCACCTCGACCAACCGCGTCGCCGACTACGCGCGCGTGAGCCGCGCCCAGATCGAGGCGGGCGCCGTGCCGCGCGACTCCGCCAACCAGACCGCGGGCCTCGCCCCCGGCTTCACCGACACGCGGAACGAGTTGCTCGACGCCACCGTGCTCAACCGCCCCGCCCACGAGTTCAAGCGCTCGCACCAATACAAGATCGGCGTTGAGGGGCAGAAGCGGTGGGGCGACGCCCGCATCGATGCCAGCGTCTCGTTCAACCCGTCCTCCTTCGACAACAACTACTGGGGGCTGCTCGTGACGAAGACCGGCGGCGTGGGCCTAACGATCGACTCGTCGCGCGACACGACCCGCCCCGTGTTCGCGCAGACCTACGGGCCGCGGATCGGCGTCGGCACCGACTTCAACAACTACACGGCCCAGCGTTACGAACAGCCCGACATCACGCGCGAGGAGATCGCCGACGCCCGGGTGGATGTGCGGAAGCGCCTGCCCCTCGGCGAAGTCGTGGCCAACTTGAAGACCGGCTTCGACTACCGCACGCAGCACCGCTGGCTGAAGACCTACCGGCCGACGTGGAACCTCGTCGGCGCCGATCGCGTGCAGGGCCGCGCGCCCGGCACCGGCGTGAATGACGACGGCATCGCGCAGTTCCTCGCGCCATGGACCTACAGCATTTTCAACAACTCGATGCTGGCGCTCGACACGCTCGACTACCGCCTGGGCGACGCCTCGTTCCTCGCCAATCCCGCCTCCTGGACGCCCTCCGGCACCTCGGTCGCGACGCGGCCTGTGCCCCGGATCAACTCCGAGCAGGTGGCCGCCGGCTACGCACAACTCTCCGCGAGCTTCGGCCGGCTCAATGTCCTCGGTGGCGCGCGGTTCGAGCATACCGCTTCGACCGGCGTCGGATCGTTTGCCGATCCGCTGTCGCCGGCGCAGACCTCCGTGCGCGTCTCGCGTGCCTATCAGGCGTGGTATCCCAGCCTCCATCTCCGCTACGCCGCGCGGCCGAACTTGCTCCTCCGCGCCAGCTACTCCACGAGCGGCGCCCGCCCCTCGCTCGGCGCGATCGTGCCCAACACCAGCGTGTCCTACCTCACCGACGGCAGCGGCCTCGGCCGCGTCACGCAGAACAACCCCGGCCTCAAGCCGCAGTTCACGCGCACCTACGATGTCTCGGCGGAATACTACATCGAACCCGCGGGCGTGCTCTCGGCCGGCTTTTTCCGCAAGGACATCTCCAACTTCATCGCGTCCGCCAACGCCGTCATCGCCGCCGGCGCGGACAACGGTTTCGGCGGCAACTACGCCAACTTCGACCTCACCACCACCGGCAACCTCGGCACCGCGTTCGTCGAGGGCGTCGAGCTCAACTACAGCCAGCGGCTGCGCCGGCTGCCAAAGCCGTTCGACGGGCTCTCGGTCTTCGCCAACTACACCGGCCTGCGCACGCAGGGCAGCTACGCCAACGGCGCCGCCGAGCTCGCGAACTTCGTGCCGCGCACCTACAACGCCGGGCTCGCCTTCGCCTGGCGGAAACTCGAGGCCCGCGTCACCTACCACTACAAGAGCGGCTACCTCTCGGGCTACAGCGCAGTCCTGACCTCGCAGACGCGCGTGATGGACGACCCGACGGTCGACTTGAACTTCCAGTATCGGCTCCGCCCCGCCTGCACGCTCTTCGTCGACTACATCAATATCTTCAACAACTCGCCCGATTGGTGGCACGTGACCAAGCGCCACATCACCATGAGCGAACTCTACGGCGCCCGCCTCAACGTCGGCGTCAGCGGCCGGTTTTGAACCTCTTACCCTTCACCATGCAGACCACCTCGCTTCTCCGCTTCCTGTCCGCCCGGCTCGGCCTCCTGGCCCCGGCCGTCACGCTCCTCGCGGCCGCGCCCACGGCGCTCGTCCGCTCCGAATTCATCTACGAAAAAGCGCCGTTTCCCTCGTGCCATGCGTCGACGATCGTCGAGCCGGCGCCCGGCAAATTAGTGGCCGCGTGGTTTGGCGGCACCGCGGAAAAAAATCCCGACGTAGGCATCTGGGTTTCGCGCCACGACGGCGCAGGCTGGTCCACGCCCGTCGAGGTTGCCAACGGCGTGCGCGCCGGCGCGCCGCGCGTGCCCACGTGGAATCCCGTCTTGTTCCAACCGAAGTCGGGGCCGTTGCTTCTCTTCTACAAAGTCGGCCCGTCGCCCCAGACGTGGTGGGGTGAACTGCGCACCTCGCCCGATGGCGGACGCACCTGGAGCGCGGCCCGCCGGCTGCCCGACGGGATTTACGGCCCGATCAAGAACAAGCCGGTGCAACTCGCGGACGGCACGTTGCTCTGCCCCACGAGTGACGAGACCGATGAGCGCCGCAGCAAGTGGCGCATCTATTTCGAACGCACGACCGACCTCGGCCAGACGTGGACCAAGACACCTTTCTTCAACGACGGCCTCGAAATCGGGGCCATTCAGCCCAGCGTGCTTTTCCTCGGCGGCGACAAGCTCCAGGCGGTCGGTCGCACGCGGCAGGGCAAGGTCTTTACGATTGCCTCGCCCGATCTCGGTCGCACCTGGGGCCGGATCGCGCTCACGTCGCTCCCGAATCCCAACGCCGGCACGGACGCCGTGACGCTCGCCGACGGCCGCCACGTCCTGGTCTACAACAACACGCCAAAGGGCCGCACGCCGCTGAGCGTCGCCGTTTCGCGCGATGGCTCCGAATGGAAACACGTGCTCGATCTCGAAACCGCTCCCGGCGAATACAGCTATCCCGCGGTCATCCAGGCCGCCGATGGCCGCGTGCACATCACCTACACGTGGAAGCGCGAGAGGATCCGCCACGTGGTGCTCGATAGTGCGAAGCTCTGACCACGCCCGAACTCAAGCGCCGACCCTCCTCCCATGATTCTCCGCCGCTGCACCGGCCTTTGCCTGCTCCTCGCTGGGCTGGTCGCGACGAATTCGCGGGCGGCGCCGATGGTTTCGGGCCCGCCACCTGGGGTCGTCATCACAGCCAGTCCCGACTCGCAGAAAATCTTCGTGGGCTCGCCGACGATCGCGATCCTCCCGGACGGCAGCTATCTTGTCGCGCACGACTATGGCGGGCCCGGCGCCGGGGCGAGGCGCGGCAGCACCTTTCTCGTCGCCTCCCGCGACCGCGGAGCCACGTGGACCAAGCTCACCGAGGTGGCCGACCAAAAATGGTCCACGCTCTTCGTCCACCGCGGCGCGCTCTACCTCATCGGCACGTCCGCCCGCGCCTCCCACCTGATCGTGCGACGCTCCACGGACGACGGGCGCACGTGGACGAATCCGACGGACCACCGGCACGGCTTGCTCGCCGAGGGCAAATATCACTGCGGCCCCACGCCGGTCGTCGTGCACGCGGGGCGGGTGTGGCGCGCCTTCGAGCAGTTTGCGCCGAGCGCGCCCGAGCGGGAATTCCGGGCGTTCGTGATGTCCGCGCCCGAGGACGCTGATCTGCTCGACGCGAAAAGCTGGACGCGCACCAACCAGCTCAAATTTGAGAAAAGCTGGCTCAACACGCGCAACGCCGAATGGCTCGAGGGCAACGTCGTGGTCACGCCGGAGGGCAACGTGGTCGACCTCCTGCGCGTCGAGGCGCATCCGGCGGCCGGCGCGAGCTTCGAGTTGCCGGGCGCGGTGCGGGGGATTCCGCGGTTTGAAGTCGCCGCGATGATGCGGGTCTCGCCCGACGCCCGCACGGTGGCGTTCGATCCCGCGAAGGATTTCGTCCATTTCATCGGCAGCGAATCGAAGTTCACGATCCGTTTCGATCCGGTGTCGCGGCGCTACTGGACGCTCGGCAACAAGATCACGAACCCTGCCTCCGGCGCCGACTGGGTGCACAGCCCGCATCACCAGCGCAACGTGATCGCGCTGGGCTCCTCGGCCGATCTGCGTGAGTGGCGCGAGCACCACCGGCTGCTCCGCTATGACGAAGGCGCAGTCGTGGTGAAGGAGGGCTCGCGCGTCGGCTTCCAATACGTCGACTGGCAGTTCGACGGCGACGACCTCGTGGCCGTGTGCCGCATGGCGTGGAACGGACTCAACTACCACGACGCCAACACCGTCACCTTCCACGGCGTGCGGAGCTTCCGGGCGTTGACGATGGCGGATTCGCCGCCGGACCTCGCCCGCCCGCGATGACGATTTTTTGCACCCTCAATGAAGACTGCCTATCAACCCGGCGGCATTTACTCCGCCCAATGGATTCCTGTCGATGCGGCCGGCCGCGTCGACCGTGCCGCGCTCGCGGCGCATATCGAGTTTGAGCGAGACCACGGCATCGCCGGCGTGCTCGCCCTCGGCAGCACCGGCGAGTTTCCGCACTTCTCGGTCGACGAGCGCAAACAGGTGCTCGCCACCGTCGCCGAACTCGCCGCGCCACTGCCGGTCATCGCCAACGTGAGTGACATCCGCCCGCGCGCGGCGATCGAGCTCGGGCGTTTTGCGAAATCGCTCGGTTTGCCGGCGATCGGGCTGATGCCGCCGTCGTTTTATCCGATGTCGCAGCCGGACATCCTGGCGTTTTTCCTGCACGTGGCCGAGGCGGTCGATCTCCCGGTGATGCTCTACAATTTCCCCGAGCTGTGCGGCAAACGCATCGACCTCGAAACCGTGGCGGCGTTTGCCGATCGCGCGCCGATGTGCGCCATCAAGCAAAGCGGTGGCGAGTTCGAGTATCACCGGCAGTTGATTCCGCTCGGGCGGGAAAAGGGCTTCGTGGTGATGTCGGGCGCCGACACGCGGTTGACGGAGGTGTTTGCGCTCGGTGGGGCCGGTTGCATCGGCGGGCTCGTCAACATCGTGCCGGAGCTGATGGTTGAGCTTTACCAAGCTTGTAGTGGGTCGGGCGCTCCGCGCGCGACCAGGCCGGGCGCGGGGCGCCCGACCCACCTGGTGGGGGGGGAACGCCTGGTCGACCGCGGC
>JACRKC010000021.1 GCA_016235555.1 Verrucomicrobiota bacterium
GCTCGCTTCGCTTTGGCGGGGAATTGGCACGGGTCTCCTGCCCCGTGGTGAACGGGATCACGGGTCAGGAGACCCGTGCCACGAAACGGGCGATGGTGGGGGCAAATCATGGTGGTTTGGTCAAATGCGCCGGAACTCGCTTCAGGGATCCTTATGGGGTCGGAGCGCCGCAGCGAAGTCGTGGCGGGGGAAGATTGGCGGCGCAACCGGGCCGGCGGCAACCCGGCGGTCTGAGGCCGGGTTCCAGCGTGGTCGCGCATGGTATACCAATCAAGCGTTACTTCCGGGCAACCCGCAGTTGCGGCCGCGCCACACCGGTAAAACGGCCGCAGGTTCCACTTGACCCGTGGTATACCAGCATGGCATGAGCGTGGCGCGTGAGCCGTTTCCCCGCCGTCCTTCTGCCCCTGCTGGCGACCGCCGCGCTGGCCGCCGAGGTCGTGGAGCGTGTGCCCCGTGTTCGCGCCGCCGGCGTGATCGTCGCCTCGGCCGAGGCCGTCGACTGGCGCTACCTCGCATTTCCCGCGCTGCTCGACCGAGGGGACGAGATTCTCGTGTCGTTCAAACGCGCCCGGTCGCACGCGCAGGACCCCGGCGCCGCGCTCGATCTGGTGCGTCTCGACCCCACGACGGGCCGCGCGATCGATCGCCGCGCGATCGCCCAGCTCGACGGGCACATCATGCAGATGGGCGAGTGGGTGCGGTTCGCCAATGGCGATATCGCCAACTACATCGATACCCAGGTGCCGGGGAAGGTCACCACGCGCGCCGGTTTGCGGGTCGTGCGCTCGACCGACGGCGGCAGGACGTTTGGGCCGCTCGAGCGCGTCGGCCTCGTCGACGGCGTGGAATACGGCTACGCCTTCGACCACATCACGGAAGGCCGGACGACGTGGATGCTCGCGATGACGTTCGCCAATCTCCCGGGCGGCAAGCAGGCGCCCAACGCCCGCGCGCCCGCCGGCTCGGTCGATGTGATCCGCTCGGACGACCACGGGAAGACGTGGCACTTCGTGCGCAACCTGAGCCACGAGTTCGGTGACGTGCCGATCAACGAAAGCGCGTTCATCCGCCACGGTGACGGCTGGATCGTGACGACGCGCGGCTACGACAGCCACGAGCGCCTGCACCTCACCGATGCGAGCTTCCGCGTCGTGCGCCAGACCGATCTCACGGCGACGCACGCGACCTTTCTCACGAGCCACATCGGCCGGCCGCGATTGTTTTCCCGCGATGGGCAAGTCTACCTGCTCGGCCGCAACGTGCGGGAAAAAGGAAAGCCCATGCAGCTCGCGCTCTTCCGCCTCGATGTCGTCGCGCTCGCTGTCGCCTCGTTCGCCGTGCTCGACAACGCCGAGCATGCGCGCGTGACCGACGGCTACTACACCGCACCGTGGTTCCGCGGCACCGGCGCCGATACGATGCTCCATCTCGTGACCTACAAAGGTCTGAACGGCCAGCCGCCGGACTTGGTGCACCTCGCGTTTCGCTGGGACGAGGTGAAATGATGAAGGTCCGTAGCCGCGAGCGTGACAGACTGTGTGAGAACGTGACGGTTGTAGCGGAAAGCGTGAGCTTTTCGCCCGAACGCGGGCCAAATCCCACGAAAACCTTGCGGTTTCCGCTACACTTCGCGCGGCTGAACGAATGCCGCCGGATTTTCACACAGTCTGGTGAGCGAGTGGTTGGAAACAATGAGCGACTTCCTCCACTCGCTCACGCTCGCGGCTACGGATCGTTTGTCCGCTCGCTGGCGCTCGCGGCTACGGCGATTGCCGCTTGCGCCACCGAGCGCATCACCTTCGCCGAGATCGAGAGCACCGCCCTCGGCCGCACCCTGCCGGTCGCCGTCGTCGCACCCGAAAAACCCGCGCCCACCGGCCGCGCCCCCGTGCTGTTTTTCCTCCACGGCCGCGGTCGCACGCACCGCTCGCTCGTCGATTCGCCGGCTGCGCGTGCGGCCCTGCTCACCGCGCCGTTTTACGTCGTGCTGCCGCAGGGCGAGGACGGTTGGTATATCGATTCACCCGCGCGTCCGGCGGATCGCTACGCGACCTATCTCGGCGAAGTGATCGCGTGGGCGGAGAAAACCCTGCCGGTCTCCCGTGCGCCGGCGCGCACCGGCATCACCGGCTGGTCGATGGGCGGCTACGGTGCGGTGCACTACGCGGAGGCGAGCGGCGGCCGGTTTGGTTTCGTTTCGAGCATCATCGGCCTGCTCGACTATCCGCGGGCGGAGACCCTGCCGGAGGGCCGGAACTACAAGGTCGCCACCGCCCGCTTCACAGACGACCCCGCGACGTGGACGCGGCTCAATCCGCTCCACGGCATCGAGTCCCTGCGCGGCGCGACGCTCACGCTCATGCTGGCGACACGCGGTTTCGAGCTGACGATGAACGAAAACTTCCTCGCCGCCCTCGCCGAGAAGCAACTGTCCGCGCGCGTGCATCGGCTGGAGGGCGGCCACGAGTTCCCGCTCGTCGAGCGCGCCGTCCCACTCGTGCTCGCCGATGCCGCGGAATTCTTCCAAAAGAGCAGCACCGCCCCGTGAGCACCGTCACCGAACACCGCCTGGACTGCGATCTCCTCGTTGCCGGCGGTGGCATGGCCGGCGTGTGTTGCGCGCTGGCCGCCGCCCGGCTCGGCACGCGCGTGATCCTCGTGCAGGACCGCGCGATGCTGGGCGGCAACGCCTCCTCCGAAATCCGCATGCACATCGTGGGTGCGACCGGCCTGCACGCCGGCCTGCCGCTCGTGCTGGAGCCGCGCGAAGGCGGCCTGATCGAGGAGATCCGCCTGGAACTCGCCGTGCGCAATCCCCAGCGCTCCGCCGCGCTGATGGATCTCACGCTCTACGAATTCTGCCGCGCCGAGCCGAACCTCACGCTCCTGCTCAACACCACCGTCGTCGCCGCACGCGTGACCGCCGGCCGCATCACCGACGTCACCGCCGAGCGGCCCTCGACCGAGGATCGGTTCGTGATCACCGCGAAATCGTTTGCTGATTGCACCGGCGACGGGCGGCTCGCGCTGGAGGCCGGCGCGCCGTTCATGCGCGGACGCGAGGCCGCCGACGCGCATGGCGAAACGCTGGCGCCCGCCGCGGCCGACGCGAAGACCCTCGGCTCCACGATTCTCTTCCAAGCGAAGAGACACGACCGCCCCATGCCCTACACGCCGCCGCCGTGGGTGCGGCGCTTCACGCCGGCCGATTTCAAGTTCCGGCCTTTCGGCAAGGGCGGCTC
Source organism: Verrucomicrobiota bacterium (assembly GCA_016235555.1). Taxonomy (GTDB): domain Bacteria; phylum Verrucomicrobiota; class Verrucomicrobiia; order Opitutales; family Opitutaceae; genus JACRKC01. The sequence goes on from JACRKC010000021.1 coordinate 3,246, forward strand.
CGACCTCGGCCTCGAATACGGTTACTGGTGGCTGGAGTGGGGCGGCCACCTCGACACCATCAAGGACAACGAGCGCATCCGCGATGAGTTGCTCGCCATCGCGCTCGGCATCTGGAACCACATCAAGAACGAGTCCGGCCTCGACGCCGCGCATTGGGCGCTCGAGTGGATCGGGTTTCTGCCGGGCAAACGCGAGAGCCGGCGCTTCATCGGCCAACACGTGCTGACGGAAGGCGACTTGTTCACGTCGCGCGCCTTTCCGGATGCGATCGCCTATGGCGGCTGGCCGATCGACACGCATCCGCCGGAGGGTGTCGATGCGCCCGATGAGCCACCCTGCACGCAGAATCACCTGCCGCACCTCTACGACATTCCGCTGCGCGCCTGCGTGGCGTCGACGTTGCGCAACCTGTTCTTCGCCGGGCGAAATATCTCGGCCACGCACATCGCCTTCGCCTCCACCCGCGTGATGGCGACGTGCGCCGTGATCGGCCAGGGCGTCGGCACCGCCGCCGCGCTCGCGCTGCGCGCCGGCGTCGAGCCCGCTGCGATTGCGGCCGATGGCGCCCTCGTCCGCCAAATCCAACAACGCCTGCTGCGCGACGATGCCTACCTCATCGGCCTGCCTCGCGCCGACGCCGACGACATTGCGTGCCACGCGACCGTTTTGGCCACGAGCGCCCAGTCCGGCGGCGAGCCCGCGCTAGTGCTCTCGGCGCAGACGCGCACGGTGCATGGCCTGCCTTTGGTTTCGGAGGGCGGCGCTCCGTCGCCGCCGCGTCCGTCCATCGGCGCCGACGGAGCGGCGCCCTCCGATTCGAACCGGCCTGCCAACCAATGGGAAAATGTTCTGAAGGAACTCGAGACCGGCCGCACCCAGGCGCTCTACACGAGCGCGCCGCCGGAGCGGGCGGCGCCCGGCACGCATCGCTGGATGAGCGATCCCGCCGCGGGCCTGCCCGCGACGCTGGAGTTGCGTTGGGCCGCGCCGGTCACGATCCGCGAGGTCCAGTTCATCTTCGACACCGGGTTGCACCGTTTTCTCACCCTTTCGCAGGCCGACGGCTATACGGCCCGCATGCTCTGGGGCCGGCCGCAGCCGGAGACGGTGCGCGACTATCGCCTCGAGGCCGAAACTGACGCCGGCTGGCAGCTGGTGCATCGCGAGGCGGGCAACTACCAGCGGCGGCGCGTGCATCGGCTCGCCGCCGTTGTGACGGCCCGGGCGCTGCGTCTCGTCGTCGAGGCCGCTCATGGGCTCGATCATGCACGGGTGTGCGAGGTGCGTGTTTACAGTTGAGCGCGTGCGGCGCAGTTGTTGGTTTTCCCGTTTCACCTTTCGTCCGCTTGAGCCACACGCCGCCTCCGCCCGAATTCAAACGCGTCATCGCCGCCTTCCCGCTACCCGGGCAGGTGCTGTCGGCGACGCCCTACGGCAACGGCCACATCAACGAGACGTTCGTGACCGTGGTCGACGTCGGCCGCGGCACGCGCCGCTTCATCTTCCAGAAGATCAACCACAAGATTTTCAAGAAGGTCCCGGAGCTGATGCAGAACATCACGCGTGTGACCGAGCACCTGCGGCTGCGGCAACCGCGCGGCCTGGCCCTCGTGTCGGCGAAGGACGGGCAGGACTATTACTTCGTTAACGGCGGCTGGTGGCGCGTCTACGATTTCATCGAGGGGGCGCACTCCGTGGAAACCATCGCCAAGGTCGCGCAGGCGCGTGAAGCGGCGCGGGCCTTTGGTGAATTCTCCGCGATGCTGGCCGACCTGCCTGGCGGACGGCTGCACGACACGATTCCGAATTTCCACCACACGCGCAGCCGCTTCGAGGCGCTGCGCCGCGCGGTCACGGCCGACAAGACGAAGCGCGCCGTCGAAGTGAAACCCGAGATCGACTTCGCGTTCGCCCGCGAGGCCGACACCGACGTGCTGCTCGACCTCCTCGCGCGCGGCGAGATCACCGAGCGCGTCACGCACAACGACACCAAGATCAACAACCTGATGTTCGACAACGAGACCGGCCGCGCCGTGGCCGTGCTCGACCTCGACACGGTGATGCCCGGCCTCGCGCTCTACGATTTCGGCGACATGGTGCGCACCGCCGCGTGTTCGACCTTCGAGGACGACCAGGATCCCTCGCGCATGAAGGTGGTGCTGCCGTATTTCAAGGCGCTCGTGACCGGCTATCTCGAATCGGCGGGCGAGGTGCTCAACGCCACCGAGCGCGCGCACCTCGCGTTTTCCGGCAAGCTCATCGCCTTCGAGACGGGCCTGCGGTTCCTCACCGATTTCCTCGAGGGCGACGTCTATTTCCGCATCAAGCGCCCCCGCCACAACCTCGAGCGCTGCCGCACCCAGTTCGCCCTCGTGAAAAGCATCGAGGACAACCTCAAGGAGATGAACCGCCTCGTCGCCGAGGTGGAGAAGGCGAGGAAATGAAAAGGCGAAAAGTCTAAAACCACGGATGGACGCAGATGAACACGGATAAACCACCGTTTGTCATTTTTGCACCGCTCGGAATGACCGGCAAGAATCGTGTTCATTCGTGTCCATCCGTGGTTAATCTTCATCCATGAAACTCGCCCGTCCCGAAGCCGACCTCTACGTCCCCGCCACCGGCCCGTCCGCCGGTCTCACGCCCGCCGCCGCGCTGGCCCGCACGACACACCTCTGCGTGATCGCGCACCAGGACGATATCGAGATCAACGCCTACCCGGCGGTCGCCGAGTGCTACGAAAAACCCGGCAAGTATTTCACCGGGGTCGTCATGACCAACGGCGCCGGCTCGGCCCGCACGGGCAGGTTTGCCCACGTGACCGATGCCGAGATGCAGCTCATCCGTCGCGACGAACAACGCCGCGCCGCCGACATCGGAAAATACAGCCTTCAGCTCCAGCTCGCGCACGCGAGCGGCGACGTGAAGAAGCCCGGCCACCCCGGCGTCGCCGCCGATCTCGCGGCGATCTTCGGTGGCTGCGGCCCGGCGCTCGAATGCGTCTACCTCCACCAGCCGGCCGACAAGCACGACACGCACGTCGGTTGCTTCCTGCGCTGCCTCGAGGCGATCCGCGCGCTGCCGCGCGACCAACGCCCGCGGCGCGTGCTCGGCGTCGAAGGCTGGCGCGATCTCGACTGGCTGGCCGACGCCGACAAAGTCGCGATGAACGCGAGCCCGAATCCGAAACTCGCGGAAGAACTCGTGGGCGTCTTCGAGTCGCAGATCGCGGGCGGCAAGCGCTACGACCGCGCCGCGATCGGCCGCCGTGTCGCCAATGCCACCATGCTCTCGTCCCACGCCGTGGACTCGGTCGAAGCCGTCTCCTTCGCGATGGACCTGACGCCGCTCGTCGTCGACGAAAAGCTGAGCGCCCGCGACTTCACGCTGGCGCACATCGAAAAGCTGCGCGCGGACGTGGGGGGGCGGTTGGAGAAGTTGGGGTGAGTGGCGGGCGAATCCTTCACAAATCAAACTATGAACCTGAGAGTCATAGGCATACTGTTCACTGCCATAGTCTTGTTCGGTGGATGCGAGACCGCCTCAACCAAGAGTTCGCCTGAGTATCGGCGCGTCACTTTCGACGAATTCTTCGCCAAGCAAGTTGTCAGCCTGCCGCTCTCGTTTGAAATACCGGCCCAGTATGTTCATGCGACCGGCCTGACCGTCCCTTCTACCTACTCCTATTGGATGAAGCGGGACGAGATTGCGAAAGCAGCCCGGACGCAGGATTTGCCGGGTAAAACAGGCTTTGTATATGGCAAACTCTCTTTGGATGTTGGTTTCGATCAGACCCGCGGTCGCTTTACGATCGAAGACGACTTTGAAAGCAAGGCCGCCCAAAGCGGATTGGAGATTTTGTCACGTAGAAAGCTCGAGATAAAAGGGCATGCGATCCTCGACTACATGACACGAGCGAGAAACGGAAATATCGTGTGCTCCTTGTATATTGCGACGCGGATTGAGACGAACGCGCTCTACATCGCCTACCGCCCACCGGGAAACGACCTGACCCATGCGAAGGAAGTCTGGAACAGAATGGTTGGTTCGGTTCAGTAGATTTCAGACCAACTATCATGCACAGACTGTCGCTTCCGCCCAACGGGGCGAGATTCGACAGCCCGGGGCGACGCCCCTCGAAAACGGTGCCGAACAAAACCCAAGCCCCGACAGGGCGTGATAGGAGCAGTCGCTCTTACGCCCCTTCAGGGCTTGGCGATCTTGAATACCGAAACCCCAGGGCCTTGCCCTGGGCTGTCGACGGACGCCCCGTTGGGGCTTACGGAATTTGACTTGGCCGTGGACGTAGCGCCCGACCGCGCCTCACTCCGCGATCCGATACAAATGCGTCCGCGTGCGGACGAAGAGGGCGTTGCCGCTCACGGCGGGGGAGGCGAGGCAGCCGGCGGCGAGGGTGTTTTCGGCGAGTTGCTGGAAGGCGCCACTCGTCGAGAGCACGTAGCCTTTGCCGGCTTCGTTGAAGCAGTAGAGCCGGTCGCCGGCGACGACCGGTGACGCGGAGAAATTGCCGCGCACGCGTTCGCTCCAGATCACTTCGCCGGTGAGCGCGTTCCAGCAGGTGGCGATGCCGGCATCCTCGAGGCCGAAGAGGTGGTCGCCGACGAGCGTGAGGGCGGGCTTCTTCGGCGCGCTGGCCTTGGCTTTCCACGCGAGGGCGAGCTGGACGCCGGCGGGCGGAGGAGTCTCGGCATTGGCGTCGAGGATTTCGCCGCGTTTGCCGGGGCGGATCGCGAGGGTCTGCCCTTTGCCGAAACCCGAGGGCACGTAGACGAGGCCGTGGCCGACGACGGGGCGGGTGCTGGCGGAGTGGTTGGTGTGCTCCTCGACGCGCCAGAGTTCGTCGCCGGTGCGCGGCTCGTAGGCGTAGAGGGCCTTGGCGCCCTGGCTGAGAAGCACCCGCGCACCATCGATCGTGGCGACGTGGCAGGTGGCGAACGCCTTGCGAAAATCGCCCTCGGAGCGCGGCTTGCCGTCGGCGTCGAGGTCCTTGAAGTCGATCGAGCGCTCCTTGCGCCAGACGGTTTTCCCGGTGCGCTTGTCGAGCGCGACGATGAATTGGTGGTCGCTGCCGTCGAAATTCAGGAAGAGGAGATCGTCCCACAGGATCGGCGAGGAGCCGGCGCCACGGTAATGGTTGCACACGAAGTCGCGGCGTTCCCAAAGCACGGCACCGGTCTGGGTGTCGAGGCACGCCACACCCGGGGAGCCGAACGAAATGTAGACGCGGCCGGCCTCGATCGCGGGCGTGGGCGACGCGGGGCTGTTGAAGGGGTGGATGAACTGCGGCGTCTCGACCGTGAAGAGTTTCTGGTCGCGCAGGATCTTGCCCGAATTCTTGTCGACGCAGAGCACACTCAGCTCGCGGGCATCGTCGGTCGCGGTCGTGAGCCAGATCTGGTCGCCCCAGATGACGGGGGACGACCAGCCCTTGCCGTGGAGGGCGGTCTTCCACTTCACGTTGGTCGTCTCGTTCCAGGTGAGCGGCGGCGTGGAGGTGGTGGTGCCGTCGCCGCGTGGACCGCGAAACTCGGGCCAGTTTGTGTCGGGCGCGGCGGCGAGCGGGAGCAGGGAGGCGGCGAGCAAGCCGGCGGCGATCAGCGGGGTGGGCTTCATCACCCGAGTGACTTAGCGAGGTTCGGGAATTTTCCTACCAATAAAATCGCCCTGCCCCAAATCCTCTGAATTGAGGGCAGGAGTATTTTGTTGGCCGGAAGATTTCCAGACCGTGGCCCGGACGGGTGCGGCGCGAGGCTTGCGCCGGGCGACAGTCGTAGTGTGATTTTCTTCGTGCCTTCCATCTGCTCCCCTTGCGCCAAACTCCTCGGCGTCGCCACCCTCGCTCTCGGACTCTGGCTGGCGGGGTGTGTGAGTGTCGGCTCTCAGCCGGGAATCGTGTCGACCGTGGAACGAGTCGGGCGCGGCGAGGCGGGGCGCGTCGTCACTCCGGTCAACCAGGTGCTCACCCCGCTCGGCCGCATCGTCGAGCTGCCCGGGCTCCGTCCGCAAGGGCTCGCGCTTTCGCCGGATGGCCGGTGGCTGATCGCATCCGGCAAGACCAACGAACTCGTGGTGATCGATCCCGTGGCGGGTGCGGTGAAGCAGCGCGTGGTGTTGCCCAACGACCAGCAGCAGGAACCGCAGCCCGGCGTCGTGTCGCCGAACATTCTCGAGCCCGACAAAAAGGGGCAGCTCAGCCACACGGGCCTGATCTTCTCGCGCGACGGGCGGCGGATTTTCCTCAGCAACGTCAACGGCAACATCAAGGTCTTCGCCGTCGCCGACGATGGCACGGTGCGCGCCTCGCACACGCTGCCGCTCCCGCCCGCCAACGCCCCGCGCCGCAAGGAGGAAATCCCCAGCGGCCTCGCGCTCTCGCCGGACGGCACGCGGCTCTACGTGTGCGCGAATCTCTCCAACCAACTGCTCGAGCTCGAAGCGGCGACGGGCCAGGTGCTGCGCGCGTTTCCCGTCGGCGTGGCGCCCTACGATGTCGTGCTCGCCGGTGGCAAAGCCTATGTGAGCAACTGGGGCGGGCGCCGTCCGGGTGCCAATGATGAGGTGGGTCCCGCCGGTCGCGGCACCAGCGTGCGCGTCGACCCCGTCACGCAGATCGCCAACGAGGGCTCCGTGTCGATCATCCCGCTCGCGCCCGAGGCGAAGTCCCGTGCGACCGAAGTGCTCACCGGCCGACACGCCAGCGCGCTCGCGGTGTCGCCGAATGGCCGTTACGTCGTCTGCGCCAACGCCGCCGCCGACAACCTCAGCGTGATCGACACGCGCACCGACGCCGTCGTCGAAACCATCTGGGTGAAGGCAAAGCCGAGCGACCTCTTCGGCGCTTCGCCCAACGCGCTCGTGTTCGAACCGTCGGGCCGCCGCCTCTACGTCGCCAACGGCACGCAGAACGCCGTCGCCGTCGTGCGCTTCGATCCGGCGGACCGCGAGTCAAAGCTCGAGGGCCTCATTCCCGTCGGCTGGTTTCCGGCGGCGCTCGTGTTCGACGCCGCGCGCCAGACGCTCGCCGTGGCGAACCTGAAGGGCCTGCCCGAGAAGAAACAAAAACCCGGTGGCGGCGAAAGAGCGCCGTCCGATGCGGCCGCGCTGGGATTCAATTCGAAGCAGTTCGCCGGCTCGCTCTCGCTCGTGCCGGTGCCCGCGGCGGGCGATTTGCCGAAACTGTCCGAGACCGTGCAGCGCAATCTCCGCCGCGACGCGATCGCGCAGGCGCGGTTGCCCGCGCGTCCCGGCCAGGCCGCGCGCGCGATCCCCGAGCGCGTCGGCGAGCCGAGCCGCATCAAACACGTCGTTTACGTCATCAAGGAGAACCGCACCTACGACCAGGTGTTCGGCGCGCTCGGCAAAGGCAACGGCGACCCGGCGCTGTGCATTTTCGGCGAGGGCATCACGCCCAACCAGCACAAGCTCGTGCGCGACTTCGTGCTGCTCGATAACACCTACTGTGCCGGCATCCTCAGCGCGGATGGCCACCAGTGGAGCACGACGGCGTTCGCCACGGATTACATGGAGAAGAGTTTCGCGGGCTTCCCGCGCAGCTACCCCGACGGCATGGGCGTCGACGAAGACGACGCGCTCGCCTACGCGCCGTCCGGCTTCATCTGGGACAACGCGCTCAAGCACCAGGTGAGCATACGCAACTACGGCGAGTTCATGGCGCCGGCCGTGCGCTGGGCCGACGGGCGCAAGGGCACGCCCAACTTCCTCGCGTGCTATCGCACATGGAAAGGCGAAGGCCGCGAGGCGGTGTTCGCGAGCTACCCGATGGTCGAGACGCTGCGGCCGTTTTCGCCGACCGGCTACGTGGGCTGGGGCATGGAAGTGCCGGATCAGGCGCGCGCGGATTTCTTCCTGCGCGAACTGCGCGAGGCCGAGGCGAAGGGCGAGTTTCCCGCGCTCACGCTCATCTGCCTGCCCAACGACCACACGAGCGGCACCAAGGCCGGTTCGCCCACGCCCGCGGCCTGTGTGGCGGACAACGACCTCGCCTTCGGTCGCATCGTCGAAGGCCTGAGCCGCTCCCGCTTCTGGAAGGAGATGGCGATCTTCGCGATCGAGGACGACCCGCAGGCCGGTTGGGATCACGTGAGCGGCTACCGCACGACGGCGTATTGCATCAGCCCGTGGGCGAAGCGCGGCGCGGTCGTCAGCACGCAATACAACACCACGAGCCTCATCCGCACCATCGAGCAGATCCTCGGCCTGGCGCCGATGAACCAGTTCGACGCGAGCGCGACGCCGATGTTCGACTGCTTCCGCGAGGAGCCGGATTTCACGCCGTTCGTGTCCGTGCCCAACCGCGTGCCGCTCGACCAGATGAACCCCGAGCCGGCCAAAATCGCCGACGCCGCGCTGCGCCGCGATGCGGTTGCGTCGGCGCGGATGAATTTCCGCGAAGTCGACAAGGCGCCCGAGGACCAGCTCAACCGCATCCTCTGGCGCGCGATGAAAGGCAGCACCGTGCCGTATCCCGAGTGGGCGGTGACGGCGGATGATGACGAGAAGTAATACCAGTTACGTTGCGGTTTGGCATTGTAGGCCCGGCCGGTGGCCGGGCAGCCCGCACTGGTTTAATTCAGCATCCAATCGATCATGTCGATGAACTCTCCCTCGACCTTCGCGTGCCCCGCGTGCAGGCGCTCTCTCTATGACCGGAAGCGGACCACATGCGGCTATTGCGGGGCGCGGCTGCCCGACGATCTGCGTTTTTCCAAGCCGATGCGCGATGCCTTGGAACGAGGCGACTTCACCGAAAAGGATCGGCTCGACATTCGGGTCGACGGTTCGGGTGATTATTCCCCGTGAGCTACGCGCGCCGTCCCAGCTCGCGTTCGATTTCCGCCACAGTGGGCAGGCTGGATCGAAGCTTCTTCGGTAGCGAATCGACGAGCCGCGTGCGCCACTCGGCGACGCCGATGGGTTTCTTCAGGTCGCGGAGCGCATACTCGACGGTGAGGTGGTTCTTTTCCTGACAGAGGAGCAGGCCGAGGCTCGGCTGGTCGTCGCGGTGACGCATCTGCGCATCTACGGCCGAGAGATAGAAATTCATCTTGCCGGCGAACTCAGGCTGAAAGGCCTCCATCTTGAGATCGACGACCACAAAGCTGCGCAGACGGAGGTGATAGAAGAGCAGATCGAGATAGTAGTCCTGTCCGCCGACTTCGAGATGCACCTGCCGGCCGACGAAGGCGAAGCCGGTGCCGAGCGAAACGAGGAACTGCTGAATATGATCGGCGAGCCCCTGTTCGAGGTCGCGCTCGCGTGCCGCCGGGCCGAGCGTGAGGAAATCGAAGAGGTAGGGATCGCGCAGCGTCTGCTGCGCGAGGTCGGACTGCGGCGGCGGGAGCGTGGCCGCGAAGTTGGTGACGGCTTTGCCGGCGCGGGCGTGGGCGCGCTGGGCGATCTGCACGGTGAGCACGGAGCGGCTCCACCCGTGCGCGACGGCGGCCTGCATATACCAAGCCCGCGCGGCGCGGTCCTTCACCTTTTCGAGGAGGATGACGTGGTGTGCCCAAGGCAATTTTGCAGCGGCTTGCTGCAAAATAGGGGCGACCGGGTCGGCCAAATTCAATTTTGCCACCGGCGGTGGCAAAATCAGCGCGACCACATCCTTCGCGGACGATTGTGCCGCAAGCTGTGGCACTTTTTCACTCTCAGGCAATTTTGCCACCGGCTGCGGCAAAATTGCGAACAACGCAGGATACTCGCGGTAGAACGCTACCATGCGGCCGAAGTTGCGCTCGGAGAAACCGGCCATATCCGGAAACTCCGCGTGCAAATCGGCCGCGAGCCGGGGGATGATGGCGGCCCCCCAACCGGCTTTTTTCTGATGCTCCGCGACGGCCCGGCCAAGGTCCCAGTAGAGCCGCAGCAGCTCGTGGTTGACGCGGGCGGCGGCCTGGAGCTGGGCGGAGCGGACGCGGTGCTTCAGCGCCGCGAGCCATGGGACGTAGGCGGCGGGGAGGAGGGCGGTGGCGGTCCGCTGGGATTTCGGAGTCGGGCGAGCAGGGGTGGTCGCGGAGGCCATGACGGCGGGTAGGGATGAGGCTCGCGCGTTGGCGATGCAATCCTGCGAACCGATCAAGGCGGAGCGGCGCTTCGATTTGTTGCGGTCGGCCGGCGCGGTTCCCGTCGTGGTCCTGCGCCCCGGTGGATGCGCATGGTTGCCTGGCTGCCGGGAGTTTGCCACGGTCCCGGCCATGCCCCAGCTCCTCCGCGCTTCCGACAATCGCAACCGCCCGCTCGTCGCGCCCGGCGATGGCGGCCCGCTCGCGCTCACGTATTTCAATCTGCTGCGGCTGCGTGCCGGCGAGTCGCACACGCTCGATGTGCCGCAGTGCGAGTTGCTGTGCGTCGTGCTCACCGGACAGGCGGAGATCGCTGCGGGCGGGATGTCGTTCGAGCGGGTGGGACGCCGGGCCAGCATCTGGGATGGGTCGGCGGACTCGGTTTACTGCGGGACGTGTCCGCGCGTGACCGTGCGGGCATTGCGCGACGGCACCGAGGTCGCGGTGGCGGGCGGCGTGTGCGACCGGCCGTTCGCGCCGTTCCGGATCGCGCCGGAGGAAGTGGAAGCGGTCGAGGTGGGTTCGCACGACACGCATGCGCGCCGTCGCATCTGCCACATCCTCGGCCAGAACGCCAACGGCCGTGCGGGCAACCTGCTGGTGAGCGAGCTCTACGGCGAGGAAGGCTGCTGGTCCGGTTATCCACCGCACAAGCACGACACCGACCGCCTGCCCGAGGAGACGGACCACGAGGAACTCTACCATTACCGCTACCGGCCGGAGACCGGTTTCGGTGCGCAGTTTTGCTACGGAGCCGACGGCGGCGGGGCCGAGCCCGGTGTGGCAATGACCCGGCATGGCGACACGTTTCTCATCGACCGAGGCTATCATCCGACCGTTCGGGCTCCGGGACATGAAGGCTATATCTTCACCGTGCTGGTGGGGCGGCGGCACCGCGGGCTCGTGCAGAGCTTCGAGCCGGCGCATGCGCACCTGATGGCGAAGATTCCGGGGATTCAGGCGATGCGGGATAAGTTTAGATAGGAAAACCCGGAAAGGTTTAAGCCACAGATTACACAGATGAACACAGATGTTTAGGCTTCTGAATCTGTGACCATCTGTGAAATCTGTGGCTAAGATGAATCCCCTCTTCGATCTCACGGGTCGCACCGCGCTCGTCACCGGGTCCAGCCAGGGTCTCGGGCTCGCCATGGCGCGCGGACTCGCCCAGGCCGGGGCCGCGATCGTGCTCAACGGGCGCGACGGGAAAAAACTCGCCACCACCGCCGAGGCGCTGCGGGTGGAGATCGCGCGCTCGCGGGTGGGGACGGCGGCCTTTGACGTGACCGATGGCGCGGCGGTCGCTGCGGCCGTGGAGAAGATCGAGGCGGAGTTCGCTCCGATCGACATCCTCGTGAACAACGCCGGCATCCAGCGCCGGGCGCCACTCGCGGAGATGACCGAAGCGCAGTGGCGCGAGGTGCTCGATACGAATCTCACCAGCGCCTTCCTCGTCGCGCGAGCCGTCGCGCCGCGCATGATCGCGCGCCGAGCGGGCAAGATCATCAACATCTGCTCGGTGATGAGTGACGTCACGCGGCCGACGATCGGCAACTACGCGGCGGCGAAGGGCGGGCTGAAGATGCTCACCAAGGCGATGGCGGTGGAGTGGGCGAAGCACGGCCTCCAGGCCAACGCGATCGCGCCGGGGTATTTTGCAACGGAACTCAACCGCTCCCTCATGGAAAACGTTGAGTTCAACAAGTGGATCTGTGGTCGGACGCCGGCCGGCCGGTGGGGCAAGCCTGAGGAATTGGTGGGTGCGGCGGTGTTCCTGGCGTCGCGCGCCAGCGATTTCGTGAACGGCCAGATGCTGGCGATCGACGGCGGGTTGCTGGCGGCGTTGTGAGGACGTGGACGAGATGTTCTCCCGCCCCGTGGATTGAAAACTGAGGCGAGACGCCTCAGCCCCGACTGCCCGACCTACATGGTTGCATCGCCCCGGGTGCATCCTAGCTTGGGCCGGTTCCATGCTGAGCGTCCCTCTCGAACTGACGATCATCGCCCTGTTGCTGCTGGCGAATGGCGTGCTCGCGATGGCGGAGATCGCGGTGGTGTCGGCGCGCAAGACCCGGCTGAAAAAACTCGCCGCCAAGGGCGACGTGCGCGCGCAGATCGCGTATGCGATCGCCGAGGAGCCCACGCGGTTTCTCTCGACCGTCCAGGTGGGGATCACGCTCGTGGGCGTGCTCGCGGGGGCCTTCGGCGGGCGGACGATGGCCGAGAACTTCGAGCGCCAGATCGCGGAATGGCCGGCCCTGGCCCCGCACGCCGAGGCGCTCGGCCTCGCCATCGTGGTGAGCGGGATCACGGTGGCGTCGGTGATCCTGGGCGAATTGGTGCCGAAGCGGCTCGGGTTGCACGCGCCGGAACGCGTGGCCGTGCTGCTCGCGCGACCGATCAACTGGCTTTCGCATATCGTCGCCCCGGTCGCGGCCGGGCTGACGTTTGTCACGGACCGCACCCTGCGGCTGGTCGGCATCGGGCAGCCCAAGGAGGCGCCGGTCACCGAGGAGGAGGTGCGCAACCTCGTCGAGCAGGGGGTGGAGACGGGCGCGTTCAACCCCGCCGAGCAGCGGCTGGTCGAGAGCGTGCTCACGCTCGACCAGCGGCCGGTCACCTTGCTCATGACGCCGCGACCGAAGATCGTGTTCCTCAATCTCGACGACCCCGAGGAGGTGAACTGGCGGAGGATCGTCGCGAGCGGACACTCGTATTTTCCCGTCTATCAGAACCACCGGGACCAGATCGTGGGCATGGTGGCGGTGAAGGCGCTGTGGGCGCACTCCGCGATCGGCCTGCCGACGACGCTGAAGAACCTGCTCGTGCCGCCGCTGCTCGTCTCGGAGAAGATGACCGCGATCCAGTTGCTCGAGCAGTTCAAGAAGACCGGCAAGCACATCGCGGTCGTGACGGACGAGTTTGGCGCCGTGCAGGGGCTGGTGACGCTGATCGATGTGATGGAAGCGATCGTGGGCGACCTGCCCGAGCGCGGCGGACGCGAGCAACCCGAGGCGAAACGGCGGGACGACGGCTCGTGGCTCGTCGATGCGACGATGCCGACGGGCGAGCTCAAGACCCTGCTGGCCCTCGATGCGCCGCTGCCGCACGAAGGCGCGGCGGATTTCCAGACGCTCGGCGGCTTCGTCGTCACCCAGTTCGGCCGCATCCCGGCCGCGGGTGACTGGTTTGAGTGGGGCGGCTGGCGGTTCGAGGTGGTCGACATGGACAAGCGTCGCGTCGACAAGGTGCTGATTGCCAAGGCGGCGACGGGTGCCGCGGAGCGGAAGAAGGCGGGCTGAGCGCGGCCCGCCAAGGAGTGCGCACCGCGCATTAGCTGCGAGGCGGGAGGACGTTAGCGGCGCTGCATCCTGTCGGCCGGGGGGTAGACCTTGACTTAGATCAAGGTTAGGCTGGCCGCGCTGGGGCATCCTGACCGCGACGTGCGACTCCGTAACCGAATACTCCGCGGCGACCCACCGGGCTGGCGACTGCCAGTGCCTCGGGCCGGTTCGGCTGCGCTCGTCGCGGCGGCGATCGTGGTGAGCACGGTGGGCGCGGTGCATTGGCTGCGCGGCGCAGAGGCGCCCCGTCCCGCCGATGCGCCACCGGTCCTGCCCGTCGTGGCCCGCCCGCCGGCCGAGCAGCCCAGAGTGGGCCTCGCGACCGACACCCACCTCGACAAAACGCCCCCGCGCAAAACCGTCGGCCTTGATCTCATCCGCAGCGGCTGGACCTACAATTGCATGGAGTGCCACAAGCTCATCACCGCGCGCTGGCACTACGATCGGCCGATGGTCGAGCACCAGGCGGTCAAGCTCGAGCACGGCAACAACCGCTTCTGCCTCAACTGCCACCACCCGAAGAACCGCAGTGCGTTCGTCGATTACGATGGGGCCGAAATCGCGCAGAAGGATGCGGTGCAGCTCTGCGCCAAATGCCACGGCACCACGCACCGCGACTGGCAGGCGGGCGTGCATGGGCGGCAGAATGGTTTTTGGAAGGCAGACGCTGGCGAGAAAACGAGGCTGAGTTGCATCCAGTGCCACGACCCGCATCACCCGAAGTTCGCCGAGCAGAAGCCGCTCGCGCCTTTGCGTTATCCACCGCGCGGGGCCAACGCCCCGGCCGGCAATCCCGCCACCGCGAAAGCGAAGCACTGACCTCCGATGCACCCCGAGCCACAAAACGAGGTCAGTCCGAAGACCATCGAGCAGGTTTACCAGCCGATGAACCGCCGGACGTTCCTCAAGGGCACCGCGGCCTCGATGGTCGGCCTCGCCGGGCTCACCGCCGCGCTCAAGCCCCTGCTCGAACTCGAGGCCGGCGCCGTCACCCTCGACGATCTCCTCCAAAAACATTATCGCGAACTCAAGCCCAACGACCTCAAGCGCATCATGGCCACGCTCGCGGTGAAGACCGAGGCGGAGCACGGTGTGCGGCCGACGCTGCGCGACCTCAAGCCGCTCGACGGCGTCGAGTTCGGCTACGCGCTCAACCTGACGCGTTGCATCGGCTGCCGGAAGTGCGCGCACGCCTGCCTCAAGGAGAACAACCAGTCGCGCGGCGACGCCGACGACATCGAGATGGCCTACATCCGCGTGCTCGAGCTGGACAAGGGCGCGATCAACCTCGAAACCTCGAACGTCTACTACGACCCGGCGAAGGTCCCGCAAAAGGACAAATATTACATGCCGGTGCAGTGCCAGCAGTGCCGGCAGTCGCCCTGCACGAAAGTCTGCCCGGTGCAGGCCACGTGGCAGGAGAAGGACGGCGTGGTGGTCGTCGACTACAACTGGTGCATCGGCTGCCGCTATTGCATGGCCGCCTGCCCCTACGATGCGCGCCGCTTCAACTACCAGAAGCCCACCATCGCCAAGGAGGCGATCAACCCGAACCAGAGTTACCTGAGCAACCGCATCCGGCCGAAGGGCGTGGTGGAGAAGTGCACGTTCTGCCTCCACCGCACGCGCGACGGCAAATACCCCGCGTGCCTCGAGGTATGCCCGACGGGCGCGCGCGTGTTCGGCAACCTCCGCGATCCCAAGAGCGAGATTAACTACATCCTGAACAACAAGCGCGTCTACGTCCTCAAGGAGGAGGTCGGGACGCTGCCGCGCTTCTACTACTTCTTCGACAAATGAGAGACTACGTCACCTTCCTGTGGCGCGTGTGGCGGCTCTCGTGGCAGGGGAGCGCCAAATACTACACGTGGATGTCGATCCTCACCGTGCTCGTGCTGGTCGGCCTGCACGCGTGGGCGCGGCAGTTTGTCGACGGCCTGCAGACCACCGGCATGACCAACCAGGTCAGCTGGGGCGCCTACATCGCCAACTTCACCTTCCTCGTCGGCGTGGCGGCGGCGGCCGTGATGCTCGTGATCCCCGCCTACATCTACAAGAAGGAGCACATGCACGAGGTCGTGCTCTTCGGGGAGTTGATGGCGATCGCCGTGATCGTGATGTGCCTGTTGTTCGTGACCGTCGACCTCGGCCGGCCGGATCGCTTCCTCCACATGATCCCGCCGTTTGGCGTGTTTAATTTTCCCGGCTCGATCCTCTCGTGGGACGTGATCGTGCTCAACGGCTACCTGCTGATCAACCTGCACATCGCGAGCTACCTCCTCTACAGTCGCTACCGGCAGCAGGAGCCGACGAAGAAATTCTACATTCCGTTCGTCTTCCTCTCGATCTTCTGGGCGGTGAGCATCCACACGGTCACGGCGTTTCTCTACGTGGGACTCGCGGGCCGCTCCTACTGGCACCATCCGCTCGTGCCGTCGCGGTTCCTGGCCTCGGCGTTTGTGGCCGGACCCGCGCTGATGGTGCTCGCGTTCCAGATCATCCGCCGCACGACGCGCTACTGGATCGGCGACCAGCCGATTTTCACGCTCCGGATGCTCATGACCGTCGCGATGATCATCAATATGTTCCTGCTCGGCTGCGAACTCTTCACCGAGTTCTACTACCCGACGCAGCACGCCGCGGCGGCGCACTATTTGTATTTCGGTCTGCACGGCCACTCCGGTCTCGTGCCATGGATCTGGACGGCCATCGGCCTCGACGTGATCGGCCTCGTGTTGCTCGTCTCGCCGGCGAGCCGGCAGATCGCCGGCCTGAACATCGCCTGCGTGGCGTGTTTCTTCGGCATCTGGATCGAGAAGGGCATGGGCCTCATCATTCCGGGCTTCGTGCCGACGCCGCTCGGCCAGGTGGTCGAGTATCTGCCCACGCTCAACGAGACGCTCGTGTGCCTCGGCATCTGGGCCTTCGGCACGCTGATGTATTCGTGGATGCTCCACGTCGCCGTCCCGATCATGAACGGCAGCCTCCGCGCCCGCCCCGAACTCAAACCCGCCACTCTCTAATCAACCAACCGCCTCCAATGAAAACCCCGCTCGTCAAATTGCTCGCGACCGCCGTCCTCGTCTTCGCCGCGACCGGTCCGCTGCGCGCCGCCGGCTTCATCCTCAAGGAAATCTCGCCGCAGAGCGCCGCCTGCGCCGCCTGCCACAAGAAGGAAAGCGCGGTGATCTACGAGCAGTGGGGCGGCTCCAAGCACTACCGCGCCAACATCGGCTGCTTCGAGTGCCACACGGCCAACGAGAAGGACCCGGACGCCTACGAGCACTACGGCCAGTTCATCTCGACGATCGTCACGCCGAAGGACTGCGGGCGCTGCCACGAAAAGGAAGTGCAGGAGTTCACCTCGTCGCACCACGCCAAGGCCGGCCGCATCCTCGGCTCGCTCGACAACACCCTCGCCGAAGTGGTCGAGGGCAACCGCGGCTTCAAGACCGCGGCGTATCCCGATGGCGTCAGCTCCGCGGCCGTCAACGGCTGCTGGCAATGCCACGGCAGCGAAGTGAAGGTGCTCAAGAGCGGCCGCCTCGATCCCGCCACGTGGCCCAACACCGGCATCGGCCGCATCAATCCCGACGGCAGCGAAGGCTCCTGCTCCGCCTGCCATTCGCGCCATGCGTTCAGCGCGGCCCAGGCCCGCTCGCCGGACAACTGCGGCAAATGCCACATGGGTCCCGACCACCCGCAGATCGAGATCTACAACGAGTCGAAGCACGGCATCGCGTTCCGCGCCAACGTCGACAAGATGAATCTCAACAACGCCAAGTGGATCGTGGGCGAGGATTACAGCGCCGCGCCGACCTGCGCCACCTGCCACATGAGCGCTACGAAGGACCAGGGCGTCACCCACGACGTCGGCCTGCGCATCTCGTGGAACAACCGCCCGGAGATCTCCGTCCGGCCCGAGATCGCCGACGCCAAGCTCGGTCTCCCCGGCAAAGACATTCCGTGGGAAAAGCGCCGCGCCAACATGCAGAACGTCTGCGTGAACTGCCACAACGTGAACTACGTCCAGGCGTTTTATCAGCAGTATGATTCCCTGATCGATCTCTACCACGGCAAGTATGCCGAGCCCGGCCTCGCGCTCTACAAGGCGGTGAAGCCGCTGCTCCCCGGCCCGCAGTTCAGCAACAAGGTCGACTTCACCTGGTATGAAATCTGGCACCACGAAGGCCGCCGCGCCCGGCACGGCGCCTCGATGATGGGCCCCGACATCACGCACTGGCACGGCACCTACGAGGTCGCGAAGCACTTCTACTCGAAATACATTCCCGAGCTGCGGGAGGTCGCGGAGAAGAACAAGGACTCCAGCGACCCCGCCAAGAAGGAGGGCGCCGCCAAGCTGCAGAAGCTGATCGACGACACGCTCAACAGCGACAACCACAAGTGGTTCCTCGGCAAGATGGACGCCGCCGAGAAGACCCGCCGCGAACAACAGGTGAAGGAATTCCAGCAACGCTACTCGAAGTAGCGCGCCCGCCGTGCCCATCTCCTCCTACGTTCTCCGTTGCGCACCGCAGGATCAGCCTGCGGTGCGCCGCGCTTTGACCAAACTCGACGGTGTGACCGCCGGCGAGTCCACCGACGCCGGCCTCCCGGTCGTCGCCGACACCGCCACGACGCGCGCCGCGGAAGAACTGGGCGAGCGCCTGCAACAAGTGCCCGGCGTGAAGTCCGCCGTGCTCGTCTACCATAACTTCGAGGACGTCGCGGACGAAGTCGCGCCGCTGCCGAAGAGTTTCCGCACGAACTGATCCGTTTGGAGGCCGTCATGCACTTTTATCCGAAAAGACGAACGGACTCCGCGGTAGGGCAGGTCTGTGACCTGCCCTCTTACGCCATGAGTGTTCGCCGGGCAGGTCACAGACCTGCCCTACTCCCAGCCAGCACCCAGCTCAGAGTTCATCACAGGCTCTAGCCCCCTCCGCCCAACCCCCGATTGACCATGCAAACGAACCGTCGTGAATTTCTGAGACAGGCTGCGCTCGCCTTTGCCTCGAGCGTGCTGGCCGGCGCGCTGCCCCGCAACCTGGGTGCCGCCACCGCCGAGGGCGCCGATGGACTCGTCTGGCACAAGGCGCCGTGCCGTTTCTGCGGCACCGGCTGCGGCGTGATGGTGGGCGTGAAGGACGGCCGCGTCGTCGCCGTGCAAGGCGACTTGGAGGCGCCCGTCAACCGCGGCCTGCTCTGCGCCAAGGGCTATCACGCCGGCGTCGCGCTCTACGGCAAGGACCGCCTCACCACGCCACTCATCCGCAAGGGCGGCAAGCTCACGCCAGTCTCGTGGGACGAGGCGATCGACACGATCGCGAAGGAGGTCATGCGGAGCCCGGCCACGTTTGCCTTCTACGGCTCGGGCCAGTGGACGATTTGCGAGGGCTACGTCGCGATGAAGTTCATGAAGGGCGGCCTGGGTAACAATCACGTCGATCCCAACGCCCGGCTCTGCATGGCCAGCGCCGTCACCGGCATGATTTCCACCTACGGCGTGGACGAACCCAGCGGCTGCTACGACGACTTCGATGTGGCGGACACCTTCATCCTCTGGGGTAACAACCCCGCCGAGATGCATCCCGTGCTCTGGTCCCGCATCATCGACCGCCGCGCCAAGGGCCAGAAGGTCGAGGTCATCGACATGGGCACGCGTCGCACGCGCAGCACCGAGGAGGCGGACCATTACCTCGAGTTCATCCCGCAGGGCGACCTCGCCATTGCCAACGGCATCTGCCACCTGCTCGTCAAGTCCGGCCGCTACGACAAGGCCTGGGTCGCCAAGCACTGCAACTTCCGCAAAGGCGGCGACGCCGACGGCGAGGCGATGACGTTCGAGGAGTATGCCAAGTGGCTCGAAACCTACACGCCCGAGTTCGTCCAGAAGGTCGCCGGCATCCGCCCCGCGCAGCTCCAGTTGCTCGCCGATCGCTTCGCCGAGCCGAACCGGAAGATCGTTTCGCTCTGGTGCATGGGCATGAACCAGCACACGCGCGGCACATGGATCAACAACCTCGTCTACAACGTCCATTTTCTCAGCGGCAAGTTCGGCAAGCCCGGCAGCACGGCGTTTTCGCTCACCGGCCAGCCGAGCGCGTGCGGCACCTGCCGCGAAGTCGGCACGCTCGGCCACGCGCTGCCCGGCGGCCGCCTTGTCGCCAACGAGGACCACCGCAAGCAATGCGAGGAACTCTGGAAGCTCCCCGCCGGCCGCATCAACGCGAAGCCCGGCCACCACGCCGTCGCGATGTTCGACGCGCTGCAAAAGGGCGAGCTCACCGGCTGCTGGGTGCAGGTGACGAATCCCGCGCAGACGATGCCGAACCTCAACGGCCTCACGAGCAAACTGAAGGAGCGCTTCCTCGTCGTCTCGGACATCTATCCCACCGTCACCACCGACCAGGCCACGGTCGTGCTCCCCAGCGCGATGTGGGTCGAGAAGAACGGCATGTTCGGCAACAGCGAGCGCCGCACGCAGCAGTGGTTCAAGCTCATCAACGCGCCCGGCGACGCCCGCGACGACGTGTGGCAGACCATCGCCGTCGCGCGGAAGTGCTACGAACTCGGCCACCCCGGCATGAAGGACAAAAACGGGGACTTCCTCTTCACGTTCAAGGACGCGGCGGGCAAGGTGATCGAGCTGTGGAAGTGGGACGTGTTCAAAAACGCGAACGCCGACCAGCTGCTCTTCACCGAGTATCGCGAGTTCACGATGATGAAGAAATACTTCGTGGCGCCCTACGAGGAACTCGTGAAGGCCCGCGGGATGCGCTGGCCCGTCGTGCAGGACAAGGCCACGGGCGTCTGGCGCGAGACCCCGCGCCGTTTCGTCGAGGGCGAGGATCCGTTCGTCGAGCCGGGCCGCGGCGTGGATTTCTACTGGGGCAAGCTCAAGGATCACAAAGCGCTCATCTGGGCGCGGCCCTACGAGGCGCCGCCCGAGGTGCCGGACAAGGAGTATCCGTTCTGGCTCTGCACCGGCCGCGTGCTTGAGCACTGGCACACGGGCACGATGACGCGCCGCGTGCCGCAGCTGCACCGCGCGATGCCGAAGTCCTACGTGGAGCTGAATCCCGAGGACGCCGCGCGGCTCAACATCTCGACCGGCGACCAGTTGAAGATCAAATCGCGGCGCGGCGAACTGAAGCTGCCGGCGTGGATCAACGGCCGCTCGACGCCGGCCCGCGGCTCGGTGTTCGTGCCGTTCTTCGCCGAGGAATCGCTCATCAACCTCGTCACGCTCGAGGCGCACTGCCCGATCTCGAAGGAGCCGGACTACAAGAAGTGCGCCGTGAGCATCGCCAAGGCCTGAGGAGGTCCCCATGAAACTCCGCACCCTCCCGCTCCTGCTCGCCGCGCTCGCGGCGGCGGGGCTGACGCGGTTCTCGGCGGCCGAGAAACCCGCCGCCGCGCCGGCCAGTCCGCCGTTCCAAAACGAGCCGCGCAGCTTCGCCCAACCGATCCGCGAGACGCCCGTCGGTTCCTCCAGCCGTCTCGGCGATCGCGCCTTCCTCGGCGCGCCGCCGCCGATGCCGCACACCTTCGCCGGCGATCGCGACGGACGTTACTGCATGGAATGCCACGCGCGCGTGGCGCGCATCGAGAAACGCCAGAGTGCCATCGCGCCGGTGCCGCACGCGGAGTTTTCGCAGTGCCAGCAATGCCACGTCTCCGGCGTGAACAAGACCCTCGCGCCGTTCCGCGAAAACGCGTTCGTCGGCCTCGACCTGCCGGGCAAGGGCACGCGCGCCCACGCGTATGCGCCGCCCACGATCCCGCACAAGACGTTCATGCGCGACAACTGTCAGTCGTGCCACGGCCCGATGGGCAAGCAGCGCATCGCCTCGCCGCACCCGTGGCGCAGCCAGTGCCAGCAATGCCACGTGCCCGACGCCGCGAAGAACTACGACCGGCCGCTGCCGTGGGAGAAATTGGGCGGCAACCT
Source organism: Verrucomicrobiota bacterium (assembly GCA_016235555.1). Taxonomy (GTDB): domain Bacteria; phylum Verrucomicrobiota; class Verrucomicrobiia; order Opitutales; family Opitutaceae; genus JACRKC01. The sequence goes on from JACRKC010000021.1 coordinate 24,648, forward strand.
GTAGCGCCGGTCATGCAGAAGAAATCAGCGATGCGTTGTAGCAGCCGAGGTGACGAGGCTGGCGGATACAATGCACCGTGCCCCGGCCTCCTCACGTCGGCCGCTACGAGCGACGGCATGGTTCCGATTTAGAGCCACCATGAGCGCCACCGACTTCCTCGCTGAACTCCGCCAGATGTCCGGGGCCGAGCTCGAGCAGCTCGGCCAGCAGAGTCTGCGCGAGCACGTGGTCGCGCAGGCGCAGGTCGCACGGGGCAAACACGCGCCCTTCATGGGCCACCAGCTCGACGCGCTGCTGCGCGATCCCGAGTGCCTGCGGCATCCGGTGCGGCTCGTGTTCGAGTTCGGCGAGATGGCCCTGCACCAGTTCGGCCAGCCCGACATCGACTGGCGCAACACCGCCGAGGATGGCCGGGTGCTCTACCTGCGTCCGATGCTGCGCGAGCGCCCGGAGCAGGTGTTGCTCGCCGTCGCCTATCTGATCCCGCTCGTGAACTACGGCGACGTCGTCACCGACGACGTGTGCATCGCCTACGGCGCGGCGCTGCTCGGGCTGGAGCCGGCTGATTTCTACGCGCGCATCTGCGCGCTCGCCGACGAGGTTGGCGCCGAGGTGCGCACGGCGGGTGCGAATGACGACGAGCCGCTGCGCCCCGCCGCGCCCATGCGGATCGAGTCCTGCGGCTGCGGCGAGTAGGGCGGGTCTGTGACCCGCCCCCGAACGGAAAATAGCTCTGATCGCCGATGGCACGGCGGAGCCTGGATCCATGCTCGCGGCGCGGACTCGCGCCGTGTTCAGCCGTGGAATCCGTGGTGGAAATTTGGGACGATCGATGGGCGGGTCACAGACCCGCCCTACTTGGCGCCGGTCTCGTTCCAGTAGATGACGACGTTCTTCGTCGCGCGGCCGGCGGCGATGACGTCGAGGCGGCCGTCGCCGTTGAGGTCGGCGAGCTTCAGGTCTTCGCAAGCCATCGTGTTGTCGTCGATCAGCGCGTGCATGGTCCACGCGGAGCCGTCGGGCTTGGTCGCGGCGTAGAGCTTGAGGCCGACTTTGTCGCCGGGCTTGTTCCCGCGCCAGCCGACGACGATTTGGTCGGAGCCGACGCCGAGCAAATCGCCGGTGGCGAGGGCGTGGCCTTGGAGGAGGGATTCGTCGAGGACGGTGCGTTTCGAAGTGTGCAGGATGTCACTGCCGTAGTGGACGAGCTGATTGCCGTGCATCGGCTCAATGGTCACAGTAAACTTGCTGCGGTCTGGCGCGCGGCCCGCTCGGACTTCGCCAGCCGGCGCTGTGGTGACGGGGCCTACGAGAGAGTGATTCCAATCAGAATCGTGAATCGTGATGCGTTTTATTCCCTCCTGCGTTGCCACGAGCGCCTCAGGGAACCGCACAACTTCGAAGTTGTGCGTCGCATGGACAGCCGTTGTTTCATCGAAAATCGAGAAAGGCTGGTTACTTTCTTTCCAAGGCCAGTCGTAGCCAAGAAACTTCACGCCCTCGCCAGCGTTGTTCTTGTTGCCTCGACCGTGAAGCGGGAGGACCGCGAGGAACCATTTTTGGTTTCTGCGTTGCATCCAGTGCATCCGATGCGTCGTCGGCTCATGGGGGAGGCGAACAGGTGTCCACCGCTGCGTGCGATCGGCGGGGGCTTCGAGGAGGAAGATGGCGCCGCTGTTCACGGTGTCGCCCGGGTTCCATTCGGCACCGACGGCGACTTCGCATTTGCCGTCGCCGTCGAGGTCGCGGGCGGCGATGCACACGTTGTCCTTCGGCGTGAGGTTCTCGGCCATCACGAACTTTTCCCACGTCGGGTTGCGATACCACACGATCTGTTTCGCGTCGGCCAACAGGATGTCGGCCTTGCCGTCGCCATCGACGTCGGCGACCGCGAGACCGTAGCCGATTTGGATTTTCGGGTCGATGGTCTGGGGGCGGACGCGGAGGGCGGGGAGATCGGCGGCGAAGGCGGACGACGTGCCGGCGAGCACGGCGAGGAGGGCGCGGAGCTTCATGGGAGTGGGGTGGCGGAGTTCGTAGCCGCGAGCGTGAGCGAGTGGAACTCCGAAATCCACTCACTCACGCTCGCGGCTACATGGGGCGGGCGGAATGAGGGAGCCGCGCAGTGGGGGCGCATCTCAGTTTTCTGCGAAGTGCGCGCCAGAGGGTGGGTCGGGTGCTCCGCGCACGGCCAGTTGACTTCAGTTTTCACCCGCCCTTGGCCGCCCGCGGAGCGGCCGGCCCACCTTTCGCCTCGCGGCAAGAAAGTGAGATGCGCCCGGCTGTAGCGGCGGTCTGCGACCGCCGTCGAGGCACCAAGGGTCTGCGTCCGGCGGTCATAGACCGCCGCTACAACCAAGGCATTCAGATTTTTGACCTCGCTTCCTGTTATACCAACGTCCCGCAGCTTTCAGACTTTCCGTTGTAGGCCCGCCCGCTGGGCGGGCAGTCCGGCCACCGGCCGGGCCTACAGTCCAAAATCAAGGTGACGTTGGTATTACACCCGGCGCTCGCGGTGACATGGGCGGACGGCATGAGGGAGTCGCGCAGTGGGGTGGAGCGCGTTGACCTCAACGCGCGTGGTGGGGAGACGATCGCGCGATTCGCCTGACCAACGCGTTGGGTCAACGCGTTCCACCCCGGAGGAACTCAGAACTCGAAGGAGCTCGTGAGCGTCCACTTGTTCGGCTGCGGGATGCGGGCGCTGGCGATCTGGCCGTTGGGTTGCGCGGAGGCGGCGATGAGTTCGTCGGAAGCGAGCAGGTCGCGGATGTTCAGCTGCACGGACCAGCGCACCTTGTTGTCGAGAATCCGGCGGTCGTAGCGAATCCACCCGTCGAAGTTGATCTGGTCGCTGCCGTAATAGGGCTGGGTGATGTCGGAGACCCAGGAGCCGGCGGCGTTTTTCACCGGTTTGAAGCCGATGGCGACGCGATCCTGCCAGCGGGCGGCGCCGCCGATGCTGAAGCCGGCGAGGCGGCCGGTGCGGAAATCATAATTGGTCACCGCGTTGAAGCGCCACTTGCGCATCTCCTGCACGGGGGCGCCGTTCGACGCGAGGGCGTTGAGGTAGGGCACATACATGTTGGTGATGGCGAGATTGCCGAGCTGCGAGGTGCCGAAGGAGCCGAAGTAGGTGATGTCCTCGAGGCCTTCCATTTCGCGGATGTTGGTCGCGAGCTGGCCGTTGCCGTCCTTCCAGAGCGGGAGGTTGCGCTTGATGAACTCGGTGAAATCGGCGCCGACGTTGGACTTTTTCGCTTCCTGGCGGGCGGCGTTGAAAGTGATGCGCCAGTGGCGGGTGGGGTTGTAGGTGCCTTCGAACTCCCAGCCTTCGGAGACGGTGTCGGCGACATTGCCGACGTTGGGCGGGCGGGTGGCGCTCCAGTTGCCACCGTTGGCGGCCTGGGTGAAGTTCCAGCTCGAGGCGAGCAGCGGGTCGACGGGACGGAGCCACTCTTCGCGGGTGCGCTGGGTGAACCAGAGGTTGCGCGCGGTGGTCTCGGCGGCGGTGAGCGCGGGGTTGAGCACGTTGGCCTGCAGGGGGTTCGTGAGGCTGGCGCGGAGCGGGAGGTAGCGGGGATCGCTCGGGTTGAAGCCGAACCACTTGTTGATGACGACCTCGCTGACGTTGGCCTGGCGCATGCCGTTCATGGCGCGGGTGACGTCGTTGCCGGGCCAGAACGTGTTGTAGAACGTGGCGCTGTCGTTGGATTGGGAGGTCTTGTAACGGTTGACGCGGAGGGTGAATTTCTGGTCGAGCGCGGAGAGCGTGATGCCGTAGTCCTTGGTCTTGCCGGCGGGCGGGGCGAACGGGCGGCCGTAGACGTCGGCGATGGTGGACGAGGGGTGGAAGTTACGGGATTCGTTGTAGGCGAGCGAGAGGTCGAGGCCGCGCGGGAGGCGTTTCTTGATGAAATCGGGCAGGTGCAGGACACCGCTCCAGCTGATGGTCTCATCCTCGGCGGGGATGGTGGGTGCGGCGGGGAGCCGCCAGGCGGGGTTGTAGGGATCGGTCTCCCCGGTGACGGAGGCGAGGCGGGCGGGGCCGGCGTCGCGCAGCGCGAAATCGTCGGCGCGCCAGCCGACGAGGCCGACGAGTTTGTCGCTCAACAAGTAGCCCTGCCAGACGGCGGATTTGCTTTTGGTGCGGGCGGAGTTTTTGGAGGCGCCGGAGTAGAGCTTGGAGACGTCGCGCTCGGTGGCGCTGATGGTGGTGACGGGGACGCGGACCATCTGGTTGACGCGGGCATCGAAGAGCAGGGCGGTGCCGCCGGCCTGGGGCGTGTGGAGCGCGGTGATGCCGGAGATGTTGGCGCCGGCGGGCGAGGAGAGGTTGGCAATCGAGCCGCCGAGGTAGTGGACGCCGGCGTAGCCGGGGTAGGTGGTGGCGGTGGGGTTGTTGGCGTAGACGTTGGCCTCGAGGCCGTAGGAGTAGCCGTTGATGCTGCGGTTGAACTGGTCGATCTGCTGATCGGTGTAGGTGCCGGTGAAGGTGTGCTTGCCGAACCAGCGCAGCCAGCCGGGTTGGCGCCGGGCATCGATCGTGGCGTAAGCGGTGGCGCGGCGGGCGTCGCGCGTGGTGTCGGCGTAGTTGTTGCCGATGGAGTCGGAGGCGACGTAGGGGCGGCCGAAGTTGGGGTTGGGCGAGCCGTCGACGAGCTTGCCGTTCATGTCGACGAAAATCGTGTAGGCGTCGAAGCCGAACATGCCGAAATTGTTCCGGTTGAAAACCTGGCGGTCGTAGGCGAGTTCGAAGCCGACGAGGTCGCGCAGGAAAGTCTGGCGGAAGGTGGCGTTGACGGCGCGGAACATGGACTGCTCGCGCTTGTTGGGGCCGTCGAGGAGCGTGTCGTAGAAGTTGAAGACGGACGGATCGCGGAGTTCCTGGTAACGCCACAGGCCGACGTAGGCTTCGCCGGCGGGGGCGTGGGCGCGGTTGAGGAAGAAGTTCACGTTGTTGCCCTGGGCGAGATAGGCGCCGACGGCATACATCTGGGTGAACGGCGTGCCGCCGCGGCTGATCATGAAGGGCGGGACGCCGTTGCCGCCCTGCACGGCGGAGTTCGGATCGGTGAACACGGCGCCGATCTGACCGATCCAGCGGCCGGTGGCGCCGAGGTGGGCGAAGAGGAGCGGGTTGCTGGTGACCGAGGTGGGATTGGTCGGATCGATGACGACCTTGTTGAGAATGTTATACCAGACGGAGAGGCCGTCCTGCGGGGCGGTGGGGCGGGGGCGGTTGGAATTTTGGTGACCGCCTTCATAGGAGACCTGGAGCTGCGTGAGGCCGTCCTTCACGATGCGCGACTCCCACTTGAGGGAGGTGAAGAGGCGGCGGTCCTGCTCATAGGCGGGTTTCTGCCGGTAGCGTTCGACGCGATCGAGCAGGATGGTGCGCAGGGCGAGCTGGCCGGGGAGGATGGACGCGTTGAAGTCGACCACTTCGCGATGCGACTCATAGGCTCCGATGCTCTGCTGGTAGGAGAACGAGGTCTTCTTGAGGTTCGCGGATTTCAGCTGGTTGTTGATGATGCCGGCCGGGCTGCCGAGGCCGAAGAGGATGGCGTTGGCGCCGCGCGAGATGTCGACGCGCTCGGTGTTGTAGGAGTCGAGCGGGATGTCGGTGAGGAAGAAATCGCGGGTGAGGTCGGCGCCGGCGAGACCGCGGACGCGGGTGGAGTTCTGCGGACTCTGGAGCAGCGCCTCGGCGTTGGCGAAACCGTTGCCGGTGCTGACCCCGGAGAAATTGCCAAGCACACCGCCCACCTCGGTGCCCGTCGTGTAGACGAGGACGTCACGGGCGTTGACGGAGGCGGTGTCGGCGAGGAACTGCGAGGTGACGACGGAGATCGCCGCGCCCACGTCACGCAGATCGGTGCGCAGGCGCGTGCCGGCGAGCGTGCTGGTGGCGGCGTAGCCGGTGTCGACGTTGTCCTGCACGACGAAGGGCGTGAGCTGGACGGCCTCCTCCGGGGCGGCGGAGGTGGTGGCGGCAGCGGTGGTTTTCGGGGGTGTGGCCGACTGGGCCACAAGCGCGGACGCAGTGAGCACGGCGGCACCAAGAGCGCGCGAAGCGAACAAACGGAACGGAGTGAGTGGCGCACGCAGCGCGCTGCGCCTGACGGGTTGGGTGGTCATCGGTGGCAGGGGGTGGTTGGGGAAAGCGTGCCAGCGCGTGACGCAGGCGTTCAAGAGCTGATTCGTTTTAGCCCGCGGGGCGTAGTGGCCGTTGCTACGCTTGAACCGGTCTCCGGTTGGCCTACGGTCGCTGCACCATGCCCCGCCCCGCCTTTGTCCTGCGTTATTGTCCTGGTTATGGGCGCGTCGCGCTCCTGTGGGTGATCACATTGGCGGGCGGGCGGATCGGGGCGGAGGAGATGTGGCGCGCGGGAGCCGCGTCCGTGGCGATCACACCGGAGAAGAATCTGTGGATGGCGGGATTCGCAGCGCGCACGCGGCCGGCGGAGGGGAAGGAGACGGACCTTTTCGCCAAGGCGCTGGTGCTGGAAGATGCGCGGGGCCGGCGTTTCGTGGTGGTGACGCTGGACTTGATCGGCGTGCCGAGGGTGTTGCGGCAAGCGGTTGAGCGACGCGTGCGGGAGGCGCACGGGCTCGCGGCGGAATCGTTGCTGCTGAATGCCTCGCATACACACAGCGGGCCGGAGTTCCGCTCGCGTTGGGTGAGCGCGAAGCCCGAGGAGCTGGCGCTCCGTCCGGAGGCGGAGGAATATGTGCGGTCGCTGGAAGACAAGCTGGTCGCGGTGGTGGGCGAGGCGTTGAAGCAGCTTGCGCCTGCCCAGCTCGGCTATTCGCACGCCCGGGCGGGCTTCGCCATGAACCGCCGGTTGCCGACGCCGCGCGGCTTCCAGAACAGTGCGAATCCCGACGGGCCGGTCGACCACGACGTGCCGGTGCTGCGCGTGACGAGTCCGGACGGAAAACAGCTGCGCGCGGTGCTCTTCGGCTACGCATGTCATGCCACGACCCTCGCGCTTTATCAGTGGAATGCCGATTACGCCGGTTACGCGCAGACCGGCGTCGAAGCGGCGCATCCCGGCGCGGTCGCGCTCTTCCTCAATGGTGCGAGCGGCGACCAGAATCCCTACCCGCGCGGCACGGTCGAACTCGCGCGCCAGCACGGGCGCGCGCTGGCCAATGGCGTCGAGACGGCCTTGGGTGTGGCGCCGCGGTTGGTGCGCGGCGAATTGCGCGTGGCGCTCGCCGAGATTGCGCTCGATTACGGGCCGAAACCGACGCGCGAAGATTTTCAGGTGCGCGCCGCATCGAAAGACGCGGTCGAGGTGGCGCACGCGAAATTCTTTCTGGGGAAACTCGACGCGGGCGAGGCGTTGCCGGCGAGTTATCCTTATCCGGTGCAGGTGGTGCGACTCGGCGACGCGGTGCTGCTCGCCGCACTCGGCGGCGAAGTGTGCGTGGACTACGCGCTGCGCCTGAAACGCGAACTCGCGGGCGATGGTGCGGTGTGGCTGGCGGGTTATTCGAACGATGTCATGGGCTACATCCCGAGCCGGCGCGTGCGCCGCGAAGGCGGTTACGAAGCCGAAGGCGCGATGCGCTACAGCTCCGTGCATCCGGCGCCGTGGGACGAGGCGCTGGAGGAACGCATCGTGGCGAAGGTGCACGAGCTGTCGTCGCAGGTGCGACCGGGCGCCCGCTAATCGGGCAATCTGGCTGGATGTTCAGGCGGCGGCCATGGCGCGCAGGCAGGCGATGACCGCGGGCAAGGACGAGAAGCGGCTGAGGCTTACGCCCACCGCCCCGCCGCCCGGGCTGGTCTCGACGAATTCCGGGTCCGGCGTCAGGGCAAAACGCCGGTAGAACGCAACGCGAAGAAACTGCTTCACGGCTTCGGGATCGACGCGGGTCGTATCCAGGTGGGCCTGGAAATAATCGCCCTGGCCGGCGGCGTTGACGCGGACGGCCACGGCGTCCTCGCCAAACGCCCGCTTCAACATCGCTTCCGCGAGGTCGATCAGCGCGAGGCCGCGGAAGAAGCTGCCACCGGCCCAGAGGTGAAACTCGGGCGGAACCGCGCCGGCGAGCGTGGCGTCGTCGAGCTCCGCATCGAAATCATACGGTTTCGCGCCGCAGCGTTCGAGCCAGGCAGCGAGGCGCTCGGGGCCGGCGAGTCCCGTTTCCCATGGCTGCTCTTGCTCCAAGACGGCGCGTTCCGGCAGCCGCTGCGGGTCGATGGCCAGGCTGCGGTCGCCGCGCTGCGACCGCGTCACACATGCGATCCACTCCCCGGGATGGCGGATGAGGTGGAAGTTTTTCGCGACCTCGCTGAAGAGGTAGGCCACCATCGCACGCAGCGGGACGCCGGGCTCCGTGTGGCGAAACCGCGGTTCCCGCCAACCCGCAAACAGTGCCTCGATCGTGGTGTCGGCTTTGCCGAGGGCTGCGGTGCGATCCAGGTTATGCACGCGTTGCAGCTCGCCGGCATACCAGTCGCGCTCGGCGACGACGCGCGCGCGCAACTCATCCCGGGCGATTCGGCGGGGCAGGCGGGCAAGGACCGCGGCGGCCCAAGCGCGGTTGGCGGTGTCCAACCGGCCGTCGTCGAGGAGATCGGCCTCGATCTTCTTGAAGAAATCCTGATCCACCGGCAGACGCGTGAGAATCGCGGCGATTTCAGCGGATTTGCCGGTGAGTTTGCGCCACTCCCCCGCGGTCAGCCGCTCATCCGAGGTGGTTTCCGCATAGAGACCACCTGACCACCGCCACGCGGTGCGATCACGCTCTACACTGTAAGGAAAGATAACCCGGAAGCGATCGGCGGGCACGGGATAGGTGGCCAGGATCCGGTAGTTGTCCGCGGGGTTGGATGAAATCAACGTGCCTTGGCCGACGCGGCCTTTCTGCTCGGTGGCCTGATCGAGTGAGCCCGCGCGCACGCCGGTGCCGTATTCGGCCTGACAGGCCAGATGGACCAGCACATCGCCCGGCACCTCGAGCCGGAACAGGTGGTTCAACGCGTTCTTGGTGGCGACCGTCAGTGCCGATGAACTGGAGAAGCCGCCTTGCGGAATATCGCCGGTGCACAGGAGCCGCAGGCCGCCGAACCGATGGCGCCCCAACTGTTGCTGCACCCGGGCGCCGAGGTGGCCGTCGCGCAGCGTGCGGAATGACGCGAGGGCATTCGCGACGAGGGCGAAGGGCCGGCGCATGTTGGATGCCACGCGCAGGCTCGGTGGCGGCAACGGCAGTCCCTTTTTCCGCCGGGCTTCAATTTCGTCGTCACTGAAGTAGCCGAGGGAGAGCAGGAGCGTTTCGCTCATGCGGGTGCCGAAATGCTCGTAGGAATGCCAGTCGGCGATCTCGGCGCCGGGAAACATGATCTCGTCGTCGGCGGCGAGGTGGTTGATGTTCTCGCGATATTTCGGGTTGAGCGGATAGAGGTGAAGCCGCCGGTCGTCGGTGGCCTGGGCGACGACGACGATTTGTTCGCCGCTGGCCTCGGAGCCGGCGCCGATCGGCATCTGCCAGGCCGGGCCGAAAAAACGCCCCATGTCGGGATGCATGAACGCGATTCGCAGCCGGCCGCCGGAGATGCCGATCGCCACCGGATCTGCCCCGGCGCAGCCGAGTTTCTCCCGTGCGTCACTCTCGACGATTTCCGCCAGCTGGCGGGCGATCGAGGCGATCTGGTTTTTCGGGCGTCCGGCGGCGATGGCTTGGGCGGCGCCTTCGACTTCGTCCGGCGTGGGGGTGACCGCGTCGAGGCCCTGCTGGCGCCGAAGCACGCCCTCCAGCACCGCCAGGTCTCCGGGTCGGGTGACGTCGGCGCACAACAGATCGTAGTCGGAGTCAGCAGGCTCGGTGGTGATCGTGCGGATTTCACCGCCCTCGGCCGCAAGCGCCTCGACGATGTCGGTCAGATAAAACTGCCCTTGGGCGTTGGCGTTGTTCAGCGGCGAGAGCAGACGATGGAGCGTCCGGGCGCGGATCGCGTAGAGCGGGCAGTTGGTCTCCGTGAGATTGTGCAGCGCCTGGCGGGTGACGGCGTCGCTCTCCGCCGCGATGTCCTTTTCCTCCACGATGCGCGTGACGCGGCCCGCTTCGTTGCGCAGGACACGGCCCTTGCCCAGATGACGCGGCGGCTGGTGGCGCGCCGTGAGCAGCGTGAGATCGGCTTCATTGTCTTTGGTGTGCTTGTCGAGGAGACGGCGGAACGTCTCCGTCGGGACGATCCGGTCGCCCATGGTGACGACCGCCAGCGGGTTTGCGGGCAGGATCGCGGCAAGGGAGAAGGCCTCGAACACGGCGAATGCCGTCCCGGCGGCGGGGTCGTCGGACAACACGTAGACGTTATCCGGCCCAAGGGCGCGGGAGACCGTTTCGTGCCGGTAGCCGACGATTGCGACGACGGGAGGCGCGGGGGAAAACGTCGCGCGGAAATTATCAATCGAGTGCCGTGCCAGGGGCGTGCCGCCGACCGGCTGGATGCACTTGGGCTCGGCGCCAAACCGCGTGCCCCGGCCGGCGGCCAGCACCACCAGCAGCGGCGCGCCGGCGGGCCAGGTGATTTCCGGCGCGCGAGGCGCGGAGGCCCCGGCGGATGGAAGCGTGAAGACTTTTTCGGCAGCGAGCCGGACGGTCGCGGAGAGAGTGGCCACGATGGTTGAAACCAGCACTTTCGACTTGGGCGATGGGCGGCTCAACGCAGAAGTTCACGCGCGTGCCTGCCGGGGCGCATCTCACTTTCCTGCACTGCGGAGGGGCGCTTTTCCGAGCGCCCAAGCTCGGCGGTTGAAAACCGCCGCTCCTTCGCTCTCTCCGGACTGCAAGAAACTGGGATGCGCCCTGCCTGCCGCCGGGCGGCAGTGCTGGCTTGTCACGTCCGTGGTTGAGTCTTGGATCGGGCGAGCCTCATCCCCGCCATGCCGATCCTCAGCCGTCGTTCCTTTGTCCTCAAATCCGCCGCCGCGTTGAGCGTCGGCGCGCTCACCACGCGCGGGCTCCGGCCCTCGACGTGGGCGGCATCGGCCGGCGCCAACGAGGCGATCCGCATCGGCGTGATCGGTCTCGGCGGCAAGGGCACGCAGCACATGAACATCCTCGCGAAGCGCGCCGACACGCGCGTGGTCGCGCTCTGCGATCTCGACCCGGTGGCGCTCGCGCGGGCGAAGAAGAGTTTCGAGGGGAAACAGGTCGTGCCGTTCACGACGAACGATCCGCGGGAGCTGCTCGCGCGCGCGGACGTCGATGCGGTGTTTGTCGTCACCGGCAACCAGTGGCACGCGCTGCTCGCGGTGTGGGCCTGCCAGGCCGGCAAGGACGTCTACGTTGAAAAGCCGATGACCCACACCGTGTGGGAAGGCCGCAAGCTCATCGAGGCCGCCGCGAAATACAAACGGGTGGTGCAGGTGGGCACGCAGTATCGCTCGGAGAGCGGGCTCGCCGCCGGCATCAAGTGGCTGCACGAGGGCCGGCTCGGGAAACTCAAATACGTCCACTGCCTCTACCTCTCGCGCCGCGGTCCGATCGGAAAGCGCACACCGTGGTATCCGACCGACGTCAACTACGACCTCTTCTGCGGCCCGACGCCTGTGGTGCCGCTCGAGCGCGACAAGCTGCACTACGACTGGCACTGGATGTGGCACACCGGCAACGGCGAGCTCGGTAACAACGGCGTGCACCTGCTCGACATCGCGCGCCGCATCGTGCGCAGCGAGGCGCCGCCGCGCCGCGTGCTCGGCCTCGGCGGGCGCTATGTGGTCGACGACTGCGCGGAGACGCCCAACACGCAGCTCGCGTTCTATGATTATCCCGAGGCGCCGGTGATCTACGAGGGCCGCGCGCTGCCGGCGAAGCCCGACGTGAATTACTCGGACGCGATCCACGGCACGCGCGTGGGGGTCGCCGCGGTGTGCGAAGGCGGTTACCTCGCCGGCCTGACCGGTTGCGCGGCCTACGATCCGAGCGGCAAGGTGATTGAAAAATTCGGCGGCGATGGCGGCGGCGCCACGCACCTCAACAACTTCCTCTCCGCCGTGCGCAGCCGGCGCGCGTTGGACCTCGCGGCGCCGCCCGAGATCGGGCACGGCTCGGCCGGCCTCTGCCATTTCGGCAACATCTCGCTGCGCGTCGGCGCGCCCGCCGCGCCCGCGCAGATCGCCAAGGCGCTGGAGTCGATGCCCGTGGCCGGCGAACTCGCGCGCAATATGCAGGCGCATCTCGGCGTGCACGGCGTCGATCTCACGAAACAGAAACTGGCGCTCGGTCCGTGGATGGATCTCGAGCCGAGCGGCGACGGCATCGTGAAGCTCGACTCCGGTGACGAGGCGGCGCTCGCCCGCGCGCGTTACCTGCTGCACGAGGCGCAACGCCCGCCGTTTGTGATTCCGGAAAAGGTATGAAGGCCATGGGACGGTTCCCGCCCAGCACGGCTGACACCACAACTGAACGATCTGAACAAGAAGGCCGGGAAGAGCGGAAAGATCGGGCACTGACGCCTTCCCGTCCTTCCCGAACTTCCTGTTCCAAAATTCTGTTCGGTTCTTCAACTTTGTATTACGGGTGGCTGGCGCTTTGCGCCGTGGTTGTGCGCGCGAGCGCCGCCGACGAAAAACCCTTCCACTCCGCGGAACTGCTCTTTCCACTCGAAGCGTGGCACAACCACGGGTCGTGCATCGTCGAGACCGCCGCCGGCGATTTGCTCGTGTGCTGGTTTCACGGCTCCGGCGAGCGCAAGGCCGACGATGTGATCATCGAAGGCGCGCGGCTCCGGCGGGGCGAAAAGACGTGGAGCGCGCGTTTCCAGCTCGCCGATACGCCCGGCTATCCCGACGGCAACCCGTGCATGACCCTCGGCCCGGATGGCCGCCTGTGGCTGTTCTACACGACCATCCTCGCGCACACGTGGGAGAGCGCGCTGCTGAAGGTGCGCACGAGCCGCGACTACGCCGGCGACCGTGCGCCGCGCTGGGAGACGAGCGAAGTGGTGCACGTGACGCCCGGCGCGGAGTTCGAGGCCGCGGTCGCCCGCCGGCTGCCGGAGCTGGAAACCGCCTTGAAACAACTCCCGCTCACCGACAAGCAGCGGAAGGAGTCCGGGGAGTTTCTCGATGCGATGCGGCGGCACACCGGCGACGAACTTTACCGCCGCCTCGGCTGGATGACGCGCGCGCATCCCGTGTGGCTCGACGGCGGCCGGCTGATCGTGCCGCTTTACCACGATGGATTCAGTTTTTCGCTGATGGCGTTCACCGACGATGGCGGGCGCACGTGGCGCACGAGCACGCCGCTCATCGGCGCCGGCAACATCCAGCCGAGCCTCGTCGCGCGCCGCGACGGCTCGCTCGTGGCCTACATGCGCGACAACGGTCCGCCGCCGCATCGCGTGCAGGCGAGCGAGTCGCCGGATCGCGGCGAGACGTGGTCGACGGTGGTCGACCTCGATCTACCCAACCCCGGCGCCGGCACCGACCTGATCAAGCTGCGCAACGGCCACTGGGTGTTCATCGGCAACGACACGGAGCAGGGCCGCCACAGTCTCGCGGTGAAAATTTCCGACGACGAGGGGCACACGTGGAAATGGACGCGTCACCTCGAGCGCGACGCGCCCGGTGCGGCGGCCGGATCGTATCACTATCCGTCGATCATCCAGACGCGCGACGGCTCGCTGCATACGAGCTACAGCTATTTTCTCAGCCGCAACGCCGTGCCGAAACCCGCCGGCGGCGAACCCGCGACGAAGGCGATCAAGCACGCGCACTTCAACGAGGCGTGGGTGCAGGCCGGCGACGGAAAGCAGGCGTCGACCGAGCCGTAACCCTACCGTCGGCCGTAGCCGCCGACGTGAGGAGGCGGGCGATGAGTGAACGACTGCCACCAGCCTCGTGACCTTGGCTGCTACCTCGCTGCGCGGATTTCGTCTGCATCGTTGGCTGAGTGGCGCGGATGGTCGGCTCGCTGGTGCTTGCCGCTACGGAGATCGCAACGGCAGGGCGGCTGCCGGGTTTGTCATCCCTGATACCATTTACGGCTCGAATCTGGACTGTAGGGGCGCCGCTTGTCGGCGCCCAGGTTGCGCAGCGCGGGCGTCGTCAAGCGACGCCCCTACCAAGAGACCAAAAGCGAGACGTAACTGGTTTTACTGGATTCGCATCATTGGGTGACAGCGGTGGTCCGGGGAGCGCCCGCGTCCCGCGGGCTGCCCTCGGCGTCCCGCCGAGGGCCTCGGAGGTGTCGGCGAGACGCCGGCCCGAGCACCCGAGACGGGCGCGCTCCCCAAACCGCCGGACTCTCTGCCGCCCAATTTCGCGTGACACAGTGGATGACAAACGTCGTTCGTCCCAACGCCGCCGGCCTCGTCACCTCGGCCGCTACGGGGCGGATGCTTCCGGCGCTTGCGGTGTGCGTGGTCGGACGATTGCGTGGGAAAAACCGCCGCTCCCCCATGACCCCACGTATGCCCTTCGCGTTGCTTGCGCTGACCATCCTGCTGGCGTCGCCGTCCTCGCGCGCAGCGGGGCCGCTGGTCCCGGTCGGCGTCGCCCGCCTGGATGCCACCCCCGACACGCCGGTCATGCTGGCGGGCTACCAGCAACGCACCGACGAAGCGCGGATCGTCGCCGCACCCCTGCACGTGCGCGCGCTCGCGATCGGCTCCGATGCGGACGGGCCGGTGGTGCTCGTGGCCGCCGAGGTGATCGCGATGAGCGAGGCGCTGAGCGAAGCCGTCGCCGCCGCCGTCCGCGCGCAGCACCCCGCCATCACCCGCGAGCGCATCGCCGTGTGCGCGACGCATCAGCACACCGGACCCGCAATCGCGGGCGCGATCCCGTTCATGTTTTCGCGCGACCTGCCGGCGGAGGCGACCGCGCACATCGCGCGCTTCACGGATCGTTTGCGGGAAAAGATGATCGCGGCGGCGTTCGCCGCCCTCGCCGATCGCAAGCCCGCGCGGCTTTCCTGGGCGCAGGGCACGGCGAGTTTCGCCGTCAACCGCCGGAAAATCGTCGACGGCAAACACGCCGGCTACACCGACCAACCGGGCGGCGTGGTGGACCACGCGCTGCCGGTGCTGCGCGCGGTGGACGAAAGCGGGGCCGTGCGGGCGGTGCTCGTGAACTACGCGTGCCACTGCACGGTGCTGAAGGGCGGCGACAACTTCATCCACCCCGACTGGGCCGGCGATGCGGCCACCCGCCTCGAGGCCGCCCATCCGGGCGCCGCGGCGCTCGTGACGATCGGTTGCGGGGCCGATGCCGACCCGCAGCCGCGCGGTTTGCCCGAGGTCGCCACGCACGGGAAAACCGTGGCGGCGGAGGTGGCGCGGTTGTTCGCCGGCGAGCTGCGCCCGGTGGGCCGCGTGACGAGCGCGAAGTTCCAGCGGATCGCGATCCCGGTGGCGCGCACGGTGACGCGCGGGGAGTTGCGGGAGCGACTCAAGGGCAAGCCCAACGTCGCCTACGCCGCCGCGCAGTTCTTGCGGAGGCTCGACGCCGGGCAGCCGCTGCCGGCGGGAATCGACTATCCGGTGCAGGCGTGGGCGTTTGGCGATGAGTTCGCGATGGTGTTTCTGGGCGGCGAGGTGGTCGCGGATTATGCGTTGCGCTTGAAGCGCGAACTCGGCGCGGCGCGCGTGTGGGTCAACGCCTACGCGAACCACGTGCCGTGCTACATCCCGTCGACGCGCATCCTGGCGGAGGGCGGCTACGAAGCGGAGGCCGCGATGGACTACTACGGCCTGCCCACGCGCCTCGCGCCCGACGTGGAGGAGCGCATCGTGCGCACGGTGCACGCGCTGCTGCCGGCGGGGTTTGCGGCGCGGCGGTAAGCGGAGGACCGGCGAGGCGGGCGGAGCGGCGGTTTTCCAACCGCCGATGTTTGGGCGCTTGGAAAAGCGCCCCTCCGTTGCTGGCGGCAGTGCGACGCGCAGCGGAGCTTTTTGAAGTCGCGCAGCGCAGCGGGAAACGCGAGCGTGGGCGACCCCGATTTCCCATGATGAAACGTTCGCTCCTGCTTTCCTGCGCGATGGCCCTCGGTTGGCTCTCGGTGCGTGCCGCCGAATCATCCCGTCCGAACATCCTCCTCATCGTTTCCGACGACCAAGGCTACGCCGACACCGGCTTCCAGGGCGCGAAGGACATCCCGACGCCGCACCTCGACCGGCTCGCGAAATCCGGCGTGCGCTTCACCAGCGGGTCGGTCACGCATCCGTTCTGTTCGCCGACGCGCGCCGGGCTCATGGCCGGACGTTACCAGCAGCGTTTCGGCCATGAACGGAATCCCTTCTACGAACCCACCGATCACCGCGAAGGGCTGCCGACGAGCGAGACGCTGCTGCCGGCGCGGATGCGCGACGCCGGCTACGTGACGGGCTGGATCGGCAAGTGGCACCTCGGCGCGGCGCCGGAGTTCGCCCCGCAGAAACGCGGGTTTGCCGAGACGTATGGCTTCATCGGCGGCGGGCACCGTTTCCGCGAGTGGCAGATCAATGCCGCGGTCGAATACCAGGTCCCGATCGAGCGCAACGGCGTGACGGTCGGGACGCCGGCGCATCTCACGGAGGCGTTCGGCCGCGAGGCGGCGGCGTTTGTGAAGCGGCACGCGAGCGAACCGTGGTTTCTCTACCTCGCCTTCAACGCGCCCCACACGCCCCACGAGCCCACGCCCGAGCGACTCGCGCGCTTCGCCGTGATCAAGGATCCCACGCGCCAGAAATACGCCGCGCAGGTGAGCCTGATGGACGACGCCATCGGCGAGACGCTCGCCGCGCTGCACGAGAGCGGGCAGGAGTCGCGCACGCTCGTGTTTTTCTTCTCCGACAACGGCGGGCCGGTCGGCATCAACGGCTCCGACAACACGCCGCTGCGCGGGGCCAAAGGCACCGTCTACGAAGGCGGCGTGCGCGTGCCGTTCCTGATCGCCTGGCCCGGAAAAATCTCCGGCGGACGCAGCGACGACCGGCCGGTGAGTTCGGTGGATGTGTTCGCCACGTCGCTCGCCGTGGCCGGCGCGCCGATGCCGACGGACAGGAAATACGACAGCGTCAACCTGCTGCCTTATCTCACCGGTGAGAAATCCGGCGCGCCGCACGAGCGGCTCTTCTGGCGCAACGGTGCCCTGCTCGCCGTGCGCGAAGGCGACTGGAAGCTCGTGCGCGGCGCGGGCAAGTCCGACGAACTCTACCATCTCGCGAGCGACATCGGCGAATCGCGCGACGTCGCCGCGGCCAACCCCGCCGTGCTCGCGCGCCTCGCGGGTGCGCTGGAGGCGTGGAACAAGGAGTTGATCGATCCGGTGTTCCCCGGCCTTTCGCTCCACCCGAACGCCAAGAAGAAGGCGGGAAAAAACAAGAAAACGCCGTAGCCACCTTCTGAGTAACGCGGGCGGCCCCGACCCGTCTCTTTGGCACTGTTACTCGATGCTCTCCACCCCATGAAACGCACCCTACTCTCGCTCGTCGCGGCGTTGCTCACCGCCGGTTCCGCCGTCGCCGCGTCGGTCTCACGACCCAACATCGTCCTCATCCTCGCCGACGACCTCGGGCTCGACGGAGTGAGCTGCTACGGCGCCGATGTGCGCAAGACGCCCAACATCGACAAGCTCGCCGCGGGCGGCGTGCGCTTTGAGACGTGCTACGCTTCCCCGCTCTGCGGCCCCACGCGCTGCCTGCTCAACACGGGCCGCTATGCGTTCCGCACCGGCGGCATCACCAACATGTCGTGGCGCCCGGGCGGTCCCGGGGCGAAATCCGCCGACGAGCGCCCGGTGGCGCGGGTGCTGAAAGAGGCCGGCTACGCCACCGGCATGGCTGGCAAATGGCGGCAGGTCGGCGAGACGCCGAAGGACTGGGGTTACGACGAATACACCACCGATCCGACAGCGGGCGGGTGGTATTGGCAGACCACGCATCAGCAGCACACCGGCGAGAAGACCGTGCCCGAGGGCACCTACGCGGGCGATGTCGTGCACCAGTTCGCGGTCGACTTCATGCGCCGCCACAAGGACCAGCCGTTCTTCTTCTACTACTCGATGCACCACGTGCACGGCCCGATCCTGCGCACCTCCGATTCCGCCAAGGACACCACCGACATCGGAAAACTCTACAACGACAACATCGCCTACATGGACAAGCAGGTGGGCGCCGTGGTCGCCGAGCTCGAGAAACTCGGCGTGCGCGACAACACGCTCGTGATCTTCACCGCTGACAACGGCACCGCGCTCGACTTCCCCACCACGATCGGCGGCCGCGCGATCAACGGCAAGAAAGGCACCATGCTCGAAGGCGGCTCGCGCGTGGCGTTCATCGCCAACTGGCCGCGCGTCACGCCCGCCGGACGGGTGTCGACGGACATCATCAGCTTTGCCGATCTCCTCCCGACCTTCGCCGACGTGGCCGAGGCAAAGCTCCCCGCCGGCTTCAAATACGACGGCGTGAGTTTCGCCACGCAGCTCCACGGCCAAGCGGGCAACCCGCGCAGCTACGCCTACGTGCAACTCGGCGGGAACTGGTATGTGCGCGAGCGCGGCTACAAGATGAACCAGGCGCACGAACTCTTCGACATGAGCGATGCGCCGTTCGTCGAGAAACCCGTGCCCGCGTCGGCCGACACATCCGAGAGCAAGGCCGCCCGGCAGCGCCTCACGACGATCCTCGCCGACCTCAACCCCGCCGGCGGCAAGACCGACAACAACGCCGACGGCACGCCGAAGCAGAAAAAGAACAAGAAGAAGAACAAACAGGAGTGAACTGCTCTCGCCGCACCTAACAAGCAGGCGTAGCGTCGTGTTCAGTGCAGGAGAATGACACAATTAGGCAATGAAGGCTGTCTTTGCGTTATCGATTTTAGCCGTCGTTGCAGCACTTCTTGCCGGTTGCGAAAGTTCACCAGCGTCCGGTCGCGTGGGTGGCATCGCTTACTCCAAGGACGAGCATGAGATTCGCATGGCCATTTACTCCGAGCGCATCAAAAACGACGGCAAGTGGTGGGTAATTCCGGAGCATGATGCGTTCGTCGAAGATTTCGGACAACGCACAGGAATCAGGCGAGTTATCGGTGGCCTTGATCGGCCTGCCATTCGTATTGTGCGCGCAGAAGAACGCTCGGCTTTCAGCATGGCCGTTGGAAAGGTAGTTGTATCTGGCGACACAGCGAAAGCTTGGGTCAGTGAAGAAGGCCCACAAGGGTCCGAGATTTCCTTGCGTAGGGACGGGGGAGTTTGGCGGATCACGAAATGGCAGGTCATGTGGATAGTCCGAAAGGTGCCGAACGAGTCGAAGGTGCAAACGACCGGACTTGTGACGAGTCGTGTCCACGCACGCCTCTCGCCAATTTCCGACGTGGTTCATCTGTGACCATGCAAATTTCGCTCCGCCTCGCCCCATGAAAAATACCCTCCGCCTCGCAGTTGCGGCCCTCGCTCTCGCGTCCGCCGCCCTCGCCGCCGACACCAAGCCCAACATCATCTACGTCCTCGCCGACGATCTCGGCTACACGGACGTCGCCTGCTTCGGCTCGAAATACTACGAGACGCCGAACATCGATCGCCTCGCCAAGCAGGGCATGCGGT
This sequence comes from Verrucomicrobiota bacterium, assembly GCA_016235555.1. Classification (GTDB taxonomy): domain Bacteria; phylum Verrucomicrobiota; class Verrucomicrobiia; order Opitutales; family Opitutaceae; genus JACRKC01. Next base: position 44,197 of record JACRKC010000021.1, read on the forward strand.
TCACCAACTACCACAATTGCCAGAACTGCACGCCCACGCGTGCTGCGATCATGAGCGGCCAGTATGGCGCGCGCACCGGCGTCTACACCGTCGGCGGCATCGATCGCTTCGCGTGGAATTCACGACCACTGCGCCCGGTCGACAACGTCACCAACCTGCCGCTCGACCGCATTTTGCTCCCCGCCACGCTCAAGACCGCCGGCTACGCCACCGCGATGTTCGGCAAGTGGCACATCGGCCAGCAGGGCGATTACCTGCCGGGCAAGCGCGGGTTCGACGAGGCGATCGTGAGCATGGGCGCGCACTTCGACTTCGAGACCAACCCGAAGACCGACTACCCGAAGGGCCAGTATCTCGCCGATTTTCTCACGGACAAGGCGGTCGATTTCATCCGGCGCAAAAAGGACGGGCCGTTCTTCCTTTATCTGCCGCATTTCGGCGTCCACTCGCCGCACCACGCGAAACCGGAGTTGATCGCGAAATTCAAACCGAAGCCCGGGGTGGGCGGCCACGACAACCCGACCTACGCCGCGATGATCGCGAGCGTGGACGAGAGTGTCGGCCGCATCATGGCGCTGCTCGACGAGCTCAAGATCGCCGACAACACCGTGCTGATCTTCTCCAGCGACAACGGCGGCGTGGGCGGCTACATCCGCGAAGGCATCAAGAAGGGCAACGGCGGCGACATCACCGACAACGCGCCGCTGCGCAGCGGCAAGGGCAGCCTCTACGAAGGCGGCACGCGCGTGCCGTTCATCGTGCGCTGGCCCGGCCGCATCGCGCCCGGCACCGCCAACAACACGCCGCTCGTCCACGTCGACATGTATCCGACGTTCGCCGCGCTGGCCGGTGCGAAATTGCCCGGGCAGCAGGTGTTCGACGGCGAAAGTTTCGCGCCCCTCATGCTCGGTGCGAAGGCGCAGCTGAAGCGCGACGCGTTTTACCAGCATTTTCCCGGTTACCTCGGCGCGGGCGTGGACCAGTGGCGCACGACGCCGGTCACGACGATCACCGCGGGCGACTGGAAGTTGATGGAGTTCCTCGAAGACGGGAAAATCGAGCTCTACAATCTCCGCGAGGACATCGGGGAAAAGAACAACCTGGCCGCGACCAGCCCCGAGAAACGGCAGGAACTCTACGCCAAGCTCGTCGCCTGGCGCACCGCCATCAAGGCACCGATGCCGACGAAGAACGAGCCGACGGCCGCCGCAGATTCCGGTGAGAAAAAGAAAAAAGGCGGGAAGAAGAAGGCGGCAAAGCAGGAGAACTGAGCAAACGCCAGAAGTCCCGAGGTAGCGGCGGGCCTCCCTGCCCGCCGGTTCAGGATTTTCGCCCGAGCGTCGGCGGGCAGGGACGCCCGCCGCTGCGGAAGGGCAAACCTCTGCCGACGACTTCTGCTGCCTCGCGTCGAGATAGTCGCGCGGCTTCTCCGGAGCGGGTTCCTGGAGCAGGGCGGGTCTGTGACCCGCCCTCGAACACGCATCGCCCGAAAGGGCTTGTCACAGACCTGCCTACCTCGGAGCGCCCGTCCCCATCATCGTCCAACTCGACCTCGGCGCGCCGCCCGCCTACCGTCCGGCCCATGTCCGGATCAGTGGCACTCGTTTCCTTGGACCACACCCGCGCCGCGGATCGCCGCCGCTTCCTGCGGCTGGCCCATCGCCTCTATCGCAATGATCCGCTCTGGGTGGCACCGCTCGACTCCGAGGCGCATCAGGTGCTCGCGCCGCAGAATCCGTTTTTCCAACACGCCCGGATGCAGTTGTGGGTCGCGGTGCGCCACGGCGCGGACGTCGGGCGCATCGCGGGCATCGTCGATGCCACGCACAACGCCGTGCATGGCGAGCGCGCGGCCCATTTCGGATTCTTGGAGAGTGTGGACGATGTCGCGGTGACGGCGGTGCTGTTCGAGGCGGTGAGCGCGTGGGCGCGCGCGGCCGGTTGCGATCGTCTCGTCGGGCCGATGAACCCCTCGATCAACGATGAGTGCGGCCTGTTGATCGACGGCTTCGATTCGTCGCCTGTGCTGATGATGACCTACAATCCGCCCTACCTGCGCCGGCTGGTGGAGGCGGCGGGGTTTGCGAAGGCGAAGGATCTGATCGCATTCTACCTCGACCTGGCGGAGGCGCCGCTGGTGCGGTTGGAACGGATCGCGGCCGACTTCCGGCGCCGGCATCCGCAGCTCACGGTGCGGCCGGTGCTGAAGTCGACGGTCGCGGCCGATGTGCCGAAGTTGAAACGAGTCTTCAACGAGGCGTGGGAAAAAAACTGGGGCGCCGTGCCGCTCACCGATGGCGAGATCAACCTGCTCGCCGAGCGGCTCGTGCCGCTCGTGGTGGAGGGCCTGGTGTGGATCGCGGAGCAGGGCGGCGAGGTGGCGGGCTTCCTCCTCGCGGTGCCGGATGCGAATGAGATTCTCCGGCCGCTGCGCGGGCGTATGCTTTCACCCGGATTGGTGAAGGCGCTGCCGTATCTGCTCGGCTGGAAGCAACCGCGGTTGCTGCGCGTGGTGGCGCTGGGCACGCGACGCGAGTTTCGCCGGCGCGGACTCGAAGCGATGATGTTCGCGGAGTCGCTGCGCAAGGCGCACGCGCTGGGTTTCGCCGGTGCCGAGGCCTCGTGGATTCTCGAAGACAACGTGCCGCTGCTGCGGTTGCTCGAGGCGTTTTCGGCGAAACCCTACAAGACCTACCGCGTCTACGCGCGACCCGTGTGAGCGCGGGCGTCTGGACCAACGTTGCAGTCGGATGGTGCGAAAGAAAGTAGCCGCCGAGGTCACGAGACTGGAAATTGCGATTCACCCCAGGCCGGGCTCCTCACGTCGGCCTCTACGCTCGACTGCACGACCCTGGCTGAGTCGAGGTGGAGCGGCTTGACCTCAACGCGCTGGTTTGAAGGTGGGAGCGGGTTTACCCCGCGACTCCTCGGGGCGTAAAGCCCCTCCCACAAAAAGCGCGTTGGGGTCAACGCGCTCCACCTCGATCCCGCCGTCGATCAGGCCGGACCGTGCGACGCCGGCCGACAGGAACCCTCGGCGCGCGCGTAAAGGGCCTGGGCGGCGGGCAGGAACACCGCCAGCGCGATCAGCCCGCCGAGCACGTCGACCGCGTAGTGGGCCTGCGTGTAGACCGTCGAAAACACGATGCTGACCGCGAAAAGCAGGTGCACCCAGCGGACGCGCCGCAGATAGCGCCAGGAAAACCACGCGGTGACGAAGGCCACCGCCACATGACTGCTGGGAAACGCGGCGCCGGGGATTTCCGCATGGCGCTCGATCAACCCGAAAATCCTGCGCGCCGGTTCGCCGCCGTCCGCTGCGGGGGCGGGCGCAGGGGCGTGACCATAGAGCGAGACGAACGCGGCTCGCTCCGGCGTATCGGCGAACAGCACCCGCGGTCCGACCGCCGGGACAAACAGGTAGATCGCGTAGCACGCGTAGAACACCAGCGACACCACGGTCACGAAATGGCGGAATGCGGCGGTGTTCTGCACGAGCAGCCACACGCCCACGCCACCGACCAACAGGTAGTAGCTCAAATACGAGACGTGCATCAACTCGCTGAACAGCGGGTGCGTCGCCGCGGCCGGAAACTCCACGGCCGGCTGGCAGCCGAAGAGCGCGTGATCGGCGCGCAGCAGCCACGGGTCCAGCCGCGGCGTGCCGAGCAGGCGATTCACGATCGCGATTTCGGTGTAGCAGCCGGTGTAGAGCAGGATCGGGTAAAGTTCGCGCAGGTAGCCCCAGAATCCGCGGTCCATGCTTGGAGCGGATGGAGCGGCGCCCTCCGAAAGTCTGCCCTCATCCTGGCGCGAGATCAGCGCGTGCAGGCCGGCGACAACCACGAGGTGGGTGGCCACCAACGCGACCCAGTGGTCGCCGCGCCACGCGAGCGCGACCAGCGCGACGAAGAGTAGATAGCCCTGCGTGGCGTAATCGACGAGGCGGTAGCGGCTTAGCATGGGTCAGAGCCGGAAATGGTCCGGACGCCTGGCGCCGGAACGGCTCGTCGCCGGCGCCCCACGACGAAGTAGGAACAGCGCAATGGAGGTCCACGCCGCGCGTAGCCGTCGAGGTGACGAGGCGGGCGGTGCCGATTCACCTCAGACCGGCCTCCTCACCTCGGCCGCTACGTTCGTCGGCATCGCCCGGTCGATCTTCTTTACGAACGCGCCGGCGTGCGCGTGGTTTTCCACGTGCCGACGCCGGCGCCCTCGGCCGTGGTGCTGTCGTAGCTGCCTTCGAGCGTGTCGTCCTTCAGCTCACCCTTCAGGTGGCTCGACGCCGCGGTGCCCTGGATTTCCCAGCCGATCACGAGGTCGATCTTGTTGCCTTCGACCTTCAGCGACTTGGTGGTCGCGGGCACATCGGTGCCGTCGAACGTGAAGGTCGCTACCGCGGTCCACGCGGCTTCCTGGTTCCGGGTGAATTTCAATTTGAGCGCGCCGCCGACATCGTTTTGCCCGCGCCACTGGCCAGCGTAGTCGCCGGCGAGTGCCGGCCTGGCGGCGGGTTTGACCTCGGCGCCGAACGCGATCGTGCAGGCGGTCAGGCCTGCCAACCAAAGGGTGATGAAGCGGAGTAGTTTCATGGTGGCGGCGGGCAACGTAGTTGGGCGTTTCCGCGGAGTGCGAGCATGGAAAGGGGACGGGCGCCGTCCGATGCACGGAATCGCCCGCGGGGCGGGGTGAAATTTCAGGCGCGCGCGCATGATTGCCGGCAACTATCGCTCGCACTGCGCCGTTTCGGACCCTTCACTTTTCGCCCCAAACCCCATGAAGTTTTTCGGCCTCCACTGGATCGACTGCGCCATTTTGCTCGCCTACATCGTTGCCGTCCTCGCCATCGGGAAGATCTTTTCCCACGGCGTGAAGGATGGGAAGGATTTCTTCCTCGGCGGACGCTCGCTCGGCAAGTGGCTCCAGTTTTTCCTGAGCTTCGGCAACATGACCGACCCCGGCCAGGCCGCCACGACGGCCAGCTCCGTTTACCGGCAGGGCGCCGGCGGCGCGTGGCTCGCGCTCATCACGCTGTTCCTCACGCCCTACTACTGGTTCATGAACGTCTGGTTCCGCCGCGTGCGGCTCACGACGATGGCGGATCTCTTTGCCGACCGTTTCGGCAGCACGTTTCTCGCGACGCTCTACGCGATCACGATGCTGATGGTGGCGATCGTCGGCGTGATCGCGGGCGGGAACGTCGTCGCGCTGAAGACGCTCCAGCCGCTCATGGTGAAAGATCCGGCGATCTACTCGGTGGAGGAGAAACAGCGCGTGGCCGACTACCATGAGTTCGCCGAGCTGCGGAAACAGCGCCAGGCCGCACCGCTCCCCGAGGTGACGGCGAAGCGCTACGACGAGCTCAACGATTATTACAAACGCGGCGCGCTCCAGCCTTACGTGAGCTACCTCAAACCCGTCGCGTTCTACCTCGTGTCGACCGGGCTCGTGGCGATCTTCATCATGCTCGGCGGCCTCAAGGCCTCCGCCGTCGTCGACGCCATCCAGGCGATCCTCGTCGTGCTGATTTCGGTGATCTTGATTCCGTTCGGGCTGGCGCGAATAGGCGGTTTCACGGCGCTGCACGAGAAAGTGCCCGCGGTGATGTTCAACCTGTTCGGCGGCGACACGGCCTCGGAATACACGTGGTATTCGATCGGTGCGCTGTTGCTCGTGCAGTTGATCGGGATCGGCGGCACGCAGGGCAACATGGCGATCTCGGGTTCGGCCAAGGACGAATTTGCCGCGCGGCTCGGCGCCGTGACCGGCGGCTTCGGCAAGCGCTTCGTCACGATCGCGTGGGCCTTCTGCGGCTTGATCGCGATCGCCCTGTTTGGTCCGAGCCTCTCCGATCCGGATCAGGCGTGGGGCCTGATGACGCGTGAGCTGCTGCCGGTGGGGCTGATCGGTCTCATGATCACGGGCATCCTCGGCGGGAAAATCGCGCTGCTCGGCGCGCAGTCCGTGGTGCTCTCCGGCCTCGTGGTGAAAAACCTCTACGAGCCCCTCGTGCGCGGCCGCTCGGAGCGGCATTACATGATCGTGGCGCGCCTCGCGGTGCCGGCGCTGCTCGCCGCGGGCGTGCTTGTCGGGTTGTTCCTCAACAGCATCGTGGCGATCCTGAAGTTCGCGATCGTGTTGCTGTTGGTGTGGGGCGTGCCGATCACGACGCTGTTTCTCTGGCGGCGCGTGACGGAGCGGGCCGTGGTCGTGCAGGTGATCGCCACCCTGCTGCTGATCGCGGTGGTGCCGGCCGTGGTGCCGGCGATCCCGTCGCTCGCCCGTTCGGAAAAACTCACGCTGCTCACACGCGAGCGCGTCGCGACCACGCAGGTGGCGGCGACGTCGGCCGAGGTGAAGGCCGGGCTCGCGCCGAAAGAGGGTGCGACCATCACCAAGACGCGCCGCATCGAGCCGGTGTCGGTGTTCTTCGAGGAGGGCATCGTGCGGGTCGACCCGAAGGACCCGAACTCGCCGAAGACCGGCAAGGGCCTGTTCCGCCCGGAGGTGTGGCTGCTGTCGGCGGTGGGCTGCGATGTCGCCGGCTTCAACTCGGCGCAGCTGCTCACGACCCGTTACCTGGTGGATTTCCTGCTGCCGGTGGTGATCCTCATCGCGATGAGCCTGCTGACGCAACCGACCGATCCGGTGCGCGTGGCGCGCTTTTATGCGCGGATCAAGACGCCGGTGGCCGCGACGCTCGACGAGGACGCGAAGGCGGTGGAGGCGAGCTACGCCGATCCGACGCGCTACGATCACCTGAAGCTCTGGCCGGATTCGAACTGGGAGTTCACCAAGTGGGACAAAGTCGACGCGATCGGCTTCGCCTGCTGCTGCGGCCTAGTGGTGGTGGTGCTGCTCGTCTTCAAGGCGGTCGTGACGATCGGGGGCTGATGAGGACGACGTGCTGCCGGATTCCGCATCGTGGTAGCCGCCGAGGTGACGAGGCGGGCGACGGCAGTTCAGCGCAAGCCGGCCTCCTTACGCCGGCCGCTACCTGCGTTTCAACGTTCGAGCACTCATGATGCGACGATTTCGGTCACTGATTTTTTGCGGCGTGTGTGCCGCCGCGGCCGTGCTGGCCGCGGCCGAATTCCGCACGTCGCCGCAGGCCTCGGTGATGGTGATCGGCGGCGCCACGATGAGCGGTGAGCATTTCCTCCCCGAGGTGCTCGCGCCGCTACGCGCGCATTTCGCCGGCTGCAAACGCCTCGCGCTCGTGCTGCACGCATCGCACCCGACGGAACGCGACGCGATGGAGGCGCGGCTGCAGAAGGCCTTCGCCGAGGTGGGTCCGATCACGGCGATGTCGCTGCACCGGCTCGATGCTGCCAGCGCGCGCGATTTACTGCAGCAGGCCGACGGCATCGTCGTGGGCGGTGGCGAGACCTTTGTGCTGCTCGGCGAACTCTACCGCACGGGACAGCTCGAACTCATTCGCGAACGGGTTCTCGCCGGCGTGCCCTACATGGGCTCGAGCGCGGGCGCGAATGTCGCCGGCCTGCTCATCGGCACGACGAACGATTTTCCCACGGCGGAGATTCCGTCGCGTGACGCGCTCGGCGTTTTCCCGGCGGTCATCAACCCGCACCATCCGCTGCCGGCGGCGAAGGCCGACTACGATTCGCGCGTCGGCAAGCTGAAGGCCTACCTGCGTTTCAATCCCGGTGAGACCGTGCTCGCACTCGCCAACGCTTCCTCCGCGCGCCTGCACGAGGGCCGGGTGACGATCGTCGGCGGCACGGCGTGGCTGTATCGCGCCGGCGCGGTGCAGCCGCTGCCGGTCGGGCAGGTGGTGCCGGAGCTCGTGAGGTAGCCGCGGGAGTCCCTGCCCGCCGGTTCAGGACATTCGCCAAACGCCGGCGGGCAGAGACGCCCGCTGCTACGCCGAGCCATCTCGGGCGCCGGAGATAGGGCGGAGCTCACTTTTTTGCAGCAAGCCGAAAGGTGGGCCGGCTGCTCCGCGGGCGGCCAGGAGCGAGCGGGAATCGTCGCGCGCTGGCCGGGCGCGGAGCGCCCGGCCCACCCTGCGATGCGGGCACATCGCAGGAAACCGAGATGCGCCCCCGGAGAAAGCGCCCGTCCGTGCCAGCTTGCGGCTTGGCTCATTGCGTGACTTGCTTGGCCTGACCCCGCCCGTGCTTTCACGGCCAACCAAGCCCACCCCATGAACGCGCTTCGCTCCGCTGTGCCGCTGCTTTTCCTCACATCGATGGTGCGGGCGCAAACGGCGCCTCCGCCCGCGCCGCCGCAGCAGGGCGCCGCACCCACCGGCGAGACCGTCACCCTCTCGGCCTTCGAGGTGCGCAGCGAGTCGGACACCGGCTACGTGGCGTCTTCCGCGATGTCCGGCACGCGCACCAACGAGCTGCTCGAGAACATGCCCAACTCGATCTCGGTGATGACGCAGGAGTTTCTGCAGGACCTCGCGATGAACAGCTACTTCGACGCGGTCGATTTCGCGATGAACGCCGAGAACATCGCCAACGATCTCGGCACGGTCGGCGCCGTCGTGGGCAACCGCGGCGGCAACCAGGTCAACATCCGCGGCCTCGCCAGCGTGCGCCAGCTGCGCGACGGCTTTCCGTGGTATCTCTCGACCGACAGCTACAACACGGAGCGCATCGAATTCAGCCGCGGCCCCGGCGGGCTGGCCTACGGCGACGTCGATGCCGGCGGCTCGATCAACATCGGCAGCAAACGAGCGAACTTCCAGCGCCGGGCCAGCGTGCAGGTGCGCTACGACAGCTTCGGCACGCAACGCTACTCGCTCGACACCAACCAGCCGCTCGTGCCCGGCCGGGCCGGGGTGCGGTTCAACGCGATCAAGTCGGAGGTGGAGATGTTCAAGCAGCGCATGGGCCGCGATCTCGAAGGCTACGCGCTCGCGTTTCGCCTCGAGCCCTTCAAGGACCGCCGCACGCAGATCGATGTCTTTGGCGAGCGGGGCCACACCACCTACCACCTCGGCCACCTCGGGCCGACGGACAGCCGCATCGCCTACCTCCCCGGCACGGGCAACAGCAACCTCGACGCCGACCCGAACCGCGCCGGCACGCAGGTGAACGGCGTCGGCATGCAGCAGCTCCGCGCGCCCACCGCGGTCGCGCACGCCTTCGTCGAGGTCGGCGGCGTGATCAACAACTGGCAGTCCACGACGACGAACACGTTTCGCATCACGACGACCAACACCGCTGCCGCCGCGACTTCGGCCACGGACCCCCAGAACCCGAACCGCTACCCGCTGCGCCGCATCCCCGAGAGCATCATTCCCCTGCGCGAGGATTGGGCCGGGCCCGACAACAAGATGTCGTCGAAATACCACGCCTACACGGTCGAGCTGAAACACGCGTTCAGCAACCGGCTCAGCGGCCTCGTGGCGTTCAACGCCCAGTTCGACGAGACGCAGCGCAAACAGACCTACTCGAGCCTCGCGAGCGTCGGCGGCGTCGCGGGCCGCAGCGTGCACGTCGATGTGAATCCCATTTTGCCCAACCCCAACGGTGCCGGCACCGTGACCAATCCGAACTACGGCCAGATGTATATTGTGCACGCGCCGCTCTTCAATCCCGACGGCCACGACATCATGGGCTGGCGCGGCCAGGTGGTCTACGATGCGAAGCTCCCGTGGGGCATCACCCAGCGCATCGTCGCCGGCGTCAATTACCGCCACGAGGAAAACTACCAGGACAACTACGGCTATTCGCTCACGAAGGAGGAGATCGCGAAGCGCGGCTACACGACGGGCCAGGCGGCTTACTTCAACAACAGCCTCGTCTACCCGATCCACTACCTGCGCGACGGCAACTCGGACCGCGAGCTCGGCTGGAGCGTGCGCCCCGGCCTCACGCAGTTGTTCCGCCACAACGCCGGCAGCGGCGTCAACCGCCGGCTCGACCAGAGCCTCATGTCGGGCTCCGTCAATCTCCTCGGCTCCTATTTCGGCGGGCAGGTGCGCACGAGCCTCGGCCTCAGCCGCGACCACTGGTTGCAGAGCGCGAGCCTCCCGACCACGGCCGACACGACCAACTTCAACCAGCAGACCTTTTTCAACGCCGACGGATCGCGCATCCCCAACGACGGCCTCCGCAAGCTGGACGTGCCGGTCTTCCCGTTCGCCGACGACTGGAGCACCAACCAGACCTATGGCGCCGTGTGGCACGTGCGTCCCTGGCTCTCGTTCACGGCGGGCTATTTCGAGTCGTCGCAGTTCTCCGACAATTACGGCACCGACCTCACGGGCGGTGCGCTGATGCCGCTCACGGGTGAGGGCGCCGATTTCAGCGCGCGCCTCAAGCTCCTCGGCGGCAAGCTGGAGCTGACCGTGACGCGTTTCGCCACGAAGCAGGAAAATCTCAACGCGACGCTCGATGCCGCCGTGCGCGACGAACTCGCGCCGCTGCTCGCGAAACCGTTCGCCAACCTGGTCGACTACCGCGATCGCACCGCCAAGGGCTGGGAGTTCCAGATCGCCGGCAACATCACGCGCAGCTGGACGGTGCTCGCCGGCTATTCGAACAACCAGACGGAGTTCACGCGTTTCTTCCCGCTGCTCGGCGCCTTTCTCACCGAAGCGCGTGCCACCGCCAAGGCGCGCGGTCTCGACCCTGACGGTGCGACCGCGCTGACGATGCAGTATCTCGAGGATCAGGAGGGGGTGATCTCGCTGACCAAGCGGGCCACGGCCAGCCTGACGACGCGCTACAGCTTCACCGAAGGCCGGCTCAAGGGCGCGAACGCCGGCGTCGCCGCCCGCTGGGCGCGGGGCCGGGACCGCGCGGGCGTCACCATCTCCGGCGTGCAGGTGCTGCCGCCGATCACGACGGAGGCCTACTTGCTGGTGAATCCGTTTGTCAGTTACCGCCGGAAGCTCGGCCGCTACAACGTGACTGCGCAGCTCAACGTGAACAACGCCTTCGACGTGAAGGTGGACGTGGGCAACGGTTACACGTGGACCCGCTACACCGAGCCGCGGCAGTATGTGACGACCGTGACGGTGGGCTTCTGAAGGTGGAGCCCCAGTCGTGGACGAGGCGGGACACCGCGTTTCGCGGACGCGAGGGCTCATACCAGTTACGGTGTGCTTTGAGACTGTAGGCCCGGCCGGTGGCCGGGCTGCCCGCCCACCGGGCGGGCCTACAAGATCAGGAGTCTCAAAGCGCGCTGTAACTGGTATCAGGCCCGAGGCGGGACGCCTCGTCCACGACTCCATACTTGGCTCGCGCGGATCGGCCGCTACGGTCGCGCGCCATGAGAACTACCCTGTTCCGCGTGCTGGCGATGATGGCGGCGGCCGGCGTGGCGGCTGCGGCGACGAAGACTCCCGCGACACTGCCCGGTCTCCAGCGCGACGGTTCCGTGCTGCTACCGAACCAGTGGTCGCTGCGCCCGGTGGGACGGCACCTCGCGGTCGGCGATTTTCCCGTGCAGATCGCGCTGCATCCCGGCGGCGCCTACGCGGCGGTGCTGCACAGCGGCTGGGGACAGCACGAGGTGCGGGTGCTCGAAGTGAAGGGGCACCGCGAGATTTCGCGGGTCACGCTCGACGAGTCGTTTTACGGCCTCGTCTGGTCACCGGACGGCAAAAAACTCTACGCCAGCGGCGCCGCGGCGGAGGTGGTGCACGCATTTGATTTCAAAGGCGGCTACCTGACCGAGCATCGGGAACTGGCCGTGCGCCCGGCGCAGGAGCGCGGGGTGCCCGCCGGTCTCGCCATCACCGGCGATGGCGCGGCGCTTTACGTGGCCGAGTTGTGGGGCCAGCGGGTGACGAAACTCTCCACCACCGATGCGCGCCAGCTCTGGTCACGCCAGCTCGCCGCGCCGCAGGGCGGCACCGCGATGCAGCACGACGAGGCCCGCACCGACGCCGGGGCGGCGCAGGCCGCGCCGTTTCCCTACACGTGCCTGGCCGACGAACGCAGCGGCCGCGTGTTCGTGAGCCTGTGGGCGGCGTCCGCCGTGCTCGTGCTCGATGCGAAGACCGGTGCGGAACTCGCGCGCTGGCCCACCGGTCCGCACCCGTGCGAAATGCTGCTGGCGAAGGACGGCCGGCTTTTTGTCGCCGAGGCGAACCACAACACCGTCGCCATCCTCGACACCGCCACCGGCCGTCTCACCGAGCGGCTCAGCGCGGCGCTCTATCCCAGCGCCCCGCCGGGCTCGATGCCCAACAGCCTCGCGCTCTCGCCCGATGGCGAGCTGCTCTTCGTCGCCAACGCCAACAACAACAACATCGCGGTCTTTGACGTCGAGACCACCGGCAAGGCGCGCTCGCTCGGGTTCATCCCGGTGGGCTGGTTTCCCACGAGCGTGCGCGTCTCACGCGACGGCAAGCACCTCCTCGTCGCCAACGGCAAGGGCAACACCTCGGCGGCCAACCCGCGCGGTCCGTTCCCCGGCACGCCCGTGCCGCGCAACCTCCAGGAATACATCGGCGGACTCTTCCAGGGCACGGTCACGCAGATCGACCTGCCGGCGGCGAAGAAGCGCACCGAGCAGTTCGGCGCGTGGTCGAAGACGGCGTTCGAGTGCTCGCCGCTCGACGCGGCCGGTGCCGCGCGCGGCCAGCGTCCGGCCGGCAACCCGATCCCGGCGAAGGTCGGTGATCCCTCGCCGATCAAGCACGTGATCTATGTCATTCGCGAAAACCGCACCTACGACCAGGTCTTCGGCGACCTCGAGATCGGCAACGGCGACCCGCGGCTCTGCCTGTTCCCGGAAAACGTGACGCCCAACGCCCACGCGCTCGCGCGCGAATTCGTGTTGCTCGACAACCTTTACGCGGACGGCGAGGTGAGCGCTGACGGTCACGAGTGGACGATGGGCGCGATCGCGACCGACTTCGTGGAAAAACACTGGCCGCTCAGCTACGGCCACAACGCGAAAAAGAAATACGACTACCCCGCCGAAGGCCGCTTCCCGGTCGCGTTTCCCGCCAACGGCTACCTTTGGAACCGCGCCGCCGAGGCCGGCGTGAGCTACCGCAGCTACGGTGAGTTTTGCACCACGCCGGAACGCGGCCCCGAACTCTCCGCGCCCTCGATCCCGATCCTGAAAGGCCATATCGACCCCTTTTACCGCGCGTGGGATCTCGACTACCCGGACGTGAAACGGGCCGAGCGCTTCATCGCCGAGCTCCGGCGCTTCGAGCGCGAGGGCGGCATGCCCCGCCTCCAAGTGATGCGCCTCGGCAACGACCACACCCAAGGCACGCGTGCCGGCAAGCCCACGCCCACCGCGCAGGTGGCCGACAACGATCTCGCCCTCGGCCGCCTCGTCGAAGCGGTCAGCAAATCGAAGTTCTGGGCCGACACCGCAATCTTCGTGCTCGAAGACGACGCGCAGAACGGCCCCGACCACGTCGACGCCCACCGCATGCCCGGTTTCGTGATCAGCGCGTGGAGCAAACGCCGCGCGATCGACTCCACGCTCTACTCGACCACGAGCATGCTCCGCACGATGGAACTCATCCTCGGGCTCCAGCCGATGTCGCAGTTCGACGCCGCCGCGATGCCGATGTGGGGCTGCTTCGCGGACAAGCCCGACCTCACGCCCTTTACGGCGCGGGCCGCACAGGTCGATCTCGAGGCGAAGAGCACGGCGATGTCGTGGGGCGCGCGCGAGTCGCAGAAGATGGATTTCTCAGAGCCCGACAAGGCCGACGACATCAAGCTGAACCAGATCGTGTGGCGCAGCGTGCGCGGCGCCGACAGCCCGATGCCCGCCCCGATCCGCGCGGCGTTCTACAAGTCGCACAAGAAGGATGCGGATGATTAGTGAGCGGTGCCGGTTCATCGCCCGATACTCAGGGGCATCGTCACAAGATAGGGACGGCTCTCCGAGCCGTCCTGAGTTCCACGTAGCGCACGCCTTTGGGCACCTGATGGCGCGACGTTTGTCGCACACCCAGGACGCCTCGGAGAGGCGTCCCTACCTCAGCCCGCCTTTTTCGACGCCCTGAGCAGCTCCCGCAGTGCATCGGCCGCGATCCAACGGGCGGCGCGGGAGTCGAGACGCTGAATTCGTTTGGCCTCGGCGATCGCGGCGCGGTGGAGGCGTGGGTTGCGTTTGCCGATCTGGCGCAGGGCCCAGTTGACGGCTTTCTTCACGAAATTGCGCTCGTCGGTCGCCTCGCGGGTGATGATCGGCAGAAAGCGAAGGAAGATCTCGTCGGGCAGTTCCTTCCGATGCACGGCCATGCCGGCCATGATCGCGAAGCCGGTGCGTTTCACGAACCCGGCGCGGCGCGCGCTCCACGCGTGCGCGAGCGACTCCGCGAAGGGCGTGCGGTCGAGCAGGAAAGCGAGGGCGTCGGTCGCAGCCCAGTTGTCGCAGTCGTTGACCCAGGTGCTGGCCTGCGCGCGGGTGAGCTGCTTCGGATCGGCGACGAGGGTGGCGAGCACACGGGCTTCCTGGATCGGGTGGGACCAGAGTGCGAGGGCGAGGGCGTGGTCGCGCCGGTGGGCGCGGGCGAGATCGCGGAGCACGGGCATCGCGATGCCGAGCTGCTCGGCGTGCGAGGTGATGCCGAACCGGCGCTGGCCCTCGACGTTGCGCGGGTTGCGCAGCGTGCGCAGGTGGGCGACGATTTTGGCGGCGATCATGAGAGGAACAGGAAGGCCGGGAAGCGCGGGAAGGCAGGTTGGCCGGGCTGCAAGAGGAAGTGAGGTCAGTTGCGTTGTAGCGGCGGTCTATGACCGCTGTCGATGCGCCAAGGGTGCTCGTCCGGCGGTCATAGACCGCCGCTACAACCAAGGCATGCAAATTTTGACCGCACTTTCTGTTACGCCCGGTTGTTCTTCCCGGCCTTCCTGTTCAGATCATTGCTTCCGCCGGGCGCGCACGGCTTCGGCGAGCGTATTAAACACGGGAAGCGTCTGCTCCCACGACAGGCACGCGTCGGTGATGCTGCGGCCAGGCACGAGCGGGCGGGCGCGGTAGTCCTGCGTGCCGCCGAGGAGGTTGCTCTCGATCATGGTCGCGACGATGGCGCGCTCGCCGGCGGCGAGTTGCGCGGCGAGATCGGCGGCGACGGCGGGCTGGCGCGCTGGGTCCTTGCCGCTGTTGGCGTGCGAGCAGTCGACCATGAGGAAGGGTTTGACGCCGTTCTTCTCCAGCAAGGCGGCGGCGGCGCGGACGTGTTCGCGGGAGAAATTCGGTCCGCGCGTGCCGCCGCGCAGCACGAGGTGGGTGTGTTCGTTGCCGGCGGTGGAGAGGATCGCGGGGGCGCCATCGCGCGTGAGCGACGGAAACCAATGCGGGGCGCGCGCGGCGCGGATGGCATCGATGGCCACCTGCACATCGCCGTCGGTGCGGTTTTTGAAGCCGACGGGCATCGAGAGGCCCGAGGCGAGCTCGCGATGCACCTGGCTCTCGACGGTGCGCGCACCGATGGCGCCCCACGAAACGAGATCGGCGTAGTATTGGCCGAGGGTGGTATCGAGGAACTCGTTGGCGACGGGCAGACCGAGCGCGGTGACCTCGAGGAGGAGTTTGCGCGCG
The DNA here is from genome assembly GCA_016235555.1 of Verrucomicrobiota bacterium. Lineage (GTDB taxonomy): Bacteria > Verrucomicrobiota > Verrucomicrobiia > Opitutales > Opitutaceae > JACRKC01. The sequence goes on from JACRKC010000021.1 coordinate 59,701, forward strand.
AGCTGGAGGCCGTAGGTGATCTCGAAGGTGTCGTCGAGGCCGGGGTCGTTGATGAGGCCTTTCCAGCCGGTGACGGTTCGCGGTTTCTCGAAATAAACGCGCATCGCGATGAGGAGATCCGCAGCGTGCAGGCGCGCGGCGTCGCGCAGGCGCTCCGCATACTCGACCGCGCCGGCAGGATCGTGGATGGAGCACGGGCCGACCACGACGAGCAGGCGGTCATCCGCGCCGGTGACGATGCGCGCGATGTCACGGCGGGCAGTGGCGATCAGCGCGGCGCCGGCGTCGGGTAACGGCAATTCGGCCTCGAGCACCGCGGGGGCGATGAGCGGCCGTTGGGCGCGGATGCGCAGGTCGAAGGTCGGTTCGTGCATGGAAAATTCCGATGCGACCGGTGACGTGCGTTTCACGCGAGAAGTTTCTGGGCTTCGTTCACCAGCGGGGAGCGGGCGAGGGTGACGGCGGCGGGGGCGGCGACGCCGTGCTTCGCGGCGCGGGCGCGGAGCGTGAGCCAGGCGAGCGAGGCGATTTCGCCGGAGGCGGCGTGCGGTGCGGCCTGCGCGAGCGAGTCGGCGGGCGGCGCGAACGAGTCGAGGCTGAGGATGCCTTTCTCGACGACGAAGAGGCCGAGCGAGGCGCCGAGCGTGTCGAGCCAGGCGCGCGGGCGGGCGGGCGGCGCGTAGACGAGCGCGGCGCTGGCGGGCGACCATTCCATGTAGGTGCGAAGTTCGGTGTAGAGCTGGGTGAGCGCGGCGTCGGCGGTGGCGGGTGTCCAGCGGGCGGTGAAGGTCTTGCGCTCGCGATAGGATTTCACCTCCCACACGCGGAGGGTCACCTGATAGTCGCCGTCGGTGGCGCGCAGGGCGCCGGTGACGATGTAGTCGAGCCCGCCCTCGGTGGTGTCGACCAACTGGCGGAGGTTTTCGAGCGTCCACTCGCCGCCGAACAGCATCGGCAACGCGGGGGCACCCGGCGGATGGAAGAGGCCGATGGCGGTGATCGGCGCATACGAGGGGGAGAAGTAGAGTGCCTCGCAGAGCCAGAGCGGGAGCGCGCGGGAGAGGCGGCCGAGTTCGTCCTCGGGCAGTTTCATCGCGGCGGTGACATCGGCGACGCCGGGCAGGGCGAGCTGGGCAAACGCGATGCGACGGAGCCGTCCGTCCTTGGGCGGGAGCAATTGCGCGGCCATCGGTTCGAGGCCGTAGAACCAGACGGGCTTGCTGATCGTGATGAGGCCGACCCTGGGCACTTCGACGCCCGGCGGCGGCGCGCCGGGACCGGGGGCGGTGTGGTCGTTGAGCAGTTCGGCGATCGCGTTGGAGAAACCGTGCAGGCGGTCCTCGAGTTCGGGGCGTTCGAGGGCGAAGAGGATGTCGAGCACGTGCTGCGCAGCGTCGGCGTTGCGCACGGCGAGATAGGCTTGGAGGAGATTGAGGCCCGTGGCGGGGCCGTGGCGCTCGGCGTCGTAGCGCGGGGCGATGAGCTCGACAATCTCGGCCACGTGGCCGCGCGAGCCGAGGTCGCCGGAGACGGTGACGAGCACGTCGGCGCGTTCGCCGGCGGTGGCGAGGACTTCTTCGTAGATGGCGAGGGCGCCGGGCAGGTCTTTGGCGTCGAGTGTCTCGCGGGCGGCGGCGAGGCGGGCGAGCGCGCCGGATTGGGCGCCGGCCGGAGCCGGAGTGGCCGGGGTGTTGTCGGACGCGGCGCCGGGCGCCGGTTTTTTCGCGGAGAAACGGTCAAAAAATCCCATGCCGGCGAGCAAAACGCGGCGCGACGCTGGGGCGAGGCAAAGTTGTGCCGGCACGGTGGCGGCGGGCGCGGCGCGCGGCTGCACCGCGACCCGAATCCACTCCGCGGCGCGCGGATGGCGACCGCGTCCGGCCGGGCCAATTTGTAACGTAATACGTTACAAACCCTGCGGCGAACGCGGCGGCACTACGCGAGGTCGTGGCCTTCGCTGCGCGTCTGGAGCCAGACCAGCAGCAACAGCGTCCGCTCGGCATCCGGAAGCTGGCGACGCGCGCGCAACATGTCGTGAAGCCGCTGACGGGGAAGCCCGAGGATGCGGGCGAGGCGGGATTTTTCGCCGCGACGGGAGAGTTGGGCCCGGGTGGCGGCGGCGAGTTCGTTCCAGAGCGGTGTGGCGGCGCCGGGCTTCAGGGTTTCGCCGCGGCGGGGCCGGTGCGCGCGGACCGCACTCTGCAACGACGCCCGGATCGACTTGGCGGCAGCCTCCATCAGCGCCACGGCGAGACCGGCCGGAATGTCGAGTTGGGCGGGGAGGCGGACGGGGAGGTGCGCGTTTTTCATCAGGCCCGACGTTGTCGACCGCGCCACCCGGTGCCAAGGCACTTGTAACGTATTACGTTACAAGTGGCCGGAGCGGGGGCGGGTCAGCGGTTGGGATCGCGGGGGTGGAGCGAACCGGGTTTGTAACGTAATACGTTACAAACGTCGCGACGCGGGGGGGGCGTGGCGACCGGCGTGAGGGGGACGGACGCGGAGCGGGCGCCCCGGGGCGTCAGGCGATCAGGAGATAGACGCGGCGGTCGCCGGTGGTGGCGGGTTGGAGCGGGCGGATTTCCGCGGACTGGGGTTCGACGAGGAGAAAATCGCCGTCGCACGTGATCATCCAGTTCATCGCGTGGGCGGCGGCGGCGCGGCCGGTCCAGAGTTCCTCGCCCCAGATGATGCCGAAGCAGTAGGCAAACTGGCGGCGCTTCTTCCGATAGGCGGCCTGGCAGAAATGGGATTTGAGCACGTAGGCGAAGTCCTCGCAGTCGAAGCGGAAGCGCGCGTAGTCCTGCGCGTCGAGGTGGCTGTTGCGGATGATGGTCCGGGCTTCGTCGGGATGGGGCAGGTAGTATTCGCGGTCGCCGAGGATGGCGCCGTGCTGGTAGGTCGGGTCCGGAATCCACCGGCCGCGGAAGAGTCGCGCGATATGCCGCTGGATTTTCTTTTTCGACCAATAGACGGGCTGGTGCCGGCGGGAGTGGTGCCAGCCGTGCAACCAGCGGCACTCGGAAGCGTTTTTTTTCGGCATGGAGAAAGCGCGCCCCGGATCGACAGGGCGCGCAGGGATGAGCGTGGGCCGGGAAGCAGTGAGCGCGGGCTACCGGCGGGTCTTCTTTTTGGCCGGCTTCTTCTTCGCGGGCTTTTTCCTGGCCGGCTTCTTTTTCTTCTTCTTCCGCTTGTCGGGCTCTTTGGTGTCGTCGTCGGGTTCTTTCGTATCGTCGTCCGGTTCCTTGGTGTCGTCGGACCACAGCGCGAGCAGGGCGAGTTCGTCGTCGAGGCGTTCTTCTTCTTCTTTCATGGGAGCATTTCGGGGGGGGGGCTGACCGTTGGAGGTGGACGCGTGCCGGGGGCGGTCAGGAAACCACCGGCGGCGTGGAAAGGAGGGCGAGCGCCGCGGCTTCGACGGCGGCGAACAGCGTGGCACCCCGGCCGGCCTCGGCCGGTTGCGCGGCCCAGACGTGCAGGGCCTGGCAGGCGGCGCGCAGGGGTTCGTCCGCGAGCACGTCGGCGCTGTTCTTGAGATAGTGGCTGTGGCGTCGCACGAGCGGCCAGTCGGCGGAGCGGAGGGCGTGGCGCAGATCGTCGAGCACGCGCGGCGTCTCGGCGCCGAATTGCGCGAGGAGCCGGCGGCGCAATTCGTCCGGCACCTCGGGCGGGCGCGCGCCGGCGTGGCGGGCCTGGAACACCGGCGCCGCGCGCAGATGCTCGTCGAGCGTGGCCTCGCTCACGGGTTTCGCGAGAAAGCGATCCATGCCGGCGGCGATGGCGGCGGCTTCGTCCTCGGGTTGGGCGTGCGCGCTCAGGCCGACGAGCCAGGGGTTCGCGTCGCCGGGCCCGACCGCCGCGCGGATCGCCGTGGCGGCGCCGAGTCCGTCGAGAAACGGCATCGAAAGGTCGAGGATCACGATGTCGTGCCGGCGGGCGCGATAGGCGGCGACGGCGGCGGCCCCATCGGCGACGGCCTCGGTGTCGGCGCCGTTTTTGCGCATGAGGATCTGGAGCCACTCGCGCACGAGGGTGTTGTCCTCGGCGAGGAGGATGCGCAGGCCGTGGTAGGCGAGGCGGGCGGGCGGCGTGGTCTCGGTGGCGCGCGGGAGCGGGGCCTCCCGCAGCGGCAGGCGCACGGTGAAAATGGAACCGCCGCCGGGATTGTCGGTGTGCCCGACGGAGCCGCCCATCGCGCTGCACAGGCCCGACACGAGCGCGAGGCCGAGGCCGGTGCCCTCGGTGCCGGTCGAGCCTTCGAGGCGCACGAATGGCTGGAACAACTGCGCGCGGCGCGAGGCGGGGATGCCGGGCCCGGTGTCGCGCACGACGAATTCCAGTTCACCATCGCGGCGGCCCACGTGCAGGTGCACGCCGCCGCGCGCGGTGAACTTCACGGCGTTGGCGAGCAGGTTGAGGAGAATTTGCCGCAGGCGCACTGGATCGAGTTCCGCGGTGGCGGGCACATCGAGGGCGAGTTCGTAGCTGAGGCGGAGGCCGCGGGCCGCGGCGTGCGGGCGCAAGGCGTCGAGGCAGCTGCGGGCGTGCGCCGCGAGATCGACGGCGGCGGGTCGCAGGCGGAAGGCCCCGGTCTGCATCGCGCCGAGATCGAGCAGGTCGTTGACGAGGCGGAGCATCATGTCGCCATGCGTGCGCAGGGCCGCGAGCCAGCCGCGGTGCTCGGTTTCGAGCGGGGCGCGGGCGAGCAGATCGCAGTAGCCGATCACGCTCTGGATGGGAGTGCGCAACTCGTGGCTCACCTTGGCGAGGAAGGTGGACTTCATGCGGTCGGCCTCGGCCGCGGCGGCGGCGCGGCGGGTGGCGGCGATGCCCTCGGAGCGTCGCAGGCGATACGCGATCGCGAGGCCCCAGAGGCCGGTGCCGATGCCGACGAGCGCCATCGCCTGCAGGCGGGCCTGCATGAAGCTGAGTTTCCACCCGGTGCTGCTCGCATCGAGCACGAGCCAGCCGAGCGCGGCGCCCGAGCCGGGGTCGAGCAGCGGGGCCTTGGCGTAGAAGTGCGTGCCCCAGACGTTGCTCACGGGACCGTCGAGAAACGCCTCGGGGGCGCGCCACTGGGCGCGGTCGCGCGCGGTGGCCGGCAGATAGACCACGCATTCCTCCGGATCGGCGGGCACGAGCCGGCGGGTGATGGGCACGATGATTTTGTCGCCGTGCAGCACCTGGATGAACACCGCGGAGAGATCCGTGTTGGCGCGGCCGAGGGCATGGAGGTTGCGGCGCAGCCGGGCGAACACGGGATGACGGCCGTGCGGGAACCGCGCCATCTCGACCACCTGGCCGTCCGGGTCGCGTCGCAGCCGGAAGGAGGTGAACGTCAGCTCGGGCCCGAGCGCGGTGCGCAACGCGTCCGGGTCGAGGAGTGCGGCGGCGGTGCGGGCGCGGCGCAACAGCCCCTGCTCGAATTCCTGCCGGGCCTGCCGGCCGCTCCAGACGACGAAGGCGAAGCCGGCCACCAGCCAGAGAACGAGCAGGCCGAGTCCGCGGTTGAGGTCCGCCTCGCCGTGCAGGCTGCGCAACCGCCAGCGCCAGAGCGCCAGGCCGGTCGCGACGCCGGCGGCCAGGAGCAGCCCCGCGGCCGGCAGCGCGAGATGCGAAAAATCCGTCGTGAGGCGGGGCTGGTCGAGCGCCACCGCCACGGGCCCGTGCGTCGCAAACACCGTTGAGAGCGGGACGAGCCAGAAACCGATCTGCAGGCCGCGTTGCTCGCGCGGTTCCCACGAGTGGGAGGTTTTCCCGGAGAACAGCACGCGGCTGGTCGACCATGCGGCGCCGATCGCCGCGACCGCGAGCACGCCGCCCGCGAGGCCGGGCCACGGCACGCGCGCGGCCGCGAACGCGCCCGCCGCGACCAGCGTGCCGAGCCGCACGGTGCGCACGGGCCAGTGGCGTTCGAGCGCCGGCCAGGCCAGGGCGGCCAGGCTCAGGGCCTGCGTGTAGCCCAGGGCGAAATCGGATTTTGCGTAGGGGGCGGGCAGATGCTGCGCGCCGAGCGCCAGCTCGATCATCGCCCCCGTGATCGCGCCGAACGCGAGCAATTCGAGCCACGTGTGATCGCCGCTCGCGGCGGTCTCGGCGGGGGTCCGCCCGCGCGCGCCGAATGCCACCGCCAGCCACGCCAGTGCCGCCAGAAACCAGAGGTAGTCCTGGTAGGTCGTCCAGCTTTCGAGGAGACGGAGGAACTGATTCATGCGCGGCGCGCGGAGGTCGGAACGTGATGACTCCGCCCGGCCGGCGCGCCAAGCCGTAACCGCCCGCGCCCGGGGCCGACGGGTGCGACGTCAAGGCCGGCATCCACTCCGGTCAACCCGGACGCCGGCCGACGGAGTCTACGCGACTTTCGCACGGTGATGACAGAAACGCGCGGCGCAGGTGATGGCGTCGGCGAGGTAACCGGCCGCGGATTCGCAGGCCGCCGGCTCGTGCGCGCTCGAAACCTGGAGGCGGAAGCGCGCCTGGTCGCGGGGCACCAGCGGCGGCTCGACGAGGTTGACGAGCACGCCGTTGTCGGAGGCGAACTTGGCCGCCATGCGCGCGATGTCCCCGCGCCCGACATGCGCCGGCACGAGCGGCCCCGCCAGCCCGAGCACCGGCACCCCGTGCGCGGCGAGGCCCCCGCGCAGCGCGTTGGCCGCGCAGAGCAGGCCGTGGCGCCGGCGGTCGCCCTCCGGCGAGCGCACGATCCGCAGCGCGGCCAGCGCCACCGCGACCTGGAGGGGCGAAAGGGCGTTGGAGAAAGTCACCGGTGGGGCGAAGAAGCGCAGATACTCACGGATGTCGCGCCGGCGTGTGGCGACGAAGCCGCCGTTGGTCGCGAGTGATTTCGCAAAACTGCCGACGACGATGTCGGCCTTGCCCGACAGGCCCTGGCGGCCGAGGTGCCCGGTGCCGCCGGGACCGAGGCAGCCGAAATCGTGGGCCATGTCGACCAGCAGCAGCGCGTCGAATTCCCGGCACAGCAGGTGCAACCCGGTGAAGTCGGGCGAGGTGGCGTCGGTGGCGAAGAGGCTTTCGGTCGCGACGAGGATGCCGTGGTCGGGGTCGCGCGCGCGAATCGCCGCAAGCCGGTCGCGGGCGTGGGCCAGATCGAGGTGCCGGTAACGGTGCACGTGCGTCGTGGCGGCGGCGGCGCCTTCGCGCAGGCAGTTGCCGGCCTGTGCGTCGATCACGACATGGTCATCGGTCCGCACCAGCGCGCGCAGCGATCCGTAGCCGGCGGCCCAGCCGGAGGGGCACAGGATGACGTGCGTCATCGCGAGATGCTCGGCCAGCAGCGACTCGAGTTCCTCCGCGGTCTCGAGCCCGCCGGCCAGGGCGGCCGAACCGGCGCTGTGGACCCCGTGGCGGGCGATGGCGGTGCAGGCGGCGTGCGTGATCTCGGGATGGCTGGCGAGCGCGAGGTAATCCTGGGAGCAAAAGTTGAGGCCGCTCTGGGTGACACCGTTGAGCCCGCGCAACGTGGCGGAGGGACCCGGGGCGGCCGTGAGCCGGCGGGCAAACGGGAAACTGCCGCCGCGCACCCGCGCGTCGGTCCAGGCGGCGAGAGCCACGGTTTTCCGCGCCAGGTCCGGCCCGGACAGCGCGTGAAAATCCCGCCACGTGCCGCCCAACGGGTCGGGAAGGGACGCGGGGGCGTCCGTCCGGACGCTCGCGGGACCAGAGAGCGGGAGGCGGAGGTTCATGGCGCCACCAGCATACGCGGGGACCAGCCCGTTTGCCCGGGAATCGGCGCCGGGCGATCGGGAATATTTCCCGATTCACTTTCGGGTTCTCCCGCGTATTTTTACCGCCGGTTTTGCTACGCTAGCGCATCATGAGTCAGACCAAAATCGTCCTCGTCGAAGACCACACCATGGTGCGGCAGCTGTTCGCGCACCTGATCGTCGACGAACTGGGGCTGAAGCTCGCCGCCGATTGCATGACGGTGGCGGAGGGATCGGCCGCCCTGCTGAAGGAAAAGCCCGACCTCGCGATCGTCGACTGGATGCTCCCGGACGGCCGCGGCTTCGACCTCGTGCGGGCCTGCGGGCCGAAGCTGAATCGCACGCGCTGGCTGTTCATCTCCTCCAACGAGCAGGGGCACCTCGTGCGCGAGGCGGTCTCGCTGGGCGTGCATGGCTTCGTGATGAAGCGGGCGAACCTCGCCATCCTGCGCACCGCCATCACGAAGATCCTCGCCGGCGAAAAATACTACTGTCCCGACAGTTCGCGGCTGCTGGTCGAAAAGATGGTGGATGAAGGGCGCGCGGTGGGTGTGAGCCTGAGCGCGCGCGAGCGCGAAGTGCTGCGCGGCTTCGCCAGCGGGCAGAATCCGAAGGCGCTGGCCGACCGGATCGGCGTGAGCGCCAAGACGATCCAGAACCATCTCTCCATGCTGAAGGAAAAACTCGGCCTCAGCGAACCGGCCGAGTTGGTGCATTACGCGATCAAGCACGGCTACATCGAGGCGCCGTAGGCGCGGGCCTAGAACTGGCGCGGTGACGCGATTTTTTCGGGCGGCACGCCGGTGCGGGTCGCGATGAGCGCGCAGACCTTCGGGACATACATGCGCGTTTCCGCCGGGAGGGCGCTCGCGATGGCCGGAAAAGTGGTGGCGCGTTTCGCGGCGAGCAGACGCGACACGCGGCCTTCGCCGGCGTTGTAGGCGGCGAATGCGAGCGGCCAGCTGCCGAACTTGCCGTGCAGCGTGCGCAGGTAGCGCGCGGCGGCGCGGGCGGATTTCTCCGGGTCAGCGCGCTCATCGGGGATGAACGTGCTGAGCCCGAGCGAGCGCGCGGTGTCGGGCATGAATTGAAAGAGTCCTTTCGCGCCGACGGGGCTGCGCGCGGACGGGTTGAACGACGACTCCGCCTCGGCAAGCCACACGAGCTCGGGCGGCACGCCCTCGGCGGCAAATGCGGCGCGCAACTTCGGCATCAGCGCGGCGGCCCGCGGCGGCGCAGGGCGCGTGCGCACGCGCGCGAGCCAGTAGTCGTAGTGGGGGAGGGAGGCGGGCGCGACGATGGGCGGCTTCGGGGGCGGAATGGGGAGCAGTGGCTTCGGCGGGATCGGCGGTGGCGGGCGCGGCGCAGTGATTTCGCGGGCGCCGGCGATTTCGTCGAGGCGTTGTTCGAGCCAGTCAGCGTAGTCCTCGTAACCCGGGAGCGTGCGCAACGCGAGCAGCGCGGCGCGCGCCTCGGCTTCGTAGGCGGCGAGCGCGGAGAGATCGTCGCCCTCGAGCGCGCGCTGGAGGCGGGCGGCGAACTCGTCGAACTGCTGCTGCGAGGGAAACTCGAACTGCGCCTTGATCTCGTCGGGCGCGAGCTCGTCGAAGAGTTGCTTGCCAAGCTTGAAGAGATCGTCGGCGGTGGCGGTGGGCGATTGTGGTGCGGGCTGCCCAGCGTGGAGACCGGTCGCGAAACCCGCCGCAAGTGCCAATCGGCAGAAGGTAGGAGCGCGCTGGCGCGCGATGGGAATCGCCCGCAAGCGGGCTCCTACCTCTCGCGGTGCGAAAGTCATCGGATGGGATTCAGCGCGGCGATCACCGCGGCTTTCAACTTGAGGGCGGGCTGCTCGGTGAGCGCGGGGGCGTCGGGGCCGAGGTAATTGTTCGCGTTCTTGGCGACCCAATCGGTCGTGACGAAACGGTAGCGGCGGCCGGGCTCGATCGCGGCGGGCGCGACGGCGACGAGATTTTCGCCGGCGCGTTCGGCGAAGGGCGTGTCCGGGCCCTGGTTCGCGCGGGCCATGAGTTTTTTCAGCCACGCACCGTCGACCTCGGCGGTGAAGAGCGCGCCGTCGAAGCGCACGCACGCGTCGAGGGCGAAGCGGGACACGTCGCCCGCAGGCAGGCCGGCGCCGAAGGTGGTCGCGCCGATCATCGCGGCATCGGCGGTCGCCGCGGTGCGCGCGGCCTCAACGGCGAAACGCGCGGCGTCGGTGGGGCCGAGGGCCCGGGGGGCGCGGCCGACGATGGTCGTCTCCTCGGCGGTGAGATGTTTTTTCAGCGTCGCAGCGACGAGGGCGGCGAGTGGTGCATCAGCCGGATCGTCGGGAGCGATGCGCTGCTGCTCGATCGTCCAGCGGCCGGCGGCGAGACGCGCGACGGAGATAAATTCGGTCCAGCAACCCGAGTGGAAATAGGCGGCGCGGCCTGAGTGGTGGACGAAGCGCAGGTGGTCGTGCGCACCGGCGAAGAGCGTGCCGTCGGGCGCGAGCGGGAGCAGTTCGCGATCGGCCTTGAGGCCGATGTGGGTGAGCACGATCGGGAGTGGGGCCTCTCTGAGGAGCGCGGGGAGGTTGGCTTTTCCCCACACGACGGGATCGGTGAGGTCGAGCTGCGGACGCACGGCCACGCGGAAGGTCGACAGCCGGTCGGTCACGAGGCCGACGATGGTGGCCTCGCGCGCGCCGAGCTTCACGCGGGCGGAGGCGTCGGCAAAGGGTTTGCCGGTGGCGCGATCGAGGGCGTTGCCGCCGAGCACGATCACGCCGCTGGCGCGCACGCGGGCGACGGTCTCGGCCATGTCGAAAAATTCCGGTTCGTGGTTGCCAAGGTTGAGCACGGTGGGCGCGCGTGACGCGAGCGCGGCGAACATCGCGAATTCGATCGCGCCTTCGCTGCGGCGGGCGACGGCGTTGCCGAGCTCGAACGTGTCGCCGTTGATCAGCACGGCGAGCGGCACGCCGGGATTCTCCGCCTTGATCTGATCGACGCGCGCGACGAACTGCGCGGTGCGGTCGTAGGCGGAGTGCATGTCACCGGCCGCGAGGACGATGGCTTCGGGCGCCGCGGCCATGGCGAATGGCGCGATGAAGCTCAGGAACAAAATGAACGGACGCATCGCAGGGATTCGTAGCGACTGGTCCGGCGGTTCCGAGCAGATTTCCGGCGCGCTACGGCACTTCGTAGACTTCAACGAGCGCGAGGCCGGTGGAGCCGGTGACTTGGGCGGTGTAGTTGCCGGGGGCGAGGGAGACGAGGATGGCGGCGTCCTTGGAATTGGCGGGCAGCGCAAACGCACCGACACTCGCAAACGCGGCGCTCAGCGTGGGGGTGCCGCCCCAGTCGTTGTTGGCGTTGATCGGCGCTTCGACGCCGCTGCGGTTGAGCGCGAGCTGTGGGTCGGGCATCGTGCCGCCCACGCCGAGGGCGGCGAGACCGGGGCCGACGGCGCGAATCAGAACCCGGCGCGTGCCGGTGCCGCCGACGACGAAGCCGGCGGTGAGCGACTCGCCGGCGCCGATTTGCTTGAGCACGGAGACATTGACGAGGCGCGGGGTCGTGGCGGTGAAGGCGTTGTTGGGCGTGGAGTCGTAGATCTCGGCGATCATGGTGCCGGCGCCGTTACCGGAGATTTCGACGGTGTAGTTGCCCGCGGCGAAGGCGGGGTTGAACACCGCGGCGTCCTTCGAGCCGGTGGAGGCGTAGGGAAACGCGCCGACGCTGGCGAAGGCGTTGCTCAGGCTCGCGGAGCCGCCCCAGTCGTCGTTGTTGGCGACGACGAGGGCGGGGCTGACGCTGGTGCGGTTCACGATCATGCGCGGATCGGGGAGCGTGCCGGACACGCCGAGGGCGCCGAGCGAGGGGCCGACGGCGCGGATGAGCAAGGGCTTCGAGCCCGAGGTGCCGGCGCCGCCGAGGGCGGTGCCCATCGTCATGACCTCACCCTCGGCGAGGGGAGTGAGGATGGAGAGGTTGATGAGGCGCGCGGGATCGGCGACCGCGCCGAGCGTGATCGCGGCGGGTGTGCTGGTGACGGTGCCGGTGGGGCTGGTGATGGCGACCGTGTAGCTGCCGGCGCGCGCGGATGTGATCGCAGGAATCGTGTAGCTGGGCGTGTTGGCGCCGGGGATGGCCTGACTGTCCTTGAACCACTGATAGACGGCGCCGGTGGCGTTGCGCGCCTCGACCGTGAGGGTGACGGCGGCGCCGGCCACGACGGTTTGCGTGGCGGGGGCGGTGGCGATGGTCGGAGCCGGGGTGGAGTCGCGCAATTCGAAGGAGAGAACGGTGCCTTGGTCGCCGACGGCCACGATGGTGCTTCCGCTGGAGGCGAGGCCGCGCACGATGCGGTTGGCCGGGAGCGCGGAGACGGACCAGGCGGAGCCGTCGAGGGAGGTGATGAGCGTGCCGTTGGCGCCACCGGCGGCGACGAGACCGATGGGGGTCGAGGCGATCGCGGTGATGCTGTCGGAAATGCCGGTTTCAACGGGGGTCCAAGCGAGGCCGTCGGTCGAATTGAGCATGATGCCTGAATCGCCGGCGGCGAGGAAGCCCACGTCGTCGACGTAGATCACGGTTTGCAGGGCGGTGGTGATCCCGCTGGTCGCGGCCACCCACGTCGTGCCGTCAGCGGACTGCTGAATGCGACCGCCATCGCCCACGACCACGAAGCGGCCGGCGCCATACGCGGCGGCCCGCATGGCGCCACCGAGGCCGCTGGCGCGCTGGGTCCAGGTCGTGCCGGTGGGCGACGAATAGATCGCGGCACCGGAGCTGGCGCCGACGAAGAGGTTGGGGCCGGCGGCAATGCAGGTGAATGCGGCGGTGGCGTTGGCGGTGCCGGTGGCCCAGGTGAGCGCGTCCGTTGAGGTGTAGATCGCGGCATTGGCGCCGAGCGCGACGTAGCGGTTCTGGCCGTAGGCGACGGCGGCGAGGGAGTTCAGGTTGCCGTTGGCGCGCGTCCACGTGACGCCGTCGGTCGAGGTCCAGACCGGTGTGCCAGTGGCGCGGCTCACGGGGTCGGTGTTCTGGCCGACCGCGACGAAGCGACCGCCGGCGTAGATGACGCCGAGGCGCGACTCGCCGGTGCCCTGCGTGAGGCGCCGCCAGGCCGAGGGCGTCGAGGCGGTGAAGATCTCGCCCACCCGGCCGAGGAGGAGGCCGGCGTCGCCACTGCCGCCGACGAAGAGCGTGCCGACGGCGGACTTGTTGTCCATGGTAGCGGCGGTCCAAGCGATACCGTCGGCCGAGGTGAGGGTGACCGAGGCGTCGCCGGCGGCGACCCAGACGCCCCGGAAGGAACCGATGGCATTGAGCGCAGTGGTGACGCTGCTGGTGCGGCGCGTCCACGCCGTGCCGTCCGGCGAGGTGAGAATGACGCCGGATGCTCCGACGGCGATGAACTGGCCGCGATCGAAGGCGACGGAAACGAGATCGGTGGTGACGCCGCTCGTGCGAGTTGTCCAGGTGACGCCGTTGGGCGAGGTGAGGATGCGGCCGGCGTTGCCGACGATCACCCAGGAGCCGCCACCGAAGGCGCCGCTGCGCAGCGAGGTGCTGACGCCGCTGATCTGGCGCGTCCACGTGACGCCATCGCCCGACGTGAGAATGAGACCGCCGGTGCTGGCGGTGATCCAAGTGCCGGTGTTGAAGGCGACGAAGTTGAGATTGAAGTTGTCGAAGACGGTGGTGAGGAGCGGGGTCCACGAGTAGCCGTCGGTCGACGTCAGGAGCGAACCGATCTCCTCGCGCGAGCCGGCGTCGTAGTAGGGGCCGGAGACGACGAAACGGCCGTCGCCGTAGGCGATGCCGGTGAGGTGCTGGGTGGTGGGGAACTCGACCTCGTCGACGTTGCCGCGATCATCGAGGGTGAGGAAGGTGCCGGTCGAGCCGACGATCCACCACTTGGATCCGACGCGCACGGCGCTGCGGAGATCGACACCGGCGGGCAGGGGATTGCGCCAGCCCCAATGCGCGAGGCCGGCGACCGCGGGCACGGCGGCGGAGAGGACGCTGGCCCCGGAGGCCTCGATGCCGCGGACGACGAGCGAGTAGGTGCCGAGGGCGGCGGGGGTCCAGGTGAGCGCGCCGGCGGTGCCGGCGAGTTCGCTGACCTTGGTGCCGTTGGCGTAGAGTTCGAGGCGGACGAAACCGGTGCCGCCGGCGGAGAGAATGTTGGGTCGGCCGACGGAAACTTTGATGGAATCGGCGTCGTTGCGCAGCGTGGGCGGTGGGAGCGGGGTGACGGCGGTCGGCGGCACCGTGGTTGACCAGATCAAGCCGCGGCTGCCGACGGCGACGACGACGCCGTTGCCCTCGGCGAGGCTGCTGATGTTGGTGTTCGCGGTGGCATCGAGTTGGTGGGTTTCCCAGAGCTGGACGCTTTCCGCGAACGCGATGCTGCCGTTGGTATTGTTGGTCGCGACCAGGAGACCGGCGACCTGCCGGAAGCGACTGATCGTGCTGACGGTGCCGGGGGTCGAGACGCGGCGGGTCCAGGTGCCCAGATCCGTGGCGGTGTAGAACACCGTCGAGCCGGTCGTGCCGATCCAGAGGCCGTTGTAATAAGAGATGCCGAACACCGTGGCGGTGCTTGGCACGGACTTGGTGGTCCAGCTGCGGCCATCGGCGGAGGCGAGCACCGTGCCGTTGTCGCCGTGGATCACGAACTGGCCGCCTTCGAAAACCACGCCGCGCAGGGTGACGTTGACGGCGGATTGGATCTGGGTCCACTCGGCACCGTCCTCGGAGGTGTAGATGCGGCCGAGTTCGCCGACGGCGACGAAACGATTGGCGCCGGAGGCTACGCCGAGGATCTGCCCGGTCGTGGCAGGCATGTTGGCGACGGTCCAGTTGTCACCGCCGTCGGAGTAGTAGGCTCCGCCCCGGGTGGTGCCGGCATTGGCGCGCAGGCCGACGGCGACGAAGCGGGTGCCGCGGTTCGCGACCCCGCGAAACGTGTGGTTGACGGTGTTGGCAGTGACGCGGGTCCAGGTGGTCCCGTCGGGCGAGGTGAGGATGACGTTGTCACCGACGACGACAAACCGGCCGGCGGCAAAAATGACGTCGCCGAGAAAGTTGGCGGTGAGTCCCGAGCCGCGACGGGTCCAGTTTACAAGCGGATCGACGACATCGAGGGTGACGGACCTCGCGGCGATGCCGCCCTTGCCGTCGTGCGCCGAAACCCGCAGCGAATAGGAGCCGCCCTTGGTGAAGCGACGCGTGATGTTGTCGAGATTCGGTTGGAGCGTGCCGTCGCCGAAATCCCAGCGGTAGTAGAGCGGATCACCGTCGGGGTCGGTGGCGGAGGCGGTGAGAATGAGATTGGTGCGGGCGTTGAGCGGGCCGGCGGGGGGAGTGAAGGCGAGGACGGGATTGCGGTTGCCGTCGACGGCGCCGAAGGAGACTTGCACGTCGAGGTATTCAGCCGGGCTGGTGCCGCCGGTGCTGAGGGGCTTGATGGTGACGCCCGCGTCGGGATCGACAAAGCTATCGCCGATGCGGAGCGGGGCATCGTTGGCATTGCCGGAGGAGCCGGGCGTCGCGTCGACCAGGTAACTGCCCGTGGTGGTGTTGGCGGTGCGCGGTGCGCGGCCGATGCCCCAATGCAGGATGACGCCGCGGCGGAGGCGATCGAGTTGCGCACTGTTGAAGGCGGTGGGACCGAATTGGCGGTGCTCGAGCCAGTATTCGTAGCCGAGGTCGGCGGGGGCGATGCGCAGCGCGCGCACGCCGGCGGCGTCGGTGTGATCGTGGCGGGCGATGCGATAGGTGCCGCTGGTGGTGACGGAAGTGATCGCGGCGGTGTCGAGGTAGCCGATCTTGGATTTCTGCGGCGCGTTGAAGTGGTTGTTGGTGCTGGAGCCGGAGCTGCCCATGGCGTCGAAGACGTCGCCGTATTCGACGTGGGCGCCGGCGCCGATGGCGCTGTTGCCGGAGGGGAGCCAGTAGTGCGAGTGCGAGAGGCCTTGGGTGTGGCCGAGTTCGTGGGCGACGGTGCCAGCGCCCACGCCGCCGTTCATGCGCACTTGCGGGCCGGTGAGCTGGGCCTGGCCCCCGAAGGAGTAGGCAGGCATGCGATTGAAGACGACGATCCAGCGATCGTAGCGGTCGGGATCGTAGGTGCCGGCGGCGCCATTGGCGGCATCGTAGGCCTTGGCCAGCACGGCGGCGTCGGCTTGGAGCGTGCCGGCGGACGAGCTGGAGGCGTTGTAAACGCTCTTCTCGCGGGGAAGGCGAAGCGTGGCGGGGAGCGTGGTGAAGCTCATCGTGGTCTTGCCCTGCGAGACCGCGGCGTAGAACGCGCTCACCTGGGTGTTGGTTGCCTCGATTTGCTGGGGGGTCGCGACGGTGCCGGGATCGTCGGAGAAATCGACCTGGACCCAGAGCACGCGTTTGGCGCCGAGGATCCAAGGGGTGTTGGCGGCGATGGTCGGACCGTCGCTCGCTGGCGTCGCGCCGCCGTCGTCCATGGATACGACCTGCGGTCCGGTGCGCGATTCGGCGGCTACGAGGTCGTGCTCGAGTTGAGCGAGCGCGGTGTCATCAGCCACCACGCGAAGCTCGCCGGCCACTGAAATGGCAATCGCGCCGGCGGGGAGGCCGCGTGCGACGGCTTCTTCGGCATCGAGGCGCCGGTAGGGCGTCTCGGAGAGCGCGAAACGCCCGTCCACGGCGATGCCGTGCATGGGCAGACCGAACTTGGTGTGCTGGGCCTCGCGCCGGCCGTAAACGGCGACCTCAAGTCGTTCGCCGCCGACGACCGCGGTGCGTTCGATGCGGGTGACGGGGCCGAAGCAGGAAGCTGCCACATCAAGAGTGCCGCGCGTATCGATGCGCCGCTCCAGCTGGGCGTCGATGTCGGGCGGCAAGCCGACGCGTTGACCGGCGGGCACGGCGAGTTCGAGGGCGAGCTGGGGATCCAGGGGGATGAGGTCCTTGAGCGCCGCGCGGTGGGCCGCGGCGAGCGTGCGGCCGGTGGCGGCGAGGGCGGACCGCGCCGCGGGGTCGGCTTGGTGCCATTCGTCCACCCAGCGGCGCAGGTTGGTGGCGCGGGTGGTGGCGGCCAAACGCACGGCATCGACGTCGGGCGCAGCGCGGCGGGGTTCGGAGGGGCGCTCCGGAGCGGGGGCGGGGGCGGCGTCCGGACGTGCGGATGTGTTGACGGCGCCGGCGGGCGAATGTGCGGCGAGGCGGTCCGTCGAGCTGCCGGCAGGGGAGGGATCGCGGTCAGGTTGAGGCCGAAGGCAGAACGCCACCACGAGGGCGGCGGCAAGCAGGAGAGACGCGACCAGCGTTCGCGGGGTCAAGGCAGGCATGGAGGGGCGGGGGCGCGAAAACCTATGTCCTGAGGTCGGGACGGCAAAGCAAAAGCCGGGCGGTGTGTGGGTTTCCCGCGTTGACCCGTCCCGGGCCGCCGGTAGCTACAACCCCTTCCCACATTGAATCGAGTCCACATCAAGACCTACGGGTGCCAGATGAACGAGCGCGACAGCGAGGCGGTCGCGGCGATGTTGCGCGCGCGGGGTTACCGGATCGTGGCGGATGAAAACGACTGCGATGTGCTCCTGCTCAACACCTGCTCGGTGCGCGATGCCGCGGAGCAGAAGGCCATCGGCAAGGCCGGCTACCTCGCGGTGCGCAAGAAGAAGCAGCCGGACTTCGTGCTCGGGATCCTCGGCTGCATGGCGCAGAACCGTGGCGCGGCGCTGCTCGACCAGTTGCCCGATGTCGACCTGATCGTGGGGACGCAGAAGTTTCACCAAGTGCCCGGCTATCTGGACAATCTCCGCGCGGCGCGCGAAGCCGGCACGCCGATCGGCGAGACGATCGTCGACATCGGCGAGGAGGCCGGTTCGCAGAACACCATCAAGGACCACGCGCTGGAAGAGAAGCAGGTGAGCGCGTTCGTCTCGATCCAGCAGGGCTGCAACATGGATTGCTCGTTCTGCATCGTGCCGAAGACGCGCGGCGACGAGCGCTCGCGGCCGATGGACGAGATCGTGGCCGAGTGCCGGGCGCTCGCGGAGCGCGGCGTGCGCGAGATCACGCTGCTCGGGCAGATCGTGACGAGTTACGGCCGGCGCGACTACGCGCACACGGATGGCGTGACGCCGTTCGTGCAATTGCTCGAACGCGTGCACGCGATCGACGGCCTCGCGCGCATCCGGTTTACGTCGCCGCATCCACGCGGGTTCAAGGATGACTTGGTGGCGGCATACGGGCGGCTCGAAAAACTCTGCGGCTACGTGCACCTGCCGATGCAGAGCGGCAGCAATCGCCTGCTGCGCGCGATGAACCGGCCCTACACGCGCGAGCGCTACCGGGAGATCGTGGACGCGTTGCGCGCCGTGCGGCCCGACATGTATTTCTCGACTGACGTGATCGTGGGCTTTCCGGGCGAGGCGGAGGCGGACTTCGAGGACACGCGCGCGCTGTTCGAGGCGTGCGATTTCGACATGGCCTACATCTTCAAATACTCGATCCGCACCGGCACCCCCGCGGCGACGATGGCGGAGCAGGTGGCCGAGGACGTAAAGGAGCAGCGCAACCAGATCCTGCTCGACGTGCTGCAAAAGAACTCCCTGCGCCGCACCGCAAAACTCATCGGCTCGATCGAGGAGGTGCTGGTCGACGGGCCGGACAAGACCGGCGCGCGTTTCACGGGCCGCACGCGCGGCAATCGCGTGTGCATCTTCGACGCCGCCCCGCGCCTCGTGGGGCAGCTCGTGCCGCTGCGCATCGAACGCGCGAGCGTGAGCACGCTGTATGGGGAGCTGGCGTTGCGCGGGATCACCGACGCCGCGTAATCTTTCTCTTTCCTCTTTCGCTTAATCTTTCTCTGCTTCCCGGATGCCCATCCAATTCGACCACGAACGCCTCAAGGCTTACCAAAAGGCGCTCGAATTCGTTTCCTTTGCCGGCCCGATCATCGACGAACTTCCGGCCAAGCTTGCTGCCCGGGACCAATTGGATCGCGCTTCTACGAGTGTCGTGCTCAACCTCGCGGAAGGAAACGGCAAGCGATCCCACCCGGATCGCTGCCGGTATTTCGACATCGCGCGTGGCTCAGGCGTGGAATGCGCGGCGTGTCTCGATGTGCTGGTCGCGCGAGGCAAAATGACTTTGGAGCGGGCGGACCAGGGCAAGGCGATCTTGGTTGAGACGGTGTCGATGACCGCGGGCTTGATCGCGCGATTCTCGGGAGAGATGGCCGTGCGCGAGGAGCAGGCGCCGTATGGGGACGAAGTGGTGGGCGGGGAGAAAGAGTAAGAGAAAGAGGAAAGAGAAGGATTTTTCCATGTCCCTCACGCTTGCCACGCTCATTCCCGGTCTGTTGCTCGTGCTGCTCGGCGCGCCGTTGGTGCTCGGGCATTCCGGCTACGCGGCGCTGCTCAAGGCGCTGCCACGCTCGCAGCGCGCGACCTACGTCTTCTTCACCGCGGGCGCGGCGTGGTTTCTCTACAACATCTGGCATCTGTCGCCAGCGGATTTCGGCGACTACCGGAAACTTCTCTTCGTGGGCTTCCTGATCGTGGCCGTGCTGTCGTTCAAGTGCGTGCCGGATTTCCTCGCGGTGCGCGGGTTGTGCATTCTGGTCCTGATGGGCGCGATGCCGCTGCTCGATGCGGGCTACATGAATTTCGACCACTGGCAGATCGTGTTCTACAAAATCGCGGTCTACGTCGCGATTGCGCTCGCGATCTGGCTCGGCGGGCAGCCCTGGCGGATGCGCGATTTCGTCGCGTGGCTGTTTGCGCGGCCGGGGCGGGCGCGCAGCGTGGGCGGCGCGCTCGCGGGCTACGGGCTGGCGTTGTGCGGCGTGGCGTTCACCTACTGACCCCGCGATGTCCGCCGCGCCCGTGCTCATCGTCATCGCCGGTCCCGCCGGCTCGGGCAAAAGCACGCTGTGCGACCGGCTGGTGGCCGAGTGCCCGGAGTTTTCGCGCGTGGTGACCACGACGACGCGCGCGCCGCGCGACGGCGAGGTCAACGGCGTGCACTACCACTTTTTCACGCCGGAGGTGTTCCGGCAGAAGGTGGCGGCCAGCGAATTCCTCGAATGGGCGCAGGTGCATGGCGACAGCAGCGACCGCTGGTATGGCACGCTCAAGTCGAGCGTGTTCAAACCGCTGGCGGCGGGCCGCAGCCTCGTCCTCAGCGTGGACGTGCAGGGCGTGGAGAGTTTCCGCCGCGCGGCGCGCAGCGACCTGTGGCTGGCGCAGGCGATGACGACGGTGTTCATCGTGGTCGACCGCGAGCGGCTGGTCGCGCGCATGCAATCGCGGGCGAAGGACAACCCGGCCGAGATCGAGCGCCGGATGCAGACGGCCGAGGCGGAGCTGCGCGAGGCGGCGAAGTTCGATTTCCGCATCGAGAGCAAAACGCGCGACGAGGATTTTGCCGCGCTGCGGTCGATCGTGGAGCAGGCGCGGGGGCGGAAGGCCTATTGAGGTTCGCATCATTGAGTGAAACGGAGCGTCCCGCCGAGGACTTCGGAGGTGTCGGCGAGACGCCGACACCAGCACCCGAGACGGGTGCGCTCCCCGAACCGCCGAACTCTTGGTCACCCTATTTCTCGAGACTCAGTAGTGTCGTGACCCGGAGGCTTCGTGACCGGTAGCCGCGAGCGCCAGCGAGTGGTGGGTAGTGTCAACTCGCGGGCGCTCGCGGCTGCCGGATTGCGCACGAGTGCGTTTCTTTTGGGTCGAGGCACCGGCCGGTCGACGGGACAATCCGGCCGCGGCGTCGGGATTGCCTTACGAAATTGTAAGATGTTAGGTCTGGGGTGGAGCCGGCGCGGCCGGCAGTCTGCCTCCTCAGGCCCGCCGCCCGGTCCCGCGCCGGGATTCTCCATGATCACCATGTCCACCTCCGCCGCCGCTCACGCTGTCACGCCTTCCAGCATCCTGGTGGTGGAGGACGAACAGAAGACGCGGGACTCCCTGGCGGAGGGATTGCGCCTCGAAACGTGGTCCGTCGCGACGGCCGCCAATGCGGCGGAGGCGGTGGCGCAGCTCGAGCGCGGGGTGTTCGATCTGGTGGTGCTGGATCGGATGCTGCCGGATGGCGACGGGCTGGCGGTGTTGCGGCACCTGCGGACGCGCGGCGCCCAGACGCCGGTGCTGATGCTCAGCGCGCGGGGCGAACTCGATGACCGGGTGGCGGGGCTGGAGGGAGGGGCGGACGATTACCTCGCCAAGCCGTTCGCGTTTGCCGAGCTCGTGGCGCGCTGCCGGGCGTTGTTGCGGCGGCCCGTCCTCAGCACCGGGCACTTTCTGCGCTGCGGCGATCTGCAGCTCGACACCCGCGCGCGGGTGGCGGTGCGCGGGGCCGGGGAAATCCCGTTGAGCCCCCGCGAAGTCGACATCCTCGAATATCTGCTGCGCTACCAGGGGCAGATCGTGACGCGCGAGATGCTCGAGCGTGACGTCTGGAAGCAGTCGCGGCGCATGACGTCGCTGGATAATGTGATCGATGTGCAGATGATGCGGCTGCGGCGCAAAATCGATGGCGAACAGGCCGAGCGGTTGATCCACACGGTGCGCGGGATCGGCTACCGGATGGGACAGGAGGCCGGGTGAACGCGTGGCTGCGCCGGCACACGCTGCGGTTCCGGCTCGCCGCGTGGTATGCGGTGGGCGGCACGGTGCTGCTCGCGGGGTTCAGTGCGACGCTCTACGTGTTCGTGGCCGACCGGATGGCGCGGCCGCTGGCGTTCGAGTTGCGACAGGATTTGGCGGAGATCCAGCGGCGGCTCACGATCCAGCCGGGACCGCGCGTGTTGTGGGATGGGCGGCCGTTGCAGGCGCGCGGTCGCTGGAACCCGGAGGATCCGTGGTTCGAGCTGTGGGATGAGCGCGGCGAACTCGTGCGCCGCGTGTGGCCGTTTGCCGACGCCCGGGTCGAGCAGCCGCCCGTGGCTCCCGCCCGGGGCCGCGAGACCGTGTCGATTTTCAATGTCGCGCGCGACATCCAGCTGCGGGTGCTCTCCCTGCCGTATCCGGTGCCGGGACACGACGAGCCGTGGATGATCCGGGTGATGACCATCCACCAGCCGAATCGCGACGCGCTCGGTGCGCTGCGCCTGATCATCGCCGTGGCGCTGCCGACGGTGGTGGCGCTGCTGGTGTTCGGCGGCTACGTGGTGACGCGGCGCTGGCTGCACCCGCTCGACGAGATGGCGGCGGCCACCGAGCGGATCACGGCGGACGATTTGAGCCGGCGGATCCCGGTGGCCAATCCCAACGACGAACTCGGCCGCATCGCCAAGGTGTTCAACCTGACGCTGGAGCGGCTCGAGTTGTCGTTCGTGGCGCTGGACCGCTTTGTCGCGGACGCCTCGCACGAGCTGCGCACGCCGCTCACGACGCTGCGCAACGTCGGCGAGGTCGGCCTGCGGCGCAGCCGCACGGTGGAGGAATACCGGGAGATCATCGGCAGCATGCTGGAAGAGGCCCAGCGGTTGCAGCTGCTGGTGCAGCGGTTGCTCGAACTCGCGGCGGCCGAGGGCGGCGCACCGGATGTGCAACGCGGGCGGGTGCGGCTCGACGAGTTCGTGTCCACCTGTGTCGCCGAACTCGGAGTGCTGGCCGAGTCCCGCGAACAGCGGATCGCGCTGGAGACCGCGGTGTGTTTTGCGATCACCGATCCGGTGCTGTTGCGGCAGGCCCTGCAAAACCTGATCGACAACGCCGTGAAATACAGTCCCGAGCGCTCGACGATCCGCGTGGGGGTGCGGGCGCAGGGCGCGACGTGCGAGGTGACCGTGACGGACGAAGGCCCGGGCATCAGTGCGGAACACCGGCTGCATCTGGCGGAGCGGTTCTACCGGCCGGACGGCGGGCGCGGGCGCACGAGCGGCGGCTTCGGCCTCGGGCTCGCGCTGACCAAGGCCTACATGCGCATCCTCGGCGGCGAGCTGCGCTACGAACCGGCGCAACCGCGTGGCAGCACGTTCCGGTTGACGCTGCCGGGCGCGTAACGGAGGTCCGAATACACACCAGCGGCGCGCCGGCCGGCGGCGTCGCTCGTGAGCGGAACACTGTCGCCGGCCGTGGCACACTCCGGGCCCGGGAGCGATGGCTGGCGGCGGATTGCGCGCTGCGTCCGGCGTCGCGGCGGATGGGGCTGACAAAAATGTCAGGCAAACCACCTTGTCGCAGCAGGTCGCGCGGGAATCGTCGCGGGGCTTTCCCCCCGCCCCCGCAGTTTTTCGACGTCTTTGCTTTATTTCCCCCCAGCGGTTTCGTGGTCGCCGGCTTCGTTCGGGCGGCCGGAATCAGGCGAATTGCCCATCACGATGCGGCGATCCCGCTGGACGGGCGTGGCGGTGACATTGTTGTTGGCCACCTACGTGATCCTGGCCGTGGACGCGGCGTGGCGGCTGGGGCCGTCCTTTGATGAAGGCCAGCAGCTGGCGGTCGGCTACAATCTGTGGCGCAACGGCGACTACCGGATCGAGGGAGCCAACGGCGATTTCATCAAACGCTGGGCGACTCTGCCCTACCTGTGGTCCCGGCCCAACTTTCCCGGCCGGGAAGACCCGGACTGGCGGCAGGCCCTGCCCTACGAACTGGGACGGACCTTCTTCTTCAAATCCGGCAACCGTCCGGAGGCGCTGCTGCGGCAGGGCCGGAGCATGGTCGTGGTGCTGGGCGTGGCGACCGGCTTGATCGTTTTCCTGTGGGGGCGGCGGCTGTTCGGCGATGCGGGCGGGTTGATCTCGCTGGCGCTGTTCGTGTTCAGTCCGCACATGCTGGCGTTCGGCAGCATGGTGTCGACGGACATGTCGGTCACCCTGCTGCTGCTGGTGTCGACGTGGTGTGTGTGGCGGCTGCTGCATCGCATCACCTGGGGCTGGACGCTGGCGAGCCTGACGGTCTTCGGCCTGCTGGTGCTGGCCAAGCTCTCCTCGTTGGTGATGATCCCGATCGCCCTGGTGCTCAGCGGGGTGAGAATGGCGACGCGGCGGCCGCTGCTCATCGGCGGGCCGGGCGGGGTGGTGGTGCTGAGACGACGGCGCGGGTGGGCGGTGGTGATTGTCGGGATGTTCGGGCTCCATGCGGTCGCGGGTGTCGCCGCCATCTGGGCGCATTACGGTTTTCGTTACACGGCCAGCCCGGAGCCGGCGGACTCCGGGATCATGTTGCGAGCGTTGACCGAACGCGACGAAGTGCCCTGGCATTTCGAGGCGACGATCACGTGGCTGCGGCACACGCATCTGTTGCCGGAGGGATTCCGGCGGGGCGTGCATGCGTTGCTGACCACGGACGATCAGCTCGGTTCGTTCATGCATGGCCGGTGGAAACTTGGCGGGCACCGCACGTTTTTCCCTTACGCGATCTGGGTGAAGAGTTCCCCTTCCCTCCTCCTCCTCCTGGCGGTGGGCATCGGCGCCTGGTGCGTCCGCGGCCGCCGCCGGGCCGGGCCGGGTGCGGCGCCCTCCCTCCACGTGGCTGCGCCGTTGATCGTGCTGGTGGCGGTTTACCTCTTCGTCGCGGTCATGGAGGACATCAATCTCGGGCATCGTCACATCCTGCCGATCTACCCGGCGTGCTATGTGCTCGCGGGATCGGCGGCGTTGCTGGTGAGCGCGTGGCCGGGCCGGCTCGTGGCGGCGGGGTTGCTCGTCTGGGTCGCCGGCGACACCCTGGCCATCCGTCCGAATTACCTCGCCTATTTCGGTGCGCAAGCCGGAGGCGCCGGCAAGGGCTACACGCACCTCGTCGACAGTTCGCTCGACTGGGGCATGAATCTACCGGAGTTGAAACGGTGGCTGGACGTGCACAACCCGGACGGCAGGGAACCGGTGTTCCTCGCCTATTTCGGCACCGACGACCCGGAGTGCCACGGCATCAAGGCGCACCGCCTGCCGGGATTCTTCGACTGGTGGCGGCCCCAGGACCGGACACCGCCGCGGCCCGGCTACTATGCCATCAGCGCCTCGCTGTTGCAGGGCGTCTACACGGCGGCCTTCGGCCCGTGGAGCAACGAGAGCGAGCGCACCTACCGCACGGCGGTGCAGAATTTCGAGACGCTGCGCCGGACCCGCCCGGGCTCCCGGGAACGCAAAGAGCTCATGGCGCGGACCTCGCCGAAATTCTGGGCGGACGAGTTCTTCGTGCTGGAGAACCTGCGGTTCGCGCGGTTGTGCGCGTGGCTCCGGCACCAGGGGCCGCCGCCGCACCAGGTCGGCCACGCGATCCTGATCTGGAAACTCGATGCCGCGGCGCTCAAGGCCGCGCTGCTCGGTCCGCCGGTGGAGCTGACGGACGCACCGCTCGTGCTGCGGCGGATGTGATAATTGAGGCTCGCACCATCAACTGATGTCGGACGTTCGGGGTGGGGCGGGTCTGTGACCCGCCTTCGAACACTCCGCGCGCGAATGAGCGGGTCTCGCCCCCTGCTTCAGCCTAAAAAACGCAGATGAATTTAACCGCAGAGAGCACAAAGAACTCAAAGAGCGCGCTGCTGGGTTTGGACACCGGCCGAGACTTTCGCCTCGCGGGTGAACAGACCTACTGAGGTTCGCACAATTGAGTGACACGCGGTGGTTCGGGGAGCGCCCGCGTCCCGCGGGCTGTCCTCGGCGTCTCGCCAAGGATTTCGGAGGTGTCGGCGAGACGCCGGCACCAGCACCC
>JACRKC010000025.1 GCA_016235555.1 Verrucomicrobiota bacterium
CCGCCGCTACAAAGCGCTGGCCTCAGTTTGAGTCACACCAGCGCGCTGGCGCGCGCCAAACCGCGCTCGCAAGCGAGCTGACCTACAGTTACGAAACCAAACCGGAAAGCCGTGCCATTCCTCCACTCTCCCGCTCGCAAGGCGGGAGAGTTTTTCTGTCCCAACTTGTCATTGCGCAGCGTGCCGCGACGAAGCAATCCATCTGCCCGATCCCATGCCCCGCCACCCCGCCCCCGACCTCATCGCCTTCGCGCACGCCTTGCTGGAACACGCCGGCCTCGACCCCGACAAAGCCGCCACCGTCGCCGCCATCCTCGTCGAAGCCGATCTCCTGGGCCACACCACGCACGGCCTCGCCCTCCTCGCGCCCTACCTCGCCGAGATCGCCAAGGGCGCGATGGCCAAAACCGGCGAACCCCGCGTGCTCGCCGATCTGCCCGCCGCCGTCACGTGGGACGGTCAGCGCCTCCCCGGCCCGTGGCTCACCGTCCGCGCCCTCACTCTCGCGATGGCGCGCGCCAGAATCCACGGCACCTGCACCGTCGTCATCCGCCGCAGCCACCACATCGCGTGCCTCGCTGCCTACCTGCAACGCGTCACCGACGAAGGCCTGATGGTCCTGCTCTCCTGTTCCGATCCCACGGTGCAGAGCGTCGCCCCCTGCGGCGGGCGGGTGGCCGCCTACACTCCCAACCCCATCGCCGCCGCCTGGCCCACCGCCGGCGACCCCGTGATGCTCGACGTCTCGATGTCGATCACGACCAACGCCCTCACCAACCGCCTCACGCGCGAGCGGAAAAAATTCCCCGGCCCGTGGGCCCTCGACGCCGCCGGCCACCCGACCGACGATCCCGCCGTGCTCTCCGCGCATCCGCCCGGCACCCTGCTTCCGACCGGCGGACTCGACCACGGCCACAAAGGCTACGCCTTCGCGCTGCTCGTCGAAACGCTCACCAGCGCTCTCGCCGGTCACGGCCGCGCGCTTCCGCCCGAAGGCTGGGGCGCCAGCGTGTTTCTCCAGGTGCTCTCGCCCGCGCTCTTCGGCGGCGGGGAGAGTTTCCACCGCGAAACCACCCACCTCGCCGCGGTGTGCCGCGCCACCCCGCCACGCCCCGGCGTGGAACGGGTCCGCCTCCCCGGCGAGGCCGGCCTCCACCGTCGCGCCGAACAACTCACCCACGGCGTCGATCTCCACCCCTCGATCCTCCCCGCCCTCGCACCGTGGGCGGAGAAATACGGCCTGAGTCTCCCCGATCGTTGAGCCATCGCGCAACGACCCGGAAGCGTCGTGACAGGTGGCCGCGAGCGTGAGCGAGTGGTTTTCAACCAACGTCGCGTTTCTTTTGGGTCGCTGTCGTGGTGTCTCGACTTGGAGGTTTCGTGACCGGTAGCCGCGAGCGCCAGCGGGCGGACCACTCGCGCCAACGTCACCTTGCTCCTGGACTGTCGGCCCGCCACCGGGCGGGCCTGCAGCGGAATGTCTGAACCCAGAAAACGCAGTTGGAACCAACCGCAGAGCACCCAATGAGCGCAAAGAAAGGGAGCGCGGTGTATTTTTCGGAGGGAAAAAATCTCACCCCGGAGGTGAACGGCCACGGCACGCCGCTCCTCCTGTTTTTCTCTCTGCGATCCTTGCGTGCTTTGCGGTGCAACTGCCGGAACTACTGAGGCTCGCGAAAGAGGGTGACAAAGAGTGCGGTGGTTCGGGGAGCGCACCCGTCTCGGGTGCTGGTGCCGGCGTCTCGCCGACACCTCCGAAATCCCCGGCGGGACGCCGAGGACGGCCCGCGGGACGCGGGCGCTCCCCGAACCACCGCGGGTCACTCAATTGTGCGAGCCTCAGTAGGCTGAATGCCACCGGACGGCGGCATCAGTTTCCTGCTGTGCGGTCAGCGTGACGGAGCGGCGGTTTTCAACCGCCGAGCCTGGGCGCCTGGCAAAGCGCCCCTCCGCCCGGCGAGAAACTGAGACGCGCCCCTCGTCATCTTTGCGTGCCGCGCGCACCGCGAACGCCATGACTTGAGCACTCGGGTTTCCGCCAGGCCGTCGCGGTCGATCCGCCTCCCGTCATGCGCGCACACGCACTGCATCCGCGCCCGCACCATTCGCCAGCTCGACCGGCCGTCTTGCCTTGGCGATGTCGCCGCCGTCGATCGTGATCGCGGCGTTGCCCTTCCCCTCCGCCCGCAAAAACACCGCCGCCGGCGTCAGCACGCGCGGACCCGTCACCAACACCTCCCGCGAGTCGATCACCCGCAGCACGGATTCCGCCGCGGGATTGCCCTGCACCGCGAGCCCGTTCACCGACGCATCGCTCACGTGATCGAAGATCACCGCGGGGCGCAGGTCGGGCTGCTGCACTTCGAGCCGCACGTTGTGCAGTGTGAGCCCGCGGACATTCCGCGCGTAGAGGCCATACGCCGGGCGCGGGCCGATTTGAAAATACTCGCCGGCCACCTGCGGCACGTCGCGCAGCGCCGCTTCCTCCGCCGTGCCGCCACCTTCGTAGGTCACATGCACGTCGCTCAGGCTGATGTTTTCCAAAAACGCCTCGCCCACGCCGTTGAGCGTGATGCACGTGCGCTGCTCCCCCGGCCGGTAAACCTGCGCCCAATGCATGTCCGGAAACTGCCGCCCATCCGCCACCACGTGCGCGCGGATGTGGCTGAAGGAAATATTGCGCACGAAACCGGGCTCGGGCGGCGGCTCGCTCGTCTCCTTCGTCGCCTTGGTCGCACTCACCCCGGCGGTCCCACCGCGTCCGCCGCCGCTCTGAAACCCCAGCGTGATCGGCCCGGTCACGTTGCGCAGGATGAGATTCGAAAACGAAATGTTCTGGTGCCGCGACCGCCCGCCCGCGCCCATCTTGATCGCGCAGCCGTAGGTGTCGTAGATCACGCAATTCGACACCGTGATGTTTTCGCACTCGCCGCTGCCGAAGCGGAAGATCGCCCAGCGCGTGCTGAACGTGCAGTTGTCCACCGTCACCCACTTGTTGCTGCCGAACAGCGCGCACGCGTCGTCCTGGCATTTCACGTCGCAGCCGCGCACATGCACATACTGGCAGCTGTTGAAGTGGAAGCCGTCGTTGTTTTTGTTGACGCGATTGTAGATGCGCACGCCATCGAACCACACCCGCTCGCAATTCAGGATGCGACAGCAGTGGTAGGCGCTCGCGGTGAGGAACACGTCGCGCATGCGGACGTTCTTGCAGCGGGCAAACACGAGGAGGTGCGGCCGGTGGAAGTAGCCGCCCACGCCGCCCTGCCCCGGCCCGGTGTTGTCGCCCTGGCCCGTCCAGAATTTCAGGCCGTTGCCGTCAATCGTCCCGGGGCCTTCGAGCGTGATGTTCTCCGCGTCCGCCGCGCCGAGCAGCACGATGTTGCCGTTGCTCGTCGGGATACCGCGGCCCGCGTGGTAGTCGGCGGGTTTGTCGCTGCCCAGGAGCCGCCCTTGCGCCGCAAGGTGGAGCGTGACGTTGCTCTTCAACTCCAGCGTGCCGACCACGAAATCGCCCGCCGGCACGAGCACCGTGCCGCCGCCCGCCGCGGTGCACGCGTCGATCGCCGCTTGCACGGCCGCGGTGTCGAGCGCGGCGCCGTCACCCTTCGCGCCGAACTCGTGCACATTGTAAATGCGCGCGCCGCGGAGGCGGTCCTCGCCCACGGCGGCCGGCGTGGCCACCGGTTGCGCTCCGGCGAGGTCGGCGCCCGCCGCCAGGGCGGCAACGAGTGCCGGGCCGGACATGCGCTCAAGCCATTCGCGACGCGACACGGGGAAGGATGCGACGGGGTTCATCGGCAGGAGGGATTGCGCGACCGTCGCCGGCCGGCCGGCGCGGGTCGAGGCGGATTCATGTTTGATCGTTAAGCGCCGCACGCGCAACGTCCGGCCATGCCCACCCCGCCCACCCCCACGGCGTTCCTCGCCAGCCTCCCCGCCGATCGCCGCGACGCGATGACGACCCTGCACAAGGCCATCCGCAAAGCCGCGCCGAAACTCACGCCCGTCAAGTTGTGGTCGGCCATGGGCACGCAGCCGGTGATCGGCTACGGGCAGTTTCACTACAAATCCAAGAGCGGTCGCGAGGGCGACTGGTTCCTCATCGGACTCACCGCGCGCAAGGACTACTACAGCCTCCACATCTGCTGCGGAGACAAGGACGGCTACTTCGTGGAAAAAAACGCCGCGAAGCTCGGCAAGGTGAAGACCGGCCGCAGTTGCATCACCTTTAAGAAACTCGACGACCTCAATCTCGACGTCGCGATGACCCTCGTGAAGAGGGCCGAAAAACTCGGCGGCTTGAACGCGATGCTGTAGCACCCGCCCGATGCCCCGGCCACCCCGCCCCGCTCCCACTCGCCGCGAATTCCTCCGCACGGGAACCGCGGCCGCGCTCGCGGGCACCTTCGCCGCCCGCGCCAGCGCCGCCTCGCCAGCTTCGACCGCGACCAACGCCATCACTCGCGAAAACGCCCGCCCCGGCGACGACTGGCAACTCACCCGCGTGCGCCTCGACAAGACCGGCGGCTATCGCTCGCCGTTGATCGAGGGCTATTGCTCGCACCAAAGCGTCGCCGCCGGCGATACGCTGGAAATCATGGTCAGCACCAATCCGGCGCGCGCGTTCACCATCGAGATTTTTCGCATGGGTTTTTACGGCGGTGTCGGCGCCCGTCGCGTCGCCCAGCTCGGACCATTCCCCGGCAATCCGCAGCCGCTCCCGCCCATCGGCGAGAAGCGCCTGCGCGAGTGCCGCTGGGAGCCTGCGACCGCGCTCACCATTCCCGCCGATTGGCTGAGCGGCGTCTACCTCGGCCGCCTCACCACCGTTCCGCAGACGGCCACCGATGCTTATTGGCAGAGCTATGTGATCTTCATCGTGCGCGATCGCCGCGGCGCCGACGTGCTCTTCCAGTGCAGCGACAACACCTGGCAGGCCTACAACCGCTGGCCCGACAACTTCTCGCTCTACACCGATCCCCGCGGCGCGCACGCCGTCGATGTCGCCGTGAGCTTCGACCGCCCCTACGGCAAATACGCCCAGATCTTCGAGCACGCGCTCTCGCTCGGCTCCGGCGAATTTCTCCTTTGGGAATACCCGCTCCTCTACTGGCTCGAGCAACACGGCTACGACGTCACCTACGGCGCCAATTGCGACACGCTGGACCTCACCCACCTCGCTCGCTGCAAGGCATTCGTCAGTGTCGGCCACGACGAGTATTGGGACACCCGCCAATACGACGCCGTGAAGTCCGCGATCCACGACCGCGGCGTCAGCGCCCTCTGGCTCTGCGGCAACTCCGTCTTCGGCGTCACGCCCTTCTCGCCCTCGTCGCGCGGCCGGCCGAACCGCACGCTCACCCGCGCCGGCATCTTCGGCGGCCTCACCGACGAGGAAGTGCGCGCCGAGATCCGCGTGTTCACCGAGGCATGGCGCCGCGCCGGCCCGGACGAGAGCCTGCTCATGGGCGCGCGCAGCATCGTGCCCTTCAACGGCGGCGGCGACTGGACGTGCGCGTTGCCCGATCACTGGATTTTCGCCGGCACCGGCATGAAACGCGGCGACTCGATTCCCGGCCTCGTCGGCTGGGAACACCACGGCGCGTCCGCCAAACTCCCCGGCCTCGACGTCGTCGCCGAGGGCACGGTCTGGCGCGGCGGCGACACGCCCGCGCACTACACCGCCACCGTGCACCCCGGTCCGAAGGGCAACATCGTTTTCAACGCCGCCACGATTTTCTGGGCGCAGGGCCTCGCCTCGCCGCCCGGACACATCCTGCCGTGGTCGCACTGGAGCCGCCCGCACGGCCCCGACCCGCGCGTGCAGCAGATCACCCGCAACGCCTTGCGCCGCGCCCTCCGCTCCGGCTGAATCGCGTCGACTCGTCAACTCGTCATGAAATTCGAACACGTCGCCTTCAACGTCCCCGATTCCCGTGCCCACGCCCGCTGGCTCGCCGATGCGCTCGGCTTCACCATCGCCCGCGCACCCGTCGGGCCCACGCACATGCATTTTCTCGCCGACGAGACCGGCCGCATCGTGCTCGAGCTCTACACGAATCCCGACCACCCGTTCCTCGACTTCAAGGCCCAGCACCCGATGGTCACGCACTTCGCCCTCGTCTCGACTGACGCCGGCGCCGACCGCGCCCGCCTCGAGAAAGCCGGCGCCACCACCGTCTCCGATGACTCTCTCCCCGACGGCACCCGCCTCGTGATCGTGAAAGACCCGTGGGGCTTCGCGCTCCAGCTCTGCCAGCGCGCCGTGCCGTTTCCGATGCCCTGAGGCATCGCTTTCGCCCGCGGCGCGTCTTGCCGCGTCGCTGATTGTTGGGGACGCGGCGCCCCCGCCGCGTCTCGTCCACGTCTCGAAACGCCTTCACGCCCCATGCGCACACCCCTCCTCGCCGGCGCCGCGCTCGCGTTGGTCCTCTCATCCGCTCACGCGCAAACTCCCGCCTCCCGTCTCCCGCCTCCCCTCTCCGTTCTGCCGCCCGAGCCCGGCCTGCTCTTCTACGTCTCGGGCGAAAAAGCCACCACCGCCGACCACGCCGCCCCCGGCACCGCCGAACCCACCGTCGTCAGCGAAGTCGAAAAAATCGCCGACGGCGCGCACGGCGCCGCCCTCCGCTGCGGTGATGTCCAGCGCCTCGCCTGGTGGGCGCCCGGCAACATCTACGCCCAACGCGGCACACTCTCCTTTTTCTGGCGGTCGCGCTATCCCGTCGGCCCGACCGAGTTCCCCGTCTTCCGCGTCGGCTACGGCGACCACTCGAGCTGGGATATGGTCTGGCTGCGCATCGACTACAACGGCCACGGCTTCGACGCCTTCGTGACCGACATCAATCTCTCGCGTGTCCGCGTCTCCGCCAAACTCGATCCGTTTCCGAAACCCACCGAGTGGACCCATCTCGCTTTCACGTGGGACGAAACGCGGGGCGTAAAGCTCTTCATCAACGGCAAACTCGCCGCCGAAAACAAAACCGCCGTCAACCTCGACGCCGCGCTCGATCAATTCGGCCCGCACTCGCGCATCATCAGCCCCTACCAAGTCCAGTCCGACTACAACTTCGTCCGCGGCGGCGACATCGACGAAATCCGCATCCACGACCGCGCCCTCGCCGACGACGCGATCGCCACCCTCGCCCGCCTGAGTGGCACGGGTCTCCCGACCCGTGATTCGCCGCTCCCTCCCACGGGTCAGGAGACCCGTGCCACGCCCGTAGCGACGAGCGCCAGCGAGTCGGCCGCCCGCCTCCGCGCCTTCCAACACCGTTACGGCTTCGACCGCCCCAACGATCCCCCACCCGAACTCCCCGTCGGCAAAACCATCACGATCCGCAAAGTCGAAATTCACGACGCCTTCGACCTGAAACGCTGGTGGTGGAAAGCCACCGACGGCATCCGTGAAACCACCTGGCCCGGCCCCTACAACCGCTCCCGCCTCACCGGCCGGAACGACTACTTCCAACTCCCCGACTGGGACTGCTACGTCGAGTCCGGCAAAGCGATCACGTTCCAGCTCCCGAACGAGCCATGGAACCATCTCGAAATCTCCGGCAGTGCGTGGGGCAAAATGGAACTCCTCAAACCCGGCTCGGCGCTCGAAAACGCGAGCAGTGCTCCCGTCGACGCGCTCCTCTTCGGCCGCCCCAAGTCACAGGACCGCACCGCCCACGCCCTCAAAACGCGCACCGGCGGCCAGATCCGTTTCACGAGCGCAGAACAAGAAGAACCCATCGGCGAACTCTCCGCCTACCACGTCACCGCCGGGACCGAACCGACGGCCAGCACACAACTCGGCTTCCGCTTGGAGTTCCTCGACACCGATGGGCTCGCCCCTAATTCGGGCATGATCACTCGCACGTCGACCGGAGCCGCTTCCGTTTCCGTGTCGATGGATTCACTGAAGGACCGCGAGGGTCGTTTTGTTTCCCGAGAAAGATCGGTGCTTGTCGCGGCCGGCATGGGGTCTTCCAGCCGACCCGGCGTTTCACGCACCCTCGTTTCCCCGTCTCTCCCGCTGGTCCACGTGCTGGTTCCCAACACGTGGCAAAAACTCCCCGATGGCCTCGACGGCGTCGCCCTCGACCTGCCTGCGCTCAACATCAAGCCTACGCACGGCTCCCTCCTCGCCCTCAACCTCCGCGTCCACGATCCACTGTGGCCCGCCCGCGACATGTTGGATTTCACCTTCAGCCTGAAGCCCGGCGAAGAGCGCACGCTCTGGCTCGATCTTCGCGATCGCATCCTTCCTGCAGACAAGTCGCTCCGGTTCACCATCGCCTGCTCGAGTCCTGAATTCTCCGCCAACGCCCTCCTCGGCGCCGAACTCCGCCTCGTCTTCAAACCCCGCGCCGCCGCGCGCGCCGAGCACGAGCTCGATCGCTTCACGCAGGCGCGCGATTCCTACGCGATGCTCGTCGAGGAGCACCCGAAGGCCGCGCGCTACAACCTCTGGAACCGCTTCGAGGCCGACCTCACCGATCTCCTCCGCGTCAACCCCGACCACGAACTCGGCCGCCGCTACGCCGCCGCCGCGGGCATTCCCGCCGCGCGCGTGCCATTCACGCAGCCTGTGCCGCCCGAGGGCGTGCCGCTCTGGGCCTTCCGCCAGGTCGAACTGCTCGGCCGCATCAAGAAATTCGTCAATTGGTATATCGATCACCGCCAGGCGCCCTACGGCGATTTCGGCGGCGGCATCTCCGACGACACCGATTTCACCAACCTATTTCCCGGCGTCGCCCTCATGGGCAGCAACCCGGAAAAAATCCGCGACTCGCTCCGCGCGCTCCTCGACGCCTCCTACAAAAACGGCCTGTTCACGCGCGGTCTGCCCACCATCCAGACTGACGAGCTTCACACCTACGAGGAGGGCATCAACTGCCTCGCCCAAAATCTCATCCTCGACTTCGGCAGCCCGCGCCAGCTCGAGCGCGCGATGGAGACCGCGCGCGGCGTCGAGCGCATCACCGGCCTCAACGCCGCCGGCCACCGCCACATCCGCTCCTCCTATTACAGCGGCTCGCGCCTGGCCGTCGAGGAGCCCTGGGGCACCTCGAAGCCCTACTCGTATCTCGTCTGCCAGGTCCCGCAGCTGCTCGTCGATTTCAACGGCCACCCCGCCGCGAAAAAAATCATGCTCGAACTCACCGACGGCCTGCTCGCCCACCGCAAGGCCCCGACCGACGCCGCTACTCCCGGCGCCCGCGGCGGCGGTCGACGCGGCGGTGGCGGTGGCGGTGGCACGCTGCCCAGCGCCATCCGTTTCACCGACGACGCCGAACTCACCGCCACCCGCGGCATGTTGCCGTGGCACATGTTCTGGGGCGCCTGGAAATGGACCGGCGACCAACGCTACCTCGCGCCCATCACCGACGGCGGCATCGGCTCGATGATGGCGATCAACGCCAACGCCCTCGACCTCCTCTCGCTTCGCGCCGAGTGGGGCGCCCGCTTCGGCGCCGGCGAACGCGGCACGCCCGCCGAAACCCGACCGACCGATGGACGCGCCCCACTTGCCGTGAGCTCGGTCGAACGGTCGCCCGCCGCGAGTTTCCGCAGCGCCGCCCCCGGTCACTTCACCTGGCAGCTCACGGGCGACAAGCGTGCCCTCGAAACGCTCTACGCCGCGCAAATCGAAACCTGCGCCGCGATGGAGTTCATCAACACCGAAGGCAGCCTCTGGATCGACCGCGTTGGCGCCCCGACCAACGACATCCAACGCGCCCGCCTCGGCGGCGTCGCTCTCGTGCGCAACGCGCTCTATCCGGGCCACACCGTGAGCTGGAAATTCGCCGCCCCGGCCACCGACCAAAGCGTCGCCATCCTCATCCCCGACGCCACGCCGACCGCCTTCAAAGTGATCGCCTGCAACCTCGAGACCACGCCCGTCACCGCCACCATGACCGGCTGGAATATCGACCCCGGCACGTGGGAAATTACCCTGGGCCTCGACGCCAACGGCGACGACACCGCCGACCAGGCCATCACGCGCACCGCGTCGTTCGAGCGCAGCCGCTCGCTCGACTTCACGCTCCCGCCGCGCGCCACGACGATCATCACGCTCAAACTGAAAACTCCCGGCACGCCCTACTGGTCGCGTCCCGATCTCGGCCTCGATCGCGAAGACGTCACGCGCACCGGCGACACCCTGCGCGTCCGCGTGCACAGCCTCGGCTCCGTCGCCGCGCCCGCGAGCGCCATCGCCCTCCGCGACGCCACCGGCAAGACGATCGCCACCGCCACCACGCCCGCCCTCGAAGCTCCGCTCGACCTCCACCCGCGCACCGCCGAGGTCACGCTCACCATCCCCGCCGGCGCCAACCTCACCGGCGCCACCGTCGAACTCGACCCCGAGCACCAACTCACCGAGATCACCACGCCGAACAACACGATTCGACTGTAGGGCCGGCGCTCGCCGCCGGGCCTCGCCGCAGGGCGGGTCAGTCGGCCGTAGCAGCCGACCCTTCGGCCACCTCAGGGCAGGCCGTGAGGAGGCTGGAGTCAGGTGATGGTCGCACCCCAGCCTCGTGACCTCGGCTGCAACTTCGCTTCGCGGATTTATCCCAATTACGGTGCGCTTTGAGACTGTAGGCCCGGCCGGCGGCCGGGCAGCCCGCCCAGGTATCAGGTCCACGCTGCGTATGCCTTCGTCCGCTTCAGACCAACGTCACTTTGCATTTTGTATTTCGTAGTGCCGCCGCTCGTCGGCGGGCCGCGAGGGCCGGCCCTCCTACGGTCCAAAAGCGAAGGGCGGTTGGTATCATCTGCGCAATTCGCCGGCCAAACCTGCCGGTCGGGATTCCCCCGACCTCACGGGAATAAACCCACGACCTGCGGCGCACGCGGCTTCACGCCAGTGGAGGCCGCCCGATTCCCATTGCCGTTGCCCGCCGGCGCTACAGCCGGCGGAGCCAGACGTTGCGGAACCGGACGGGGCAACCGTGGCCGCCGAGGGCGAGCGGACCGGTGCTCGACGTGGTCTTGTAAGCGGGCAGCGATCGGTGGCCGGTCTCGCCGTGGATTTTCTCGTCGTGCTGCACAAGCACACCATTCAACAGCACGGTCACGCGGGCCGGGGCGGTGAGTTTTCCGTTGGTGAAGCGCGGCGCGAAGAAGACGATGTCGTAGCTCTGCCACTGGCCGGGCGCGCGCGAGGCCTCGACGCGCGGCGGGGTCTGGCCGTAGATCGCACCGCACGCGCCGTCCGGATAGATCTTCACGAGCGAGGAATCGAAAATCTGGATTTCGTAGAGCCCCATCAGGAAGACGCCGTTGTTGCCGCGGTTCTGCCATGGGCCGTCAAAACCGGCCGGACTCAGCCACTCGAGGTGAAGCTGGATGTCGCCGAACTGCTCGCGCGTGGAGAGCTTGGCGTTGCCGGCGACGAGCGTGCCGTTGTCGATCTTCCAGTCCGCCAGCGCGGCCCACGCCGCGGCCTCCGTGCCGCTGAACAACCGCACCGCATCCGCCGGCGGCGGCACGAACGCCGAGACCGGCCCGGGTTCGACGCGCCGCGGCGCCGGCCGGTCCGGATCGTGCACGAGCCACTCACACCACGGGAGCTTCGGCGTGTCCTTGTAGCCGAAATAGCCGGAGCCGTTCTTGGCTTGGATCAAGTCGGCCGCGCGAGTGGTGGTGGCGGTGGCGATCAGGGCGACCATCGCGCAGGTGAGCTGGAACACCAAGGAGCGAAGCGAAGGCAGGGCGGAGGGGTTCATGGTCGAAGCCGAATCGATGGGTCACGCCGACGCGAGCAACTCTTCGGCTAGGTGCGACAGTGTTTTGCCCTGCTTGCGGGCGGTGGTGCGGAGGTGGCGCACGGTCTTCGGCGTGAGCCGGAGCAGCACGGGCTGCCGGCCGCTGGGCTTGCGACCCGCACCCGCGCGGGCGCCGCCCCAGGCGAACGGCTTGGCGGTGGTGACCGCGAGATCGGGCAGCGGCGTGCGGTTCAGGCGGCGCAGGTTGGTTTGATAGCCTTCGGCGTCGAACGCCGACGCCTCAGCTTTGGTTTTTCTTCCAGTAGTTTTCATAGTAATCGCGTCCCTCCCGCCAGTAGCCGGCGCCGATCAGGCGGATCACGCCGCGCCGGGCCGGTGCGTGTAGCGGACCAGCAGAATCCGGCCGCCGACCCGGCCCAGCAGCCACCAGCGCAGTTCGCGGGCACCGCTGTGGCGGGCGTCGAACAACACGAGGGCGCGTGGGTCGGCAAAGGCGGTCTGCGCCGTCGCGAAATCGACCTCGTGCTGCGCCACGTTGGCGCGCTCCTTGGCCGAGTCCCACGAAAAGCGCATGGCGGAACCGTGCCGCCGGCCACCTGAAAGGCAATAGCATATTTCAAGACTGCCTGGTCGGCCGTAAACGTGGCGATTCGAACTGGATCAGCTGGACGTAGAGAGCAGATATTCGACTGGGGTTTGGCCTCGTCTGTAACAGGTCAAGCCATGACCCTCTTGCCTCTCCTCGGTTCATGTTCTCTTGTGAAATTCTGAGCCGACCGGCGGTTAACTCAACGGCCGATTCTGTCCGGATGAATTTTGCGGCTCGTCGTTGGTCAAGCGGTGACTTTCTCCAGCATGTCTTGGCCCTCGGCGCTACTATGATTGAATTACTTGGTTTTCTCTTTTCTTGCGCCGTCTGGCCATTCGATCTTCCGAACGAAAGTCCGCACGAATGGACGCGACCCCATCGTGTTCAACTGGTTCATAATCGACATGTATTCTGCGCGACGTTTGTTGGCCTCTGCCTCAAGTTCGCTTGAGGTTTCGTCTGGATGCGCGCGCTTGAAATCTCTAACTCGCGCGTCCGCCTCATCAAATGCGGTTCGCGCTGGTCCGGCGCGGGTGAGTGCGACTCGCTTCTTCCGATGTTCGCCCGGGTTACTTACCTGTTCA
Organism: Verrucomicrobiota bacterium; assembly: GCA_016235555.1. Taxonomy (GTDB): domain Bacteria; phylum Verrucomicrobiota; class Verrucomicrobiia; order Opitutales; family Opitutaceae; genus JACRKC01. The sequence goes on from JACRKC010000025.1 coordinate 12,900, forward strand.
CCTATGAGCTCAAGATACTCATCGACGGCGTAGCGGGCCATCAGACTCACAGTTTCGGGGTTAGAATGAATCGTGTGGATGGTAAGCTGGCGTCCATCCTCGGTCATCAATGCCCTAATTTCTCCGCCGGCTGCTGATGGATCGGCTCGCTTACCAGCGAGGTTGGAGTTCTTCGTTTTGAGAAAGTAATCAACTCTTCCACTGACCTTTTGAACGAAATCGCTACTTTGTAGAACCTGCGTGCATCGAATTTTTGCGCGCTCAAGACGTTCGGCGGGAAGTTGTGCGCTACCTCCGAGCATAGCGGCGAGTTCAATGGGATCACAGACTATCGTAACAGTGGCCCAGTTTTGCTCCGCGCAATTGCTTCGAACAGTAATGATCAATGTGGCGATAAAGCCGGCCAGCAGTTTAGCGATCCGTTTAAGTCTTTTTCCTTTGAAGCTCATTCCAAATCTCCGCTTCGGCCCATCACCCTGCAAAAAGTCCGAGAAAAAGTCACGGCCGATGCCGCGGGATCTCGGACTTGAAATCCCCGAGGCTCGACCAGAGGAGACGTTGGTTGAGGTCGACTTCGGCGATCGCGACGGTGCCCCAGTCGTTGGCGCGGGCGAGCGTCGTGCCGTCGTGGCCGTAGATGGCGGAGATCATCCAGTTTTCCTTCGCGTCGGTGTGCGTGCTGCTCACGACGTAGACGTGGTTCTCGCAGGCGCGGGCGGCGCCGAGCATGGGGTTGCAGCTGTTCACGGTTTCTCCTTCGGGAAATATCTTACGCCGGGCAGGCCCTTGAAGTGTTCGTCTTGGGTCCAGAGGGTCGCGTCGCGCCGCAACGCCGTCGCGTAGATCAACGAATCGGCGAGGGGGAGCTTGTGCTGGTGGCCGACGCGGGCCGCCATCAGGGCCAGCGCGGCATCGACCGGGACGACTTCGCCCTGCTGCATCACGGCGACGGCGCGGAGGGCGGAGGTCTCGTCGCGTTGCTGGAGGATGCGTTTGAAGACCTCGGTGATCGTGATGACGGGGACGACGAGCCGGCGGCTGTCCTCGATGGCCGGAGCGAACGGCCGGGCGGCGGCGGTGCCGGCGAAGTATTCGAGCCAGGCGGAGGAATCGACGACGTTCACAGGCGGTCGGCGTCACGCGGGACGGTGGTGTCGAGTCCGGACAGGAAGCCGCGGAGCTTCTTCGGCGGTTCGAGCGGCACCAGCTGGATGCGCGTGCCATCGCACACGACCGAAAATTTCTGGCTCGGGCGGAGGGCGAGCCTCTCCCGGATGGATTTGGGAATCACGACCTGAAATTTCGGAGAGAGGGTGATGGTTTCCATATCGATGGCGAAAACGTAAAGCAGAGGCGCGAACGATGCAAGAGTTGGGGTTACGAGCGGCGGAGATTGGCACGGCTTTCCGGTTTGAATGCACCAATCGTTCCCACGTAGGCCAGCGCGCTGGCGCGCGCCAAACCGCGCTCGCAAGCGAACTGACCTACAGTTACGAAACCAAACCGGAAAGCCGTGCGGAGAATGGCCGCGGACAACGCCGCTTCGCGCGTGCCGCCCGGCCGCGAAGAGCATGGCGGGCAATTCCGCGGGTCGAGCCGGACGCACTCCATCCAGCCCGAAAACCTGCACTCGAACTACCGCCCGCCCGAAATCACGCTGGCCCGGGGTGGAGCGCGCTGACCGCACGCGCCACCCGGTGCATGCACGCGGCGCGATATAAACTGCAACATATTGGCCAATAACGCAAAATGACTTTACTCGGACGCGGCCTCAGCGCATCAAACAATCTGCTTGGAACCATAACATTAACTTCATCTAGGAGGAACTATCCCATGGCCACGTTCACCGCCGCACAGAATGGAAATTGGGCAACCCCGACCACCTGGGGCACCGCCGGAACCTACCCCGCCTCGACCGATACCATCATTATTCCTGCCGGCATCACCGTGACGGTCGATCAACTGACCTCCTGTGGTTATCCCGGTTTGATCTTTGTGCAGCTCTACTCGACCGGGAACCTCACCATCAACGGGACGCTGATTCTGAATCTGGTGAGCAGCAGCGCATTTGTCGGCCCGCCCACTGGCATTGCGGTGGGGGGCAATGGTGCCGCTCAGTATCGGGGAGGGTCGATCACGGTCGGTGTCGGGGGCCAGTTGCAGATTAGTGCGACTGGATACCCGAACTACAACGCGCACGGCGTGATCGTGCAGGACGGTGGTTCGCTCGTGAACAACGGAACCATCACCATCCAATGCAGCGCCCAACCTGGCCCGCCCACCGGATTGGCCTTCGGAATCCGCCTCGAATTCGATGGCACGATCGATAACTTCGGAACGATCTCCACCAACAAAGTGGATGCCAATAGCGGGGACGGCCACGGCACGTGCGTGGGGGTCGACCTTTCAACGGCTCAATGCAAGTTTACCAACCACAAGCTGGGGAAAATCGCGGCCACCCTTCCCTTCCCTGCCGGAGCGGCGGTGAGAGTTGCCGCGGGAACTTTGGCGAGTTCCGGCACGATCACGAGTAATTCATCTTCCTGCATCCTTTACACCGGAGGAGCCTTCCAGCTCCTGCCGCCCACGGGCTCATACTGGGCGAACTGGTCGCTGAATCCCGGTGGTTCCGGCAAAATCTCCGCGTCTCAGAGCTGACACCGGTTACGTAGCAGTCTGGCATTGCAGGCCCGCCCCGGGCGGGCCTGCAAAATCCAAAGTGCCGAAGCGCCACGTCACTGGCATCATACCGGTTGCGTTGCGCGGCAACATCCCCGGAGCAAGCTCCGGGGCATTTGACCAATCCTCCATGTTCCGCTCCCAACCTCGCCGGTTTTGTGGCACGGGTCTCCTGAACCGTGCTCCACTTCGCCACGGCTCAGGAGACCCGGGCCACCGCCCACCCAACGCGAAGCACGCGTAGCGGTCTCGGACC
>JACRKC010000024.1 GCA_016235555.1 Verrucomicrobiota bacterium
CGTTGGTATGAGGGCAGCCAGGTGTAGCGGGGGTCTGCGCCCGCCGGCGTTGCGCCAAGGTTCGGGTGCGGCGGTCGAAGACCGCCGCTACAACCAAGGCCTCGGCTCACTGACCGCACTTCCTGTTACACCCGGTTGAACGACCTACCGCGCCAGCTTCACCGGGCCGCCGGGGCGGGCGTCGGTGAGCTTCTCGGCGCGGATCACGGGGACCCCGTTGACGATGATGTCGCTGAACCCGGTCGCGAAGTGGTGCGGGTCGTCGTAGGTCGACGGATCGTGGACGGTCGCGGGATCGAAGAGGACGACGTCGGCGATGGCGCCGGGGCGGAGTTCGCCGCGGTCGCGGAGGCGGAAGGTCCGGGCCGGGAGCGAGGTCATCTTGCGCACAGCGTCTTCGAGCGTGATCACCTTCAGCTCGCGCACGTAGCGGCCGAGCACGCGGGCATTGTTGCCGTAGCCGCGCGGGTGGGGCACGGCGTCGCTGAATTTGCGCGGCCCGGCGTCGGATGCGACCATGGTGAACGGATGGGCGAGAAAGACCTTGAGGTCGGCTTCGCTCATGCCGTGAAACACGCCCTGGGCTCCGCCCCGCGCCTCGATATCGAGGATGGTCTCGATCTGGTCGTCGAGGGTGTCGGCGCCGCGGAGGATCAGCGCCGCCTGCTTGATCGTTTTTCCGTTGAGGCGCTTGTCGGCGCGGAAGCTGGCGACGACAGCGTAGGAGTAGTCGCCGCGCTGCGATTTGCGGATGTAGTCCTTCATGTCGGCGACCATCCCGGCCCTGCTCGCGGCGTCGGCGAGGCGTTCGCGGAAGCGGCGGGCGCCGCCCTCGCGGAATTTCGCGTCGATGAGATTGGAGCCGATGCCGGTGCTGGAGGCGGTGTAGACGTATTGGTCGTGGGCGATTTCGAGGCCGGTGGCCCGCAGGCCGTCGAGGAAAGTGAGAATCTCGGCGGCGCGGCCCCAGGCGGTCGGGCCGCCAAGCTTGATGTGCGAGACCTCGGCGCGGATGTGCGCCTCGCGCGCGATGGTGACGACCTCGTCGAGCGCGTCGCGAATCTGTGAGTTTTCGTGGCGCATGTGGCTCGCGTAGATGCCGCCCCGGGTGGCGGCGACCTTGGCGAGGGCGACGATCTCGTCGGTCTTGGCGAAGGTGCCGGGCAAATAGAGCAAGCCGGTGCTGAGGCCGACGGCGCCGTCCTGCATCGCGCGGTCGACGAGGTCGCACATGCGGGCGAGTTCGTCGGACGTGGGGGGCCGGGCGAAACTGCCACCCATGACCTGGCCGCGCACGGTGTTGTGGCCGATCAGCGTGGCGACGTTGAGGGCGACCCTGGTTTCCTCGATCGCCCGGAAGAAGGCGCCGACCTCGAGCTTCGAGCTGCCGCAGTTGCCGGTGACGATCGTGGTGACGCCCATGCGGAGGAAATTTTCGGCGACGGGGAGTTCAGTGATGTCCTCGGAGTGGGTGTGGACGTCGATGAAACCGGGGGCGACCACGCGGCCGCCGGCGTCGAGTTCGGTGCGGCCGGTGCCGGTGACCTGGCCGACGGCCACGATGCGATCACCGCGGATGGCGAGATCGCCGGCGACGGCGGGCGCGCCGGTGCCGTCGACGATCCGGGCGTGGCGGATGACGAAATCGTAGTCCTGGGCGAGGGCGAACGAGAAGATAGAGAGAAGGAGGGAAAGGGAGACGAAGAGAGGAAGGCGTCGCATCGGGAAAAGACGGAAACAAAACCAATCAAAGTGGCAGCCGGTAGGTGGCGACGATCTTGCGACCGATCTGGCGGCGGCGTTCGGGCGCGACACGGCCGAGGGTGGCGCTGATTTTGCGGCGGTCGATGGTGTAGAGGTGGCCGCAATTGAAGACCGTGGGACGCTCCAAGCCGTCGGCGCCGTTGAGCACGACTTCGTAAGGATCGGTCTCGACGCCGGGACGGCGAGTCGTGCCGTAAAGCACATTGAGCGCGTGACGGTGCTCGGTGGCGCAGAATTCGTCGCACGTGACAACCACGGCGGGATGCTCGTCACGATCATCGGGTCGGATGCGCACGCGGATCACGTCCCACTGGCGGATGCTAGGTGTCATAGCTCGTCGGGGCCGATGTCGGGGCCGGCGAGCCTGTCGAGTTCGAGCATGCGCTTGTTGACCTTCAGCGAGCCGGGCGGCGGATACTCGATCGGCTCGAAGGGCGGGAGCTTGCCGGCGGGGCGGAGAAACACGCCGCCATCGCGCAGTTCGAGTTCGAGCTTCGAGCGGGCGCGCAGGCGCAGCTTGCGGCGGACGGGGGCGGGCAGGACGACCTGGCCTTTGGAGGAGAGCGTGAGAACCATGACTTACTTTTTCCGACGTGACGTTTCTGTCAACCGCGCGGGCGGATGGAAAAAAAAGGGCCGGTCGGAGACCGGCCCTACTGGCGCCCGGGGGCGGTCGCGCTCCCGGGGGGCGTTACTTCACGGCGGCGAGTTCGGCCCTTCGACAGGCTCAGGGCAGGCGGCTATTTTACGGCCACTAGCTCTGCCGAGATGAGCTCCTTCACGCGGGCGCGGGCGTCGGCGAGGGGGATTTCACCTTTTTCGATCTTCGCGAGGAGCGCTTTTTGGGCGACGTAGTCCTTGTTCGTCTGGCCGGCCTTGCTCTGGAGCATGCGCCAGGCTTTGCGGCGTTCGACGGCGAAGAGGACCATCTGGCGCGAGACGGCGTAGAACTTCACCTTCCCGTGCTCCTCGGCCTTGATGTAGCAGCCGAAGTTCGGGACGAACGAACGGTGCTGCGCGTCGAACACGCGGCGGTGGATCACATCGTCCTGCGTGATGAAGAGCAGCTGGTCGTCGAGGAGCGTGAGTTTGGCGGCGTCCTCCGCCTTGATCGCCTTCACGTGCTTGCGGAAGCGGCCCTCGGAGATCGCCCAGTGGGCGACGGTGAAGTTGTAGTCGGCGCCGTCGGTGGCGTATCTGGTGCGCCACCAGTCGCGATCGAGGCTCGGGTTGCCCTTGAGATCGAAGGCTTCCTGCGAGGTCTCGCCACGGCGCGGGTTGAAGACGAACTCGGGCATACCGCGCGCATCGCGCACGAGCTTGGCTTGATCAGCGCTCATGTTGTCGCCGACGCCGTGCTCGGGCTGGCAGGTGGTGTAGCTCTGGAAGAAGGCGGTGCCGCGGTATTCCAGGCCGTCGAGCAGCGCCTTGTAGAGCTTGGCGGCGTTGGCCATCGAGACCTGCGCGACGAACGGCGAGCCGTGGCCGCTGGTGAACGCCTCGGAGACGTTCTTCTTTTCGATGAGCTTGCCCTGCGAGGCGACGCCGAACTGGTTCATGTCGTAGCCGCCGAGCATCGTGGAGGAGTCGGAGTTCTGGCCGCCGGTGTTGGAGTAGACCTGCGTGTCGAGCATGAGCATCTTCACGTTGGGGCGGTTTTGCAGGACGACCTTCGAGACGTTCTGGAAACCGATGTCGCCGAGCGCGCCGTCGCCGCCGATGACCCAGACCTTCGGCAGCTCGCGGATTTCCTGCCCGGTCATGAGCGCATCGTCGAGGTGCGTGAGCGTGAAATAGTCGGCTTCGCTCGCGACGTTTTCGGCGCGGTCGAGCAGCGCATCAGTGAGGCGCTCGGGGACGACGGAGCGGCGCGCGTGGTGGAGGATGACCGACTCGGCCATGAGCCACGAAATCGTCGCGCCGTCCTGGAAGAGCGAATTCATCCACGGGTAGGGATGCGGGTTCGACGGCGGGGTGGAGCCGTAGACGGTGTTACAACCGGTGCTCGCGCCCATCATCATCACGGACATGCCGTTCGCGCGGCGGCCGTCGACGGCCTGGAGATCGCGGTGATTGAACGCATCCTGCTCGAGGACGGCGGCGAGGCCGCCGACGAGCTGCGCGTCGGTGATGGCGCCGTGCTTCGCCTCGTGGTCGGCGATGCGCGTGGCGGTGTCGGCGTCGTTTTCGCCGCCGAGACCGATGATGACGTGGGCGAAGGTTTTCCGGAGCAGCGCGTATTCCTGCGGGCTGCGCGCCTTGATCGCGGCGAGTTTTTCGGCGCCTTCCTGGGTGAGGCGCGCGGCCTTGGCGCGGAGCCGATCAGCCTTCTTGTGATAGAGCGGCCGCATGTAGGCCTCGGTCACGCTCGCGACGGCGCGGAGCACGCTCTTCTCGCCGCAACCGGCGCACGCGCCGTCGCCGGAGACGAGCGCCTCGTAATTGCGGCGCACCATGAGGTGATTGCGGAGCGCGGCCTCGCGGGAGCTGGCGGCATCGGCGTCGTTGTAGAGGCCGAGGAATTTCTGCGGCGTGTCGGGCAGCAGGCGCGAGAAGACCTGCGCGGTGGTGAGCTCGGCATTGAGTTCCTCGGTCTCGCGCGTCATGCGCAGGGCGTCGTGATCGCCGCAGACCTGCACGCACTCGCCGCAGCCCTTGCAGAGATCGGAGACGAAGATGGAGAACAGGCCGCCGGCGCCGGGCGTCTTCGCCTCGACGGAGCGGAAGATGGCGGGGACGTTGGAATAGGCGAGGGGGAGTTTGGCGACGATGCCGGTGAACTCGGCCTTGCCTTTCTCCGAGACGCCCGCGAGCGCGGCGACCTCGGCGGCGACGATGTCCTTGAACGGCACGTTGCTCTTGGCCTTCACGGATTCGTTCATCTTCGCGCGCGCGCGGGTCTCGAGGCCGGCGAGCTCGGCGCCGAAGGCTTGGCGATCGGCGAGGTCGGTCACGTAATTGTTCACCGCGGTGCGCAGCACGATGGCGACTTCCTGCGCCAGGTTGGGCAGCGCGGTGTCGGGGCACGCGGTGATGCACTCCATGCACTGGGTGCAGTTTTCCGCGATGTAGACGGGGGTCTCGCGGCGGGCGACGTATTTGGACTGCGTCGCGCCGGTGCCGGCGCCCATGACGCCGACGGAGGCGAACGCCCCCGCGGGCTGATGGTAGCCGAGGCCCGCGCGGAACTCGCTGTCGAATTTCGCGAGCGACTGCACCGGTGCGCGCAAGGGTTGCGCCGCGGGCGCGGGCAGGGTGCCGCAGCCCGCCGCCCCGCAGCCGGCCGTCGGGATGATGGCGTGCTGACCTTGGGGTGCGAGGAGCGGGTTGCGCATCGCCGAACGATCGGGGTCGGAGGCGGCGCCGTATTTGATTTCGACGACGCGCCGGAAGCCCTCGGTCATCACGGTCATGTTCGAGGCGACGACCGCCTCGCCGAAGCGGCCGAATTTCTTCACGTATTGCTTCTGCACGCTCTCGAGGAATTTTTCCTCCTCGATGCCGTAGGTCTGAAGAAACGGACTGACGCGGAAGAACGCGCCGAGGAAGGAATTGCCCTGCATGCGGAGTTGCAGTTCGGGCTGGTTGGTGGCCTGGCGCGCGATGTCGAAACCGGGCAGAATGAAGACGCGGATGTTGTTCTCCTGAACGAACTGGCGGTATTTCGCCGGGATGCGCTGCCACGCGACCTCGGGTGAATCGCTCGACTCCCAGACGAGCGCGCCGCCCTTCTTGAGGCCGTCGAGCGGATTGGTGTGGGTGAACGCCTTCGGATCGCAGCAGAGCACGACGTCGACGTGGTTCAGCTCGCAGTTCACCTTGATGCGCTCGGGGGCGACGGTGAGGTAATAGTTCGTGGGCGCGCCCTTTTTCTCGGAGCCGTATTTCGGGTTGGCCATCACGTAGAGCTTGTCCACGAGGAAGCCGTCGTCGTCGTGCACGGGGTCGCGCTCGGAAATGAACTTGCCGAACTCGCCAACGAGTTCGCCGAGGTTCTTGCCCGTCGTGATCATGCCCCAGCCGCCGATCGAGTGGAAACGCACCGCGATCGAGCCGCCCGGGAGCAGCGATGGCGTGTCCTTGCTGATCGCGGCGTAGGGGTGGTCCACGCCGAGGACGAAGAACGTCTCGCCGTCCGCGGCGGTCCTGCCGTCCTTGCGCGCCGTCGCGCCGGTGGCGAATTCATACGCGCCGAGCGAGTGTTCGGGGCGGAAGTCGCGCGAGCCGATGCCGTAGGCGCCGCGGAAGAGGCGGGGGGTCTCCTCGGGTGCGAGCGACGGGAGCGCCGAGGCGCCGGGCGCGTGGGCGGCGACGCTGCCGTTGCCATTGCCGCCGACGGCGGACTCGAAGCGTGCGTTCTCGTTGGCCTTGCCGAGGGCGACGCGGATGTCGCGGGCGAGCGGGTTGTCGCCGGCCAGGCCTTCGTCGGTGCGCTCGAGGATGATGACGTTCTTCTTGCCGCGCAGCGCCTCGATGACGGCGGCCTCGGGGAACGGGCGGATGACGTTGATGTGGATCGAGCCGACCCGGGCGTTGCGCTGCTCGCGCAGGTAGTCGCAGGCGGCCTCGATGTTGTCGGCCGCGCAGCCGAGCGACACGAACACCGTGTCGGCGTCCTCGGTCTTGTATTCGTGGATGAGTCCGTAGTGGCGGCCGGTGAGGCGGCCGAACTCCGCGTAGGCCTGCACGAGCATCGGGAGGATCTGCTCGTTGAAATTATTCCGGCGCGCGACGACGCCGTTCATGTGGTGCTCCTGATTCTGGACGGGGCCGAGCAGCACCGGATTTTTCAGGTCCATCATCGACGGCACGCGGCGGCGTTTCGGGCCGAACAGTTCGCGCTGCGCCGGCGTCGGGCAGTCGATCATGTCGTCGACGCCGCCGAGGAACTCGCGGAGCAGCCCGGCCTCGGGCGCGAGATACATGCGCTCGGAGTGCGTGGTGAGCATGCCGTCCTGGATGTTCATGCCCGGGTTGAGCGCGAGTTCGTTGACCTTGCGCAGGATGATCGCCTGATCGGCGGCCTGCTGCGCGTCGCGCGACATGAGCATGGTCCAGCCGGTGTCGAGGGCGGCGTAGATGTCGTCGTGGCCGCAGTGGACGTTGAGCGCGTGCTTGGTGAGCGCGCGCGCGCCGATCTCGAGGACCATGGTCGAGAGCTTGCCCGGCGCGTGATAATACTGCTCGACGCCGTAGACGATGCCCTGGCCCGAGGTGAAGTTGACGGTGCGCCGGCCCGTGACCGCGAACGCCGTGGCGCCGCCCTGCGCGGCGTGTTCGCCCTCGGTCTCGACGGCGACTTTCTGCTGGCCCCAGACGTTGAGCTCACCCTGCGCATACGACTGCTGGTAAATCTCGCCGCCTTCCGTGGACGGCGTGATCGGGTAGAACACGCCGCCCTCGGTGATGCGCGTCTCGACCCATTGCGTGACGAGCTGGTTGCCGTTGCACGTGACGCGGATGCCGGGATATTTCGGCTTCACGCGGGCGGAGGACGGTTGCGACACAGGGGCGGCAGCGCCGGGAGGGATGCTCATAAAGGGAGAGTGGGAGGGGGAGGCGGCGGCGGGGAAACCGCGACGCAAGGCGGGCCACACTGATGGCCCCTTTCGGCCCGGTTTCAAAGGAAAAGCACGTCATTCGTCCAGCGCCGGGCGGGCGGCCGCGCGGACGGCCGGGCCTACGCGGCGGCGGGGCCGGTGGCGGGCGCGAGCACGCGGGCGAGCGTGGCGGCGAGGTCGGGGAGGGCGACGGGTTTGTCGATGAGCGCGAGCACGCCGGCCTCCTCGATCTGCGCGGCGGTCACGCGGCCGGCGAAGCCGGTCATGACCAGCACGGGCAGTCCGCGCCGGACGGAGCGCGCGGCGCGCGCGAGTTCGAAGCCGGTCATGCCCGGCATCTGAAAGTCGGTCAGGAGGGCGTCGAATTTTTCCGCCGGGTTCATCAGGCGCGCGAGCGCCGTCGTCGGGAAGCGCTCGGCGGTCACGCGGTAGCCGAGCCGCTGGAGCAGCGGACCGAGCGAGGAAAGGACGATGGCCTCGTCGTCCACGAGCAGGATGTGCTCGCCGCGGGCGCTGGGCGGGAGGGGGGCGTCGTGGCGCGTGGACGCGGGGGCGCCGTGCGCGGGGAGGAGGATGGTGAAGGTCGTGCCGTGGCCGGGCGAGCTGCGCACGGCGATGGCGCCGTGGTGGCTGCGGACCACGCTGTTCACGACGGCGAGACCGAGGCCCGTCCCGACGCCGGCGCCCTTGGTGGTGAAGAACGGTTCGAAAATCCGGGAAAGCACGGCGGGCTCCATGCCGCTGCCGTTGTCGGAGACTTCGAGGCGCGCGTGGGGGCCGGGCCGCAGATCCGGCCAGGCGGGGGCCGTCGCGGCGGTGATCGTCTGCGAGTCGAGGCGCAGCACGATTTTGCCGGGGCGGTTTTCCATGGCGTGGCCGGCGTTCACGCCCAGGTTGATCACGAGCTGGTGGAGCTGCGTGGCGTTGGCCATGACGATGGGGACCTGCGGATCGATGTCGGTGGCGAGGGTGATGTAGGCGGGGAGGGTGGAGCGGAGCAGGGTGAGCGTCTCCTTGAGCAGGAGCGGGAGCTGGAGCGGTTCCTGGCGGCCGTCCTCGGCGCGGCTGTAGAGGAGGATCTGGCGGGTGAGTTCCTTGGCGCGTTCGCTGCAGGCGAGCACGTGCCCGAGGTGTTCGGCGATCTGCGGGTGGGTGGGCGGGCAGTCGGCCTTGGCGAGCGCGGTGAAGTTGATGACGCCGGTGAGGATGTTGTTGAAATCGTGCGCCACGCCGCCGGCGAGCGCGCCGAGGGCTTCGAATTTCTGGCTCTGAAACGCCTTGGCCTGGAGCTGCGCGCGCTCGGCCTCGGCGGTGCGCACGGCGGTGATCTCGACGGCGGAGGAGAGCACGCAGGTGCGGCCGCCCACCGCGAGCAGGGTGCCGGTGCACAGCATGGTGCGCTGCTCGCCGGTCTTGGTGCACATGGTGGCCTCGAAGGCCTCGACGGACTTGTCGGCGGCGATGCGGCGGAAGAACTCGTCGCGCTGGGCGGGCTGCGCCCAGAGGTTGAATTCGGCGGTGGTGTGGCCGATGACCTCGTGGCGGGCGTAACCGAAGAGGCGCAACGCGGCGGCGTTGACCTCGATCAGCCGCCCGTCGGGCACGGCCGAGAGCAGAATGGGGATGGGGCTGGCGTCGAACACGCCGCGGAAGAGCGCCTCGCGTTCGCGCAGCGCGGAGATGTCCTGCAGGGAGTTCAGCGAGTAAGGCCGGCCGCCGATCTCGATCACGCTGCCGCTGAAGAGGGCGGTGAAGATCTCGCCGTTTTTCCGGCGCAGGCGCACTTCGAGGCCCGTCACGTGGCCGGTGGTCTGCAGCTCGGATTTGTAGCGCTCGCGGTCGGCGGGGTCGGCCCACAGGCCGAGTTCGGCGGTGGTGCGGCCGATGACCTCCTCGCGGGTGAAGCCGAAGGCGGTGCTCGCGGTGGCGTTGACCTCGACGATGCGGCCCTCCGGGACGGTGAGCAGCGCGAGGAGGATGGGGCTGCGATCGAAGAGCGCGCGGAAGCGCTGCTCGTGTTCGTGGTGCACCGTGCGGTCCTCCATCGCGCCGAGCATGCGGATGGGGCGGCCCGCTTCGTCGCGCACGATGAAGGCGCGGTCCTCGACGTGGGCGTAGGTGCCGTCCTTCCGGCGGAAGCGGTAGTGGTCGCTCCACGTGGCGGCGGACGACGCGAGCACCTCGGTGACGCGGGCGGTGACGCGTGCGTGGTCGTCGGGGTGCAGATGGGCGCGCCAGAAATCGCCGTTGGCGGCGGCAGCGGCGACGGTGTGGCCGTAGATGCGCTCGAAATGTTCGTTCCACCAGATGGCGCCGGTGCGGATGTCCTGGTCCCAGATGACGTCGAAGGTGGCGCGGTTGACCAGGTGGAAGCGTTCCTCGCTGGCGGCGAGGGCGGCGCGCGCCTGGAGGCGCGCGAGTGCGCCCGCCGCGTGGTCGGCGATGGCGGTGAGCAGTTCGAGCCCGGCCGCATCGTAGGCGCGGGCCACGTAGCTTTGAATGGACAGCATGCCGAGCAGCCGGCCCTCGCGCCGGATCGGCGCGAAGAGGAGCGAGAGCGACCGGTGGGGCGAGCCGAAGGGGTGGCTGTCGGCGTCCTCCGTCTCGCTGTCCCGGAGGTGGAGCTGCGGACCGTCGCGCATCGCACGGCGCACCAGCGGCGAGGGGTCGCGCAGGGTGGCGGGATTGGGCTGGATTTCCGTCACCCGGCCTTCGATGACATCGAAGTTCACGGGATGTTCGAAGGCCTGGCGCTCCTCGTTCCAGAGCTGGAGCCAGGCGGCGTCCCAGCCCAGCAGTTCGCGCGCGGTGTCGAGGATGGCGATCGCCGACGCGCGCGGGGTCACGGCCTCGGCCAGCGTGCGGCTGAGCCGGGACAACCCGGCCACGCGGAGCTCGGCGCGCCGGCGGCTCGTGATGTCCTCGATGGAAACGAGCGCGTGCGGCTGGCCGCCGATCTCCACGGCGGTGGCGGTGAAGATCACCGGGAACGGCTCCTGGCCGCGGCGGCGGAAGGTCGTCTCGAAGCCGGTCACCTGCCCGTTGGCCTGCAACTCGGCGATGAAGTGCGCGCGGTCGGTGGCGTTGTCCCAGAGGCCGAGTTCGTGCGCGGTGCGGCCGACCGACTCCTTGCTGGAGTAACCGAAGACAGCGAAGCACGCGGCGTTGATTTCGACGATCCGGCCCTCGGGAAAGGTGAAGAGGCCGATAAGGATGGGGCTGCGATGGAAGAGGGTGCGGAAGCGCGCCTCGGACTCGGCGAGCGCGGCGGTGCGCTGGGTGACGAGTTGTTCCAGATTGCGGTTGAGCTTCCGCACCTCCTCCTCCGCGAGGCGCCGGGCGGTGATGTCGGTGTTGGTGCCGACCACGCGCAGGGGGTGGCCCTGCGCGTTGCGGGCGAGGACGCGGCCGCGGCTTTGAATCCACAACCAGCCGCCGTCCGCCGTCGCCACGCGATACTCGACGAAATAGTCGTCGGTCTCGCCCCGGAGCAAGCGCCGGGCGGCGACGAGGCTGAGGGAGCGGTCGGCCGGGTGGACGAAGGCGAGTTGGGACCGCGAGGTGGAAACCGTTTCGCCGGGCGGGCGGCCGAGCATTTCCGCCCACGCCGGGTCGAGGATGAGGCGGTTGGCCGCGGAATCCTCCTCCCACGTGCAGGTGCGGGAAGCGCGCAGCGAAAGCTCGAGCCGCTGGCGGGTGGCGGCCAGCTCGGCCTCGGCCTCCTTGGTGGCGGTGACATCCACCACCACGCCGTCGCGCACCTGGGTGCCATCGGCGCGGCGCTCGGCCAGCCGCGACCGAAACTGCGCCCAGCGCGCGTCCCCGGACGGGGTGGTCATCCGGATGGTGGCGTCGACGGGGCCGCCGCTGCGCAGCACGTCGGCCGAGAGCTGGCGGAAGCGCGGCAGGTCTTGCGCGTGGATCAGGCCGAAGACCACCGCGGGGTGGGCGTAAACCTGCGCCGGAGTCAGGCCCGTGAGCAGTTCGATGGTGGGGCTGATGTAAAGGCACTCCATCCGGCCGTCGGGATGGTAGGCCATGCGATAGATGCAGACGCCGACGAGGTTGGAATTGATCGAGGACAGCAGCGCCTCCCGTTCGCGCAGGGCGCGCTCGGCGTCCTTGCGCGCGGTGATATCGGACAGGGTCGCGAGCGCGAGCCGCCGGTCCCCGACCTCGGCGATCACGACGGAGATGGCGACGTCCTTGACGCGGCCGTCGGGCATGAGGAAGCCGACCTCGGCGCGCTCGACGCGGCCTTCGCGGCGGAGCGTATCCTCGATGCGGAGCCGGTCCGACGAATCGCGCCAGAGGCCGATCGCGACCGAGGAGTGGCCGATGAGCTGCTCGCGCGGGCGGCCGACGAGTTCCGCGAAACGCTCGTTGACGTCGATGAATTCGCCGGTGCCGGTGTCCGAGAGGGTGGTGGCCGCGGGCGCGGCGAGGAACATCTGGGTGTGGCGGCGCGCGTCTGCGCGCAGGGTGGCCTCGGCCTGTTTCTGCGCGGTGATGTCGCGCGCGGTGGCCTGGATGTAGGTGCGCCCGCCGTGGGTGATGCGGCTGAGCAGCACCGTGGCAAAGAACGGCGTGCCGTCGAGGCGCCGGTGCACCCACTCGAAGAAATGCGAGCCGTCGCGCATGGCCTGCGCGATCATCGCGGGGGCGGCTTCGGCCGAGATGCGGCCGTCGGGCTGCCGCTCGGGCGAGACGTCCCACGGCCCGAGGGCGTGGAACTCCGCTTCATCGCGGGCGCCGAAGAGCGTCAGCGCGGCGGCGTTGCACGACGTGAATTTCCATGTCGGCGGCTCGACGGTCATGAGCGCGTCGCGGCTCGTGCGGTAGAGCGTGCGGTGGCGTTCTTCGCTCTCCGTGAGGGTGGCGGCGGCCTCGACCGCGGCGGTCACGTCCCACAGGATGCCGTCGAGCCGAAGCGGCTGGCCGGCGGCGTCGCACGCGAGGCGGCCGCGGCCGCAGAGGTGGCGCACGGTGCCGTCGGGGCGCGGCACCCGGAAGGTCACTTCGTAGGGCGCGCCGGTGGCCACCGTGCGGGCGAGGGCGGCCTGCAGGCCGGGCAGGTCATCCGGGTGCAGGGTGCCGAAGAATTCCCCGGGGGTGCCGCGGAACGTCCGCGGGTCGAGGCCCAGCAGACGGCAGACCTGGTCGTCGAAGGTGCGGTGGTTGGCGGGGATGTCCCAGTGCCAGGCGCCGATTTCCAGGGAGTGCAGCACGAGGTCGAGGCGGCGGCGGTGCTGATCGAGCGCGGCCTCGGCGCGTTTGCGTTCCGTCACGTCGCGGAAGATGCCGCGCGTGGCCACGGCCTGTCCGCATTCGAAGCGCGCGTTCACGCGGCCCTCGACCTCGATCCGGCGCCCGTCCTTGGCGACGAAGGTGACCTCGATCAGGCCCACATCGTCGCCGCGCATCAGTTGCTGGAGGAGCAGCTGGCAGTGCGCGTGAAACTCGGGCGGGAGGATGTCCGCGAGGTTGAGGGCCGTGACCTCGGCCTCGGTGTAGCCGAGCGCCGCGCGCCACGCGCGGTTGGTGTAGAACAGGCGGCCGTCGGGCGCGAAGCTCTGGATGAGATCGGTCGTGCCGTCGAAGAAGTCGCGCAACTGCGCCTCGCTCGCGCGGAGTTCGGCGGTGCGCTGCTGGACGGCGGCGTCGAGGCGCTCCGTCTCGGAGCGGCGCAGCCGCTCGGCCTCGTGGCGATAACACGCGGCCTGGAGCGTGGCGTGGAGCACGCGCTCGTCGAACGGTTTTACGAGGTAACCGTGGGCGGTCGTGTCGATGGCCTCGCGCAGCGTCTCGGCGTTGGAGAACGCGCTGAGGAAGACCACCGGGCCCTCCCAGTGCGGGCGCAGGCGGTGGCAGGTCTCGATGCCGCTGAGCTGGCCGGCGAGCTTGATGTCCATCAGCACGAGGTCGGGCTGCAGGCGGGGGATTTCCTCCAGCGCCCGTTCGCCGCGGGCGGTCTGGCCGCAGACGTCGTAGCCGAGCGGCGCCAGCCGGTCGCCGATTTCCATGGCGATGAGCGCCTCGTCTTCGACGAGGTAGATCCGGAGGGGGCGGGCGGACGGCGAGGGCATGAGGGCGGGAAGCGGGGTCAAAGCTTGAAAGCGTGGCTGGCGGCGACCGCCGGGCGCGCCAAAAACGCAAGGGGAGAACCGGCGGTTGTATCGACCGGTCGCGAAACCGCCAGCCCGCGGGTGAAGGCGCGAGCGGAATTTTCCGGGAGGGGCCGGATGATGGCGGCCTCGTCGGCGACGGGGGCGGAGGGCGGGCTCATGCGGGGGCGGGAAGGGCGGGTTGCGGGAAGGAAATCGTGACGCAGGCGCGCGGGCCGGTGCCGAGGGCGAATTCACCGTCGAGCTGCATCACGAGGTTGGCGATCAGTTTCCAGCCGAATGATCCGGTGGCGCGCGGATCGAAGCCGGCGGGGAAGCCGGCGCCGTCGTCCTCGACGGCCAGATGCACCCGGTCGCCGGCGGTGGCGAGGCGCACGGCGCCCGTGCCGACGCGCTCGCCCGGGAAGGCGTATTTGATCACGTTGGTCACGAGTTCGGCGAGGATCATGCCGGCGGGCAGGGCGGTCTCGATCGGGAGGCGGAGCGGCACGGTCGAGACGGCGAAGGGAATGGTCCGGCCGCGGGCGTCCCGCGCGCTCGCGAGATCGGCGACGAGCGCGCGCACGTAATCGGCGAAATCCACCTCGGCGAGATCGCGGGAGCGGTAGAGTTTTTCGTGGACGAGGATCATCGACTTGAGCCGGTGGCGGGCCTCGCCGAACACCTGGATGGCGGCGGGATCATGCAGCTTCTTGCCTTGGAAATGCAGCAGGCCGGAGATGACCTGGAGGTTGTTTTTCACGCGGTGGTGGATCTCGCGCAGGAGCGTCTCCTTTTCCCGGAGCGAGCGGCCCAGACGGATCTCTTCCTCGCGCAGCCGCTGGTCGCGCGCCTGGATCTGGTCGAGCATCAGGTTGAACGTCGCCGTGAGCCGGCCGACCTCGTCGCGCCCGGCGGACGGGGCGCGGACGGTGTAGTCGTTTTTCGCGATCACATCCTCGGCCACGGCGGCCAGCGCGGCGATGGGGCGCGTGATGAGGTCCTGCGTGGCGACGGTGAGCAGCAGGGTGAGGCCGAGCGCGCCGAGGAGCACGCCGGCCACGACGAGGCCGTCGAGCACGAGGATCTGGCGGTATTGGTCGGCGAAGCGCGCGCGCAGGAGCAGGTGGCCGGGCGGCCCGTCGGCGAGCGCGACGGGCAGGACGAGCGTGGCAAAACCGTCGGCGAACGCCACGTGTTCGTCGGGCAGTTCGTGCCACGCGTGATCGTCGAGGTCCGCCGGACCGAGGCGGGCGAAGTGCTCGCCGCGCGCATCGAGCAGGCAGGCGTAGGCGATGGCGCGGTTGGCGCGGAGGGCGGCGAGCACCTCGGCGGCGGACTTGCGATCGTCGAACGTGAGCGGGGCGACGCTGTGGAGCGCGACGACGGAGCCGAGGGTCTTGAGTTCGCTGGCGAAGCTGCGGCGGAAATTCACCGCCTGGAACCAGAACAGGACGGCGCAGGCGCACACCAGCGCCACGCCGCACGTGCCGAAGATCGCCAGGAAAAGCCGGCGCTGGAGCGGGAGATCGCGGACGCGGGACATCATGGCGGTTCCGGGGGCGCGGGTTTCACGAGGCGGGCCACGCTGGCGAGCTTGGCGCTGATCTTGAGGCCGGCGGCGGCGGCGTGCTCGAGACAGATCTCGAGGAGAATGCGGTCCTCCTCCGCTACAAAACCGATCGTGCCGCCGTGCGCGGCGAAGCGGGCGGTCTCGCCGACAAGCAGCACCGGGGCTCCGCCCAGTTCCTGCCGCAGGCGCCCGGGCGGGTGGGCGGTGGAGCGCGTGGCGAAGAGAATCTGCGCGTGGCGGGGCACGGCGTCGTGCGCCGCCGTCTGCACCTCGAGGGGGCGGCCGTCGACCGTCTTGCCGGCGAGCACCTGCGCGATCGTGCGCGCAGCGGCTTCGTCGCCGAGCACGGCGATGACGAACGGGCGGCCGGGTGCGGGCTGCGCCGCGGCGGGCCACTCGACGAAGCGGGTGAAGTGGAAGAGGTAGCCGGCCTTGACCTTGTATTCGACGGCTCCGGCGGCGGGCGTCACTTCCGCCGCGCCGGCCGTGAGCGGGGCGAGCGCGAGCAGCAGCCAGCCGACGAGGCGGAGCGGTGGGCGCCACCCGGACCGGCCGCAGGCGCCGGCCCTGATTGGCGCGCCGAACGAACACAGGAACCCAGGCCCGCGCGGAGAGCGGGCCCTACCTTGCTCGACGCCTGCTGAAAGGTTGGATTTTTCCGGCCCGCCCGGGGGGCGGTCTGCCCGGCCACCGGCCGGGCCTGCAATGGGCAGGCAGCGGAGGTTCACGGGGCGGTTCAGAACTTGCCGGTGAGTTTCACGCGGAACGAGCGGCCGTCCTGCGGGATGGCATCCTGGACGAAGTCCGTGGAGACCGGATCGCGGTAGCGCTGGTCGAAGAGATTGTAGACGCTGGCGGAGAATTCGAAACCGCCGGGCAGCTTCCGTCCGCCGAGGGTGAAATGCGCGAGCCAGAATGCGCCGACTTCGCGTCCCTGTTCGGTCTGGCGGCGGCTCATGCCCTGGAGTTCGAGGCTGGCGAAGAGCCGCTCGCGCCAGAGCGGGAGGGAGGCGGCGGCCTTGACGAGGTGGCGGGGGGAGTTGGAGAGCGTGGTGCCGGCCTGGCCGTCGGTCGCGTGCGCGTGGGTGTAGCTGAGGCGGCCGCGCGCGCCGCGCGCCCAGCGGCCCTCGAGTTCCACCTCGAACCCGCGGGAGTCGACGTGGTCGAGGTTGGCGAAATAATTCAGGCGGTCCCGGGGGTCGATGGTCTGGCCGATCAGGCCCTCGAGGTGGTTGAAGAAAACCGAGGCGGTGGCGTGCAGTCCGCCGGGAAGGCCTTGTTCGAAGACGAGTTCGCTGGACTGGATGGTTTCGGGACGGAGGTCCGGATTGGTTTTGTAGGCGGTGGATCCGAGGTAGCTCTCCTCGTATTCGTTGGGGGCGCGGAAGGCCCGGCCGTGGAGCAGCTTCACCGAGCCGCCGGCCCACGGGCGGTAAACGAGCGCGCCGCGCGGATTGGTCGTGCCGCCGAAATGGCCGAAGCGATCGTGGCGGACGCCGGCGTTGAGCACGAGGCGGGGGAGCAGGGTGATTTCGTCCTGCGCGTAGAAGGCGAAGGAGGTCTCCCGGCGTTCCACGTCCAGGTAGCTGACAGGCGGAGCGACGTCGAAATTCCGCAGATCCAGATCGAAGTCGCGGCGGAACTCCCCGCCCACGGTCAGCCGGTGGCGCCGCCCCAGCGTCGTGGTGGCGAAGGCCTCGAGCGTGCCCCAGCGCGCTTCCGCGAAATCGCGGTTGAGCGTGACCGGCGGATAATCGATCGGCAGCCAGTCCTCGAAGCGGTAGGAATCCAGCGAGGCGCGCACCTGCACGGCCCAATCGCCGGCGAAGGTGCGCGCGTATTTCAGCTCGCCGTAGCTGCGCACATCGCGCACGCGGGTGCGCGGATCGTTGAAGATCGTGCCATACATCGCCGTCGGCAGGTCCTTGAGGCGGTCGATGTAGCCGCCGCTGAGGGTGAAGTCGCCGTAACTGAGCGAGACATACGCGCTCGGGGCGCGGGCACCGTCGCGGCCGACGGCGCGGCCGCCGTTGATCGCGGCGAACTCCGGGTAATGCAGCGTGGAGTGGCCGGCGCTGTCGAACCACGTGCCGGAGACGAGCAACTCGGCGCCGTGGTCGCGGAATTTCTGCCCGTAGGTGAGGCGGCCGGTGAAGGTGTCGAAGCCGCCCGCGGCGGCCGAGACCTCGGTGCCCTGCACGTCGCCGCCGCGGCGGGTGACGAGGTTGATGACGGTGAAGAAGGCGTTGTTGCCGTAGAGCGAGGAGCCCGGCCCGCGGATGATCTCGATGCGCTCGACGAGGTCGAGGTCGAGCAGGAGATCGGTGTCGGTGAAGGCGGAATCGTAGAGCGGTTCGTTGAGGCGGTGGCCGTCGAGGTTGATGAGCACGCGGCCGCCGAAATCGCCCGGGCGGTTGAAGCCGCGCAGGCCGGTGTAGTTGTAGGCGCGGTCGTTGGTCACGTAGAAGCCGCGCACGGAGCGCAGCACATCGCCCAAGGTGCGATGGCCGTAAAGCTGGAGATCCTCGCGCGTGAGGATGCTGACGGCGGAAGGGGCCTCGGTGATTTTCTGCTCGTGCTTGGAGGCGCCGTAGACGGTCGGCACCTTGAAGGAGCCGAGTTCCTCGAGGCTCATCGCGGTGAAGTCGGGCTCGGCCGGTTTTGCCGGCGTCGCGGGGACCGACTGGGCGGCGGCGGTATGCGCCGCCACGGCGAACAGGGCTGCGGTCCAGAGGCGGAGTGCCGCGGTGGGCTGGCGAGGCGGCGGGGAGATGAGGGGAGCGGGGCGCACGAAGGTGGCGAGGAAGAGTGGGAACGCGGACGATGGCGCGCGGGCCGAGGTCGATTCAACCGCCAAAGCCTGGTGGCGTCGCGCGGGTGCTACGCAGCCGCGGGACGGGTGTCCGGCGGCCGATGGTTGTCCGGATCGCCAGGGGCGGCGAGGGTCTGCGGCGCTGGCCGGAGTGGGACGGGAGTTCATGCGGGCGCGTCACGGCCGGGCCGACCGTCCTTGGTGGTGGTCGCGTTACTACGGAGGGCGGTGCGCCGGCTGTAGGGGAAGAACCCGGGGTCGCCCATGATGGCGATCGCGTCCGCAACGCCGGGGGCGACGCGGTTTGCGATGACCGGGATATACATCGTGGGAATGGTGCAGCGTCCCTGCGTCAAGGGACGGAAGGCAGGGATGAGTTGTTCATCGGTCGCAAGCCGGTTGCGGGTGAGTCAAAAAATCATCGTAATTGGCTGAGCGAGAGGGCGGGGGTGTGACTCAGACCGACGTCCCGCAGCTTTCAGCCTACTGAGTCTCGCGAAATAGGGTGACCAAGAGCTCGGTGGTTCGGGGAGCGCACCCGTCTCGGGTGCTGGGGCCGGCGTCTCGCCGGCACCTCCGAGGTCCTCGGCGTGCCGCCGTTGACAGCCCGCGGGACGCGGGCGCTCCCCGAACCACCGCGTGTCACTCAATTATGCGAGCCTCAGTAGGTTCATACTTTCCATGGCAGGCCCGTCCGGTGGGCGGGCTGTCCGGCCACCGGCCGGGCCTACCGTCCGAAAGC
>JACRKC010000026.1 GCA_016235555.1 Verrucomicrobiota bacterium
TGCCGTCGAACTTCGCGGTGCCGCCGGCGACGGCGAGCTCGGCGTCGCCGCTGGTGGTGCTGCTGAAGGTGGTGATGGCCCCGCCGAGCTCGAGTTTGCCGGTGCCGCCCGCGGTGGTGTTGTTGATCGCGCCGCCGCTGAAAGCATAGTCGTTGCTGGCGATTTGGAGCTTGGCGCCGTTGCCAATATTGACGCTGCCGGAACTGGAGCCGCCGCCGGAGAGTTTCAGATTGCCGGCGTTGGCGTTGAGGGTGCCGAAATTGTTGAACGTGGCCTCGATTTCCGTGGCGCTCGTGCCGCCGGCGCCGGCGGATTTCGTGAACGTCCCGTCGTTGCGGAAGGTGGCGCGGGTGCCGGCCTGGTCGTGGGCGATCTTACCGTCGCTGCTCGCGGTGAAGGTGCCGGTGCTGGCGTTCTTGATCTGCGAGCCTCCGCCGGTGCCGATATCTTCGCCGGTCCAACTGGTGCTGCCGGACAGATTGAGATCGGAGCCGGTGGTAACTTTCTTCGCGGCCCCGGCGCCGATGGTGAGCGGTTGGTTGATGTTGAGCGTCGCGCCGCTGAATTCACCGCCGGTCCAGGTGGAGGCGGCGGTGGAGAGCGAAAGGGTCAGCGAGTTGCCCGCGATCGCATCGATGGTGCCACCGGTGAACTCGAGCGCGCCGAATTCGAGCACGGAATCGATCGTGGCCTTGCCGCTGGAAACTTGGGCGGTTTCGCTTTTGCCCGGTTTGGAACCGGTCGACCAGTTGCCGCTGCTGGACGCGCCGCCGGTGCCGCTGCCGCCGCTGCCGGCCCATACGGGCTTGTCGGCGCGCACGATGGCTCCGCCGAGGAGGCCCGCCGCGGTGACGGCTAGGATACGGCGGCAAAAACTGCGGTGACTGCGCATGGGGGCGGGAAGAAGGGAATGCAAACGGTGGGCAAAAACACGTAAAGTGCGATAGGATTTTTGATCATGCACGATCGGGCCTATTCGATAGGGCCTGCCCTAAAGCGTTCGCCCGCAGAGCCCAGCCGGGATCTGCCTCGTGGGGTGGCGACGGGCTGGTAAAATTTACATGTTTTTTCGGCTAGATTGTCTGTGGGCCCCGCCGACACTAGCGCGCAAATGGCTGAAGCGCTTACCGTCAATCTCGCTGAACGCAGCTACACGATCCACTTTGGCGATCAACTGATGGCCGAGGTCGCGACGCGGGTGGGGCAACTCACCGCGGCGGGGCGGAAGACCGCCGTGCTGACCGACACGAATTTCGCCCGCGCACAGGCCGGGGCGCTCCGGGCGATGTTCGGCGACGCACCGGCGCTCGCCGTCGAGCCCGGGGAAGGGAGCAAGTCGCTGGCGGGGCTCGGCCGCGTGTTGGATTTTCTCGCGGAAAACAAACTCGACCGCGGCGGCGTGCTCTTCGCCGTCGGTGGCGGCGTGATCGGTGATCTGGGCGGGTTTGCCGCGGCGTCGTGGCTGCGGGGGATCGATTTTGTGCAAGTGCCGACGACGCTGCTCGCGATGGTCGACAGCTCGGTGGGCGGCAAAACCGGAATCAACCTCCCGGCGGGAAAGAATCTGGCCGGGGCGTTTCACCAGCCGCGAGCCGTGTATATTGCGACGGGGCTGCTCGCGACGCTGCCGTCGCGCGAATTTGCCGCCGGCGCGGCCGAGGTGATCAAGTATGGGATGCTCGGAGACGCGCTGCTGTTCGACGAACTCGAACGGGCGCCACTGAGCGTGACGAGCGCGAACCTCGCCGCCGTGATCCGCCGCTGCTGCGCGCTGAAAGCCCGCATCGTCGAGGCCGACGAGCGTGAAACCGCGAAGGACGGCGGCCGCGCGCTGCTCAACCTCGGCCACACGTTCGGCCACGCGATCGAAAATGCGGCGGGCTACGGCGACTACCTGCACGGCGAGGCCGTCGCGATCGGGTTGTGCGCCGCGGTGAAGCTGGCGCGGGAACTCGGCTTCGCCTCGGCACAGGACGAGGCGCGCACGGCGGCCGTGCTGACGGCGCACGGTCTGCCCACCCGGTTGCGGGCGGCGCTGCCGGTGAGCGCGCTCATGACGGCCGTCGCGCGCGACAAGAAGGTTCGCGCCGGCCTGCCGCGGTTTGTCGTTGTGAAAAAGATCGGCGAGGCGGCGACGCAGGACGGCGTGACCGCGGAACTGGCGGAGGCGTGTTTCCGCGCGGTGGGGGCGGTGTAATTTAGGGTTTAAGATTTACGATTTATGATTTGAACTGAGCGGTCGGTTGCGTTCCGGACGGCCCGAAAATCGTCAATCATCAATCGTAAATCATAAATCTCCGCCATGTCCGCCATCGACGAAGGCATCGTCCGCGAGTATTTCGAGCAGAACGGTTTTCTGGTCCGCCAGGCGCGCAAGTATCAGGTGGTCGCGCGGCGGAAACAGGCGGAGGAGGAGATCGATCTCGTGGTCTACAATCCGCTCTGGCAGCGCGGATCGCGCCGGCCGGATTTTTTCCTGTTCTCAAGCGAGCTGGCGTTCGTGCACAAGGCGGTCGTGGCGGTGAAGGGCTGGCACACGGGCGTGTTCACGCCGAACATGCTCAAGAGCAGCCCGGAGATCTTCAGCTTCCTCGAACAAAACGTGCTCAAGGAGGCGTCGCGGTTTTTTCCGCCGGATGCGGCCGACGAGGCCGGCAGTGACCTGACAAAAATTCTCGTGCTGCCAAGCCTGCCGACCGCCGAACCGTTTCGGTCGCAGAGCGTCGAGCTGCTGAAAGCGCGCGGGGTGGACGCGATCATTTCGTTCCGGGCCATGTTGCTCGACCTGCTCGACAAGATTGAGACGAACCAGAACTACACGAAGAGCGACACGCTCCAGGTCATGCGCATCCTCAAGAACTACGACCTGTTGAAGGACCCGCAGCTCGACCTGTTGAACGAGCGCACGGCGCCGCGCCGGGCGAAGGGCTGAGCCATGGCGGCCTCGATCCATCCCACGGCCATCGTCGAACCCGGCGCGCAGCTCGGGGCCGGTTGCGAGATCATGGCCCATGCGGTGGTCACGAAGCACTGCGTGCTCGGCGAGCGCGTGGTGGTGCATCCGTTCGCGGTGCTGGGCGGCGATCCGCAGTATCTGAAATTCGATCACGCGGCGGTGACGCAGGTGCGGATCGGCGCCGGCACGGTGATCCGCGAGCATGTGACGATCAACCGCTCGATCCATCCGGGCAAGGCGACGATCGTCGGCGAGAACGGTTTCTTCATGGCCGCGAGCCATGCCGCGCACGATTGCGAGATCGGCGCCAACGTCGTGTTGGCCAACGCCGCGCTGCTCGCGGGCCACGTGA
Organism: Verrucomicrobiota bacterium; assembly: GCA_016235555.1. GTDB lineage: Bacteria > Verrucomicrobiota > Verrucomicrobiia > Opitutales > Opitutaceae > JACRKC01. Next base: position 3,309 of record JACRKC010000026.1, read on the forward strand.
GCGTGGGCGACCACACGTTCCTCGGCGGCGCGGCGGCGGTGCACCAGTTCTGCCGGATCGGCGAGGGCGTGATGGTCGCGGGCCACGCGGCGATCACGCGCGACGTGCCGCACTTCACGATGGTCGCGGAGCGTGACGACGTGATCGGGCTGAATGTCGTGGGACTGAAGCGGCGTGGCGTCGCGCGCGCGTCGATCGCGGAACTGAAGGCGGCGTTTCACGACGTGTATTTCACGCCGGGCAACATTCGCGAGGTGGCCGCGGCGCGACTGGCGGCGGGGGCGTTCGAGTCGGCGGAGGCGCGGCGCTTCCTCGAGTTTTTCGCCGGGGGCAAACGCAGCTTCGCGCGCGCGCGGCGGGCGGGCGCCGAAAGCGAACCAGGCGACTAACCGCAAAGAACGCAGAGGGCGCAAAGAAGCGCTTCGCCTTTTCTGCGTTCTTTGCGTTCGCTGCGGTGGAAATGAATGCTTCCGAAAAACTCGCGTTCACCTGTGGCGACCCGGCGGGGGTCGGGCCGGAGATCATCGCGGCGTGGCTCGCGGCGCATCCCGATCAGGCGGCGGGCATCGCCGTGGTGGGACCGGCGCGGTGGCTCGCGACGCTCGACACGGCCGCGGAGAAAATCGCGGCCGGCCTCGACGATTTCGCCGCGGTGCCCGGCGCGCCGACCGGCGAAGGGGCGCTCGTCGCGTGGGCGGCGCTGGAGCGCGCGGCGGCGGGCTGCGCGGGCGGCGAGTTTTCCGGCGTGGTGACGGGGCCGATCAGCAAGGAGCGGCTCGCGAAGATCGGCTTCGAATATCCGGGGCACACGGAGTTTTTCGCGGCGCGGTGGGGGGGCGATCCGGTGATGGCGTTTTGCGGAGGCAGGCTGCGCGTGGCGCTGGCGACGTGGCACATCCCGTTGCATCAAGTCGGGCGGGCGCTGGGGCCGCACCTCCTGCACCGCACCGTCGCGGCGGCGGCGTTGCTGGCGCAGGCCGAGGGCGTGGCGGCGCCACGCATCGCAGTGTGCGGGCTCAATCCGCACGCGGGCGAGGGCGGTCTGCTCGGTTACGAGGAGCGCGACTTCATCGATCCGGCGCTCGACCACATCCGGACGGAGTTTCCGGGCGTGTCCCGCTGCCAGCCGGGCGACACGGTGTTTGCGCGGGCGCTGCGCGGCGAGTTCGACGCGGTGGTCGCGCTTTATCACGACCAGGGTCTGGCGCCGCTGAAGACGATCGATTTCGACGAGGCGGTGAACGTCACGCTCGGGCTGCCGCACGTGCGCACGAGCCCGGATCACGGGACGGCGTTCGGCCTCGCCGGGAAGGGCGTGGCGCGCGGCACGAGTTTTGCGAACGCCGTGACGGTGGCGCGCCGGCTGATCGCGCTGCGGTCACGCTGAACCGGGCCACCGGTCACGACCCGGGCTCCGCCGGTCACGACGGGCTGGCCGGCCGGGCGGAGGCGGAGGACGGTGGCGTGCCCCCTAGCGTTCCGAGGCTGCAGCACCCGTGCATCGTATTCCGACCATTTTTCGGCCGGCGCTCTTCGCGTCCGCCTGGCTGTCCGCGGTCGCGGCGGGTTTCGGCCAGCCGTTCCGGCCGCCGGAGGGCCTGCCGCCGCCGGGGGTGCGGCCCACGCCGCGGCTGACGGGGAATCCCTTCGTGCGCCTGTGGCAGGCCGAGGACTACGAAGGCGGCGCCGCGAGCCACACCGTGCTTCAGCACCCGAAGTCCGGATACGTCTACGCGGCCAACGGGGAGGGCGTGCTGGAGTTCGACGGAGCGCGCTGGCGGCTGCTGCCGCTGCCGCGCCGCGGGGCGGCGGCCCGGCTGGCCCTCGACGCGCGGGGGGCGATCTGGGTGGGCGCCTCCAACGAGATCGCGCGGCTGGAGCCGGATGCGCGCGGCGTCCTCGCGGTGCGGACCGTGGTCGCGGAGCTCCCGGGCGGCGAGTTTGCCTACACGGGGGAGGCGATCGCGGCGCCGGACGGAGTATGGTTCGGGGGGGGGCAGCAGATCGTGCGCGTGGACGGCGGCGGGGCGGTCGCCGTGTGGGAGACGGCGGAGAGCTTCGGTCATCTCTGGCGCATGGGCGGCGCCATGCACACGTCGCTGGCGAGCCGTGAGATCGTGCGACTGGAGCCGGGGGGGCGGATCGTCCCGGTGCTGGCGCGCGACGCGATCGGGGTGCCCCGGCGCCGGCCCAACGCCCTGACCGTGTTCGCCGCGCGCGAGCGTCCGGACGGCGGCGCTTATCTGCTCACCGCCCTTGGGCCGGTGTGGTGGCGGCCGGGGGTGGGGCCGAACTGGCGGTTGATGCCGGAGGCGCTGCCCTATTTCCGCGAAGGGCTGGCGGTGGGCGGGATCTTTCTCGCTGACGGCAGGATGGTGTTCTCGATGGTGCGCACCGGCCTGGTCGTGCTCACGCCGGAAGGGGCTTTGGAGCGGCTGATCGACCGGATGCCCGGCGTCTTGAGCGAACACTTTGCGCACCTCGGGGAGGATGCCGAGGGCGGTTTGTGGGCCGCCGGCAGCGGCCGGATCGTGCGGTTCGATCTCCGCAGTCGCTTCGCCCGCCACGGCGGGGTCCAGGTGCTGCAGGGCCGGCCGCGCCAGCTGATCCGGCACGAAGGCACGCTCTACGTGGCCCACACCGAGGGGGTGTCGCGGCGCATCGACTGGCCGGGCTTCTTTCCGCCGGTCGCAGGCATGCTGCGCAGCGCGGAGGGCCTGGCGGTGGCGGACGGACGGCTCCTTGCGGCGACCGGCGGGCTCGTCGAAATCGGCCCGGAGGCGCGGCCGCAGATCGTGAGCAGTCTCGGGGTGAAGTCGGTCGCCCCGGCGCGAGGCGCCACGGCCGGGTTGCTGGCCGGCGACGCGCAAGGGCTCCTGCGGTTCGAGCGCAGTGAAACGGGTTGGAAAGATCCGGTGCGCGTCGCCGGGGTGCGCGGCAGCATCAGTGCGATTCTCGATGCCGGCCACGGCTGGGTGTGGGCCGTGGCCGGCGAGGGCCGAATCTGGCGGGTGGATACGCGGGGCGGCCCGCGGGTCGAGGAGGAGGCGGCGCGCAGCTACGGCGAGGAGCAGGGCGTGCGACCGCGGCCCCCCGGCGACCGCATCCGCTTGTTTACGCTGGGCGAGGACCTGCTCGCCACGTGCAGCGCGTGGCTGCTGCGCTACGAGGCGGCGACGGACCGGTTCGAGCCGGAGACGCGCATCAGCGGACTTCCGCCGACGACGAGGATGGGGGCCGAGGCGGTTTCGACGAACGAAGAAAGCGAGGTGCGGTGGTTGCGGCTCGGATCACCCGATCGCCGGCTCATGCGCCTCGAGGCCGACGGGCCCGGTCGCTGGCGGGCGCTCGAACTCTCGGCGCCGATCCTTCGCGACTTCCCCGCGGTGAGCCTTTACGAGGACCGGGCGGAGCGCACGTTGTGGGTGGCCGGCACCGAGAACCTGGTGTCGGTGGACCTCGACTGGCGGCCGGCGGCACCGGCCGCGCCGCTGGTGGCGCGGTTGCGGCGGGTGGTGGCCGGGGCGGAGACCGTCTGGGATGGGGCGGCCGGGGCGGCACCGGTGGTGGTGGGGCCGGAGCGCGACGCGGTGCGCTTTGAGTTTGCGGCGCCGATGTTCGGTGCGGATCACCGCGGCCGCGCCCTCGTGCAGTATCGGTCGCGCCTGCTCGGATTCGAATCGGAGTGGACGCCGTGGTCGGGCGAGCCGCGGCGCGACTTCACCAACCTGCCGCGACGGACCTTCACGTTTCAGGTGCAGGCGCGCGATCGGACCGGGCGGGTGAGCGAGGAGGCGGCGCTGACGCTCGAGTTGCGGGCGCCGTGGTGGCGGACGCGCGCGGCGCTGGCCGCCGAAGGCCTGCTGGGGATCCTGGTGGCGGCGGGGCTCGTGCGACTGCGCACCCGCGCGCTGCAGCGCCGGGCGGCGCAGCTGGAGGCGGTGATCGCCGCGCGCACGGCGGAACTGGCGGAAAAGAACGGTGCGCTCACCGCGCAGAACGCCGAACTCGCCCGGCTGCGCGAACGGGATCGCGACGAAAAGACGGCCGCGCGGCTGGCGGAGGAAAAGGCCCGGCTCGAAGTGCTGCGCTACCAACTCAACCCGCACTTCCTCTACAACGCGCTCAACTCCATCTACGGCCTCGTGCTCACGACACCCGGCAAGGCCGCGACGATGGTGCTGCGCCTCGCGGATTTCTGCCGGGCCGCGCTCACGCGGCACGAAGACGACACGACCACCGTCGGCGCCGAGTTCGAGAAAATCACGCTCTATCTGGAGATCGAGAAGGTCCGCTGGAACGACAGCCTCCAGGTCGAAATCACGATCGACGAAACGGCGCGCGAGTGGCGGATCCCGCCGTTTCTGCTCCAGCCGCTCGTCGAGAACGCGATCAAGTATGGCGTGAACACCAGTCCCGACCTGCTGCGCGTGCGCTTGACGGCGCGGGTGGAGCCCGGCGATCCCGGCGCGCTGGTGCTCGAAGTGGCCAATACCGGCGCCTGGGTCGACCCGGCGACCGCCCGCGAGCGCGGCAACACCGGACTCGGCCTGAACAACCTGAAGCTGCGGCTCGAACGCCTCCGGCCCGGAGGGCATGCCCTCGCCACCGAGTGCCGGGAGGGTTGGGTGATCGTGCGCATCCGCCTCGGCGCGCCAGCCTCGCCGGGGAGCCGGGCGCCGGCGGCGCCCGCGATGGCCCCATGATCCGCGCCCTCCTCATCGACGACGAGGCGATCGCGCGCGACGCGCTGGCGGCACTGCTGCGGGCGCATCCGGAGATCGTGGTGGTGGGTGCGGCGGCGACGGTCGGACAGGCGCAGGAGGCGCTGACCCGGACGGACTACGACGTGGTTTTTCTCGATATCCAGCTGCGCGGCGGGAGCGGCTTCGATCTGGTGCCGCGGGTGCGGGCGGGGGCGGAGATCGTGTTCGTGACCGCGCACGACGAATATGCGCTGCGGGCGTTCGAGGTGAACGCGCTCGATTATCTGCTCAAGCCGGTGCATCCCGAGCGTCTGGCGCGCAGCGTGCGCCGGCTCGGCCGGCGGAGCGAGGGGGCGGCGCCGCCGGCGGAGGGCGCCGGGTGGTCGCGACTGCGGGAGGACGACACCGTTTTCCTGAAGCTCGATGCGGGGGCGCGGTTCACGCGGGTGGCCGACCTCGTGGCGGTGCTGTCCTGCGAAAACTACACGGAGGTGCTGCTGGCGGGCGGCGAAAAATTGCTGGTGCGGCGCACCCTGAAGGCGTGGGAGGAAGCCCTGCCACGGCCGCCGTTTGCCCGGGCGCACCGGCAGGCGCTGGTGAACCTCGCCCGGCTGATCCGCGTCGAAGATGACGGCGGCGACGGGCCGTTGTTGCACCTGGCGGGGCTGGCGGCGCCGTTGCGGGCGAGCCGCCGGGAGTGGCCGGCGCTGCGGTCGATGCTGCCCCGCCAGAGCGGCGAAGCGTTCCGGCCGGGGGCATGAGGCACGGCTTTCCGGTGTGAATGCACCAATTGTTCCCGCGTAGGCCAGCGCGCCGGGGTGTAACAGGAAGTGCGGTCAACCAGCGGTAGCGGCGGTCACAGACCGCCGCTCCAACCAAGGCATCCGGTTGCTGACCTCGCTTTCTGTTCCACCCAGCGCGCTGGCGCGCGGCAAACCGCGGTCGCCAGCGAGCTGACCTACAGTGACGAAACCAAACCGGAAAGCCGGGGGCATGAGGCGGCGGGTGCGAAGACCAGTCGACACGCGCCGGCGGGCGCGCCACGTTGCCCGTGTCGTGTGGGTCTCCCTCAACAAACTCCGGGTGGTGCTGATCGTCGCGTTGAGCGCACGCGCCGGGATTTGCGCCCAGGACCGGCGTCCGTCGCCGGTGACCGAGGCGCCCCTCGCGCGCACGTGGGTGGCCCGGGACTACGGCGGTGGCCCGATCAACCTCGCCGTGGCGCAGCATCCGAAGACGGGGCTGGTCTACGTCGGCAACGGCCGCGGGCTGCTCGAGTTCGACGGTGCGCTGTGGCGGATGATCCCGTTGCCCGATCACGGGCCCGCCCGGGCGTTGGCGATCGATGCGGATGGAGCGATCTGGATATGCAGCTACAACGAGATCGTGCGGCTGCAGCCCGACGCGACCGGCGAATGGCGGGCGGTGTCGGTGCTCGACCAGGCGCCGGCGTCGGCGCGAAGCGTGGAGTTTCTCAACCAGGCGCTCGTGACGCCCCTGGGATTGTGTTTTACGGAGCGCAACCACGTGCTCCTGTTTCCGCCGCAGGAACGGGCGCGGGTGTGGCGGAGCGAACAGCCGCTCCAGCGGGTCTGGTGGATGGACGGCGCCCTGCACGTCACGGTGGTGGGGCGCGGCGTGGTGCGACTGCAGGGCGGCGGGCCGCTGACGGCGGTGCCCGTGGAAGTCACCGCCGGGCCGGCGCTCGATCTGACGCAACTCAAGGTGTTCGAGGCCCGCGAAGTGGGGGCGGGTCGCACGCTGCTGGCGACCGCGCGCGGCCCGGCCGTGTGGGATGCACGCGGTCGCACGGTCCGGCTGCTGGCCGCCGGGGCGGCGTTCTTCGCCACCGAGGAGGCGAGCGCCGGGGCGTTGCTGAGTGGCGGACGGATGGCGTTTGCGAGCGAGCGGAATGACTTCGCGATCTTCAACGACGATGGCGTGGTGTTGAAGCACTCGTCCGGGCATCCCGCCCTCGCGTCGGGCCGCGCCCAGGCGATCGCGGAGGACCGGGAGGGCGGCATCTGGGTGGCGAAGGTTTCGGGTGTGGCCCGCCTGCAATTCAACCATGTGGCGGTGGCGGACGCGGCCGGTGGCGGCGCGCCGGTGGTGTTCGTGCGCCGGGTGGTCGCCGCGCCGGATCGGGTCGTGTTCTCCGGGTTCGGGGGGGATCCGCCCGCGGCCCCGGCGCTCATGCCGGAGCATTCGACGCTGCGGTTCGAACTGGCGGCTCCGACGTTCCGGATGGATGTGCGGGGGCGGGCCGGAGCGGAATTCCGCACCAAGCTCGACGGACGCGACCGCGACTGGACGCCATGGACGACGGAGGCGCGGCGCGAGTTCACCGGCCTGGCGGCGAAGTCGTATGTGTTTCGCGCGCAGGCGCGGGATCTGGCCGGCGGCACCGGTCCCGAGGTGGCGCTGGCGTTTGCGCGGCCGCACCAGTGGTGGCTCACGCCCTGGGCGTGGGCGGCCTACACGCTCGGCGGCCTGGCCTTGATGGGTGCCGGACACCTGCTCGGGGGAATCGTGCAGCGCCGGCGGGCGCGGCAGCTGGAGGCGGTCGTGGCGGCGCGCACGGAGGAACTCACGCGCTCCAATGCGGAGCTGGCGCGGCTGCGCCAGCTCGACCTTGATGAAAAAGTCGCCGCGCGGCTGGGGGAGGAGAAGGCGCGGCTCGAAGTGCTGCGTTACCAGCTCAACCCGCATTTTCTCTATAACGCCCTCAATTCGGTTTACAGCCTCGTGCTGACCGCGCCGCCGGCGGCGGCGAGCATGGTGCTGCGCCTCGCGGATTTTTGCCGGGTGGCGCTGGAACGGCAGACCGAGGACATCACGACGGTCGGGGCGGAATTCGACAAGCTGACGACCTACCTCGCGATCGAGAAGGTGCGCTGGGGCGACAGCCTGGTGATTTCGGTCGTCGCCGATGAAGCGGTCCGGCGGGCGACGATCCCGCCGTTTCTGCTCCTTCCCCTGGTGGAGAACGCGATCAAGTATGGCGGCGCCACCAGCCCGGATCAATTGCAGGTGCGGGTGTCGGCGGCGATCGATCCGGACCAGGCGTTGCGCTTTGAGGTCGCCAATTCCGGCACCTGGATCGGCCCCGGCACGCCGGCGATGGTCAGTTCCTCGGGGATCGGCCTGGCCAACCTCCGGCAGCGCCTGCAGCGTCATTACCCGGGCGCCCATGTGCTCGCCATCGAGCATGGCGCGGGGTGGGTGCGGGTGGCGCTCAAGCTCGCGGCCAACCCGCTGCCGATCGCCGCCACGGTCGTGAATCGTGACGCGAAGCTCGAATTTCACATCTGACCATGCCGAAGGCCCTGATCATCGATGACGAACCGCCCGCCCGGGCCGTGTTGCGCGCCCTGCTGGGCGCCCACCCGACGGTGGCGGTGGTGGGAGAGGCCGGCACCGTCGGTGCGGCGCAAGCGCTGCTCGCCGGCACCGATTATGACCTCGTGTTTCTGGACATCCAGTTGCGGGGCGGCAGCGGATTCGATCTCGCCCCGCGCGTGCGGCCGGGGGCGGCGGTCGTGTTTGTCACCGCGCACGACGAGCACGCCCTGCGGGCGTTCGAGGTCAACGCGCTGGACTATTTGTTGAAACCCGTGAAGCCGGAGCGCCTCGCCGCGACGCTGGCCCGCCTCGGCGGCCAGCGGACGGTCGAAGCCGGAACCGGGCCGGCCCGCGGACTCAAGATCAACGACACCGTCCATGTCCGAACGGACGACGGCGCCCGATTCCTCCCGCTCGCGACCGTCGTGCTGCTGCACTCGTGCGAAAACTACTGCGAACTCCACCTCGTGGGCGGTGAGGTGCTGCTCGTGCGCCACACCCTGAAGGCGTGGGAGGATTCGCTGCCCGCTCCGCCGTTTGCGCGGGCCCATCGTCAGGCGATCATCAATCTCAGCCACCTCCGGCGGGTGGAGGATGACGGCGCCGATGCGCCGCTGCTGCACCTCGCGGGCTTGCGCGCACCGCTGCGGGCCAGCCGCCGCGAATGGCCCAACCTCCGCACCCGGCTGCCGCGGCAGACCGGTGAGGCCGTGCATTTTGGCGCGTAAGTGACGATCGCGTGACGCCCCGCCACTCGTCACCATCGCAATTCCTCTGGTCACCCGAGACTCGGCAAGCGGCATGGAAGTTGCGTTAACCGCGCCCGGAAGAATCGCAGAATTCGACCACCTCCAGGGGCGGCCCCCAAAAGCTGCGCTCTGTTTCCACCCAAACGACTGCGGCGCAGCGCCCAGAGACACGCTGCGCCGCTTCGTTTTTTCGGAGAGAGCGACGGTGGGCTGCGGTCCGCCCCGGGGGCGATCGGCGATGCGCGCCGGGATGGCTTCACTGCTGGGCGCCGGTCTGGCGAAAGTCCGTAAGATGACGCCGCGTCTGAGGAATACTGTGCCGAACAGACCGCAGAGTTTGTTCAAACTCCCCGCCAGGGGTGGAACTCATTCGAGTTCTGCCGCCTGTTTCAACAACCAGTGGCGGCGCAGCGCCCAGAGACACGCTGCGCCGCCCTTTCTTTGGTAGGAACGGCGCAGCGCGGAAGAGTTGCGCTTCGCGGCCCCCGTCATTTGGTTGCCGCGCATGGAATCCGCCACTCCCGTCGTCGTCGCTGCGCCAGCGCCTGAAAGTGTTCGCGAAGGCAATGAGAACCTGGTGCGCCTGACCGCTTCGGCCGGGGCCAAGGTGGCGGCGCTGATCGCCCGCGAGCGGCAGGGGGAGTTTCTCCGTATCGCCATCTCCGGCGGAGGCTGCAATGGCCTCAGCTACAAGCTGAGCTTCACCCCTGCGCCGCGCCGGGGCGACATCCTCGTCCGCACTGGTGGCACCTTGGTGCTGGTCGATCCCAAGACGGCGCTTTACCTCAAGGGGACCCACCTCGACTACTCCCACGCGATGGTCGCTGGAGGATTCAAATTCACCAATCCAAACGCGAAGGCGAGCTGCTCCTGCGGGGAGAGTTTCAGCGTCTGACGGGCGCGCCGCGTCGCCTCCGGCCGGGTGCGACCCAAACCGAGGACAACCCCGGAGCGGTCGGGTTGCACAACGGGCGCGGGGTGGGCGGGCCCGTCCCTGGGCCCGCATTTGGACTGGCACCGGCGCTCCGCCCATGCGCGCACGGGGACGTGTCCGCCCACCTCGGGAACACCGATCCGCGGTCCTCGGTTTGTATTACACTTCCTCCGGCCTGCCGGCTGAAATTGGTGTTGCGCCCGGGGCACTTCCCGGCGAGAAGCGCCCCCGACCTAAGTCACTCACCCAGCATATTTGATGGCCAATTCGTTTCCTTCCGCCGGCAGCGGCAACCGTCCCGGACAATTCCAGCGTCGCAATGTCGACCCGTTTGCGGCCATCCGCCGCAACCATCGCATCAAGGTCCCGCAGGTCCGCGTGATCTCCCCCGAGGGCAAGCAGCTCGGCATCCTCGACACGCCGAAGGCCGTGAACCTCGCCCTCGAGGTCGGCCTCGACCTCGTGGAAGTCGCCCCGAACGCCACGCCGCCCGTCTGCCGCATCATGGACTTCGGCAAATACGTCTACGAGGAGCAGAAGAAGCACTCCCACTCGAAGACGGTCGCCAGCAAGATCAAGGAGATCGAATTCACCGCCCGCATCGAGCAGCACGACTACGAGACCAAGCTGCGCCATGCGGAGGAATTTCTCGCCCACGGCAACAAGGTGAAGATGCGCCTCAAGTTCCGCGGACGCGAGATGGCTCACACCGAGATCGGTTTCGATGTCATGAAGCGCGCTGTCGCCGACCTCGCCGGCATGGGCAACCCTGACGCCGACCCCAAGCTCATCGGCCGCAACATCCACGTGATGCTCACGCCGCTTCCGGTCAACAAGCGCAAGCCGAAGTTCCTCACGCCTGATGACGAGCCGGACGAAGAGCCGGAGCCGGCGCCTGCACCGGGCGCCTGAGCGGCGCCCGCCATGTCCCCGGCGGCTTTGAGCATCCGTGGTCGGTCGCTGGCCGGCCTGCTGCTGATCCTCACTGGCCCGCTGCCTCCCGGCATCGCCGCCGAATCGGCGCCGCGCGCGGTGCCCACGCGCCCCGCGACTCCGCGGTCGCTGCCGACCACGCGGATCGGCGGGGTGGAGTGGGTGACCGCCACCGACCTCGCAAAGCATCTCGGCCTCAAATGCGAGATCTCCGAATCCGGGAAGCGCGCCCGGTTTTCCGATGGCAGGCGCCGGGCGGCGTTCGAGTCCGACAATCGCGAGTGCACCGTGGATGGGCTCCGCATTTTTCTGGGGGACCCGGCGCGGACGCGCGGCGGTGAACTCCATGTCAGCCGCATCGACGCCGAACGCTGCCTCACCCCGCTCCTGCGTCCCGGCCTCGGCGTGGCGGTCCCGTCCGCCCCGCGCATCATCGCGATCGATCCCGGCCACGGCGGACGTTTCGCCGGCACGGAAAATCCGCGCCTCGGCCTGCAGGAAAAGCACCTCGCGCTCGATGTGGCCGGACGGCTCAGGAAGCTGCTCGAAGCCGCCGGCTATCAAGTCGTGATGACGCGCACCGCCGACACCGAGATCGCGCCCTCGCTCGAGGCGGACATCGCGCTGCGCGGCGAAATCGCCAACCGCGCCCGCGCCGATCTCTTTGTGAGCATCCATTTCAACTCGCTGCCCAACGACACGAAGACCAGCGGCTCGGAGATCTACACCTTCGCGCCGGCCGGCCAGCGTTCCAGCAACTCGTGGGGCAGCGGTCGCGACGACGCCGAGCCCGCCGCCTCGCCCGTCAACCGCCACGACCATTGGAGCGTCGTGCTGGCGCAGGCCGTGCAGCGCAACGTCCTCGCGATCCTCAAGACCGTTGATCGCGGCAAGAAGATCAACCAGCTCGGCGCGCTCCGGCGGCTCGACTGCCCGGGGGTGTTGGTTGAATCCGCCTTCCTGTCGAACGACGCCGAGGCCCGGCGTGTCGCGACGCCGGCGTTTCGGCAGCAGATCGCCGAGGCGATCGCCAGCGGAGTCCGCGACTACGCGGTCACGCTGGCCGGTGTCCGGGCGCGGTGAGGCCCGGGCAGGCGGCGGGCGCGCGACCGATTCTTCGCTTCGCTCCGGACGCCAAATCTGTATCTGTCTGCCGCCATGCTGACAAAAAGCCGCCTGGTCTTTCTCGGTCTTGTGATGCCGTTGCTGGCGCAGGCGTGGGATTACGAGGGCCATCGCATGGTCAATCAAGCCGCGCTGGCCTCGCTGCCGGCCAATTTCCCCGCGTTCGCCCGGGCGCCCGCGAACGCCGAACGGATCGCGTTTCTCGCGGGTGAACCGGACCGCTGGCGCAACGTCCCCGACCTGCCGCTCAAACAGTCCGGGGGCAGCTGGAGCGATCACTTCTGCGACCTCGAGTATCTCACGGAGGCGGGGCTCGACCTCGCGACGCTCACGTCATTCCGCTATGATTTTCTGCTCCAGTATGCGGCGGGTCGCGCGGCGCATCCGGACAAGTTTCCCCCGATCGATCCGGCGAAAAACGCGGACCACACCCGCGAATGGCCGGGATTCGCGCCCTGGGCCATCACGGAATATTTCGGGCGCCTGCGTTCCGGGTTTTCCTATTTGAAGGTTTTTCAGGAACTCGGCACCCGGGAGGAAACCGCCAACGCCGAGGCCAACCTCGCCTACCTGATGGGAGTGATGGGCCACTACGTGGGCGATTGCGCCCAGCCGCTGCACACGACGAAGCACCACAACGGCTGGGTCGGACCGAATCCCCACGGCTACACGACCTGGCCGGGCCTGCATTCGTGGGTTGACGGCGGTTTCGCGGCGAAGGCCGGCATCACGTTTGCGACCATCGCCGGTCGGGTCGCACCCGCCGCGCCGATCCCGCTGGCGGCCCGCGCGGACGGGCGCGATCCGATGTTCGTGGCCGTGCTCGATTACCTGATCGCCCAGCACAAGCTCGTCGAGCCGCTCTACCAGTTGGAAAAGGCCGGCCGGCTGGGCCACGGTGAGCAGCCGATCACCGCCGAGGCGCGGGCCCTGATCGAGGGCCAGCTGCTCAAGGGGGGCGCGATGCTCGGCTCCATCTGGCTCACGGCCTGGACGCAGATCGCGCCGGATACCTACCTGCGGGCGTCGCTCCTGAAGCGCGGCGCCGCGGCTGCACGGCCCGCGGCGGAGGCGCCGCGGAAAAAAACGAAATGACCCTGGCCGCTTCGCGCTTCAGCGTGCGGCCGGATTGGAGATGTTCGTCATGAGACTTCCGGCGGTGGCGATGGGGCGGATTGTCCTGCTGGGCGTGCTGCTGGGCGGTCTCGCCGCGCGCGCCGGCGACGAGCCGGCGGCCCGTCGGGTGGTCCTCCTCGCCAGCCGCGACGATCCCGACTCGATGCGCATCGCGCGCCACTACGCCGAGGTGCGCGGCGTGCCGGCGGAGAATATCATCGCCCTGCCGCTCTCGACGGCGGAGACGATTTCCTGGCGCGAATTCGTCGCCACGCTCTGGACTCCGTTGCAGGAGGAACTGCTCCGTCGCCGCTGGCTCGACGCGATCGCGATGGACCTCACGGACGCCGTGGGCCGGCGCAAGGTGGCGGTCCATCATCATCGGCTCGCGGCGCTGGTCGTGTGTCGGGGCGTGCCGCTCAAGATCGATCACGATGGCGGCCTCTACGCCGAGCTGCGACCGCTGACCAACCACCCCGAGTATCGCACCAACGCCGGTTGCGTGGATTCCGAACTCAGCCTGCTCGCGCTGCCGAACTACCCGATCAACGCGTTTGTCGTGAATCCGCTTTTTCAGAACGACCACGCCGCCGCCCCCGAGCGGGGCCAGGTGGTGTGCGTTTCCCGCCTCGATGGTCCCACCGCCGCCGACGCGTTCGCGCTGGTCGATCGGGCGGTGGCGGCGGAGCGGACCGGACTGATGGGCCGCGCCTACGTCGACCTCGCCAACCGCGACCCCGAAGGGGATCGCTGGCTGGAATCCGCGGCTCAATCGCTCGGCGATCTGGGCTTCGACGTCGCCGTCGATCGCGAGTCGCCCACGATGCCGGCGTCGGCGCGATGCGATGCGGCGGCGTTTTATTTCGGGTGGTATTCCGGCCAGATCGACGGCCCCTGGGCGCTGCCGGGGTTTCGTTTCGCGCCGGGGGCGATCGCGCTGCACATCCACAGCTACTCGGCCGCGACGCTGCGCTCGGCCACGGCCGGTTGGGTCGGCCCGCTGATCGCACACGGCGTGACCGCCACGATGGGCAATGTGTTCGAACCCTATCTGCGGCTCACCCATCGGCCGGATGTTTTCATGCGGGCGCTCGCACGGGGCGCGACCCTGGGGGAGGCGGCGCTGCGGGCGCTCCCGGTGCTGAGTTGGCAGGCCGTGCTCATTGGCGATCCGCTCTACCGTCCGTTGGCGGTGCCGTTGGAAGACCAACTGCAGGACCTCTCGCCCGCCGGTCCGGCGCTGGCGGGCTACGCGGTGCTGCGGAGAATGGAACTGCTCGACGGACCCGGCCGCGCGGACGACGCCGAGGCCCTGGCCCGGGCTGCGTTGCGCGAAATGCCCCGCCTTGAAATCGGCGTGGCGCTGGCCGAGCGCCGCCGGGACGCCGGCGATCGTGAAGGCGCGGGACAGGCGCTCAATTTTGCTCCGCTCGTGAAAAGCCTGCGCCCGGACGAGTGGGGGCTGGCCCGCCGGGCGGCGCAACTGCTCGCGGACTGCGACCGGCTGAACCGCGCGCTTGAAGTCTGGCGCACGCTGCTCGCGCAGCCCCTGCCGCTGGAACTGCGCCTCGTGTGGCTCCGTGAGGCCGCGACTGCGGCCCGCCTGGCCCAGGACGAGACCCAGGCGGCGGCCTGGACCAAGGAGAGCGAGCTGGCGGAAAAAAAGTAGCGCCGGCCCGCGGACTGGCGCCGCGCTGGCCGTGGGGCCGAACGAGGGTGGCGCACGCGGAATTGTGCACTCGATCAGATTTCGCTGACGAAGCGATTGGATCGGGGGTGGAGCGCGTTGACCCCAACGCGCTGGCAGGGTTTTCCACCGCTCCCA
>JACRKC010000029.1 GCA_016235555.1 Verrucomicrobiota bacterium
CTTCAATCGCCGCACCTCGGCTTCGCGCGGGAAGTTGTTTTATCGACTGGCGCAACAAGCCGTGCAGGTTGCGCCGACAACCTACGATGCGCTTGGCGACCACAATCCGTAGTGGTAGGTTGAGTCACGTAAATACCCGTAAACCGTGATGATTTTTGCAGGGAATACGCAGAGGAAGCAGAGGCAAATTCGCCGGCCTTTTCTCCGCTACCTTGCGCCCTCCTGTAAAATTTCTTTCCCACGACTTCACGTTTCTTTCTTCTGTTTCTAGGGAGCGTTTTCGATCCTTGTGGGAGGGGCTTTATGCCCCGACGGGCTTCGGCGTGCGCTGGGCGTCGGGGCGTAAAGCCCCTCCCACAGTTCTTTATCGCGCGATTTCATGAGTTTGAAAACACTCCCCAGCGCCCTCTTCCTCGCCTCATGAATTACCGCCCCGCCCTCCTCCTCGCCGCTGCGTTTGCATTCGCTTCAACCGTCGCGTTCACCCGCGTCGTCGCCCAGCCCGCCCCCGCGTCCGCGAATCCCCTCGCCATCCCCGCCACCGACGACGGCCTGCCTGGTGCCGGCCCGATCCGCCGCTACGAGTGGTTCCAAAACCTCTGGCTCCAGCGCCGCACGCAGTGGGCTCGCCGGGTGCAACAGGACCAGGGCGCCATCGTCTTCCTCGGCGATTCGATCACCCAGGGCTGGGGCGACGGTTTCAACAGCCAGTTCCCCGGCCTCAAGCTCGCCAACCGCGGCATCAGCGGCGACACCACGCGCGGCGTCCTCCTCCGTCTCAAGGAAGACGTGCTCGCGCTCAACCCCAAGGGCGTCGTCCTCCTCATCGGCACCAACGATCTCGAGGAAGGCGCCGAGCCCGAGACCATCGCCGCCAACCTCAAGCTCATCCTCGCCGCCCTGCGTGCGCACAACGCCGCGATGCCCGTCATCCTCTGCAACGTGATGCCGAGCTCCGAATCGAAGAAGCGCCCGTCGGCGCAGATCAAAAAAATCAACCGCCTCTACTACGGCCTGCTCGCCGACCAGCCGCAGATCACCGTCGTCGACACCTACGCGTTCTTCGCCGACGCGAAAGGCGACGCGAAGCCCGACGAGTTTCCCGACCTCCTCCACCCGAACGCGCTCGGTTACGCCAAGTGGGAGCAGGTCCTCCGCCCGCATCTCGAAGCCGCCGGCCTCACCGCCGGCTGGCCTGATGATTTCAAACCCGAGCCCGGTTTCGAAAGCCTCTTCAACGGCCGCGACCTCACCGGCTGGGGCTACGCCGGTCCCGGCACCAACGCGCAAATCGCCGCCGAGGATCCCGCGTTGCGCTTCGCCGCGCGCAACGGCCGCCTGCTCGTGCTCCCCGCTCGCGTCGAGCGCGCCTACCGCAAACTGTGGACCACGCGCCAGTTTTCGCGCGACTTCGAACTCCGTCTCGAATTCCGCGCCGCGCCCAACGCCGACAGCGGCATCTTCGTGCGCGACCCGCAGCTCCAATGCCGCGACTACCTCATCGCCGGCCCCTACTACGCACTGAAGAATTACCGCCCGCTGGATTGGAACGAAATGGTCATCACCGTCCGCGGCGGTCTCGCCCATTGCATGTGCAACGGCGAGGTCCTCGTCGACGCGATGCCCGTTCCCGCCAGCGGCCCCATCGGTTTCGAAAGCGACCACGGCCTGATGGAATACCGCCGCATCCGCGTAAGAGAGCTGCCGTAACCGCAACGGCGCAGGGCCGTAGCAGCCGACGTGAGGAGGCTGGGATTGAGGTGACAGTCGCGCACCAGCCCCGTTACCTCGGCTGCTACGACGCTCCAAAAGCCCCCCGGTGGTGAACAGTCTCGGCACGCCGCGCATCCGGTTTTTCTCCCTGCGATCCTTGCGTTCTTTGCGGTTCAACTGCGAAATCTTGGATCATGCGCGTCACGTTTTTCGGCCACTCCGCATTTCTCGTCGAAGCCGGCGGGCAGCGCTTCGTGTTCGATCCTTACCTGAAGGACAACCCGCACGGCGGCGTGCCGCTCGATCGCGTGCCGTGCGACTTCATCCTGTGCTCGCACGCCCACGAGGATCACCTCGCCGACGCCCTCGAACTCGCCAAGCTCCACCGCGCCACGATCGTCGCACCCTACGAACTCGCGGAGCATCTCGGCGCCCTCGGCGCCAGGACCCTCGACCTCATGCCGGGCGGCGGCGTCAACTTTCCGTGGGGCCGCATCCAGATGACCTGCGCCACGCACAGTTCCGCGCTGGAGCTGCCGGGCGGAAAAAACAGCTACATGGGGCCGGCGGCCGGCTACGTCGTCCGCGCGGGCGATCAGTCCGTCTACCACGCCGGCGACACCGGACTCTTCGGCGACATGGCGCTGATCGGCCGCGGCGACCTCGATCTCGCCCTCCTCCCGATCGGCGACCGCTACACGATGGGCACCGTCGATGCCGTCGAAGCGCTCAACCTCCTCCGCCCCCGCCTCTGCGTGCCGATGCACTACGACACGCTCGAAAAAATCCGCCAGAACCCCCACGCCTTCGCCAAGCTCGCCGCCGCCGCCGGCCACCAAGTCCGCGTGATGGGCACGGGGGAGACGATCGAGGTGTAGGCGCGAGGTGCCTCTCACTTTTCTGCAATCGACGAGGCGGGACGCCTCGTCCACGTGGCTGAGGCGTCCCGCCTCAGTCAGAACACCGACATGCGTCCTGGCGGGCGTATCTCAATTTTCTGCAAGGTGACCGCACCGCAGGGGTGGGCCGGGCGCTCCGCGCCCGGCCAGCGCGTGGCGATGTCTGCTCGTTCCTGGCCGCCCGCGGAGCGGCCGGCCCACCTTTCGACATTCTGCAAGAAAGTGAGATGCACCCTCGCGCGCCGCAGCGTTTGGTTCGACAAGCGCGCCGCGGCCGACCACGCTCCGGCTCTGTTGGAAGTTCATCGGCGTTCCCCCGCGGCCCAATCCGCCCCATGAACTATCCCCGCCGTCAGTTCCTCAAAACCACCGCCGCCGGCGTTGGCGTCGTCCTCCTCGGTTCCTGCCGCACGGCGTCCGATTCGCGTCCGGCCGCGCCGAAGAATTTCGACCCCTTTGCCACCGTGCCGCTCGGCCGCAGCGGGTTGAAAGTGTCGCGGTTTTGTCTCGGCACCGGCATGAAGGGTGGCAAGCGCGAGTCGAATCACACCCGCATGGGCAAAGAGAAGTTCGAACGCCTCATCCACGAGGCCTACGACCGGGGCACCCGCCTGTTCGACCTCGCGGACCTCTACGGCACGCATCCCTACGTCATCTCCGCGCTGCGCGACATCCGCCGCGACCGGTTTCAAATCACGACGAAGATCTGGTTCCGTCCCGGCGGCATCCCCGAGCCGGAGCGGCCGGACGCCGACGTGATCGTCGCGCGCTTTTTGAAGGAACTCCGCACCGACTACATCGACCTCCTGTTGCTGCATTGCGTCGTGTCGCCGAAGTGGCCGCAGGAACTCGCGCGCCAGATGGAAATCATCGCGAAGTTGAAGCAGAAAGGCGTGGTCCGCGCCCACGGCGTATCGTGCCACTCGCTCGCAGCGCTCGAAGCCTGCGCCACGGAACCGTGGGTGGACTCGGTGCACACGCGCATCAATCCGTTCGGCATGAGCATGGACGACAAGCCGGAGAAAGTCGTGCCGGTGCTCCAGCGCATCCACGCCGCGGGCAAGGGCGTGGTCGGCATGAAAATCATCGGCGAGGGTCGCCTGCGCAACGACCCGGAGAAACGCAGCGAGTCCGTGCGCTTCACGCTCGGTCTCGGCTGCGTCGACGTGCTCAACGTCGGCTGCGAATCCACGACAGAGATCGACGACCTCTCCGATCGCGTGCGTGCCGTGCCGCAGCGGGTATGATACCAATCGCCGCTTGCATCTGGACTGTAGGGGCGTCGCTTGACGACGCCCTCGTCTCACGGCGCGGGCGCCGTCAAGCGGCGCCCCTGCAATAAGTCCGAAAGGTTGGGGACGCTGGTATGAGACCAGCGGTCTTTGGAAGTGAACGGCCCGTTGTAGGGCGGGGTCGCCGCACCCCGCCGCGAGTGCGGACGCGGATTGGTTGTCGACGGCGGGGTCAGGAGACCCCGCCCTACAAATCCGCTCCGGCGAATCGCTCCCGCCCGCCTCGTGATCTTGGCTTCCCCGGCAACGGGACGATCCTCAACTACTTCTTCAGCCAGGCCAGCGTCACGTCGGTGAAATCGCTGAACATGCCGTCGACGCCGGCGCCGCGGAAGAGCGCCGCATGCAACTCGTCGGAGCCCGGGCAGCCCTTCGGCAATTCGTCGAGGCGGATGGTGTAGCCGTGGACGACGAGCTTCGCCTCGTGGGCGAGCTTCACCAGGTCGGAAACCTTGCGCTCGCCGGTCGCGGTCCAGGTGACCACGCGACCGATCGCCGGGCCGATGCCATCGGCGACCTCGGCGATCTCCTTGATGCCAGCGGCCGTGCACAGGCGGTCGTGATCGACCCCGTCGCGCTCTTTGCCGCGCGCGTTGAGCAGCATCACGATGCGACCCTGCCAGCCCAATTCGCGACGGATGCGGCGGACTTCGGTCAGCTCGAAACACTGGAGAAAGCACGGCGCGTCTTTTCCCGCGTAGCCGTAGCGCGCGAGGATCGGGAGCACGATCTTGCTGATCTCGCGGCCCTGCTCGCGGTGCCACGTGGGTTGCTTGATCTCGGGGTAAATTCCCGCGTGCCGGCCGGTGCTGCGATTGAGCCCCTGGATCAGCTGCAACTCCTCCTCCAGCGTCGACACCCGGAATTCCGACGGCGATGCCGCCGAGGCGTAGCGTTTCGCATAAACCGGCGCGCCCGTCTTGGCGTTGAACCGCTCGGCCACGCGCAGCTGCTTGATCTCGGCGAGCGTGAAATCGAGCGCGTAGTAGCGACCGTCCGCGCGCTTGCGATCCGGGAAACGGGTCGCGACGTCACTCACCGTGTCGAGGTAAATGTCGTGCAGGACGACCGGCACGTCATCCTTCGTGAGCACAAGATCCTGTTCGATGAAATCGGCGCAGAGGGCGTGTGCATAGGCCTTGGCCGCAAGCGTGTGCTCCGGCAGGTAGCCGCTGGCGCCGCGATGGGCGATGACGAGGGGGCGCGGCTCTGCGGCGACGGCGAGGGCCGAACACACCATGGCGGCACCGAGCCAGAGGAGGTAGGAGCCTGCTTGCAGGCGATGCAGGGCGTTCACGGTTCTCATGAGCATAAGATCGCCTGGGCGCAGGCTCCTACAATCTCCCGTTGCTGGTGGTCCGATGTCCGAGCGTGAGTGCACTGAAAGCCATCGTGAGCACGCAGCACCCGATCATCGTCACGAAGACCGCCGTCGTGCCCCAATGGTCCCAGATCCAGCCGACACCCGTGCCGGCGATGGCGGAGCCGAACGCGTAGCCGAAAAATCCGGTGAAGCCCGCCGCGGTGCCCGCCGCCTTTTTTGGCACGAGGTCGAGCGCGTGCAGGCCGACGAGCATGATCGGTCCGTAGATGAAAAATCCGATCGCGATCAGCGCCGCGATGTCGATCCAGAGCGGGCCTTGGCCGTTGAGCCAGTAGACAACGACGCCCGCGAGCGTCAGTGCGGTAAACAGAATCGTGGCGGGCGCCCGCCGGCCCTTGAACACGCGGTCGGAGATGAGACCGCATAGGATCGTGCCCGGGATGCCCGCCAACTCGAACGCCGTGTAGGCGAAGCCGGCTTCCTTGAAATTGAAATTCTTCGAGAGCTGCAGGTAGGTCGGAATCCAGTTCAACACGCCGTAGCGCACGAAGTAGATGAACGCGTTGGCGATCGCGATGAACCAGAGAAATTTGTTGTTCAGCACGTAACCGAGGAAGATCTCCTTGAACGTGAACGTGCGCTCGTGGGCCGCGTTGTAGTCCGGCGGGTAGTCGTTCTTGTGCCGCTCGATCGAGGGCAGGCCGCACGACTGCGGCGTGTCGCGCACGAGCAGCATGATCAGCACCGCGATCACCGCGGCGACCGCGGCGTTGGCGTAGAACGTGGCGCCCCAATCGTGGAAATACGTGACCGCCCAGGTGGCGATCGCCGCGATCGCGGCGCCGCCAACGTTGTGGGCGACGTTCCACACGCCGACGATCCCGCCGCGCTCCTTCGTGCTCCACCAATGCACCATCGTCTTGCCGCACGGCGGCCAGCCCATGCCGTTGAACCAGCCGTTCAGGAACTGCAGGCCGACAAGCAAGGCGAGCGAGCCGTAGACCGCCGGCCAGAGGCCGAAGAGCGCGGTCACGGCACTCGTGAGCAGGAGTCCGAGCGCCATGAACCAGCGCGGATTGCTGCGGTCCGAGACCGACCCCATGATGAACTTCGAGAGACCGTAGGCGAGCGACAGCGCGGTCATCGCCGAGCCGAGCTGCGCTTTCGAGTATTCCGGGTGCGCTTTCAGGATCGCCGGCATCGCCAGCGAAAAATTGTTCCGCACGAGGTAAAACGCCGCGTAGCCGACGAAAATCCCGGTGAACACCTGCCAGCGCAGGCGGCGGTATTCGGCGTCGACCCGCTCGGGCGGGAGCGGGTCGGCAGCAGGGGCGGGGCGCAGGAACGAAAACACGCGGCTATGGGGTGTTTTCAAGCCGTGTGGGAGGGGCTTTACGCCCCGACGGGTTAAGGCGCCCCTCCCATGTCGGGGCATAAAGCCCCTCCCACAATTTTCCGGCGGGCGATTTCATGCGTTTGAAGACATACCCTAGGTGTGTTGCAACATCGCCTCACGGCCAGCGGAAACCGGCCCGCGGGCCCCATCCCGCAGCATCCACTGCCGCGCCACTCCGGCAAACACCGCGACTTGTCGGTCGATCCACGCCGCATCGCGCCCAAGTTCGCGCGCCAGCAGGCGCGCCACCGTCGGGGCGGCCGCCATCGAACTCCGGGCGTCGAGCACCAGCGAGCGCGTGCGCCGCGCCAGCACATCCTCGACGGTGCGGGCCATTTCCTCCCGCGCGTGCCACACCACCTCCGCCGGTCGGATCGACAATGCCGGGTGGACCCGCGCACTGAGTGTGGCATCAGTGCGCGTGAGCGCGGCGATGCCGGCGGCATCACTGCCATAGAGCGCAAAATCGGCTGTGGCCGGCTTGGGGGCCGTCGCCCCGTGGATCGGCATCTCGGCCGTCGGGCTGGCGCGGTGCGCCATCGCCCCCACCTTCTCCGCGTGGTCGATCACGTCCTCGGCCATCTTGCGGTAGGTGGTCCATTTGCCGCCGGTGAGCGTGATGAGGCCGCTCGCCGAAACAAGAATCGTGTGGTCGCGCGAGAGCGCCGCGGTGTTGCCTCCATCGCCTTTCTTGACCAACGGCCGCAGGCCGGCAAACACGCTGAGCACATCGCCTTCGCCGGGATCGCGCACGAGATACTTCCGCGCGTGATCGAGGATGAAATCGACTTCCGCGGGCAACGGTCGCGGCGCCAGCGAGGCGGGCACGTTCGGCGTGTCGGTGGTGCCGACCACCAGTTTGTCGTGCCACGGGATCGCGAAGAGCACGCGGCCGTCCGCCGTCTTGGGAATCATCAGCGCGCTCGTGCCCGGCAGGAATTCCTTCGGCAGCACGAGGTGCACCCCCTGGCTCACGGCGACGAGCGGCGCGCCGGCCGGTTCATCGAAGC
Source organism: Verrucomicrobiota bacterium (assembly GCA_016235555.1). Lineage (GTDB taxonomy): Bacteria > Verrucomicrobiota > Verrucomicrobiia > Opitutales > Opitutaceae > JACRKC01. The sequence continues at coordinate 7,635 of JACRKC010000029.1, forward strand.
GCCGCACGTCGTCCACGAACACGCCCGTGGCGTTGATGACGATCTTCGCCTTGATCTCGAACTCGGCGCCGGTCTCGACGTCCCGGGCGAGCACGCCGGTCACCCGGCCGCCCTCCTTGCGCAGGCCGACGCATGCGACGTAGTTGGCAACCGTGGCGCCGCGTTCCACCGCGGTCTGCGCGAGGTTGATTGCGAGGCGCGAATCGTCGAACTGGCCGTCGTAATAGAGCACGCCGCCGGTGAGGCGGTCGGTTTCCACGGTGGGCAGGTGCTCGCAGGTCTCGTCGCGGCTCAGCCGGCGCGACCGGCCAAACGACCACGAGCCGGCGAGCCGGTCGTAGAGCGTCATGCCGAACGCATAGTAGGGGCCTTCCCACCACGAGTAGTTCGGGATCACGAAGGGCGTGGCATGCACGAGGTGCGGCGCGTTTTTCCGCAGACGCCCGCGCTCCTTCAGCGCGGACATCACCAGGCCGATGTCGCCCTGCGCCATGTAGCGCACGCCGCCATGCACGAGTTTCGTGGAGCGGCTCGAGGTGCCCTGCGCAAAATCACCCTGCTCGATGAGCGCGGTGCGATAGCCACGCGCCGCGGCATCGACGGCGGCGCCCAAGCCGCTGGCGCCACCGCCGACGACGAGGACGTCGAAAGTTTCGGACCCGGCACGGAGCCGGCTGACTGCGAGATCACGTTGCATGGAGGATTGAGCCCCAACGGGGCGAAATTCGATAGCCCGGGGCAACGCCCCGGGTCTGCGCAAAGCACAACCCCAAGCCCTGAAGGGGCGCGATTAGACGAGCCGACTTCGCCCTTTCAGGGCTTGGACTATGCGAAATCAATTTCCCAGGGCCACGCCCTGGGCTATCGAATCGCGCCCCGATGGGGCGCAAGGCACGCAGGTGTGTCGGATGGCCGAATCGCCGTGAAAACCGCGCACGCATTGCTTTGCCTCAGAACGCCCGCGACACATCGAACGTGAACTGCCGGCCACGCGGATTGGCGCTGCCGGAGCGGAACCCGTATTGGTCGGACGTCAGCCGGGGATCGGTATCGGCCGCGTTGTTGATGCCGAGCCGCACGGTGGTGCCGCGGAGCCAGAGTGAAGCGCCCCGCTCGAAGCGGTAACTGATCCAGGCGTTGTGCTGGAGCGAGGGTTTCACCCGCAGCAGGTAGCGGAGTGCCCCATTGTCGTTGAAAACCTTGATGTAGTCCGGTCCGCCCAGCGCCTGGTAGATCGCCTGCGTGGTCTCCGCGCCGGTGTCGACGAAACTGTCGAAGTAGCTCGTGAACCAGCCCGCGCCCCACGCGCCTTGGCGCCACGAGGCATTGCCGCTGGCGCGCCAGCTGACACGACCGTTGCGGCCGAGTTCGCTGAGCACGGGTGTCGACGGATTGGTCTGCGAGCGACGCACCAGGTAGTGCGTGGCTTCGCCCCCAATGGTAAACCGACCGACCCGCGTCGCCGGCGAACGGTAGTTGATGCCGACCTCGTAGCCCTGGAGATCGCGACCCGCGAGGTTGATGTAACTGTCGACGACGCTCACGAATTCGCCGACCGGCGCGCGCCTGGTGGCGTTGCTCGCCTGGCGGGCGTTGTAGGCCGCGAAGGCCGCGCGATCGGCCGCGGTAAGGGGCGCGCGCGTGACGGCATCGGAACCCTTGTAGGCCGCAGCGCCCGAACCGAGGTCGATCTGGTCGGCCGGCGTGCCGGCCGCCAGCGCCGCCTGCGTGGCGATCTGGAGCAGGGTGGCGTCCTCAGCCAGCGTGGCGGCGGCCCCGCGATTTTGAATGACGCTCGTCTGGTTGATCTTGAAGTAGTCGAAGGTCACCGAGAGGCCGCGGAGCTTCGGCACTTCCAGCACCAGACCGCCCGACGTGGTCTGCGATTTTTCGGGCTTCAGGTTTTGATTGCCCTGGCGGTAGGACGTGCGCTGCACGCTGCCGTCGGTCGCCAGGCCGGTGACTGTGGAGCGATAACTGTCGGAGGCGCTGAACTGGCGCTTGAGCGCGGCGACGTTGGTCTGCACGAGATTCGGCGCCCGGAACGAGTCGGCGATCGAGCTGCGGAATTTCAGCCAGCGGGCGGGATTCCAGACCATGCTCGCCTTGGGTTTGGTCGCCTGGCCGAAGATCGAGAAGTGCTCGAAGCGGCCGGCCAATGACAGCTCGAGAGCCTCAAGCAACGGTTTGCGGTTCTCGCGCGTCACGAACGGGAGCGCCACCTCGGCGAACGTCGCGAAGACCGACTGATGCGCGTCGATCGGCACGTTGGGGCTGAGCGCGAGAAAATCGTTGTCGCCCTCGCGCAGGAGCGGGAAAGCCGCGCCGGAGCCGGGTGGATTGACACCGACGTAGGCGGCCCGGCCGTCGCGATAGGTTTCGTAGCGATACTCCGCGCCGGTCGCCAGGCCGAGCCGGCCGCCGCCGAACGGCAGGCGCCAGAGCCGGCCGTTCGTCTTGGCATCCCACGTGAGCAACTGCGTGCGGCCAAAGCGGTCCTCGTCGTCATAGAGCGCATCGAGCACGGACGCCGGATTTTCGTAGGCCTTGTCGACGACGATCTGGTTGTTGACGATCTTGAACGTGACCGGAAACGGATTCATCGCCGTCGCATCGGTCCGGTAGAGCGCGGCGCGCAGGCGCGACTCGCGGATCTGGTAGTGTTCAAACTCGTGCGTCTGCGCGCCGGAATACATCACCGCGGACTCCCACTCCCACGACTCGCCAAACTTGCCGCGCAAGCCCGCGAGCGTGCGGAACGAATAGCTGAACACCTCGGTGCTGCGCGGCTTGAAGCCGCCGCCGGTGTTCTGGCCGGGCGAAATGCCGGTGTAGATCGAGACGTCGGCCGGGGTGCCAACGAGGCGCGGCGTGCCGTCGGCGTTGGGCGCGCCGGTCGGATGATAGAAGCGCACGCCGAACGGATTGTAGGGATTTGCCGCCGGCAGATACATGCCCGGGTCATCCGTATTCTTGGCGTTGACGGGTTCGCGGCCGTTGAACGTATGCGCCGCGTAAAACATCACGTCACCGAAGAAGCTCACCCGGTCGGTGAGCGGCCGGTCGGCAAACAGCCCGAACTGCCAGCGGTCCGTGCGCGGGATGAGGGTCTTCCACTTGTTCCAATTCGACTGCGTGCCGTAATTCTGAGCGCTGTCGATATTCGAGGACGGCCGCGACTGGTTGAAATACACGGAGCCGTCCGGCTGCGGATAGAGGTAAAACATGCCCGTGGCCGACATGGTCGCGACCCCGGCGGGTGGCGTCGTGCTGGTGGTGATGCCGACGTTGTTGGCCGGCCGCGAACCGACGAAGGTCAGGTAGTCCGGTTGGATCGTGCCCCGCTGCCACTCGCCCCACTGGTTGACGTTGTTGCGGTTGTTGAAGTCGTTGTCGCGCGCCGCCAGCGTGCCGTCGAGCAACGTGACGGGCAGCCCGTTCCACGGCGCCGGGGAGCGGTTGCGATTGTCGGCATTGCGGGAGTATGTCCGGTCATGCGCCGCGAGCGCGTCGCGATGAAAGTAGTCGAAGGAAACGGCGAAGTGATTCTTCCCGCGCTTGAAGCCCTCCGCGGCCGTCACGCCGAATTCGTTGGCCCCGCCGTGCTGCGTCATCGAACCCCGCAGCGACAGCTGGCGCCCGGCATAGGACCGCGAAACGTAGTTGTTGATGACGCCGGCGGCGGCATCCGCGCCATAGATGGCGGACGCGCCGTCGCGGAGGATTTCGACGCGGCCCACCAGCGCGCGCGGCACGGCATTGATATTGGCGGCGAGCGAGGGCACGCCGCCCTCGGCCATCGAAATCGGGTGCGGCGCCATGCGGCGACCGTTGACCAGGGTCAGCGTGCTGCCCGAACCGAGGCCGCGCAGGTCGACGGAGGCGACATCGCCGCGGGCGAGCTGCGGGCCGTTGTTGATCTCGGTGATGCCGGAGATCTCCGCCATCCCGAGGGTCTCGAACAACTCGCTCATCGTCGCCGCGCCACGCGCATCGAGATCGACCGTTTCGATCACGGTCACGGGCAGGGCGGTCTCGGCCTCGACCCGGCGGATGTTGGAGCCGGTCACCGTGAACGCCTCCAGCTGCACGGGTTGCTCGGCGGCTGCGGTTGGCGTCAGCGCCGCCGGTCGCGGTGCCGTCTGGCCGGTCGCAAGGGCGGCCAGCAGGGGAAGGAGAAGGAAAGCAAGAAGGCTTTGGCGGCTGCTCATGGTGAAGTCCTCTTGGCGTGAAGTGGCCATGCTTTCATTTCGAGTAAAAACTTTATGCGGTTAAATATTCTAGTGACATCTTGGTTACAATCCCGCACCGTCCCGTCCGCTCCGTTGTCCGCCCCCTCCCCGCCATGCCGAAGAAAGCCGACTACCCTGACGATGTCCTCCGGATGGCCGCGACGCTCTACTACGTCGACGGCCTCGGCCAGACCGAGGTGGCCCAGCTCGTGCGCGTCTCCCAGACGAAGATTTCCCGCCTGCTCGCGGCCGCCCTGGAACGCGGGATCGTGCGCATCTCCGTCGACCAATACCAGGCACGCCAGACGAAGTTCGAGCACGACCTGTGCAGCCGTTTCGGCCTCGCGCACGCCGCCGTGATCAAGACCGCGGCCCACGCCACCGGCGATTCCGCCCGCCAGACCGTCGGGCATTTCGGCGCGCCCATTGTCGCCGGCTGGCTGCCGGCGGGCGGCGTGCTGGCCATCGGCGGGGGACGCAACGTCGCCGAGGTCGTGCAACGGTTCCGGCGCGGCGACGGACGCCGCCTCACGGTGGTCCAGGCCATGGGCAGCATCGATTCCAACCTCACGCATGTGGACGCCCTCGAACTCGGTCGCGCCATCGTGAAGCTCTGGGGCGGCGAGTTTCTCACGCTTTCCACGCCGGCCTTCGCGCCCGACAAGAAGACACGCGACTTCTTTCTCGCCTCCGCGCAAATCAAGTCCGTCTGGCAGCGGATGAAACAGGCGGACGCCGCCCTGGTCGGAGTCGGAGGCCTGACGAGTTCGGTCTACGTGGAGCGCGGGGTATTGAGCGCCGCGGACATCGCCCAGCTCCGACAAATCGGCGCCGCCGGGGAGATTTGTGGGCGCTTCTTTGACGCCGGCGGTCGCGAGTGCAAGACGCGGTGGCGCGATCGCATCATCAGTGTCGAACTCGACTATCTGCGAAGAATTCCACAGGTCATCGGCGTCGCCGCCGGTGCCGACCGTGCGCCCGCCGTGCTGGGCGCCGTGCGCGGCGGGTTGATCAAGTCGCTGCTGACCGACGAGGCGCTGGCCACGGCGTTGCTGGCGGAGTGACGCCGAGTGCGCTGTTGCGCGCCCGCGATGCGCCGGCGGTCGGCCAGCTTGCGCGCGCTGAGCTTGCCTGCGATCGTCCGCCGCCGCGGTTTGTGGCACGGGTCTCCTGACCCGTGGGTGTGGCCGTCACGGGTCGGGAGCCCCGTGCCACGTCCACGCCGGTGCGCTCAGTCCCAGCTTCAGAAATCGCGCCCGCCCCCCGGCCGGCACCACGCGAAGTCGAGCGCGCGATTCGCCAAGAACTGCGCAGCCCGCGCCATTGCGCTGCGCCGCCCGATCGCTAGAACATCGTTCCCGCCGGAAGGCTCGCGCCCCACCCCCACCCAGCGCGATGCGATCCCGGCGCGTTCCCGCCGGTCCGTGCTCCGCAACCCGCAAAACCGCCTCCCATGCTCAACATCGCACTCTTCGGTCCCCCCGGCGCCGGCAAAGGCACACAGTCCGAATTCCTGATCCGGAAATACAACCTGTTCTACATCTCCACCGGCGACCTGCTGCGCAAGGAGATGGCCGCCAAAACCAAACTCGGCCTCGAAGCGCAGAGCATCATCGCCTCGGGCGGGCTCGTTTCCGACGAGATCATCGTCCAGATCATCGAGAAAACGATCACCGACAACCAGGGCTGCAACGGCTTCCTCTTCGACGGTTTCCCGCGCACCTACATCCAGGCCTACATTCTCGAAGGCCTGATGCTGAAGCTGCACACCGCGCTCAGCTGCCTCATCAGCCTCGCCGTGCCCGAGGAGGAATCCGTGCGCCGGCTCGTCGCCCGCGGCGCCACCTCCGGCCGCAGCGACGACAACGAGGTCGTCATCCGCAACCGTCTCCGCGAATACAACCAGAAGACCCTGCCCGTCCTGCAATTTTACCGCGACCGCGGCATCTACGTGGAGGTCGACGGCACGGCCCGCATCGAGGGCGTCCAGCAGCAGATCGCGGGGATCGTCCGCAACGAACTCAGCAAACGACTCTTCAACATCGCCATCTTCGGCTATCCCGGCTCCGGCCGCGGCTCGCAGGGCAAGGCCCTCGCGAAGAAGTTCGGCCTCGAATACGTCGCCACCGGCTCGATGCTCGACCGCGAAATCAAGCTCGGCACCGAGACCGGCCGGAAGATCACCGCGCTCTACGAAAGCGGCCAGCTCGTGCCCGACGAAATCGTGGTGCAACTGATCGAGAAGAAACTCGCCGAGTCCCAGGACGGGAAGGGATTCATCTTCAAGGGCTATCCGCGCACGCTCGTGCAATCCTACATCCTCGACGGCCTGCTCAAGAAACACGGTTCCTCCATCTCGATGGTCATCGACCTCGAGGTGCCCACGCTCGAACTCATCCGCCGCCTCGACGAACGCAGCAAGACGCCCGGCTGCATGCCCTACGATTCCAGCACGGCCAAGATCGTGCAACGCCTCCAGGACCACGAGCTGAAGACCGTGCCCGTCATCCAAAAATACCAGCAGCTCCACGGCGTGCTGAAGATCGACGGCATGGGAACCTTCGACGAGGTGTTTGCGCGCATCTCCGCCGGCATCGAAGACGGCTTCCGCCGGATGCGCTGACGTGCGCGGCTGGTGTCGCGGCCCGGAGGTTGCGTGACAGGTAGCCGCGAGCGCCAGCGAGTGGACCGCTTGTGCCAACCACTCGCTGGCGCTCGCGGCTACCAGGTTTCGCTAGGTCACGTTTCTTTCGGGTCGCTGCACCAGGCCGCCGTCGGCCGGCGGCTCCACGTGGTCAGCAACAGCACAAACGCCGCCACCGCAGACAGCGCGTAAAACCACAGCACGCCGTCCCAGCCAAAACGATCGGCCAGCACGCCCGTCGTGATGCCGCACAGCGTCGCGCCGAGATAACCGAACAGCCCCGTGAGTCCGACCGCGCTCGACGCCGCTGCTTTCGTCGCGAAATCCGCCGCCGCCACGGCAATGAGCATCTGCGGCCCGTAGACGAAAAACCCGATCGCCACGAATACGCCGCTCATCGCCAGCACCTGCCCGCGCGGCACGGCGAAGAGCGCCGCGACAAACACGATCACGAACAACATGAACGCCACCGACACCGGTCCGCGCCGGCCGTTGAAGACCTTGTCCGAAATCCAACCCGACGCGTAGGCACCGAAGATTCCAGCGAGTTCGAAGCCGGACAACGCCCACCCCGCGTCCTTCAGGTTGAAGCCTTTCGCTTCCTGCAGGTATTTCGGCGCCCAGTCGAGGATGCCGATGCGCACGATGTAGACGAAGAAGTTCGCCGCGCTCACGACCCAGACCCATGGATTGCCGAGGATGTAACGTTTGAACACGCCCCAGAACGGCGCCGACACATCCGCCACCGTGCCGGCGGCGCGACCTTCACGATACTGCTCCACCGGAGGCAGCCCCATCGCCTCCGGCGCGTCGCGCAGGCGGTTGATGAGCCACACCCCACCGACCAGGCACAGCACCGCGGGCACCCAGAACGCCGCCCGCCAACCCCAGTGTGACACCATCCAGCCCGCCCACACCGCGATGACCGCGCCACCGATCTGATGCGACGCATTCCAGATGCCCCACGCGCGCCCGATTTCGCGCGGGCTGAACCAGCTCGTGAGCAGCCGGACGCACGGTGGCACGCCCGCGCCTTGGAAGAGATTATTGATCGCCCACCAGACCACGAAGAACCCCAACCCCGCGCCGAAGCCGAAAACAAGGTTGACCAGCGCGGACCCGAGCAAGCCGAGCGCGAGCAGGTAGCGCGGATTCGCGCGATCGCCAATGACACCGCTGAGGAATTTCGACAGCGCATACACGATCGTTGCCACGCTGAGCACGAGGCCCCACTGCGTGTTGGAAAAATGAAACTCGTCGGTGATCGCCTTGGCCGCCATCGAGAGGTTCTTCCGCACGAGATAATACAGCGCGTAGCCCGTCGTCGTCGCGTAAAGCACGCGCACGCGCCACTGGCGGTAAAGCCGATCAATCTCCGCGGCATCGCGGACCGGCGGCGCGGGCGGCTGGGCGCGGAGCGCGGCGATGATTCGTTGACCGGAACTCATGGCCGCAGCTCAGAACTTCAGGTGCTTCACCGTAAGCCCGCCGTTGATGAGCTGCTTCAGCGAGGCGATACCGATCTTGAGATGATCGTCGACGAACGTCGCATCGACCCGCCGGTCACTCGCGGCGGTCTTGATCCCCTCGGGCGTCATCGGCTGGTCCGACACGAGTAACAGCGCACCGGTCGGTATTTCATTGTAGAAGCCGGTCATGAAGATCGTCGCCGTCTCCATATCGATGGCGAGCACGCGGATTTTTTTAAGGTGGCGTTTGAACTCGTGATCGTGCTCCCAGACCCGCCGGTTGGTGGTGTAAACCGTGCCCGTCCAGTAGTCGCGCGCGTGCTCGCGGACCGTGGTGGAGATCGCCTTCTGCAACGCGAACGCCGGCAACGCGGGCACCTCGGGCGGAAAGTAGTCGTTGCTCGCGCCTTCCCCACGAATCGCCGCGATGGGCAGGATGAGATCGCCGAGCGTGGCGCGATGCTTGATGCCGCCGCACTTGCCGAGGAAGAGCACGGCCTGCGGCTTGATCGCACTGAGCAGGTCCATGACGGTCGCGGCCACCGCGCAACCCATGCCGAAGTTGACGATCGTGATGTCGCCGGCCGTGGCGTTCGGCATCGGCATGTCGCGGCCGCGCACCGGCACACGATGCCACTCGGCGAACCGCTCGACGTAACGGTCGAAATTGGTGAGCAGGATGTAGCCGCCAAATTCCCCCAACGGCACGCCGGTGTAGCGCGGCAGCCAGTTCTCGACGATTTCGCGGCGGGACCTCACGGCTTCGACTTCGCCGCCGCCGGGGCCTCCTGCGTCAAGCGCGCCCGAATTTCCATGAGTTGCCTGCCAAGGAGATTCTGCCCCTCGCCCTGATAAACTCCCCAGATCCTGTCGCCCCACCAGTTCGTCTCCTCCAGCACGCGCCCGCCCGTGGCGAGGAGTTTGGCCGCCAGTTCAGGATTCTGCGAAAACTTCGCCCACAACACCGCCTGCATGGTGCGCTCCTTGCGCGCCTCCCAGGCCGCGGTGTCGTAGGGCTTCGTGCGCGAGAGTTTTTTCGCCGGGTCCGGATCGAGCGTCGTGAAGATGTCGCGCTCCGCCGCCGGATACTTTCCCGACTGGTAGGCCGCCTCGGAGGAGGTATAGGCGCGCCCCTCCCACTCCACCCGGCATTTGTAGAAATTGGACAGCCAGCGGTAGTCGCCCACGAAGCCCCCGACCTTCTTCTCATTGTGGACCACGCCCTCAAACGTCTCGTCCCAATCCGGTTTCCTGGCGGGCGTTGAATCCGCCGCAAACGTCGCAGCGGCCAGAAGCAAAGCGAGAAGGAGCGTGCGTTTTTTCATGGCAGGAAATCAGCGTGCGGTCGGGGGAAGAACTTCGAAGACCCAGAACTGGGTGACCTGGGTTGGGAGAAAATTGTCATCACTCGCCACGACGAGCGTCGCATGACCGTTCGCGAGTGTCCGTCCCCAGGCCATCGCCTCGACATTGTCGACGGCCGGCACGCCGACAGCGGCAAAGTCGAAGACCAGACGCTTTGGCGCGGGCACAAACTTGCCCCCGGACAACGAGGCGACGTCACCCACGTCCGTCGCAGCGGCCACATCGGCCAGGTAGATCCGCGCCGAAAAACGCCACGAGCGATCGGCCTGTTGTGCACCGGATCGTTCGAGCACGAGCAGGCGGCCGTCGGGGAGCGCAAGAATCTCCGACACGCCGTTATCCCCGGGGCGCCCCGCGGGCGGCACGGACTGCCACGCATCCATCGCATACGCGACCTGCGCGATCCGCCGGCCGTCCCGCGCCAGCCGGGTGAATCGCGTCGTGGCACCGGCTCCCGCCGCGGCCACCGGTCCGTCCTCGATCAACGGAGCCTCGAGCGCCAACCAAAGCGAATCCCCGTCGGGTGCGAACGCCATGCCCTCGAGGGTGAGGTTCGGCCGTGGGCCGCGTTGCGCCGCGACATCAAATGTCAGCGAGACCGGCAGCGGCCATTCGCGACGAAACGTCCCATCCCGCGCCGCCGCGCGCACGAACGAATTCAAGCCGAGCGTCCGGTCGCCTTCGCTCGAATACCACAGCGTGCCGTCGCGTGGATCAAGGCGCAGCGCCTCGAAGTCCGGCACATCGCCGCGCCGCTCGCGGGCGAACTGCGGCTTGCCGGGATACTCGGAGCCATCGGCCTGCCGCAGCACCGTCACGTCGACGATCTCGGCGACGCGCAGTGCCCGCTCATCGTAGTCGAGCCGCACCGTGAAGCATCGCGCCGGCCCATGCTCCGACCGATCATCGCTCACGGCGAGCCAGCGATCGGCCTTCGCGTCGTAATCGATCCCGGAAATTCCGCCCACCGGCGTGCCGTGGACCATGGTGCGAATGGGCAGCGAATTCATTCCGATCAAGCGAAGAGATCCGATTTCAGCGGCTGGGCCGGCGACAACAGTCGCGGCAGCGAGAATGGTGGCGAAGATCGAGAGTTTGGCGGCGGGCAGCGGGCGGCGAATCACGCGCGTGAGGTTGCGACCGTCGTCCCGCTTGGCGACTTCAGAAATCCTTGGTTACTTTCACGTAGACGAAGCGGCCCATGGACCAGGCGTTGTAGGTGGCTACATCGTAGCCGTAGCTCGGGATCGCCTTGCCGTTGATCGGTGCCTCGGCGTCGAGGAGATTGTTGCAACCCAGCGTGAATCGCGACCGCCACGGCGCGTCGAACGAAAAGGTGCCGTTGAAAAGGAACTGCGCGTTCTCCCGCCACGCCGGCGCAAACTGGTCCATCAGGTAAGTGCCCTTGAATTGCGTCCCAAGCGTCGCGGCGAGCGTGCCGCGCTTCCACCCAATCTGGCCGGAGCCCGCGATGCGCGGATTGTTGTAGCGCCCCGCCGTGTTGATGAAGCCGGCGCCGCTGCCAGCATTGAGCGCGAAGGTGTCGATGTAGGTGACCTGCGCATTGAAGGCGAAGTCGCCGGCGCGGGTGCCGCGCAACTTGTAGTCGAGGCCGAAGTCGGCGCCCTTCCACTTGTAGCCGGCGGCGTTGATCGTCTTGGCGTCGAAATACTGGATCACCCCAGCCGCGTTGCGCACGACGCGCTCGGGGAAGAAATTGAAGAACACCGTGGGCGTCGTGAACGACGTGATCACATGATCGAGGCCGATGTCGAAGTAGTCCGCCGAGACGCTCAGCCCTTTCACAAGGCGGCCGGCATCGACCACCACGCCGCCATACCAGACGCGGCCGGTCTCCGGGCGCAGCGTGCGATTGCCCGCGGCGATGAAGGGATACGTGTTGAGTCCGAGCGCCGGGTTGCGCGGATCGCTGAGCGCGGCGGTGAACGTCGTCACCGACGGTTGGTAGAGCTGGCCGATGTCGGGCGCCTTGAACGAACGCGAATACGAGCCGCGGATTTTCAGGAACTCCACCGGCTGCGCGACAAACGCGAGCTTCGGGTTCGTGGTGGAGCCAAAGGTGTCGTAGCGATCGTAGCGGCCGGCGAGTTGCAACGTGAGCGACTTCGCGATGATCGGCACGTCGAGTTCGGCGTAGGCGGACGTCACGACGCGGTTACCAGAATAAGGTAGGTCGCCGACCGTCACGAGGTAGGGAATCGGGTCGGCGTGGTTGTCGAGGTTGTCCTTGCGCCGCTCGAGGCCGACCGCGAGCGAGACGCTGCCGGGCGATTTGCCGCCAACGAGCGCGGGCATCTCGAACAGCGGTCCGGACGCTGAGGCGTCGGCGCCGACGGTGGTCGCCTTGGAACTCGCGGTGGACGTGACGAAGAGGGCGTTGACGAGGCCTTGATTCGCACTCGGGCCGAACGGATTGAAGAACCGGCCCGCGAAGCCCGACAACGTGCCATTGAGGGCCGCCTGCATGTCGGCGGTCCGCACCTGGTTGCCGGCGTTCTGGTCGAACAGGCTGCTGCCGTAGATGAAGTCGGCCGCCCAAGACCAACCGGCGGGCAGCTTGCCCTCGAGGCCGAAGATCGACGTGAGGCCCGTCGTTTCGACGTTGAAGGTGCGCGTGGGACCAAAATTGCCGCGGCCGCGGAAATTACTCAGCGCGAAGCCGAACGGGTTGTAGGGATTCGTCGCCGGAATCGTGAGCGGCGTGCCGTCGGTGTTGAGAATGGACGCGCTGTTGATCGAAATCGGCGTGTAGACGATGCCGGTGAGATTCTTGTTCGCGAGCAAACGCACGGAACCGCGCACGGCGTCGCCCAGCTCGCGGGTCGCGCGGAACATCGCGCTGAAGTTCTCCTGGTTGGGCGTGAGTTGCGTCGTCGGCGCGAAGTCGTAGCGGTTGGCATTCGTGGCGGCGTTCTGATTGGCGCCCGCACTCACAAAATTGGAGCGCTGCGGGCTGGCGGCCGGCGCGCCGCCGTTCACGACGTAGAAACCGGCACCGGTTGTGAACCCGGCCTGCGCCGCCTGCGCGGCGGTGAGGGTGATGTTGAACGGAAAATTGCTCGGGCTGTTGTTGTTCTGGCCCTTTACCGGGCCAAACGACGTGTAGTCGGTGCTGCGCGAGCGGTCGTAGTCCTGCGCGAAGTTTCCATTCTGTGTGAACCAATTCACGTTGAGCAGATACGAGCCCTTCGCGCTCGTCTCACCGCTGAGCAAGCTGAGCGTGCGGGTGAACGTATCGTGGCCGAGGGTGTTGCCCAGCATGGCGCTCGTCGTGAAGCCGTTGAAATCGCCCCGCAGCTTCACGTTCATCACGCCAGCGATCGCGTCCGAGCCGTAGATGGCAGAGGCGCCATCCTTCAGGTATTCGATGCCGGCGATCGCTTCGGTCGGAATGCTGTTCAGATCGAAGACGGACCCGCCGCGGTTGTCGGGCAGACCGTAGCTTGAGGGACGTTTGCCGTCGAGGAGCACGAGGAATCGGCCGGCGCCAAGTCCGCGCGGATTCATCGTCACGGCGCCGCGCGCGAACGGCACGTTGCTCACGGGATTCGCCGCCGGCACGCCGATCGAGTTGGTTGTTCCGCTGTTGAACGAAAGGCTCTGCAGGAAATCGCCGGTGTTGAGAAACCCGCGCGCGTCGATGTCGCTGCGCGAGTAGGCGGCGACCGGCAGCGGTCCCTCCCCTTCCAGGCGTTTGATGTGCGAGCCGGTCACCTCGAAAGCCGCCATCTGCAGGGCAGGTTCCGCCGTCGCCGGTGCGGCGGCAGACCGCACCGCACGCGCCGGCTCCGACGCGGCCGGAGCCGGGGCCGGAGCAGCGGTGGCGCGCGGTGCGGAAGGTGCCGGACCCGCCGCGCCCACGATCCACTTGCCGTTGGCACCGCGCGAGGCCGCCAGACCAGTGTCGGCGAGCAACCGCATGATCGCCTCGGCCGGCTCGTGCTGGCCGACCACGGCGTTGGTGCGGACGTTCGCCACCTGATCCGAGGCGAACAGGACCTCGGCACCGGCCTGTTTGGAAAACGCGAGCAGCGCGGCATCGGCCGGTTGCGCCGCAATGTCAAAACGACTGGGAGCCGCGATCGCCGCGGTCACGAGCGCGAGCAGCATGCCGGCGTGGCGCCAGCATGGAACGGAGGACGGATTGGTGAGACGCATGGAGGTGTTGCCGGCTGCGACACCTCACCTTGAAGAATCCACACGTCGGCCGCGCATTTTTCGTTCAGCGACGCTGCACGCGGACCGAACCGCCCGCGGTCCGCTCGACGCGCACCGCTGGCAAAGCCCGCTCGAGATCGGAAAACAGGAAACCATCGAGGTCATCGAGACCGAACCGCCCGCTGATGCGCTCACCCGCGATGTCCGGGGCAACCGCAATCTCACGGCCGTGAAATTCCGAGAAACGTCGCAGAACCTCACCGAGTGGCGCGCGCTCAAACACCACCCAGCCGTCGCGCCACGCCGCGACCTGCGCGGTCGCGGCGGGTTGGCCGCGTTGCACCTCCAAGCTGGCTCGATCGAGTGTCACCTGATCGCCGGCAGCGAGTTTCAGCGGCTCGGTGGCCGCGGCGCCGGCCAGGGGCTGGACTTCGACTGAACCTTCGAGCACGGCGACTTCGAGCCGGCCGGCCGGATCGGTGCGGACATTGAAGGTGGTGCCGGTCACGCGCACGCGCCCGCCGGGCGTCACCACGATGAAGGGACGCGCGGGATTCTTGGCCACCTGGAACAACGCCTCGCCGCGGTCGAGTTGCACGAGGCGGCGCTGCGTATCACTAAAATCAACCTTGAGACTGGTGCGGGCGTTGAGATCGGCCCGCGTGCCGTCGGCCAGCGCGATGGTCTGCCGGTGCGCCGGCGCCGTCACGACCTCCCTCACCTGCACTCGTGGCCAGACCATCCAGGCGACAGCCGCGGCGGCCGCAGCGAACGCCGCCACGGGCAATGACCGTCTCCACCAACTCCGTGCGACGGCCGCGACTTCCCGCTCTACATCAGCGGCGCCCTCGGCGACGAGGACCGGCAATTGGCGCTCGAGATCGGTTGAAAACTGGCAGTAGCGCGACAGTTGGGCGCGGTGGGTCGGATCAGCGGCGAGCCACGCATCGAGCGCCCGGCGCTCTTTGGCGGAAAGGACTTCGCCTTCGAGGCGGACGGCCCAGCGGGCGGCGGCATCGCGCACCGCCGGTGGCGCGGAGGATGATTCGGAAGAATTCACGGCAGGGATTTTCCAGAGGAAAGACGGATGGCCGGGCCACTCTCGGCCGTCCTGGCCGCCCCCTGCGCATCGAGGATTTCGCGCAGGAGACGCAGCGCGCGGACGTGCTGTTTTTCGACATTGCTGCGCGACACACCGAGTCGCCGCGCGATTTCGTCGTGGGGCAGCATCTCAACCTTGCGGAGCAGCAACACCGCCCGGCAGCCCGGTGGGAGTTGCGCGAGCGCCCGCTCCAATTGCTCCAGTTCCTGCCGCGCGATCACGGTCTGCGGGACTCCGGGCTGGGGCGCCGCATTCGCATCGAGGGTTTCGTCCGACACCGACTGCGTCTGGGCCAGTTCGCGATGCCGGAGCTGGTTGATCGCGAGCCGGCGCGCCGTGGTGTAGAGAAAAGCCTGCGGCGTCTCGACCTGCCCGTCGCGCATCGCCGGGTAGATGCGCGCATAGGCGTCGTGCGCGAGGTCCTGCGCCTCGGTGCGATTCCCCGTCAACCGCGCGAGGTAGCGGCGGAGTGGAGCCACCGTCGCGCGGTAGAAACCCGCGAAATCGTGCCGGGGCCGGCGCGGTTCGGGTGTGGACACGGTATCACTCATGCGTCGTTCGATCGCACACGCAAACGCCCTTTTCGCGCGCGATCGGGTGCGGTCGCGCGGGACGGCGGGAGTGCGGGCGTGTCCATGCATCAGAATGAGACACCCGGGCCGCGTTTTTCCACACCTCCCGCCGGAAAAATCTCCCGCCTTGCCCGCGCCGCGTCGTCCCCTACCGTCGCGGCCAAATTCATGGCCTTTCCGCAACCACCCGGCATCCTCGCATCGCACGATCTGCGCCTCGCGGAGTTCGATCAAAACCCATCCGAGGCCCTGTTCCGCGTCTACGCCTGGATGCAACTCGCCCGCACGGCGGACAACCGCATCCTCGACCTGTTCCGCCAGGGCCTGATCAAGGGCACCGTGTGCGGCGGCCAGGGCAACGAAGGCCTCTGCGTCCCGCTCGCGCTCCTCGCCGACAAGACCATCGACGTGGTCAACTTTTCCCACCGCGGCTTCGGCGGCCATCTCGTCTGGAGCGGCCACCTCTGCGATCACCTCAACCAGTATTTCGCCAACGCCGCCAGCCCCACCAAGGCCCGCGAGGGCAACATCCACCACGGCGATCCCGCGCATCGCTCCGTGCCGATGATCAGCCACCTCGGCGCCATGCTCTCGGTCGTGGCCGGCGCGACGCACTCCCAGCGCCGCCTCGGCAAAAACGCCGTCGGCTTCGCCAGCTTCGGCGACGGCGGCTCCAGCACCGGCGACATCCACGAGACGCTCAACCTCGCCTCGCTCCTCTCGCTGCCCGTCATTTTCGTCATCGAGAACAACCGCTACGCCTATTCGACGCCCACCACCGAGCAATTCGCCGGCGGCGTCGAACTCTGGCAACGCGCCGCCGGCTACGGCATCGAGGGCTTCGCGCTCGATTGCCGCGACCCGGAGCATGTCGTGCGCACGCTCGCGGCGACGATTGAAAAGGTCCGCGCCACCTCGCGCCCCGTGCTCATCGAGGCGCACACGCTGCGCCTGCGCGGCCACGCCGCCTACGACACCTGCGACTACCTGAAACCAGGCGAAAGCGACGCATTCTACGCCGCCGACGCGCTCCCGAAACTGCGCGCCCGCCTCGCTGCCGCGCTCGGCGCCGCACGACTCGACGCCCTCGACGCCGAACTCGGCGCCTTCATCGAAGCCTGCATCAAGCTCGGCCTCGCGACCCCGCGTCCTTCGCCCGAGGGCATGGAGGCCGACGTGTTCGCGCCGTCCGCGCCCGCGATGCCGTGGGTGCCGAGCGTCGCTCCTCGTGGCACGGGTCTCCCGACCCGTGATTCCGCCGACACGGGTCAGGAGACCCGTGCCACGCCCGTCACCGCCCCGCAATCGCTCAACCTGGCCCAGGCCATCAACGCCGGCCTGCGCAAAATCCTCACGGAGCGCCCCGAGTCCATCGTCATGGGCCAGGACATCGGCACCTACGGCGGCGCGTTCAAAGTGACCGAAAACCTTCTCAACGAGTTCGGCCGCCCGCGCGTCTTCAACACCCCGCTCGCCGAAAGCGCCTGCACCGGCTACGCTATCGGCCTCGCGCTCAACGGCCACCGTCCCATCGAGGAATTCCAGTTCGCCGATTTTTCCTCGGAAGCGATGACCCAGCTCTCGCTCAACGCCGCCACGATGCACTTCCGCTCCGGCGCCAAGTGCCCGATGGTTTTCCGCTTCCCCGCCGGCGGCGGACTCACCTTCGGCTCGTTCCACTCGCAGGAGCTCGAGTCGATCTTCCTCGCGATGCCCGGCCTCAAGGGCCTCTACCCCAGCACGCCCCAGGACGCGTTCAACGCCCTGCTCGCCGCCTACGAAGACGACAACCCGGTCATCCTCTTCGAACACAAGGCGCTCTACCGCCGCGGCCGCGCGCCCGTCGCGTGGGACCCGAACTACCGCGACGTGTGGACGCCGAGAAAACTCCGCGCCGGCGATTTCGCGACCTTCGTCACCTACGGCGAAATGGTCCACCTCGCCGACGACGCGTGCACCTACTTCGCGTCCGAATACGAGACGACCTTCGACCTTTTCGATCTCCGCGCGCTCGCGCCGCTGAAACTCGACGCCATCGCCGCCTCGCTCGCCCGCACCGGCCGGCTGATCGTGTTGCACGAAGGCCGCCGCACCCACGGCTTCGGCGCCGAGTTGGTCACCCGCCTCACCGAGTCGCACTTCAAGTCCCTGAAAGCCGCCCCGCTCCGCATCGCCTCGCTCGACCTCCCCGTGCCCTTCGCCCCCGAGCTGGAACACGCCTTCCGCCCGACGAAGGAAAAAATCATCGACCGGATCGCAGCGTGGATGGGATGAAGCTCAATCAGACCGCAACCATGAAGGTCGAGTTTCATAGTGGATTACTCCGCGCACTCGGGACGGCTCTGGCTATTCTCGCCGTGTATTGCGTGGGCGTATTAGCTTGGGCGCGCTACACGATGCTTGTCGTTGCCGGTGCGCTCATTCTCGTCGGACTTTTCTGCGGATACTTCATCGTGAGCACGCGCAGGGAGCGTGACCGAGCCAAGAGAGTGGATGCAGCTTTTCGAGAGGTCTACGCACAGCTCTCGCCTTTGCCGGTCATGGAGATTTCCGGTGCGTATGGTTTCCCGGCCTTCAAGATATTGTTTTGCTCACGCCCCGCACTGGAAGCCGCTTCGTCGAGAAACGCTGCTTTCAAATCCGAAATAGGAAAAATCTACCGGGACTACGGAACCCGTAGTAACCCGTTTGACGCCGATCGCGCGCTCCTCTTCACCTACGATGGCCAATAAGAAATCCCTCCCTTGGGCCGCGATCCGCCTCTTCGCCATGGACGTCGACGGAGTGCTCACGGACGGCACGGTGCAAATCTCCTCCGACGGCACCGAGGCGAAATCGTTTTCCATTCTCGATGGCATGGGCCTCAAGCGTCTCGAAAAAGCCGGCGTCGCCGTCGCGTGGATCAGCGGACGCGCCTCGGGTGCGACCACTGCGCGCGCGACCGAGCTGAAAATCCCGCACGTCATCCAAGGCCGCACCGACAAACTCGTCGCGCTCCAAGAGCTGGCCGCACAGCTCGGCCTCACCGCCGCGCAGTGCGTCTACATGGGCGATGACGACATCGACACGCCCGCCATCGCGTGGGCCGGCATCGGCGTGGCCCCCGGAGGCGCGATGCCCTCCGCCCTCGCCGCCGCCGACCTCGTGCCCAAGCGCGCCGCCGGCCACGGTGCCGTGCGCGAAGTGTGCGACCACATTCTCGCCGCGCAAAGTGCACGAACGCGGAACTCCGCGAAATGAACGCGGACCATCCGTCTCTCATGCTGGGTCATTCCGCCAAAGCGAATGTTGTAGCGGCGGTCTATGACCGCCGAAAGACCGCGTCCGCACAGCCAGAAACCGTCGGCGGTCATAGACCGCCGCTACAGCAGAACCTCCACGCGGCACCCTCCTTCAGTGCACTCGTCCTGCTTTCCATCCTCATTCCCGTTTCCGCTTTTCTTCTTGTCGCCGGCGCCGCGGAACCCGCCGCCACCCCGCCGGCGAAAAACTGGGTGCTCCCGCTTTTCTCCGACAAGGAAGGCTTCCGCACCATGACGCTCCGCGGCGCCGCCGTGCAACCCGTGGGCCGCGACCGCATCGATGTCACCGATCTCAACATCACGATCTTCTCCGGCGACGCCACGGCCCGCGTCGACAGCGTGTTGCTCGCGCAGTCGGCCAGTTTCTTTCCGAAAACCAATCTCGCCACCGGCGAAAAACACGTCCGCCTCGTGCGCGACGACCTCGAGGTTTCCGGCGATGGCTGGGTCTACGACCACGCCGCCAGGAAAATCTCGCTCAAGCAAAACACCCGCGTCGTCTTCCGCGCCGAACTGAACGACATTCTCAAATGACCCGCGCCCTTGTCCTCCTTTCCGCATTTGCCGTCGCCGCCGTGCTGCGCGCCGGCGAGCCCGCCAAAGCGCCCACTCTCCCTCCGGTGCCCACCGTCATCGAGAGCGCCGGCCCGGCGGAAATGGTGAGCACCGCGACCGAATCCACGTTCACGTTCCGCGACAAGGTCATCGTCACCGGCAACAACCTGAAGCTCACCTGCGATCTGCTCGTGGTCGTCGCCCGCCGCACCGGCGATCCGAAGGCCACGCTCGGCAAGCAGGAGAACTTCAAATCCCTGGTCGCCACCGGCAACGTCCGCCTCGTGCAGGGCGATCGCGAAGCGACCTGCGGCCGCGCCGAGGTCTTGCCCGGCGAAGACAAAGTCATCCTCCGTGAAAATCCCCGAGTGCGTCGCCTCGACGGCAGCTACGAGGCGACCGGCCCCGAGATGGAGCTCCTCCGCGGCGAACAACGCGCCGTGATCCGCGGCGGCTCCCGCTTCGTGCTCCCGCCGATCAAGGATCTCGGCCCCGGCAAGAAGAAGGATGATGGCAAGAAAGCCTCGCCCGCCGCCGAGCCCGCGCCCAAGGTCGAGCTGCCGAAATGACCGCGCCCGCCTCGCCGACCTCCGAAATCACGACTGAAGGCCTCGTCAAAACGTTTGGCGCCCGCACGGTCGTCGACGGCGTCAACGTCCACTTCCGCGCCGGCGAAGTCGTGGGCCTGCTCGGTCCCAACGGCGCGGGCAAGACCACCACGTTCTACATGATCGTCGGGCTCATCCCCGCCACGGCCGGCGTGGTGCGGCTCGACGGCGCGGAGATCACGTCGCTCCGCATGCACGAGCGCGCGCGCCGCGGCATCGGTTACCTGCCGCAGGAGGCGTCGGTTTTCCGCAAGCTCACCGTGGAGGAGAACATCCTCGCCATCGTCGAGGCCATCGGCGTGCCGCGCCGCGAACGCGCCGCGCGCGTGCAGCAGCATCTCGCCGAACTCCACCTCGACCACGTCGCGAAACAAAAGGCCTTCACTCTCTCCGGCGGCGAGCGCCGCCGCCTCGAGATCGCGCGCGCGCTCGTCACGCAACCCAAGTTTCTGCTGATGGACGAGCCCTTCGCCGCCATCGACCCCATCTCCGTCGCCGAAGTGCAGAAGATCATTCTGCAACTCAAGTCCCGCGGCATCGGCGTGGTCGTCACGGATCACAACGTCCGCGAGACCCTCCGCGTCGTCGACCGCGCCTACCTCATCCACAAGGGCAAGGTCCTCACCGAGGGCACGGGCGATTTCCTGCTGCAGGACGAATCGGCCCGGAAGTTTTACCTCGGCGAGGATTTCGATTTGTAGAAACCACGAAACACACCGAACCCACGAAACCAGCCGGCCATTGCGAGCATCGTTAAGACGAGGCAGTTCCGGGCTGCCTGATCGACCTGCCCGCCGCGGAATCTTTTTCGTGTCTTTCGTGGGTTTCGTGGTTAACCCCGCCCCATGCAAAAAGCCATCCACGGCATCACCGTCGCGCATTTCTTCGAGACCTACCGCGAGAAGTTGAAACTCGAACTCGTCACGGGGGAAGCCGGGCTGCACCGCCTCATCCACGAGGGCACCGTCAACCGCCCCGCGCTCGCGCTCACGGGTTTCTTCAAATATTTCGCGAACAAACGCCCGCAGGTGTTCGGCGCGGCCGAGATGGCCTACCTCAAAACCCGGTCCCCGGCGGCGCAGGTCGTCACGTTCCGCGCGATGGTGAAGAAAAGCATCCCCTGCATCATCCTCACCCGCAACTACCAGCCCACGCCTCCGCTGCTCGCCGTGGCGCAGGAGATGGAACTGCCGCTCTTCCGCACGCCGCTCATCACGATGAATTTCGTGAACCTCGCCACGCTGTGCCTCGACAACGAGTTCGCCCCCGGCGGCACCGAACACGCCACCACCCTCGACATCAAGGGCGTGGGCGTGATGCTCCGCGGCGATTCCGGCGTCGGCAAATCCGAGTGCGCGCTCGCGCTGATCGAGCGCGGCCACTCGCTCGTCGCCGACGATCTCACCGTCATCAAACTCCTCGACGAGCGCGAGCTCATGGCCTCCTCGCGCGCGCTCAACCGCGGCTGGATGGAGTGCCGCGGCATCGGCATCATCAACATCGCGGAGATGTTCGGCGTGAAGTCGCTGCGCCTCGAAAAGCGCATCGACATGGTCATCACCCTGCGCGAGTGGACGCCCGACTGCGTCGAGGAACGCACCGGCCTGGAGGAAAACTTCTACGAGATCCTCGGCATGAAGATCCCGCACATCGAACTCTTCGTCCGCCCGGGTCGCGACATGGCCCGCCTCGTCGAAGTCGCCGCCCTCACCCAGGCCCTGAAGCGCATGGGGCACGACCCGGCCAAAGATTTCAACGACCGGCTGATCTCGTTCATGACCGAACAGGCCAGCACGCCGCCGCCGACCAGGATCAAACCCGTCGAGCGCGAGGAACGCTCCACCCGCGCCCTCACGTCGGAGTGAGTGGCCGGCCGTTTGAGGTGGAGCGCGTTGCCCCCAACGCGCTTTCACGATTTGCGCCGTAGCCCGGGCGCGTCGATGCGCCCAAGGGGTTGCTCGCCTCCGGCGAGTCAACGCGCTCCACCGCAACCGCACCGTTCCTCCTGAGACGTTGCCGGGGTGATCGAAAAAAATGCGCGCGGCCTGTGATATTTGCCCGCCGTTCCTGTAGCAGCGCGTGAAGGCATTCCCGCCAGGTCCAAATCCAAGCCTCAAACTCGCGCTCCCATGAAACCCCTCCCCTCCGCCCGCATCACCCCCCTCGCCCTGCTCGCGGCGCTCTCGCTCGCGCTCCTGCCCGCCTGCACCGCCCCCGCCGCGAAACCGGCGGCCCGGCACGCCGTCAGCTCCGTCGAAAAACTCGGCCGTCCCGCCATCACCGCCGGCACATCGCTCCACGAGGTCTTGTCCACGCTCGGCAAGCCGCACCGCGCCCTCGGCGACGGCGTGTGGCTCTACCGCAACTTCGACGGCGGCTTCGCGCAGGAACCCGACGACGACTGCCGCACCCTGAAACTCGTCTTCCTCGGCGACCGCGTGAGTGACATCGAGCTCATCAACGACCGCGCCGAAACCGTGTTTGCCGCGCGTTTCCAGAACCAGCCCGCCAACCTCCAAGTCGCCGCGAAGTGACTCCCGCGCTTCGCGCGAACGCGGAACGTTCAACTTTTAACGCTCAGTAAAGATCCTCGGGGCAAGCCCCGGGGCATTACTGAGTCTCGCGAAATAGAGTGACAAAAGTTCAGCGGTTCGGGGAGCGCACCCGTCTCGGGTGCTCGTGTCGGCGTCTCGCCGACACCTCCGAAGTCCTCGGCGGGACGCCGAGGACGGCCCGCGGGACGCGGGCGCTCCCCGGACCACTCCGTGTCACTCAATTA
>JACRKC010000001.1 GCA_016235555.1 Verrucomicrobiota bacterium
CCGACGAAGGCGATCTCCTTCTCGTCGACGCTCTTCTTGAGCTTGTCGATCGTCTCGACGGCCTTCTTCACGGCGATCTCGATGCCGCGCTTGAGCTCCATCGGGTTGTGGCCGGAGGTGACCATCTTGATCCCCTCGCGGTAGATCGCCTGCGCGAGGACCGTGGCGGTCGTCGTGCCGTCGCCGGCGACGTCGGAGGTCTTGGAAGCGACTTCCTTCACCATCTGCGCGCCCATGTTCTCGTAAGGATCGGGAAGCTCGACTTCCTTGGCGACGGTCACGCCGTCCTTGGTGACGGTCGGCGAGCCGAATTTCTTGTCGATGACGACATTGCGGCCCTTGGGCCCGAGGGTGACCTTGACGGCTTTCGAGAGAAGCTCGACGCCCTTGAGGACTTTCTGACGAGCGGCTTCGTCGAACAGGAGTTGTTTAGCGGCCATGTGTATGAGTGATTAGTTAATGGTTGGGAGTTGAGAGAGACGGGTCGCTCAGGCGATGACGCCGAGGATGTCGTCTTCGCGGACGAGGGTGTATTTCTTGTCGTCGAGCTTCACTTCCGTGCCGCCGTATTTGCTGATCAGCACGCGGTCGCCGACCTTGACTTCGAAAGCGACGACCTTGCCGTCCTCGCCTTTCTTGCCGGTGCCGAGGGCGATGACCTTGGCCTCCTGCGGTTTTTCTTTGGCGCTATCCGGGATGATGATGCCTCCGCGGACCTGCTCTTTTTCCTCGATGTGTTCGACGAGAACACGATCACCGATGGGCTTGATTTTGACGTTAGCCATATGTGGTTGGGTTTGGGTTGAGAGGTGGATGGGTTGTTTTGGTTTTTCAGCAAAGCGCGCCGGCTGCGGTCGACGCAGCAGGCGCGCAGAGGTTGAAAGTTATTTCTTCTTGTCCTCGTCGACGACCTCGAAGTCGGCATCGACCACGTCGGCCTTCTTCTCGGTTTTCTTCGCGGAGCCGCCGCCGCCGGACGATTTGGCGGATTCGCCCGCGTCCGTGGAAGCGGTCGCGCCCGCGGCCTGCGCGGCTTTCTGCGCCTCGGCGTAGAGTTCGCCGCCGAGCGCGGTGAGCTTCTCCATCGAGGACTTCATGCGGTCGGCGTCGTTGCTCTCGAGGTCTTTCTTGGCTTCCGCGATCGCGGACTCGATCTTCGACTTCTTGTCGGCGGGGAGTTTGTCGCCCGCTTCCTTGAGGGTCTTTTCGAGCTGGTAGATCGACGAATCGAGCTGGTTCTTCGTCTCGACGGCCTCCTTGCGCTTCTTGTCTTCGGCCGCGTGGAGTTCGGCCTCCTTGGTCATCTTCTCGACCTCATCCTTCGAGAGGCCGGACGATCCTTGGATGGTGATCTTCTGGTCCTTGCCGGTGCCGAGATCCTTGGCGGAGACGTGCAGGATGCCGTTCGCGTCGATGTCGAACGTGACTTCAATCTGCGGCACGCCGCGCGGCGCGGGCGGGATGCCGTCGAGGCGGAAGGTGCCGAGCACCTTGTTGTCGCGGGACATCGGGCGCTCGCCCTGGAGGACGACGATTTCGACGGACGGCTGGCTGTCGGAGTAAGTCGAAAAGACCTGCGTCTTCTTCGAGGGAATCGTGGTGTTGCGCGAAATCATCGGCGTGGCGACCTGGCCGGCCGTTTCGATGCCGAGCGTAAGCGGCGTGACATCGAGGAGGAGCACATCGCGCACCTCGCCCTTGAGCACCCCGCCCTGCACGGCGGCGCCGACCGCGACAACTTCGTCGGGGTTCACGCCTTGGTGCGGCGGCTTGCCGCCGAGCTGCTTCGCGATGTCGACGACCTTCGGCATGCGCGTCATGCCGCCGACGAGCACGAGTTCATCGATCTTCGCGGCCGTGAGGTCGGCGTCCTTGAGACAGTTCTTGAACGGCTGGATGCAGCGCTCGAACAGCGAGTCGCAAATCTGCTCCATCTTCGCACGCGAGAGCTGCACGTTGAGGTGCTTCGGACCCGAGGCGTCGGCGGTGATGAAGGGGAGATTGATGTCGACCGACTGCGCGGACGAGAGCGCGATCTTGGCCTTTTCGGCCTCTTCCTTCAGGCGCTGGAGCGCCATCGGATCCTTGCGGAGGTCGATGCCGTTTTCCTTTTTGAACGTGTCGACGAGCCAGGTGATGAGGGCCTCGTCCCAGTTGTCGCCGCCGAGATGGGTGTCGCCATTGGTGGCCTTGACCTCGAACACGCCGTCGCCGATCTCCAGCACCGAAACGTCGAACGTGCCACCGCCGAGATCGAACACCGCGATTTTCTCGTCCTTCTTTTTTTCGAGGCCGTAAGCGAGCGAGGCGGCGGTCGGCTCGTTGATGATGCGGAGCACCTCGAGACCGGCGATCTTGCCGGCATCCTTGGTGGCCTGGCGCTGCGAGTCGTTGAAATAGGCCGGCACAGTGATCACGGCCTGCGTGATTTTCTCGCCGAGATAGGCTTCGGCATCAGCTTTCAGTTTTCCCAGCACGAACGCCGCGATCTGCTGCGGGGCAAACTGCTCGGTCTTGTCGCCGGCCTGCACCTCGATGTAAGCGTCGCCGTTTTTGCCTTCGACGACCTTGAAGGGCATGTTCTTCGCTTCGGCGGTGACCTCGGTGAATTTACGGCCGATGAAGCGCTTGGCCGAGAAGACGGTGTTGCGCGGATTGGTGACGGCCTGACGCTTGGCCGCCTGGCCGACGAGACGCTCACCCGTCTTGGTAAACGCGACCACCGACGGCGTCGTGCGGGCGCCTTCGGCGTTGGGAATCACCACCGGCTCGCCGCCTTCCATGACGGCCATGCAGGAGTTGGTGGTGCCTAAATCGATGCCTAGAATGCGGCTCATGTGCCCGCCTTTGCAGGGCATATGCCCGCAGGTGGCAGTCCGAATTTAACCTCTGGTAATCAACAACTAGAAATCTTGCCTCAACCAAACTGGGCCAGCCCGCCCCCGCCTGAATAGGCCAGCTTGGCACACTTTCGCCGGGCACATCGGTGTGCCACGTGCGCCGATGTCACAGTTGAATTTCCCGGCCCCGCGCCTAAGCTCCACCCCATGGAGATGGAAATCACGCTGCCCGACGAAGTGCCTGCGATGACCCTGCCCAACGTCGTGTTCTTCCCGCAAGCGCTGCTGCCGCTCCACATCTTCGAGCCGCGCTACCGGGCGATGCTGCGCGACGTGCTCGCGACCAATCGCCTCTTTGCCGTCGCCGGCCTCGATCCACGCCGGCTCGACGAGCCCGGGCTTTTCGAGCCGCCCCACCGCATCGCCAGCGTCGGCATCATCCGCGCCTGCCAGAAGAACGACAACGGCACGTCCAATCTGCTCCTCCAAGGACTCTGCCGCGTCGCGATCACTCACATCGTGACCGACGAGCCCTACCGCCGCATCCGGGTCCGCGCCCTCACCAGTCAACTCGGCGCCACCGATCAGGCCAATCACCTCCTGCGCCTTGATCTCGCGCGGCTGCTGGCGCTCAAGCTCAAGCTCGCCCACACCGGCTCCGCGGAAATGACCTCGTTCCTCAAGACCGTCGAGGATCCCGAAGCCTTCGTGGATATCGCCGCCTTCAGCCTGTGCGAAAACGCGCGATTCAAACAAAAACTGCTCGAGACGCTCGACGTTCACCGGCGCCTGCGCCTGCTCTGCGACCAGGTCCGCGATGAAATCGCGGCCATCCGCCTGCGGCGCAAACTCCAGGGCCGGCTGCCCGACGAAAATATCGCTGACAATTGACGCCAACCCGCGGCGCGCCGCCCGTCGGACGGCGGAACGAACCCGCTTGCGCCGCACCGGCTGACGGCCCCCCGGAACGAAGAAGGCCGCTTGGACGGCGTTACTCGCCACCCGGTGGCCTGGCACCCGCCGCCGGCGGACTCGCCGGCGCGGTGGTGGTATTGCTCTCGATGCGAATGACACCGCCGCCAACCGGCATGGCCATCCCGCCCGGCTGTTGCATCATCGCGCGCATCTGCGCCTGCTGCTGCTGCATCTGCTGGAGCGCCTGATATTGCGGATCGGTGAGCACCGAGCGTGAGGCGGTGACGGCCGCATCGGAAATCTGTGCCCCGCCGATCAACGCCGGAGCACCGCTGACGACCGGTGCGACAAAATCGCCGCCGCCCGCCCCGGCACTTCCCGCGAAGACCATCGTGCGCGTGGCCGTCACGTTTTGGCCAGCATCGGCCGGCGCACCACCTGGCGTAGTGTAGATACGAACGGCAGCGGCGGGCCGCGCCACCGGATTGGCGGCGAGGATCTGCACGAGCTGCTCGGCCTGGGTCTCGGTCAACGGCGTCGGCGTGTAGCTCAGCGACTGCTGGAGCTGATTCACCACGTTGCGCTGCGGGAGACTGGCCTGGTAGTTCTGATAAGCAGCATAGTCGGTGTCGCCGAGCAGCGTCTTGATCTCGCCATCAACCTTGGACTGCGCGTCCGCCGTGAGCTTGCGGATCTCGGCGCGATTTTGCATCGGATCCAGCCCCTGCTGGATCGCGGCGGAGAACACATCCGAGCCGACCGTCTGGCGTTCGACCATGAGCTTCTTGAGTTGCTCAAGTTTTTCCGGCGCGAAGTTGAGCTGCTTGAAAAGCTTCGCGTAGTTCGAGTCGAGCGCAGCCTTCTGGCTCATCGCCATCATGCGCTGCATGTCGGGGCGGTTCATCATGTTCGCCGCGTTGGTCATCATCGTCCGGAGGTTCTCGCTGCTCCCGTGCGCACCGGCCTTGTCGTCGGCGGATTTCGGCGCCTCGGCCTTGGCCACCGGCTTGGTCGACCGCGCGAGCTGATCCTGCGCGGTGGCAAGCTGGTCGGCGAGGTCCCGTGCGCGCTTTTCCGCCACCGCCACGCGCCGCTGCCACTCGTCGCGATCCACTTTGCCGGCCGCCGCGCGCAGCGCTGCGAGCTCCGTGCTTTGGCGCCACGCGATGCCAACACCGGCGAGTGCGACGAGTCCGAGGAAAATCAGGGCCAGATTTTTTGCCGAATTCATGCTGAAGAATAGGTGGATCGAACCATAAGCGCCGCCGTCGGGCGCGCATGTCTACAAAAATACCGGAAACTTCGCTGTCGTCGGTCATTCGCGAGCGCTGGCGACAACAGTTGGACTGGACTGATATTTCGCGCGCGGCCTGATTCCACAAGCGCGTTTTTCGCCGATTCTCCGGCCGGGGCTCTCACTTTTTTGCAGAGAACCGAAAGATGGGTCGGCCGCTCCGCAGGCAGCCGGGAGCGAGCGGAAATCGAAGCGCTCAGGCCGTGCGCGGAGCGCCCGGCCCACCCCGTGGTGCGGGCACCTTGCAGGAAACCAGGATGCGCCCGCGACTCAACTCCGCGGCCCTTCGCGCTTGCCCACCGCCGGCATCTGGGCAATCCACCTAGGCGATTTTGTCGATGCCCAACGCCAAGCCTTCCCCCTCTCCCGAGTCCGCCACCGTGCGCCCCATCAAGAAGTTGATGGCCGCCAACCGCAGCGAGATCGCCGTGCGCATCTTCCGCGCCGGCACCGAACTGAATCTGCGCACCGTCGCCGTCTTCGCGCAGGAGGACCGCCTCTGCATCCACCGCTACAAAGCCGACGAGGCCTACCAGGTCGGCCACGGCAAGGGCCCGGTCGCCGCCTACCTCGACATCGACAGCATCGTCGGCGCCGCCAAGGAGCACGGCGTCGACGCCATCCACCCCGGCTACGGCTTCCTCTCGGAAAACGCCAACTTTGCCCGCGCCTGCGAACAAGCCGGCCTCATCTTCGTCGGCCCGCGCCCCGAGTTGCTCGACATGATGGGCGACAAGACCGCCGCCCGCGCCGTCTGCCAACGCATTGGCGTGCCCACGCTCCCCGGCACCGAGAACCCCATCACCGATCGCGACGAAGCGCTCAAGACCGCCAAGTCGATCGGCTTCCCGCTCATCATCAAGGCCGCCTTCGGCGGCGGCGGCCGCGGCATGCGCGTCGTCCACAAGGCTGCCGATCTCGCCGATCTGCTCGACGAGGCCCAAGCCGAGGCCGGCCGTGCCTTCGGCAACCCCGCCGTTTTCCTCGAAAAATACATCCCGCGCGCCAAACACATCGAGGTGCAGATCCTCGGCGACAAACATGGCAACGTCGTCCACCTCCACGAACGCGACTGCTCCATCCAGCGCCGCCACCAGAAGGTGATCGAGGTCGCGCCGAGTTTCGGCCTGCCCGAAAAGGTCGTGCACGAACTCTGCGAAGCCGCTGCGCGCCTCGCCCGCGAGATCCGCTACGACAACGCCGGCACCGTCGAATTTCTCTACGACCTCGACCACCACGAGTGGTTCTTCATCGAGATGAACCCGCGCGTGCAGGTCGAGCACACCGTCACCGAGGAGATCACTGGCATCGACATCGTCCGCTCCCAGATCCTCATCGCGCAGGGCCACTCGCTCTTTTCGCCGGAGGTCGCGATTCCCGAGCAGGCGGCCATCGCGCGCCACGGCTACGCCATCCAGTGCCGCATCACGACCGAGGATCCGGAAAATAAATTCATCCCCGACTACGGGCGCATCCTCGCCTACCGCTCGCCCGGCGGCTTCGGCCTGCGCCTCGACGGCGGCATGGGCTACGCCGGCGCCGTCATCACGCCGTTTTACGACTCGCTGCTCGTGAAGAGCATCACGAGCGCCCCGAGCTACGAGCTCGCGATCAAGCGCGCGCTCCGCGTGCTGTCCGAGTTCCGCATCCGCGGCGTCAAGACCAACATCCCGTTCATCGAAAACGTCGTCACGCACGCCCAGTTCCGCTCCGGCCAGGCCACCACGACGCTCATCGACACCACGCCCGAGCTGTTCGCCTTCAAGCCCCGCCGCGACCGCGCGACCAAGCTGCTCAACTTCCTCGGCAACGTCATCGTCAACGGCAACCCGCACGCCAAGGGCTACCGCCCCGACAAGCCGTTCAACCTTCCCGCCCCCCTCCTCTACGATCACCGCATCGCCCCGCCCGCCGGCTCCCGCCAAAAGCTCCTCGAGCTCGGCCCGAAGAAGTTCGCCGAGTGGACGTCCAAGCAGAAGCGACTGCTCATCACCGACACCACCTGGCGCGACGCCCACCAGTCGCTCATGGCCACGCGCGTGCGCGGCTACGACATGCTCGCGTGCGCCGACGCCCTCGCCCATCGCGCGCCTCAGCTTTTCTCCCTCGAGATGTGGGGCGGCGCCACGTTCGATACCGCGATGCGTTTCCTCTCCGAGGATCCGTGGGAGCGCCTGCGCCAGCTCCGCACCCGCGTGCCAAACATCTGCTTCCAGATGCTGTTCCGCGGCGCCAACGCCGTCGGCTACACCAATTACCCCGACAACGTCGTCGCCGGCTTCGTAAGGCACGCCGCCGCCAGCGGCATGGATATCTTCCGCGTCTTCGACTCGCTCAACTACCTGCCCAACCTCCGCGTCGCGATGGAGTCCGTCAACGCGACCCACGCCGTCTGCGAAGCCGCGATCTGCTACACCGGCGACATCCTCGACGAGCGCCGCGACAAGTTCTCGCTGAAGTATTACGTCCGCCTCGCGAAGGAACTCGAGAAGATGGGCGCGCACTTCCTCGCCATCAAGGACATGGCCGGCCTCTGCCGTCCGTATGCCGCGCACAAGTTGGTGAAGGCGCTGAAGGACGAGATCGGCCTCCCGATCCATTTCCATACGCACGACACGAGCGGCATCGCCTCCGCCTCCGTGCTCCGCGCCGCCGACGCCGGCGTCGACATCGTCGACCTCGCCCTTGCGTCCATGAGCGGCAGCACCTCGCAGCCAAACCTCAACTCCATCGTCGCCGCGCTCCAGCACACGCCGCGCGAGACCGGCCTTGATCACGATGCCCTTAACCAGTTTTCCGACTACTGGGAAGCCGTGCGCGAGTTCTATCGGCCCTTCGACACCGCGCCGAAGAGCGGCAGCGCCGAGGTCTATCTCCACGAGATGCCCGGCGGCCAATACACCAACCTCAAGGAGCAAGCCGCCTCCATGGGCGTCGCCCACCGCTGGCCCGAAATCGCGCGCACCTACGCCGAGGTCAACCAGCTCTTCGGCGACATCGTGAAGGTCACGCCGAGCAGCAAGGTCGTCGGCGACATGGCGCTCTTCCTCTTCAGCCGCGGCATCAAGCCCGCCGATGTCGTCAACCTCGAGCCCGGTTCGCTCCCCTTCCCCGAGAGCGTGATCGACATGATGAGCGGCGGCCTCGGCTGGCCCGAAGGCGGTTTCCCCGAGCGCGTGTCCCTCGTCGTCCTCGGCGAGAAACGCCACAAGGAGGCCCGCGCAAAATACGAGTCCGAGGTAGGGCCCGCTCTCCGCAGCGGGCCTGGGTTGAAGGCCACAAAGTCACTGCCCGCGAGGAAATCCACCGCGTCCCTCGATCTCGAAAAAACCCGCGCCGAGCTCTCCGCCAAGCTCCACCGCCCCGCCACCGACGACGACCTCTACTCGCACCTGATGTATCCGAGCGTGTTCGCCGATTTCGCGAAACACCTCGCCGCCTACAGCGACGTCTCCGTGCTCCCGACACCCGCGTTCTACTACGGCCTCAAGCCCGGCGAGGAAATCACGGTTAGCATCGAGCAAGGCAAGGTCCTCATCATCCGCCTGATTTCCGTCGGCGCCCCCGACAAAGACGGCCGCCGCACGATCAGCTACGAACTCAACGGCATCGGCCGCGAGACCTTCATCGTCGACAAGACGATCGTCCCGAAGACGAGAGCCCGCCCGAAGGCCGACCTCGCCGACGTCACGCAAGTCCCCGCCCCCATCCCCGGCCTCATCGCCCAACTCCAGGTGAGCGTCGGCAGCAAAGTCACAAAGGGCGACAAGCTCCTCATGATGGAAGCGATGAAGATGCAGAACACCGTCTACGCCCCCTGCGACGGCGTCGTGGCTGAACTGCACGTCGCGCTGGGCGATACGGTCGAGAGTAAGGATCTGCTCATAAAGTTACGCGCCGCGGGCTAAATCCTCGGCCTTGCCTATCGGGAAGCGACGAGTAGTTTGTCATCACAAAACGAATGAGCGCCTCCGAGATTATCGCTGAGC
Organism: Verrucomicrobiota bacterium; assembly: GCA_016235555.1. GTDB lineage: Bacteria > Verrucomicrobiota > Verrucomicrobiia > Opitutales > Opitutaceae > JACRKC01. The sequence goes on from JACRKC010000001.1 coordinate 9,039, forward strand.
TGCCGAACCTCGATCACCAGCAACGACGCGCGATTGCGCTTCGATTGTTTGAGCTGGAAAACGAGGCACAGTTGCTCGCCGACACCGATCGGCGTGCCAACGAGAACTTCCTGCTCCTCGACGCATTGGAAGACGAAGATGCCCGCAACAAGTCCGGGTGAAATCTGGATGGTCGATCTCGGCCTCGCCGCAAAGGTGCGGCCCTGCCTGATTCTGAGCGACTACCCGACCGACGATGAGCTTGCGCTAATTGTCATCGTTCCGCACACGACCTCACTTCGCGGCAATCGCTGGGAGTTTCCCGTTTCGGCTCCCTTCCTCAAAACCGGCGCATTTCATCTTCAACAGATCCAGCCCGTGTCGCTCGTCCGGGTAGAACGAAAACTCGGGGTGCTCCCGCCGCAGAAGTTTGCCGACCTGCGCCGTGAAATTATCCGTCAGCTCGCTTTGGATGAGTATGGCCAGTGATGGCCCCAACCATGAAAGACACCATCGTTGAAGAAGTGCGCCACGCCCGTGAAAAACACGCGGCGAAGTTCAGGTTCGATCTGAAAGCTATCGTCGACGACGCCAAGCGCCGCCAATGGCAGTCGGGTCGAAAGGTAGTTTCCTTCGTGAAGAGCAAACCCGGCGCAAGGTAGCCTAGACGCCAGTTGGCCGGGCCCGAACACCGCCCCCGCCGAACCGGCGCAAGTCCCCGCCCCCAATCCCCGGCCTGATCACCCAACTCCAAGTGAGCGTCGGCAGCAAAGTCACGAAAGGCGACAAGCTCCTCATGATGGAAGCGATGAAGATGCAGAACACCGTCTACGCCCCCTGCGACGGTGTCTTGGCGTAGTGGCAGGTCGCACTGGGTGACACCGTCGAAAGCAAGGACTTGCTGATCAAATTTCGTGCGGCGGGATAGTTGGCGAACCCTCGGCGTAGCGGTCCAAACTTGGCAAAGCAGCGAACGTTTCTTTGCTTAGAATCGAAACCGTCGCATCAACTTCCTGCCGAGGCGGAAGGATCGGCGTCTCACTGGAATTTCACTCATAGGTGGCTTTTAGCGCACTATACAGATCACTTCGCTTCTTAACGATCTCTAGGATTAGTTGGCCAAACGAATGCGACGTTATCAGCGGACCTTGTCCGTCGCTTGGGTGGCGAATTTGGTTCTGAAGCAATGTGGCCGCGATCCGATAGGCATTTAGGGCCTTAACGGCGTCCGTCATTCCGAGCAGCATCAACCTACCCTCGTTATCAACCAACTTCGAAAACGCAGCCGCGCTCTTGTTCAGAAAAGTATCGGAAACAGTATTCCATGCTATCGCGACGCGACCAGTATCCCCGCTTTCAACGGCGTCAAGATACGACCCGTAGCACGAATAGATTTCATTAACTACCTGATGAGTTTGTTCAAACTCAGTCGCGACGCGTTCGAGTAAGTCCAAACGACGCTTCCTTATTTCGCTATTTGTTTGATGTCTCGCGTTAAACCACGCCAACAACAACGCAGACACGCCGCCAATCATTGCACCGAGACCGATCTTAACCGCCGAATCGATGACCTCTAGGCGAGTCATATGGTAGGAGCGGGAGCAAAAATTTGGTCGTATCACCAATCAAGAACGAACATCGGCGTTTGCCGACATCGATGCCGCTTAACCTGCGGCAACAAATCAAACTCAGACATCGCCGGGCCACCAGTTACCTTCTGGCATTCTGCGAGTCTTGATATAACTTTGTAACGACATCGAGACGCTGCTGCGCCCTATCTGCCCATTTCGACTTCGGATCCATTGCGATCACGTTTCGATATTCAACAATCGACACGATCGCCACAGCTCCCCCAGCAACCGCCAAGTCTTGTTCCTTTTTCAAAGCAGCATAGTAAGCCGTTTCCTGCGGGGAAGGAGCACACGCACAAAGCCCGAAAAAAACGATGGCCTCTAGAATTTTCAACGTTTTCACGGCTTGTAAGGTGACGGGCGCCGCTTCGTCCTGCAATCAAGGACCAGCGGAAGTTGAAGCCGAGCAAAGGGGTCCACCCAAGGCCACCTCCTCAGCCTCGACCAAGGCAGCGCCCAAATCCCGCTGGAAACGCTCACCGGAAGCCCGAGCTGGGGTCAAGAGCCCGAGCTGGGACAACCCGGATGGGGTCACAACTCGGATGAACAACTCGGATGGGGTCATGTCTTGACTCTTGCCTGATGCGAACCGCGAGGGCCGCTGAACTCCTTGTGAGCCGCCCGACTCGCCACCGCGATTCTCTACGGGCCGCCGCCTACTTCTTCGGGAAGCCGGCGTCCGCCTTCGCCTCCTCGATTTGCTTGGTGTGGCGTTCGGAGTGGGCGGCGATGAAGAGGAGCCACTGGTAGCCGTCGAGTTTTTTGCCGAGCGGCGAGTCGATCTCGTGTTCGCGCAGGTCGGGCTTTACGCCCGACGCCCGCCGCAGGCGGACAAGTGTCGGGGATTAACCCCGACCTACCAGCCGATCGCGGCTACACTTCAACCTATAGCGCGCTGGCGGGGCGAAACCGGCAATGGCTGAGATGGTGGTCGCTATCGCGCGCCGGCGGGGATATTCACGAGCCATGCCCGAACAACGCATCGCCGAATTGGAACTCCAACTGCTCGCCGCCAACGACACCATCGTGAAGCTCACCCAGTCCAACGCCCAATTGACCAGCAGCCTCGCCGACGCCGAGGTGCGCAATCGCAAGATCCGGAAGAGCGCGCGCCGGGACGAGAGCTCGTTCAGGGAGCAACTCGCGGCGGCCAACAGCCGCCGGTCCTAGACGCCCCACCCGGGCCGATATTGTCAGCGCAGGAGAAAGGACAGAAAAAAGGACAGAAAGAAAGGACAGAAAGGGTCAGGTCGTAACTCTTAATGTTTTGCGCACGAAGGAGGCAGGTGCGGCCATCGACAGCCTGCGACGTGCAACTACACCAACTTCGGATTTGATCCACCGTATCTCTTCCCGCATGAGCGCCAACGTGACCGAGACCGAGATTTGGAGCCGCACGATCCGGCCCGACATTGGCGATTTGGCGGCAGGAGCCGCGCGCGAGTTCCTGCGTCTGCGGCTGGCGGACAGTGACACAGAGCGAGTTCGCACCCTTTCAATCAAAGCCAGCGGCGGCGGGCTCAGCTCGAGGAAGCCCAAGGAGTTCGACCACGATCTGAACGTCGGCCGCACGTTGGAGTTCATCAAGGCCTGGCTCTCGTTGCGTGACGCGTCCGCTTGACTCGATTTTTTCACAGCAAACCTTTTCGCCATGTCCCGCACCGAGTTGAAATCCTTCGTCGATAAGTGCACGCGCGCCGACCAGCGGTATCTCATCGCGTATCTGCGCACGAAGGATCCCGAATACCGCCGCAAGCTGGCCGATGCGGACCGTGATGTAGACACCGGACGCAGCGTGCGCTTACGCGCGACGCGACGCGGCTTGGTGCGAGTGGCCGCCTGAATGAACCTGCCCCGCTCCTACGAAATCGTCGCACCGCTGACGGTTTTCGAGGTGTTGCGAGGCCTGCGGCGCGCGACCGGCGAATGGTCGAAGACTTTTTTCAACGTCTGGTTCGCCAACCGTCCTTGCCCGGCGATTTCGAGGCCCCAGCCGACGACGGCAGAGTTCACCAAGTCAAAATCGTCGGCGACTGGCTCGTTTCTTACTGGCCCGACCACGCCGTCCGGGAAGTTCGATTGAGTGCGATCGAACGCATCGAATGAAAGCACCGTCCAAGGACGAAACTACAAACCGTCTGACCGCGAATGTCGCGGATCGCGCGGATAAAGGCCCAGCAATTCAGCTAGCGGCATTTCCGAAAAATCCGCGTCATCCGCGCAATCCGCGGTGAATATTCCGAACTGCTCTGAATCCGACAACCGTTCCGAGGCTGCCGAGCGCGACCAGAGATCGGGCGCGGAACAGGATTTGCCCTCTCCGGTCGCACCACTCCCTCTCCACCTCACATAATGAAACTCCCGCGCCCCTTCCTTCTCGCTACCTTCGCGTTCGCCGCCGCATGCCCCGCTCTGCTCCTCGCCGCTGATGCGGCCAAATCCGTGACCGGATATTGGGAGGGCACTGTCACCGGGCAGCGCGGCGAACTCCCGTTCGCCATCGAGTTTGTCGCGGCCGGCGACAACGTGTGGAAGGGCACCGCCGAGTGCCTTCCGCAAGGCGTGCGCGGCTTTGCGTTCGACTCCACCAAGGTCGAGGGCGCTGCGGTCGAGTTTGCCCTGATCGGCCTTCCCGGCGACCCGCGTTTCAAAGGCCAACTCGCCGCCGACGGCGCCACCCTCGCCGGCGACATGACCCAAGGCGACAACGTGATGCCGTTCCGCCTCTCGCGCACGCCCAAGCCCGCGCCGAAGCCCGACCTCCACGCCGTCCCCGCGAAGGGTGAACCCGGCCAGGGCCTCGCCGGCCAGTGGCGCGGCTCGATCAAGCCCATCCCCGGCGTCGAACTCCGCTTGCAGGGCAACTTCGAGGCCGGTGCCGATGGCAAACTCACCGGCCACCTTCTTAGTCTCGATCAGGGCGGCGCCCAAATCCCAATCGAAACGCTCACAGAGAAAGACGGCGCGGTGCAAATCGACGCGCCCCGCATCCGCGGCGGCTTCAGCGGCCAGCTCAACGCCGACGGTTCCGAAATCGCCGGCGAATGGAGCCAGGGCGGCCGCAGCACCCCGCTCGTCTTCAAACGCCTCCCGGCGAAGGGCTGAGTTCAAATTCCCAACCGTGATTGTCGGGACGCGGCCAGTCGTTTTGCCCACCACCAGGCGAATGAGCGCCACCGAGATCATCGCTGAGCTGCCGAAACTCGATCACCAGCAACGACGCACGATCGCACGTCGGTTGTTTGAGTTGGAGAGCGAGGCACAGTTGCTGGCCGACGCTGACCGACACCTCGGTGTTCACCTTGGTGGGTCGCAGCTTGCACCGAATGCGTTGCGCTTTGAGGCGTTTGATCTTGTCGGCCCGGCCACCGGCCCGGACTTACAATCTCAAAACGCACCGTAACCGGCAGGAGAATTCCCGGCCATTGTGCTGAAACCCGATGGCGCGGCGTGTGAACTCAAGCCGGGCATCGGGGCGCATCTCACTTTCGTGCATTGCGGAGGGGCGCTTTTCCAAGCGCCCAAGCTCGGCGGTTGAAAACCGCCGCTCCGTCGCCCTCGCCGGACTGCAAGAAACTGAGATGCGCCCCGGGCATCGACCGTCTGGACATTTCGGTTGACAGGGGTGGGGCCGCGCTCTGTTTTCGCTCCTTTTATGAAAGTCGTCTCCTCCATCAAATCAGCCAAGAAGCGTCACCCGGCCTGCCAGGTGGTGCGCCGCAAGGGCAAGATTTACGTCATCAACAAGGTCGAGCCGCGCTACAAGGCGCGCCAAGGCTGATTAACCCTTATTTTTCCCGCCGTGAAAGCCGAAGGCCATCCTACTCTCAACAACGTCTGCTTCCTCGATGTCGCCACCGGGAAGAAGTTCCTGACCAAGTCCACGATGAAGTCCCAGCGCAAGGAGAACATCGATGGGCAGGAATACTACGTGATCATCCGCGACGTGACGATGGACTCGCATCCCGCCTACACCGGTGAGAAACGCCTCGTCGACACCGCGGGCCGCGTCGAGAAGTTCACCTCGAAGTTCAAGCGCGGTGGCGCGAAGAAGTAAGCGCCGCCCGAGACACGAACGACGCCGTCGTCCCGATTTCCGAAAGCTCGCCAGCGATGGCGGGCTTTTTTGTTTGGGGTGGGCGGCACATCCTCGTGCCCGCATGATACCAGTTACGACGCGCTTTGAGACTCCTGATCTTGCAGGACCGCCCGGTGGGCGGGCTGCCCGGCCACCGGCCGGGCCTGCAGTCTCAAAGCGCACCGTAACTGGCATGAGACGGATGGGAGGAATGGGGGCGAATGCAGGCACGGGGACGTGCCTGCCACCTTTCCCGCCCTGCTACTTCAAGGCGAAGCGGGTGATGACTTCCTTCGCGAGGTTGCGGTAGGCCACGGCGCCGACGCCGGCGGGATCGTAGGCGAAGATCGGTTTGCCGAAGCTCGGCGCCTCGCTCAGGCGCACGGTGCGCGGGATGACGGTCGAGAAGATCTTGTCGGGGAGGTGTTGCCTGACCTCGTCGACGACCTGCTTCGCGAGGTTCGTGCGGGAATCGAACATCGTCATCACCACGCCGCCGAGGTTGAGGCCGTCGTTGATGTGCGCGCCCTTCAGGCGCTCGACGTTGCGGAGGATCTGGCCGAGGCCTTCGAGGGCCAGGTATTCGCACTGGAGGGTGATCAGGAGCTGATCGGCGGCGGCGAGGCTGTTCATCGAGAGCATGCCGAGCGCGGGCGGGCAGTCGATGATAATGGCGCGGTAGCCGTTGAGCTTGCGGATGGGCTCAAGCACGCCGCGCAGCTTCATCAGGTAGTTTTCCATCTGGGCGAGCTCGATCTCGGCGGCGGCGAGATCCTCTTCGCTCGGAATGAGCGCGAGGTGTTCGTAGGCCGTGGGCGTGATCATCTCGATGGCGGCGGCTTCGCCGCGGATGGGGCCGTAGAGGCTTTTGCCGGGCTGCTTCTCCACCCCGACGGCGCTCGTGGCGTTGGCCTGCGGATCGAGGTCGACGAGGAGCGTGTGGATCTTCTGTTCGGCCAGCGCGGCGGCGAGGTTGACCGCGGTGGTGGTTTTGCCGACGCCACCTTTTTGGTTGGCGATGGTGAAGACGGTGGTGGGCATGAAGGGAATATCGAATGCCTCAATGACGAATGCCGAATGACGCGGCAAGCGTTGCTTCGCGGACCGGCGCGCGGCGGGCGCAGCTCCCTTTCGCGCCATGCGGAGGGGCGCTTTTCCAAGCGCCCAAGCGCGGCGGTTGAAAGCCGCCGCGCCGTGGCGCTCACACGGTGCCGGAGACTGAGTTCGCAGCCCCGGCTTCAGCCGGAAGGGTTGGGCAAGACCAGGTCCTGATTCCGGCTGAAGCCGCGGCGGCGAATCCGGAAGCGCGCACAGGAAGGAAGTGACCCGCCGGCAAGCGGCGGCCCTACAGGTCGAAGGTCGCCGTGAAGATGAACTGCCGCGGATCCACGATGCGGAACGTGTGGCCGCGACCGTCAGGATACGCGCCGATCTTCTGCAGGCGGGCGCTGCTCTCCTGGACGTTGCGGACGTTCAGCTGATAGCGCACGCGCCACTTGTCGTGGTAGATGCGCGTCAGGTAGCTGACGCCGAGATCGACGTAGGTGTGGCCGCGGTTCCAAATCGGCCGGTTCGGATCGAGCTGCGTCGCGACGGTGTAGTCGCCGTTGATCGGGACGCCGTAGTAGCCGATCGCGCCCTTGCTCTCCCAGCGCAGCGCACCGCTGACGCGCGTGCGTTTCAGATAGGGGTTTTCGGAGATGCCGGCGAGTTGGTAGGACGCGCTCATGCGGACATTCCATTCGCGGGTCTCGGGGCGTTTCTTGCCTTCCGTGGCCTGCGTGATGGCCAGTGGCGTGGTGACATTGTTGATCAAGAACTGCCGCGGCGTGCCCGAGCCGACCTGCGGGTTGTCGCCATTGTAGCCGGTGTCGAGCCACTTCGTGCCGGTGCGCGGATCGATGATCGTTTCCCAAATCGGCAGGCGCTGGGCAATCCAGGCCGGGATGTGCGGCGAGAGGTTCGCGTCGAGCGCTTCCGAGCGCGTGATGGTGCCGCGGAGCGTCAGGTGGCTGTTCGGGTTGTAATTGAGTTCATACTCCTCGCCCTTCGAGACCACGTCCGACGTCTCGGCCAGCGTGGCGTTGTTGTAGACCGAGACCATGTTGGCCGGAATCTTCATCACGTTGGCGATGGCGTCGGTCAGGGCCTGGCCGCTGAGGCCCTGCGCGGTCAGCCAGACCCGCGCCTGGCGCTGGAGGCTGATCGCATCGTTGTTGCCGGCGAAGCGCTCGAAATCGACGCGCCCGACGCGCTGGGCGAAGATCGCGCTCTGGCCCGCGCGCGAGTTGATGGCCTTGGTCTCATATTTGTTGGCGCGCAGGACGAACTTGTTGCCGAGGTTCACCGAGAGGCCGTAGGTCTTGTCCGTGGAACTCGGGTTCGGGAGTTCCTCGAGGGTGATGCCCACGGCCGGCGTTTCGGGGCGGAAGCTGTCGGACTTGTTGAGGAACAGGGTGAGGTTGCCCAGGAGACCGGCCGCAAACGCGCCCGCGCCGCCGCTCGACCGCTGCTTTTCGATGAATCCGAGATTGCGGAACGGCTTGGCCACGTAACCGACCGTGGTCGTCTCGCCCGAACGCAGCGCCCAGCCTGGATCGCCGTCGTTGAGGAACTGAGCGTCCGGCACCCAGCCGTCCATGGCCTGGTAGTCGAATTCGTAGCCGTTGGATTTCAGCACCGGCGGACGCTGGGCTTTGTTGCGATTCTCGTCCTGGCGGCGGCCGAGGGTGACGACGAGGCGGTGGTCGAGCAGGGAGCTCTGGAGCGTCGCGCCTTTGGTTTTGATCAGATTGCGGACGCCGGAGGAGCCGGCCGTGCCTTCGGTGATGCCGGAGGTGCCGAGCACGACGTTGTCCGTCACCCAGCGGCCGGCGCCGGCGTTGGCCAGCGGATCGAACCAGTTGAAGGCGTAGTTGCCCGTGCTGTAGCCGCTCGGCGCGTAGTCGACGTTCGCGCCGTTGGTGTCGCCGGTGTAAAAATGGAAGTAGGGCCGCGTCGCGGTCGGGGATGGCGTGAAGCCGTTCGTGGTCGATTGATTCGCCTTCGTGGAGCCCGCGGGTGCGTAGACCGGGTGGTCGGGCGAGATCATCGCGTCGCGGAACCGGTAGCTGTGCGTCTTCGTCAACCGCTCCTCGTAATACCCGAGGACTTGGTGCCGGCCGAGCCACTTCGTCCAGCCCCTGGCTTCGCTGAAGTCGAGCGCGTAGAAACCCTGCGCGCGATAGCTGTCGCGTTCGTAGGGCTGCATCGTTTGCACCGGTTCGCCCGCGCCGATGTAGGGTTTGCCGAAAAAGGGGTTCGGCCGGCCGTCGAGGAGGTTCTTGTTGGGATCGACGTAAAGGTAGTAGCTGGCGCCGGTGGCCGAGGTGCCGCCGATCATGTTGCGGTTGTAGCGATCCGCGTCCTCGCGCTGCCAGGCGAATTGAAAGACGAGCTTGTTGCGCTGGGTGTTCAGCACGTATTGCTCGATCTCCACGGTCGACAGGTCGTTCGCGTCCTTGATCGTGTTGGGCGCGGCGAGGTTGACGCGGGCGTAGTCGTAGAGCGAGCGGTCGGAGACGCCGGGCACGGTGGAATAAAGCGGACGCCCCGCGCGCACGGGCTCGGGCAGGGTCTCGAGCATGCGGTTGGTGCCGGCCACGTTGTTCGGGCCGTTCGTCGCGCCGACCGCGGGCAGGCGGCCGATCTGCCAGAGTTGCAGGCCGTTTTCGACGAACAGAATCGGATCGACGAAATTCTGCCCGCCGAGGCCGGCCGGATTCGTCGCGCCCGTGACGGTCGGCACGCCGTTGACCGTGACGGTGTTCGTGACCGGGTCCCAGGTCGGGCTCCCGATGCTCTTCCAATAAGAGGTCGCATCGCGCGGAGTGACCGCCGTCGCGCGGGTGCCAACGCCGCGATACGCCTGATAGGAGGCCCGCACAGTCGTGTCCTTGAACGGGGTGGCGCGGATCATCGCGTTGAAGCGGCGGTTTTCGAAGCCCGACGGTTTGCGGACAAAGGCGTCGTGCTGATAGACGCCGCTCAGGCGCAGGCCCAGCTTGTCGCGGATGACCGGCCGGTTCAGGTCGAGCGAGGTGCGCCAGCCACCCCAATCGTCGAAGCGCAGCTCGGCGGTCGTGGACTGGCGGTTGACGTTCGCAGACGCGGGAAGGAGGTTCACCGTGCCCGAGCCTTCGCCGAGGCCGAAGAGATTGGAATTGGGGCCGCGGCTGATCTCGACCCCTTCGATCGCGATGGGGTCGATCGGCACGCGGCCGCTGGTGGCGAAATTGCCGAGGGAGATATTGGCGGCGCCGATGCCGCGGACGCGGTTGGCGCCCTGCGGGTTGTTCTGCACCTGGTCCGAGACCATGCCGTTGCGGTCCACTTCAAACGCCGTGAAGGTGCCCGTGCCCTCGGTGTTCGCCTCGAAGGCAAAGATGTCGTTGATATCGAGCATCGCGAAGTCGGCCATCTGCTGCTTCGTGACGACAGAGATCGAGGAGGCGAGGTCCTCGAGTTTGCTGTTCAGGCGCGTGCCCGACATCGTGTTCGAGGCATAATAGCCCTTGTTGTCCTCCCGCACTTCGAACGGGGAGAGTTCAATCATGTCCTCGCGCGCGGGGCTCGCGGTGCGGCCGGGGGCGTTGGTGGGAGTCCGGGCGGCGGTCGCCTGGTCGGCCTGCAGCGCGGCGAGTTCGTCGGGGTCGAGCCGGCCGTTGTTGTTCTTGTCGTAGCGGGCGAGCGCGCGGGCGTCGACCGGCGCGGAGGCCGACTGAGCGAGGGCGGCGGGCGCCAGCAACACAGCGGCAAATGCAGTCGCGACAACGACCGGACGGGAGCGCGAGCGTGACGTCATCATGGGGAATGGGCGTGGGTTGGCGCATGGCAGTGCCGGCTCAGGGGAGCGGCGCGTCCGCGGGCACGTGGGTTTGGGGTGAGGCCTACGACATGCGCGACCCAGCGTGGCGCAACCGCCACCGCGGGTGGACAGTCCGAGCGGTGAAATGCGTCGCCACCTCCGCACCCGCCGTCAGAACTCCCCGCACGATGAGCACCCCGCATCCGATCCTGCCGGCCGTGGATTCGAGTTCCGACGCCCCCGGCCCGGTGAATCTGCCTTCCGTTGGAACGCCGGCGTCTCCACCCACCCCCGCGCCCGGCCCGGCCCATCCGTCGCTCGCGAACAGCGTCATGGTCGGCTACCAAGGCTGGTATCGCACGCCGGACGATGGCGCGCAGATGCAGTGGGATCACTACCAGATCGGGGGCGGGCAGTTTCAACCGGGCTCGGCCTCGCCACCGCAGCAGGAGATGCTCAACATCGACTACTGGCCCGACGTGTCCGACCTGCCCGCCACGTCGCAGGTCAACACGCCGTTCCTTCTGGCGGACGGCGTCACGCCCGCGCCGGTGTTCAGCTCCTCCGACCCCGCGGTGATCAACCATCACTTCGGGTTGATGCGGCAATATGGGATCGACGGTGCGTTCGTGCAGCGGTTCGCCGTCGGCTTCAACGCCACCGCCCCGGCCCAGAACCCGGGCCAGGTGCTGCAATGGGAGCTGGCCGCCGCGCAGGCGGCGGGGCGCTCGCTCGCCGTGATGTATGACCTTTCAGGATTCCCCGGCGATCCGACCGCGGCGGTGCTCGCCGACTGGAGCAATCTCGTGGCGACCCTGAACCTCACGCAGAATCCGGCGTATCAATATCACCGGGGCCGCCCGCTCGTGGGCGTGTTTGGCGTGGGCTTCAACGACGGTCGCGCCTACTCCGTCGCCGACACCGGCTCGCTCCTGCCGGCGCTGACCGACCTCGGGTTGTGCGTGCTCGCCGGCGTGCCCAGCGGCTGGTGCCAGGCGCAGAACTGGCGCACAGGCCAGAGGGACGCCTCGAACGACACCGACCTCCTCGCGGTGCTCGCGGGCGTGGACGTCATCTCGCCGTGGACCCCGGGCCGCTTCTCCGATCTCGGCGAGGCGCAGTTGTGGTGCGAGAATTACTGGCTGCCCGACATCCAGTGGTGCCGGCAACACGGCGTCGATTACCTGCCGGTGGTGTTCCCCGGCTTCAGCGACTGCAATCAGCAGGCGGGCATGGCGCTCAATCGCACGCCCGGCACCGGCGCCTCGCGGGTCGACCGCGTGGACGGGCGCTTCCTGTGGGCGCAATACCGCCTGCTCATGAACGCCGGCTGCACGATGTTTTACCAGGCGATGTTCGACGAGATGGACGAGGGCACGCAGATCTTCAAAGTCGCGCAGAACCCGCCGCCGGGACAAAACCTGATCAACTATCCGGCGCCCCTGCCGAACGACTACTACCTTCAACTCGTCGGCTACGCGGCGAGCCAGGTGCACCAAACCCCGGTGCCGACCCAACCCGCGCAGCTGCCGCATGTCTTCAGCGACGCGGTGAACAGCTACCTCGCGCAAAACGACGCCCTCGCCTACCAAGCCGCGGCCCTGTCCTACACCGGCAATGCGGCACTCGCCCAATATCTCGCCACCCTCGCGGCGTGGATGCCCGGCACCCAGCCCGATCTCGCGCCGCCGTGGGTGCCGGTGATCGGTTCGGCGATGCCGTGGTGGGCGCCGCCGCCGGCAGCCGGAAGCACGCCCGTCGATCAGAGCGGCGCATGCGTGCAGCTCGGCGGACAATGGCCGGTGCGTCCCGTGACCTCGACCGATCCGACCGCGACGGTCACCTGGGATCTGCCGGTGCCGGCGGCCGCCACCTACCAGTTGCTCATCCGGTATCCGAACGAAGGGCAAAGCGTGCTGTCCGCCGCCCGACTCGTCGTCACGCAAGGCGGCGGGGCGCTCTTTTCCAGCGCCGTCAACCTTCAGGTGGACGCGTTGCAATGGAACGAAATCACGTCCGTCCCGCTCGCGGCGGGGCGTTGCCGGGTGGCGCTGTCGAATCCGAATCCCCAGACACCCGCATCGCTGAAACTGCCGTTCTTCGAGGCGTGGCTGATGCTCGCCGCGCCCGGCTAGTGTCGCGACCCGGAGATTTCGTGGGGTGTAGCCGCGAGCGTGAGCGAGTGGCTTCCGGACGAGCCACTCGCTCACGCTCGCAGCTACCGAGCTGCGCAATGTCGCGTTTCTTTTGGGTCGCGACACTGGAGGTGGTCACGCGCCGGCACCTGACGACACGCCGCGTTTCGTGGCCCGGCGACGCAGGATGCACAGAAGGGGTGTAATACCAGTTACGGTGCGCTTTGAGACTGTAGGCCCGGCCGGTGGCCGGGCAGACCGCCCACCGGGCGGTCCTGCAAGATCAGGAGTCTCAAAGCGCGCCGTAACTGGCGTAACAGGAAGTGCGGTCAGCCAGCTGTCGTAGCGGTCTGTGACCGCCGTCGAACCTCCAGCAGTCCTCCGTCGGCGGTCACAGACCGCCGCTCCAACCAGGGCATCCGTTGGCTGACCTCACTGCCTGTTACACCCATGGAGAAACGCGGGGCCGCTGATTTTCAGAACAACGGTGCGTTGTTCGCCGGATCGCTGAGCAGCGCCTCGAACCGGGGGTCGCCGCGGAGCGGATGCCAGTAGGGCTCGCGTCGCATCTCGTGCACATTCACGCCGGAAGGAGCGCGAAGCAGCCGCGCGAGTTCGGCCAGTGCCTGATCCTTTTCGCCGGCCCAGACGAGCACGACGGCCCGGCCGGTCGGCTGGGTGGTGAGATCGAGATTGTTGTTTTTCGCGCGGGCCGTCGCGAGGTAGCGCTCCAGCGCCGCGAGCGCCGCCGCTTTGTCGCCGAGCAGCGCGAGATTGACGGCGAGGAGGCGCGAATCGAGCCCGCCGGTCGTGCGCGCGATCTCGACCTGGCGGGTGGCCTCGGCGCGCGCCTTTTCCGTTTCGCCTGTCACCATCAACGCAAAGGCCATCCTGGTTTCGTCCGAGACGGAAAGGGCGTTCGCCCCGCCCTTGAGCCGGGCCTCGGCGCAGAGGTTCACAAATTCCCTGGCCTCGCCGGCGGTCCACCACCAGTCCATCGTCTCGCCCGCGATGATGACCGGCCGGGCCGCCAGCCAGGCTTTCATCTCGGCGGTCGAGCCGCGCTGCAGGAACGCGAGCCGGGCCAGCGACAGGGCCTCCGCCTGCGGATCGTCGCTCACCAGCCGGGCGGTCTCGTCGTAGCGGCGCAACCGCACCAGCCATTCGCGGAGGGCTTTCCGGATGGCAAACGACTGCCGGTCGAACGCGTAGGCCCGGCGGTAGTGTGCGAGGGCTTCCGCGAAGCGTCCGTGGCGCTGTTCGGCGTCGCCCAGCAGCATGATCACCTCGCCGTTGTTCGGACCGGCTTCGGTGGCGCGGCGGACGTAGCCCTCGGCGCGCGCAAAATCCAGCCGCCGCGAATAGTAGGTCGCGAGCAACATCAGGCTTTCGAGACTGTCCGGCGCCAGGCGCTCCATCGTATCGATCGCCCGCTGGGCCGCCGGCACGCGTTCCCCGGTGGGATCGCGGCGTTTGGCTTCCTGCCGGAGCAGCAGCACCGCGAGCCGGCCCCAGGCCGGGGCGAACTCCGGATCGAGCTCCACCGCACTCTGCAACAACGGCGCCGCCCGGGCGAACGCGTCCACGTCGTTGGTCACCTGCCGTTCCACGAGGGCGATCGCCTTGTGGAACAGATCGAGGGCGGCGACCTTCGTGGTCGGCGCGCGGGCGAGGAGCTTCTTTTCCTGGGGCGAGAGCACGGCCTGCAACTTGCCCGCGATCTCCGTGGCGAGCTCGGTCTGGATCGCAAAGATGTCCGTGAGATCGCGGAGGTAGTTGTTGGCCCACACCTCGGCGTCCGTGCGCGCATCGACGAGCTGGCCGGTCACCCGCACCTTGGGGCCCACGCGCTGCACACTACCGGTGAGCACATAGCTCACGCCCAGTTCCCCCGCGATTTGCTTCACGCGCTTCTTCGTCCCGCGGTATTGCTCGACCGAGGTGCGCGACACGATGCGCAGTTCGCGGATGTTGCACAGGATGGTCTGCACGTCGTCATGCACGCCGTCGGCAAACAGGGCGTTTTCCTGGTCCGGACTGCGATTGGCGAACGGCAGCACGGCGATCGATTTGTCGGCCGGCAGGGGCGCCGCCGCCGGATCGCGCACGAACGGGCGCAGGGCGACGTAAACAAGCAAGGCGGCCAACGCCGCGGCGAGCGCGCCGAGTCCCCAGCGCGGTGAGCGGCGCGCCCGCGGCGCGGGAGGCGGGGGCCGCACGAACGGGTGTCCCGTGGGATCGGCGAGCAGTTTCCGCACGAGTTCGACGAACGCCGCCGGGGTTTCGCCCGCGGGCAGCCGGGACCATTGGAACTCCAGAAACTTGTCCGGCACCCGGGCGGCGTTCTCCGCGGTGGCGTCGATCACCACCGGCAGCAGGAACGCCCGGTCCTGGGCCATGTCGAGCGTGCGGTTCACCGCGAGATTCCATTCGCGGCGGAAATAGCCCTCGCCCCGCCGGTTCGTGTGCGCGGAGATGAGCGGCAGAAACAGGGTGCAGCTCTGGATCTGCCGCTTGATCTTCGTATCCCAGGCGTCGCCGCCGCGGAGTTCGTCGCGGTCGAACCACACCTCGAGGCCGCCGGCGCGCAGCGCCGAGGCGACACGCTGGGCCGCGTCCGTGTCTTCATGGGCATAGCTCAGGAATACGGCGCGGGAGTCGGGGGACACTGAAGGAACCGACATGGGAGCGTGAGCGATGCAAAGCGCCGTCGCCAACCCTGGCCAGCCCAAACGCGGGCGGCACTCACGGCTGGGTGCATCTCAAACTGATGTCAGTCAACGAAGGGTTCGGTTGTAGCGGCGGTCTATGACCGCCGACGAAGCACAAGCGACGGTTCGACGGCGGTCATAGACCGCCGCTACAGAGCGCCGACATCAGTTTGAGTTACACCCACTCACGGCTGGGTGTGACTCACTTTCTTGCACTGCGGAGGGGCGCTTATCCAAGCGCCCAAGCTCGGCGGTTGAAAACCGCCGCTCCTTTGCTCTTTCCGGACTGCAAGAAACTCAGATGCGCCCCTCACGGCTGGATGCAACCGGAAGTGAGGTCAGCCAGCTGTAGCGGCGGTCTGCGACCGCCGGCGATGCGCCAAGGGTTCTCGTTCGGCGGCGCAGACCGCTGCTATAACCACGGCCTCGGTTTACTGGCCTCACTTCCTGTTACACCCTTCACGGCTTTCCGGTGCGAATGCACAAATTGTTTCCGCGTAGGCCCGCGCGCTGGCCTACAGTTACGAAACCAAACCGGAAAGCCGTGGGGCGGCATTGCCCACCCGGGCCGAATGCTCAGTCGCGGGCCGGCCGGGCGGAGGACTCGTCGAGTTCGAGCCGCACGTAGTCGTAGAGGATGCCGTTGTTGATCGGGCCGGCGGGGAGGATGATTCTCAGGATGTTGGGGCCGGACTTGAGCAGCGATGCGGCGAAGGACAATTCGCGTTCATACCAGAGGCCCTGCCGGCCGTGGCGCGCGATGGCGCCGTCGATCGCGCCGAGCGTGATTGTGCCGGCGGGTTGATCGTTGACGGTGATTTCGAGCTGGCGCGCGGAGGTGCCGCAGAGCGCGAGGCGGAGCGCGGCGCGACCACGGGGCGCGGCGGATAAATCGAAGGCCACGGCGAAGGGCGTGGCGCGGCCGGGAGCGCGGATGCCGTAGAAGGGCTCGACCTTCGCGTCGGGACTCTCGTTGTGCGGCACTTGCTGGAAGAACCAATCCTTCCGGTGGTCGCTCTGGCCGACGATGAAGTTCACGTCCTTCGGGAAGAGTTTCGCGTATTCGAGCGGGATGTCGGGCCGCCAGTAGGACTCGCCGCGGAAGAATTCGGAGCCGTTGCGGTTCGGTATGCCGATGTCCCAAAGCTGCCGGCCGCGACGCACCGGGGTCCACGTGACGCGGCCGAGATCGAGCGGCTGGCCGGCGGCGACGACGACATCGGCCTTCATCAGCTCACCCAGCACGCCATCGGCAAACGCGCGCAACACGTAGGTGCCCGGGCGCACGTGCGGAATCTCGAAGCGGCCGTCGTCGGTGGCACGCGCCCAGAACTGGTAGTGCTTCGCGTCCTGCTGCCAGTCGATCGTGCGCGTGGCGCCGCTGGGGCCGGCGGGGTTGGTGGTCCAGGGCGCGGCGGTGAGGCCGACGCGGA
Organism: Verrucomicrobiota bacterium; assembly: GCA_016235555.1. GTDB lineage: Bacteria > Verrucomicrobiota > Verrucomicrobiia > Opitutales > Opitutaceae > JACRKC01. Next base: position 25,852 of record JACRKC010000001.1, read on the forward strand.
TGTTGCTCATCTGTCGGAGGGGCTTTGTGCCCCGATTCGGTTGCGAGCCAGTCGGGGCGTAAGGCCCCTCCCCCAGTGGATCATGCAACACGAGCTGGCCGCGCACGGTCGCGCGCGCGGCCGGCTTGGGATAGTCGACGCCGTCGACCCACGCGTAGGGCCAGGCGGCGGCCTGTTTCTTCTGCTGCGCCTTCGCGTCGTCGAACATCGCCTGGGGGCTCGCGCCGGCGTTCACGTAGAGCAGGAACGGCCCGATGACCTTCCGCCAGCTCTCGCCCGCGGCGACGTCGACCGCGGCGCCACCGTAGTGGGAGCTGCGCCAGTAATTCAGCACGCACGGCGCGGCGATGGCGTTCGTGTCGCGATGGCCCTGAAACTCGATCTTGGTCGGGCCGCCGCTCATGTATTCCATCGAGGCGTTGAGGCACCAGAAGCCGACATTGTTGGTCTGGCTCGACCAGCCGAACGCGGGGTTGTCGGTTTGGTTGAGGGTGTAGACGTATTTGTCACCCTCGCGCAGTTCCTTCGGGTAGTGTTTGTGGTGATGGGTGCTCTGGCCGACGCTCATCCAGTCGAAGAACGCCGCGAGCTTCGCGCAGAACCGCGCCTCGCCGATCCCGGTGGCCGGGTAGTCGGCCGGGTGGTTGAATTCGCAATACGTGTAGACGCCGCTCTCGCCACGGCCGAGCGTGTAGCGGATCTCCACGTCGGCGGCGAACTGGCCGGTGGCGTTGGCGCCGCCCGGCACGCCGGGGCCGGTGCCCATCTTGCGGTCCTTGGAGATGCCCTTCACGGAAACTTCGCCACGGGCGCCGCCGTTTTGTTTCGGATCGAGCGTGATGCGAGCCAAGGCGGCGATGCCGGACGCTTTCGGGCCCATCGCATCATGTGACCAGAAGCCGTATTGGTGATCGGTGAAGCCGCGGTTGAGGCCGGTGACGAAATGACCCGGCTGGTCTTTTTCGAGGTCGGGCAGGCCGTCGTCTTTCAGGAACGACGCGAGCATCTCGAGGTTCCTGTAACGCAGCGAAACGAGATCGCCGGAAGCCTTGGCGACTCGCGCGGTCACGATGCCGTTGTCGAGCGTGTAGAGCTCGGCGGTTTCGGTGATCGTGACGGGGGCGGGCTGGGCCAAGGCAAAGGATGGCCACAAGAAGCACAAGAAAGCACAAAACAAGGCACCGGTGCTCGAACGCTGGTTCTGCGTTTTGTGCATTTTGAGCCTTACATGGCCAAGGATTGGAGCGTTCATAGTGGGGCGATGGCAGGGAAAGACGCGGGGCGGCGCTGAAGGACGCGGGAATGGCCGCCCGGCGAAACGCTCAACCTTCAGCGCGAAACGCTCAACGCCCACGTCTTCGGACCGTTCCGGCGATTACCTCTGCCACCTAAATGTTGTGCGTGAAACGTTGAACGCCGACTGTTCCGTGCAGTGCTCCGCTCAGTCCTGCGGGGTGGCTTTCGCGAGCGCGGCCTGGAAGCGCGGATCGTCGCGCAGCGGGGCCCACCACGGTTCGAGGCGGAGTTCGTTTGCGATCAAACTGCTCGGGACGCTCAGGGCCTGGTCGAGCAGCGCGAGCGCGCGGTCGCGATCGCCGAGTGCGAGGTGCACCTGCGCGACCCTGGAGAGTGCGTTTGGACCTTCCGTAGCATCACGTTTCACGGGCATCAGCTCCAAGGCGCGGGCCGCGTGCCGTCGCGCCTCGTCGGGCTGTCCGGCGTGAGCGTTGAGCATCGCCAGCCGCGCGACCCGTTGCCATTCGCGCCGGTTGTCCGTCGTTTCCGCAGTGGTTCTAGCGATCGCGGCCAGGGCAAGGGCGCGCGCCTGCTCTCCTTCCCCGACGGCCTTCAGGGCAAAAAAGTAACGGTGCATGTTGCGTTCGGAGGTCCGCGACCCGCGCTGCTCCGGCTCCACATAGCCGACCCTAACAGCCTCGGCAAGACGCCCATCCTCGATCGCCTCTTCAAACTGCCTGATCCGCGGGTCTGACGACTCCAAGCCCATTGTCCCTGAGGGGATGGTAGCAAGCGCAGATCGATACGGCACTCGATCGCCATCCCGGGCGAAGCGAGCCTGCGCCTCGAGAAACTGCAGTCGGCCACTCGCAGGATCGGCGGCGAGCGCCCGTTCCGCGGCCCGTTCTGCCCGCGCGTAGTAACGTTGAGCGAGGAGACACTCCACCCACGTCGAGGAAATGAGCGGGCTACGGGGGTTCACGCCAAACGCTCGCTCGAGGTTGACCGTTGCTTCGGCCCACCGGCCCTGCCGGCGTTGCGCGGCCCCGAGATTCAAGAGGATGTCGGCGTCGCCGGGCATCCCCGCGAGGGCAATGGCGCATTCCGCCGCCGCGCGCGCATAGTCGAGTGAACCTACATAATGATAGTATCCGAGGGCACTGTGCGCGACCGGCAGCGCCGGATCGAGGCGCAAGGCTTCGTCCACGGCCGCCTTCGCCTTCTCCAGTCGGGCTGGAGTAGGGTCGAGGCGAGGCCACCAATAGAGGTAGGAGTGGACTTGGCTGAGCTCGGCGTAAGCGACGGCGAAGTTCCGATCGAGCGCGACGGCTTGTTCGAGGGGCGTCACTACGATTTCCTCGTATTTGGCAGGGTCGCTGATTCCTAAATTCATCTCCCGCCAGCGGCGCGCGCGGAGGTAGAGGTCGTAGGCGGCGGGGTTGTCCGTGAGTTTCTTGGCGAGCGCGAGTTTCAGCTCGGGCGAAATCGTGGCGGCGAGCGACTGCGCGATCCGCGCCGAGATGTCGGCCTGCGCCTGGAAAACGTCCGTCACAGCCTTGAGGTTGATGGTGTCTTCCCAGCGCGGCTGGTCGGTCGCGGCGTCGATCAGCTTCACCTTGATGCGCACGCTGCCGGCCGCGCGGCTCACCGTGCCCTCGAGGATATTGGCCACGCCGAGCTCGGCGGCGATCTGCTTGAGCGTGAGGCCGCGCTTCGCGGGATCGCGGTAGGCGAGCACGGAGGTGCGCGAGATGACCTTGAGGGCGCCGACCTTCGCGAGCGCGGTGAGCAGCTCGTCGTGCATGCCGTCGGCGAAGAACTCGTTTTCCTTCTCGGTGCTGAGATTGGCGAAGGGGAGGACGGCGAGGGATTTGGCGGATGCGGTCGGCGGGCGCGTGCTCGCGCTCGCAGTTGGCGAAGGCGGTTCGGATTTTTGCGTGGCAAAGAAGGTCGCGCCGAGGCCGATGGCGATGACGGCAAGCGCGCCGACCCATGCTGCTACGGGGACGCGGCGGCCCGCCGCCGGGCTTGGCTGTAGGCCCGACCGTTGGTCGGGCGCCCGGTCAGCGACCGGGCCAACAACAGGCGTGAGCAATTTCCTCACGCGCTCGACAAACTGCGGCGTGGGTGCGCCGTCGGGCAGCCGGGTCCATTGCACGGCGCGGAATTCCTCGGGCACGAGTGCGTCGGCGTCGCGCGTGGCGTCGATGACGATGGGCAGGAGGAACGGCGTGCCGTCGGCGATGGTGTGCGTGCGCTGCGCGGCGAGTTTCCATTCGAGGCGGAAGTAGCCCTCGCGGCGCGCCTGCGTGCTGGCCGAGATGATGGGCGCAAAGAGGGCGCACGCCTTGATCTGCTCGCGGATTTTCCGGTCCCACGTGTCGCCGCCGGCGAGTTCGCTTTGATCGAGCCAGACTTCAACGCCCGCAGCCTGGAGCGCGGCGCAGAGGCGTTGCGCCGCCGCGGCGTCCTGCGAGGCGTAGCTCACGAAAACGGCGGAGAGCGCGACGGCGGGCTGGGACGGTGCGTCGGGCATGTCGCGGGGACGATGGCGGGCGGGATGCGGGAGTTGCCAGACGAAAACCGCACGGTGGCCTCGACGTGCCTTGAGGTGGGCCGGGCACTCCGTGCACGGCCGAGGGAGACGAACACCCTCTCGGCCGGCGCGCGGAGCGCACGGCCCACCTGGATCAGGGCGTGGCGGATTCGTCGAGTTCGAGGCGGAGGTAGTCGTAGATGACACCGTTGTTCACTGGGCCGGCGGGCACGGTGAGCACGAGCGAATTGGCACCGGGCTTGAGCAGCCTGGCATCGAAGGTCACTTCGCGCTCGTTCCAGAGTCCCTGAATCGAATGGCGGGTGATCACGCCCTCGGCGGGGAGGCGGTCGATTTTGCCAACGTCCGCGCCATTGACCGAGACGGCGACCTCGCGGGTATTGCTGCCCGCGACGGCGACGCGCAGGACTGCCGTGCCGCGCACGGCCGCCGGCAGGTCGAATGAAATCTTGAAGGGAGTCGCGCGGCCCGGCGTGGTGATGCCGAAGAAGGGGCGGGATTTCGCGCTCGGGTCCTCGTTGTGCGGCACGTGCTGGAACCACCAGTCCTTCGCCGGATCGCTTTGGCCGATGACGAAGTTCACGTCGTGCGGGAAACGCGTCGCGTATTCGAGCGGCTTCTCCGGCACCCAGAATTTCTCCGCGCCGGCGAACTCGGAGCCGTTGCGATTCGGGATGCCGACTTCCCAAAGCGGCCGGCCGCGGCGGACGGGCGTCCACTGGAGCTGGCCGAGGTCGAGATTCTTGCCGGGTTCGACGACGATGTCGGCTTGGGCGTATTCGCCGAGCACGCCGTCGGCGATTGCACGCAGGGTGTAGCGGCCGGGGCGCACGTTCGGCACGCTGAAGCGGCCGTCGGTCTCGCCCCACGCCCAGAATTGGTAGTGCTTCGCGTCCGTCTGCCAATCGATCTGCCTCGGGCCGGTGGGGCCTTGCGGACCCTTTCCACCGGGCGGGGTGGGCGGGCGGACGTAGGGCGAGGTGTAGGCTGGAGCGGTGAGGCCGACGCGCAGCCGTGGAAGTTGTGGGAGGGGCTTTACGCCCCGACTGGCTGACGCAGCCGATTGAGTCGGGGCGTAAAGCCCCTCCCACAAAGGATCGTTCAGAACGAGGCGGCCGCTGACGGTTGCGCGCTGGTGTTTCAGCGGAAAGTCGATGCCGCTGACCCATGCGTAAGGCCACAGCGCGGCTTCTTTTTTCTGCCGCGCGAACGCGTCCGCCTTGAGCGCGTTCCGGTCCGCGCCGATGTTCACATAGAGGAGAAACGGCCCGATGGTCTTCACCCACTTTTCGCTTTCGCCGACCTCGACGGCGGCGCCGCCGTAGTGCGAGCTGCGCCAGTAGTTGAAGACGATGGGGGCGGCGACGGGCGTGGTGTCGCGGTGGCCGAGAAACTCGACTTTCGTCGGGCCGCCGCTGAGGAACTCGACCGAGGGATTCACGAGCCAGAAGCCGATGTTCTCCTTCGTGCTCGACCAGCCGAAGACGGGATTCTCGAACTGCACGGTGGTGTAAATGTATTTGTCGCCGTCCTTGAGCGACGCGGGGAAATGTTGATCGCGTTTCGCGTCGACCGTCATCCAGTCGAAGGTGTCGGCGAGCTTTGCGGCGAAGCGCGCCTCGGTCATGGCGGCAGCGGGATAGCCGGGCTGCTTGGTGAACGTGCACGAGGTGTAGATGCCGGTGTCGTCGCCGTTGAGCGTGTAACGGATCTCGATGTCGGCGGGGAAATCGCCGCCGGCCGCCGCGCCGGGGCCGTGGCCCATACGCTTGCCGCCGGAGATGCCCTTCACCGACACCTCGCCGCGCGCGCCCCCGTTGGTCGCGGGATCGATGGTGATGCGGGTGACGAGGTCGGTGCCGCCGGTGGTGTCGTGCGACCAGTAGGCGCCGGCGTGGCCGGATTTGTCGTTGAGCATCTCGGCGCCGCGAAACTGGAGCGAAGCGAGGTCGCCGTTGCGCTTGAGCACGCGGGCGGTGAGGACGCCGTTGGCAAGCGTGAACGACGCAGCGTCCTCGGTGATCGTGACGGGGGCGGGCTGAGCCAGACTGAGGATGGGCCACAAAAAGGCGCAAAAAACCGGAGGGCAAATGAGACCCGAAAGGCGCCTATAGGCGCACGGAAAGGCTCCGCCGGCCTGGCAAGATGCACTCTGTGTCTTTTTGCGGCTAAAGAAATTCAGATTCATGGTTGGGCTTTTAGCCACTCGATGGCGCGGGCCTGGGTGGCGGCGGGGAAGCGTTGGTAGTCGTGGGGCTCGTCGAGCGTGACGTTGGCGGAAGCCTGACGCGCGCGCTCGACCGCGGCGCGGACATCGGCCGGCGTGGCGTCGCGATCCATCGTGGGCTGCACGACGAACACCGGGCGCGGCGCGATGGCGGCGAGGAGATCGTCGTAGTCGTAGGGGACGCGCGATTCCTGGCCGATGAAAAGGCCGAGGCGCGGCACGACGGGCCGCTCGACGCTGAAACGCGCGAGGCCGCCGGTGGGCTTGGCCGCGGTGTCGGTGCGCCACGGCGTGAAGCCGGAGACGGACACGACGCTCTTCACGCGCGAGTCGAGCGCCGCGGCGTGGAGCGCGACATTTGCGCCGAGCGTGTAGCCGAAGAGCGAGATGCGCGCGGCGTCGACGTTGGCCTCCCTTTCGAGCGCGTCGATCGCGGCGCGGGTATCGTCGATCATCTTGCCGAGCTGCGACCAGCGCGGAAAGCGATCGTAGAAGGGACCGATCTCCGCCTGGCGGGAGCCGAAGCCGCACTGGTCAAACGCGAGCACGGCGTAGCCGGCCTGGACGAGCGCGAGCACGGGATGGAGATCGCGGCGATAGACCCACATGTAGCCGAGCGGGTGGCTGTAGCCGTGAAGCCAGACGACGGCGGGGAGTTTTTTGTCGGCGGGTGCGCCGGCCGGAAAATAAAGATCGCCGGTGAGGCCGGAGCCGAAACGGATGCGGCGCGAGTCGGCGGCGCTGCGCTCGGGATCGCGCCAGCCGAATTCCTGGCTGTTGCGCGCGATCACCCAGGCGGGCACATCGGGCGCGAGCTGGCCGGGGTTGGCGACGGGCTTCGTCGGGGTGGGCGCGGGGCCGCCGCGTCCGGGTCCGCCGCCGAAGCCGCGGCCGCCGGCGGGCGGGGTGTATTTGGTGGGCGCGGAGCCGAGGAGCCACTCGATCGCGGCGCGGGTGTCGGCGGGAGAGAGTAGCGCAGGCGTCCCGCCTGCGCGGTGCTTCGAAACAGGCGGGGACGCCGGCGCTACTTTTTTCCAGGCGTCGAAATCCCACGGGTAGAGCAGATCGGTTTTCCACGCGCGCGGACTGCGGCCGAACTGGATGTCGAGCCAGTCGATGCAGCCCTCGATATCGTTGGTGCCGTGGAAACCGGGGTTGCGCATGAGGCCGAGCGCGTCGGGCTTGCCGAGCGCGCGATAGACGCGGAGGGCGGAGGCGGAGGCCTGCTCGTTGGCCCAGACGTTGGCGACCTCGTCGTTGAGGCCGTGGTTGGTGAGGAGCGCGCGCGGGGCGACGAGGGCCATGAGGAGATTCGCATCGACGGGCAGGCGATCCTCGTGTCCGGCGAAGAAACGGAGCTGCGGCGCGAACCAGAGCGGGAACATGCGCGTGGTGGACTCGACGCCCTCCCCCATGCCGCGTTCGCCCGCGAGGCGCCACGCGGTCACGCCGCCGACGCCGGTGCTGCCGGCGACCACGGCGGCGATGCGGTCGTCGAAGGCGGCCGCGGTGAGCGCCATCTTGCCGCCGCGCGAGTAGCCGGTGAGCGCGATCCGCGCGCGATCGATTTCGGGAACGGTGTGGAGATAGTCGACGACGAGCTGCACGGTCCACGCGCGTTGCGCCATCGTGGCGAAGTCGAAGCCGGGGTGGAGTTGTTGGAGATTGGTTTCTTGATCGACGCTGGAGGGGAATTCGCAGGCGGCGTAGCCGCGGCGGAGCAGCGAGGCGGTCCACGCGCCGCCACCGCCGATCAGCACCGGATGAGGACCCGGGCCGTCGGGGAGCGTGAGCGTGACCTGCGAGGTGATTTTTTGTTCGGGCCCGTAGTGGAGAGTGACTGTGCGCGTGGTGTAGCCGGGGAATTTCGCGGGCTCGCCGCCTGGGACGACGCGATCGAGTTTCGGCTTGGGCGGGAGCGTGCCGAGGATGTGTTTTTGATAGAGCGCCTTGATCTCGTCGCGGCGCGCCGGCCAGTCGCGCGGCATCGCGACGGTGCGGCCATCGGCGAACCTGAAGGGATCGGGGAGAAAATTCGCGGAAGGGAGCGCGTCGAAGTCAGGCGGGAGCGCGCCGGTCTTATGCTGCCACTCGCGCCACGTGGGGACGTCCGGGAGATTTTTCAACATCCAGTCGAGTTGGGCGCGACGCTCGGACTCGGTGGCGGCGGGCGTGACGGTGGCGAGAGCGAGAGAGAAGACGAGGAGGATGGGGCGCATGAGGGTGAATGGAGGAGACGAGGCGGGACGCCTCGTCCACGAACTATCGGGGCGGCGACTCGAAGCCGGGGCCGTCGCCCGTCGAGGGGTGGCGGGCGAGCCAAACCGCCGGACACAGGCGAAGACTGGGTTTCATGAGCGAGTGGGGTCGATCGCTGGGCGGGACACTGCGGCGGGTGGCGGGTGGAGCAAGGGAGCGTCCGTCGGACAGTTTGCGGCTGGGGCGGCGCAGACCACGGCTTTCCGGTGCGAATGCACCCCTCGTTCCCGCGCGCGCCAAACCCCGCTCGCCAGCGAGTTGACCCACCGTCGCGAAACCAAACCGGCAAGCCGTGCGGCGCGGACGGGTTGCAACCGGAAGGGAAGTCAGCCAGCGGTAGCGGCGGTCTGCGACCGCCGGCGATGCGCCAAGGGTTCTCGTTCGGCGGTCGCAGACTGCTGCTACAACCAAGGCTCTGTTTGCCAACCTCACTTCCTGTTACACCCGCGCGGACGACGAACACGATTCGACGCTTGCGCGGCGAATTTTTTTCACGCAACTTCCGCGGCTCCTGCGACGGTGCGGTAGCCAAGTGGTAAGGCCGAGCTCTGCAAAAGCTCTATTCGGCGGTTCGATTCCGCCCCGCACCTCCAAGCCGGGAAAATCCCGTTGGCCGTGGCGTTGTGGTAATTTGCGCGAACGCGGGCACTGAACCCCGGGGTGGTTGTCAGTCGCGCGGTGCCATCCGGTCGAATCTCCGGCGAAATCCCTCGGTGGGTGAGAACCATCCCGCCGCCGGTCCGTCAGGAGGTCATCGAGTGTGGTGCGCGGTGAAACCGAAATAATTGTGTCGGCAAATGCCGCATTATCAGCCAACTAGCTTCCAACTTTTATCATGAAAAAACTACTCGTTTCGTTGCTCTTTGCAGTCGCGGGCGCGCTGGCGGTGCGCGCGCAGACCGCCACGATCACCCCTTCAGCCACGAGCTATTCGACGGCGGGCGGCTCGCTGACGTTCACCGTGAACATCAGCTACAGCGGCACGGTTTCGAGCCTCGGGGTGACGTTGGGCAGCGTGCCGTCGGGGTGGACGTTTGGCACCACGAGCGGCACCAACGTGCCGGAGTCCCGGCCGGCGGCCGGACAGGGCGGAACCTACGTGTTCACTTATTCGACGGTTCCGACCACCAAGACCCCGTCCTTCTCGTTCACGGTCAACTATCCCTCGGGTCTGTCCACGAACCAGACCTTCGCGTCGATGGCTTTGAATCTCACGCCGGCGGGAGGCACGCTCGCCTCGGTCTCGGTTTCGGACATCGTGCTGACTCCGTCGGCGACCAGCGGAGGGAGCGGCGGCTCGACGGGCGGCGGGACGACCACGACGGCCCCGACGATTTCCGTGCAGCCGGTGAGCCTCTCGGTGACCCAGAATCAGCCGGCGGTGTTCGGCGTCCTGGCTTCGGGCAATCCGGCGCCCACCTACCAGTGGCAGAAGAACGGCTTCGATATTTTCGGCGCGACCAACTCGACCTACGGCATCACCAGCGTGCAGCTGTCCGACAGCGGCAGCTTTGCCGTGGTGGTGGGCAACTCGGCCGGTTCCGTGATCTCGACCGCCGCCACGCTCACGGTGAATGTCCCGCCCTCGATCCTCGCGCAACCGACCGCCTTGACCGCCAACCAAGGCAGCTCGGTCAACTTCAGCGTCGCCGCCACCGGCACGCCCGCCCCAACCTATCAATGGCGGCGCAATACCAGTCCGATCGCCGGTGCGACCAGCTCGGTGCTGAACCTGACCGACGTGGGCGCCAATGACCCGGGCAACTACGACGTAGTCGTGGCCAACGTGGCGGGCAGCGTGACGAGTTCGACGGCCACCCTCACGGTGGTGTTGCGCCCGTCGGTGACCTCCGCGCCGACCTCGGTCGTGGCCAACCTCGGCGGCACGGCGAACTTCAGCGTCGGGGCGGGTGGCACGGGACCGTTCACCTATCAATGGCGCAAGAACGGCAGCAGCATCACGGGCCAGACCAACAGCACGCTCTCGTTCGCCAGCGTCGTCGCCGCGGATGCAGCCAACTACGACGTGGTGGTCAGCAACTCGATCGGCAGCGTCGTTTCGCCCTTTGCCACCCTCACGGTGAACACCGCGCCGGCCATCACGACCCCACCCTACGACATCACGACGACAGCCGGCCAGACCGTGCGGTTCACCGTTGATGTGATCAGCAACAGCATCCCCAGTTTTACCTGGCGGAAAAACGGCGCCAACATCATCGGCGCCAATTCGGCCACGCTGCTGCTCGGCAACGTCGCGACCGGCGTGCTGACGCTGACCAATGTCGCGGCCGGCGACGCCGCCACCTACGATGTGGTGGTTTCGAACAGTGTCGGCTCGGTGACGAGCCCCACGGCCACGCTCACGCTGGTCACGCCGCCGAGCATCACGACCCAGCCCGTGTCGGCCACGGGGGCCACGGGCGGAAACGCCAGCTTCAGCGTCGTCGCCACCGGCACCGCCCCGGTCTTCTACCAATGGCGGAAGAACGGCACCGCGATCACGGGCGCCTCGGGGCCCACCCTGAATCTCATCGGCATCACCGCGAACGACGTCGCGTCCTACGATGTGGTGGTCTCCAACGTCGCCGGATCGGTCACCTCGAATCAGGTGACGCTCGGCGCGCTGAACTCCCTGCCGGTGATTTCCGTGCAGCCCGTGAGCCAGTTTACGACGGCGGGTGGCAACATCACCTTCTCGGTCACGGCCACCGGCACCCCGGCGCCGAGCTACCAGTGGCGGCGCAACGGCGTGGCCATGGCGCTGAACTCGTCCTGGATGACGCCCAATCTCATCCTGAGCAACGTCGGCGCGGGCGATGCGGGCAACTATGACTGCCTTGTCACCAACTCGGTCGGCGGCCTCGTGACCTCGATGGTCACTCTGACCGTGAATCTGCCTCCGACCATCGTCACGCAGCCGAGCACCTACACCGTGGTCGCAGGTCAGACCGCCTACTTTACGGTCAATGTAAGTGGCACAGGCCCGTTCACCTATACGTGGCGCAAGAACGGTGGCTCGTTGGCCGGGCTCGGCAATGTGACCATCAGCAATGGTGCCCGCAGCAGCCAGTTGGTGATTTTCAGCGCGTCGTCCGCCGACAACGCCACCTACGATGTCACGGTATCGAACGAATTTGGCACCGCGACGTCGGCCACCAACGCCACGTTGTTTGTCGTCTCCAACACGTCCTTCAGCCCGTCGATCGCCAGCCAGCCCGCGCCTCAGACGGTGGTGGACGGCACGTCGGTGACGTTCACGATTCTGGCCAGTGGCAATCCGACGCCGACCTACCAGTGGTATAAGAACGGCGTGGCGATGACGGATGGCGCCAATGCCGGCGGAATCGGTCTCATCTCCGGTTCCACCGCGGCGAGCCTGACGATCACCCAGGCCACGCTGCCCGACATGGCGAACTATCACTGCATCGCCACGAATACCAGCGGGGCGGCGACCTCCGCCCAAGCCTCCTTGACCGTGATGAAGTCGCCGGTGTTTACGACGCAGCCGGTCGCCGCCACGGTGGCGTCGGGCGGCACGCAGACGTTGACCTCCGTCGTGTCCGCCAATCCGACGGCGGCCTACCAATGGTTCAGGAACGGCCTCGTCGTTTCCGGCGCGACCAACGCCTCGCTCACCCTCACGGCCGTGACCGCGGCCAGCGCGGGCAACTACACGGTGGTCGCGACCAACAGCGTCGGCAGCGTCACGTCGTCCACCGCGGCGCTGACCGTGAACGAAGCTCCCGTCATCACGGTGCAACCCGTCTCCTCGTCGGTCGCGCAATTCCAGTCCCTCACGCTCAGCGTGGCGGCGACCGGCGGCCCGGCGCCCACGTTCCAGTGGAACCGCGGCGGCTCGGCGATTTCCGGCGCGACCAGTTCCACCTTCACGATCACTTCCGCCCAATCGTCCGATGCCGGCACCTACACCGTCGATGTCAGCAACGGAATCGGCCTCGTCAGTTCGTCGGCCGCCGTGGTCACGGTCCTGCTCCAGCCCAGCATCTCCGCGCATCCGGTGGGCGGCAGTTACTCGCAGGGGCAGTCGGTGACGTTGACCGTCACCGCGACAGGTGGCGCGCCGTTGAGTTATCGGTGGTTCAAGGACGGAACGGCGGTCGCCGGGGCGGCCGGCGCCTCGCTGGCCATCCCGAGCCTCCAAAGCAACAACGCCGGCCTCTACACCGTTTCCGTCACCAACACCGTGGGCACCACGACCTCGGCCGGGGCGTTGATCCAGGTGAGCGCGGCGCCGACGATCACCACCCACCCGGTCGGGCAGACGGCCTTCGTGGGCAACTCGGTGACGTTCACGGTCGCGGCGACCGGCAACCCCGGCCCCAACTATCAGTGGAGCCGGAACGCCGTGAATATCGACAACGCCGTCTTCAGTTCCCTCACGATCAACGCCGCCCAGAAATCCGACGCCGGCCTCTATCGCGTGACCGTGAGCAACTCCATCGGCAGCGTGACCAGCGCGCCCGCGGCGCTGTCGGTCAATGACGTGCCCCTGGTGGCTCCCGCCATCACCGCGCAGCCGGCGAGCTACTCCGGCACGGCCGGCACCGGCACCACGCTCAGCGTGACGGCCACCGGCACGCCGGCTCCGACCTATCAGTGGCGCAAGGATGGCGCCGCGATCAGTGGCGCCACCAACTCCTCGCTCACCCTCTCGGGCACGGTCGCGGAGTCCGGCGCCTACACCGTGGAGGTCGCCAATTCCGTCGGCAGCGTGACTTCCAGCGCCGCCACGGTGACGATCCGCCCCGCGGTGCCGCTGCCCGTCATCGTCGTGCAGCCCGCCAGTCGCACCCTGCAGGTCGGCGCGACCGCCACGCTCTCCGTGCAGGCCACCGGCCAGGGTCCGCTCACGTATCAGTGGCGCAAGGATGGCGCGGCCCTCACCGGTGCCACGACCACGGAGTTCGGGTTGAGCAATGTCGCCGCGTCCGCGGGCGGTGTTTACTCGGTCACCGTCACGAATGAAGGCGGCACGACCACCTCGGCCAACGCGACGGTCACCGTCAGCGCCGCCAACGCCGCGCCGAAGATTCTCACCCAGCCGGCACCGCAGGTCGCCCTCGTCGGCGGCACCGCCGGTTTCACGGTGGTCGCGACCGGCAATCCCGCCCCGGTTTATCAGTGGCGCAAGAACGGCAGCGACCTCGCCGGGGCCACGACCGCCACGCTGTCCCTCGCGAACGTGCAGAACGCCGATGCCGCGGGCTACGATGTCGTGCTGCTCAACTCCTCCGGTCAGGTGATCAGCGCACTCGCCCGGCTCACGGTCTCCGCGACCGCGCAGGCGCCGGTGATCACCCGCCAGCCGGCCGACGCCCGCGTGGTGGCCGGCCGCAGCGCGACCTTCTTCGTGGTGGCCAACGGCACGCCCGCCCCGACCTACCAGTGGCGCCTCAACGGCAACACGATCACCGGGGCGACCAACGCCACGCTCACGCTTGCGAATGCGACCACCGCCCAGGCCGGCGCCTACTCGGTGGTCATCACGAACTCCGCGGGCAGTGTCACTTCGTCCAACGCCGGTCTTGCCGTGCTCGGCCGCAGCTTCGCCGGCACTTGGTTCGGTTCGCTCGGTGGATCGGCCGGTTCGTTCGCCCTGCGTGTGGACGATGACAACACGGGCGTGTTCCTCGGCTACGCCGCGGCCAGCCGCACGTCCTACGTGGGCCGCTCGGTGGAAATCAAGGACGACGGCACCTTCCGTATCGTGGTCTCGACGACCTCCGGCGCGGCGGCTTCCGTTGCCCCCGGCGCCGTGGATGCGGTCGCTGCCGCCGGCATCGACGATCTGACCTTCGCCGGCACCATCGCGTCCGATGGCTCGCTGACCGGCGCTTCGACCTCCGGGAGCACGCTCGCATTGTCGGCCGCCCGGGCGAACGACGCCGGCGCCACCGCGACCGTCGCCGGCTTCTATCAAGCCGCCGCCTCGGGCAGCTCGGCGCAGGCGCTCCTGATCGCCAGTCCCGCGGGCCAGGCGTTTGTCCTGCTGCAATCCGGTTCCACGGTCGACGGCGGCACGGGCACCGTCGATGCCACGCGGCAGATCGCCATCACGACCTCCGGCGCGCAATCGGTCGTCGGCACCCTGGCGGCGGACACGGGCGTCGTCTCGCTGACGGTCGTCGATGCGAAGAACGCCGCGACGAGTTTCGCGGGTTTCGCCGCCGGTGCGAGCGGACTCGGCGAACAGCGCCTGAGCAACATTTCGACCCGGGCTAGCGCCGGCATCGGCGCCGAGTCGGTGATCGTCGGCTTTGTCGTCACGGGTCTCGAGTCGAAGACCGTCTTGATCCGGGCGGTCGGCCCGACGCTGCGCACGCTCGGCGTGGCGAGCGCGGCCGCGGCGCCCCGGCTCGATTTGAGCCGTGGCACCACGTTGCTCGCAACCAACATCGGGTGGACGTCCGCGGGCAGCCCGACGGCCGACATCATCGCGGCCGCGGCCCGTTCCGGCGCGTTCCCGCTCGGCGCCAGCAGCGCTGACTCGGTGATTCTGGCCACCCTGCCCCCGGGCAACTACTCGGCCACGTGCAGCGCCGCCGACGCGAGGACCGGCGTCGCGCTCGTCGAAGTTTACGATCTTTCCGGCGGCTCGACCGCGCAAAAGCTGGCGAACATCTCCACCCGCGCCCTGACCGGTCCCGGCGAGAGCATTCTCACCGCCGGCGTGGTGGTCACGGGCAGCGCTCCGAAGCGCGTGCTCATCCGCGCGGCCGGCCCGACCCTGGCGCAGTTTGGCCTGACCGGGGTGCTGGCCCGCCCGCAACTCACGCTGATCAACCGCGCCGGCGCCACCGTCGCCACGAACGCCGGCTGGAGCACCTCGGCCGACGCCGCGGCGATCGTTGAATCGTCGGCCCGCGCGGGCGCGTTCGCGTTCCCGACAGGCAGCCTGGATGCGGCGCTGGTGCTCAACCTCGCGCCCGGCAACTACACTGCGCAGGTCTCTGGGGTCGGCGCGACGAGTGGCATCGCCCTCGTCGAGGTCTACGAACTCCAGTAATCCTCGGCCGGCAATCTCTGGCCTTCGGCCGCCCGCACTCTGCTGCGGGCGGCTTTTTGTGGGCGCAGGAAATTGATCAACCGGATCCCGCGCAATGCCAGCGTCACCCTGCTTTTGGACTGTCGGCCCGGCCGGTGGCCGGGCAGCCCGCCCACCGGGCGGTCCGACAAGATCAGGAGTCTCAAAGCGCGCCGTAACTGGTATAAAAACTGCCGGACGTTGGTATAAAGATCCGCGGGGCGGGCCCCGCGGCATTTGGCCAAACCACTCATCCTCTCCTCACCACGTTTTCCGCTGCTGGGCGCCCGCCTCCATCACACTCTTTGCCCGGGGACGACGTCCTTCGTCAAACGCCCCACCCGGCCCGGTATTGTCGCCGCAGAAACGCGTTGGCCTCGGACACGTTGGTGATGCGCAGGTTTTCCGAATCCCACAGAAGCTTCTTCTGCGTGCGCAGCGCGATGTTGCCGAGCAGGATGGTCTCCGCTTGCGGCCCCGAGATGTCGAAATTCGATCCAGCCGCTTCGCCGCCTTTGCACGCCAGCAACCATTCCTGGTAGTGGCCCGGCGAGCGCGCGAGCGTCCGCGGCGGCGGCGGGTGCGCGCGCATTCGTGACTCCGGGAGCAGCCGGCCGTTGTAGATGACGCCCTTGTCGCCGACGTAGATCGTGCCGCCCTCGCCGAGGGCGCGGTCGTCCTCAAGCTCGGCGGGGCGCTCGGGTTTCAGGCCGCCGTCATACCAGAACATCTTCACCGCGGGCAGGTCGCCGCGCGCGGGAAACTGATACCGCACGATCGACGCCAACGGATAGGTTTCCTTGCCGAGCGGACTCGAGACGGCCTCGACGCTCACGGGCGGACCGAGCTTCAGCGCCCGCGAGATCGGCGCGAACGAATGACAGCCGATGTCGCCGAGCGCGCCGGTGCCGAAGTCATACCAGCCGCGCCATTTGAACGGATGGTAGGCGGGATTGTAGGGCCGCTCCGGCGCGACGCCGAGCCACAGATCCCAGTTGAGCGACGCCGGCACGGGTGCCTCCTTCGGACGCTCGAGGCCCTGCGGCCAGATCGGACGGTTGGTCCACACGTGCACCTCGCGCACCGCGCCGATCGCACCGGACCAGAGGTATTCGCAGAGCACGCGCACGTTTTCCTCGGCCTGGCCCTGGTTGCCCATCTGCGTGGCGACTTCGTGGCGGCGGGCGAGTTCGGCGAGTTGCCGCGCCTCCCACACCGTGTGCGTGAGCGGCTTCTGCACGTAGACGTGTTTGCCGAGTTCGATCGCCGCCTTTGCGATCGGATAATGCATGTGGTCGGGCACCGTGACCGTCACGGCGTCGATCTTCTCGTCCAACTCGCGCAACATCACACGGTAGTCCTGAAACTTCGGAACGTTCGGGAATTTCTCCGCGATGCGCTTCGCTTTCGTCCAATCGACATCGCACAGCGCCACGATGTTTTCACCGCTGAGCGCCTCGACATCGCTCTGGCCTTTGCCCCCGCAGCCGATGCACGCGATGTTGAGTTTCTCTCCCGGCGGAATGACGCGCGGCGTGCGCACGGTTGAGCCCACCTGCGCCTGCAATGGTTTCGGCAGACTGAGCAACGCGGCCGTGGAAACCGCACCTTTCAGGAGAGTGCGCCGGGAGAGCGAGTGTGCATCCATGGGGTAGATGGCGCTAAACGTGCGCCAAACCTTGTGACGGCGGCAACCCTCGGGACGTTTCCCTCGCCGTATCGTCGTCCGCTACTGTGCTGGAAAACCCGGCCTACTTGGCTCGCTGGTAAGTCACCCAATACTGTTTCGTCTCGGGTCGCGTTTTGAACTCCGTCGGACGCGCCTTGCCGGCCAGGTCGTAGCAGATCCGCAGCGTGTCGCCCGCAATCTCGTAAATCGCGGGAAAGGCCTTGCCGGCGTTGGGCCCCTCGATGCCGGCGATCGTCATGCTCGCGGGCTTCGTCGCCAGGTCGATGGTGACCGCGCCCCGGTCCACGGCCGGGCCTTTCGGCGTTTCGACGACAACCTCGTAGGCGGCGCCATCGAGTTTGAGCGTGATGGTCTTGAGCACGGGTGGCGGCATCGGCTGACCAGCGAGTTCGGCCGCGGTGGGTTTCCACGTGCCGTTGAGCGCAGCCAGCCCGGCCACCGGTGCCGCGGCGAGCACCTCGCGGCGCAGCTCGTGGGCGACGATCCGCTGCACCGCGGTCGAGGGGTGTCCCTCATGATAGAAGAAATACGTCTTCGGGTCGCCGCGTGGCGTCGTGTCCTGATCGAAGAGCGCGCGACCGGCGCACGCATCGGTGGTGTTGGTGATGCCGAAGCGCGCGGGCTCGGCCATGACTGCATCCATGTAGTCGCCCCACCGACTCACGTGAAACGTCGCGGCGGGATACTGCTCCTTCAGCGACACCGGCAGCTGCGCGAGAGCCGGGCTCAGCCGTTGCCCGACCCGGGCAAACTGCGGGATTTTCTGCGGCAGCACTGCGATCAAAAAATGTCGCGCGCCCACCGCGTGGAGCTGGCGCACCAGCAGCGTCAGGTTGGCCATTGTGGTCTCCGTGGTGAGCCGTCCGTCGTTGAGGCCGCCGGCGACGAAGAACAAGGTGCGCTCCGGCTCGAATTTCACCGCGCCGGACTGCACGCGCGCGGCGAAATCCCGTCCTTGGTTCTGCATGCCGCGCCCGAGGAGCGCGTCCTTGATGCGGCGTCCCTCGCCTTCGCCGGTCTGCGCTCCGCTCACGGCAAAATTGAGCCCCTTGCCCGCGGCATCGGGAGCGGTGGCGTGAGTGAACGGGACGCCGAGATCGCGCGCGACATAGACGATGGCCGTCGGCCCGTCGCCATCGACATAGCCGGCCCCGCTGTCGGTGTAGCTGTCGCCAAATGCGAAAATCAGCCGCCACGGCGAGATCGGTTCGGCGGCTACCACCGCGGCGGCGAGCAAAGCCAGTTGAACGGCAGCGCCGAGACAGCGACGGACGCGAGTAACGGAGGTCATGGGGTGCATGGTCAGCGGCTTCATCCGCTACCGCTCCTCGCTGCGCGCGTCGAGGATCGAGTAACGCTCCGTCAGGGAAGCCCGGGGCGCATCTCAGTTTCTTGCAGTCCGGAGAGAGCGAAGGAGCGGCGGTTTTCAACCGCCGAGCTTGGGCGCTTGGAAAAGCGCCCCTCCGCAGTGCAAGAAAGTGAGCTGCGCCCGGAAACCCGCGCCCGGCGAGTCCGCGCTCGCCGCTCCGGGACAAACCGCTCATTGCTGCGGGCGTCATGCTCCGCGTCCCCGCTCCCCTCGTGCCGGCTGCCGTGCTGGTTCTCTCCGCCGTGGGCGCCGCGTGGGCGCAGGAGCCGGCCACCGCCACCCCGCCCCGACCGGCCCGGGAGGCCACCTACACGATCACTTCCCGCCTGCAACTGGTGCCGCCTTTCCGGCTGGCCGACATGCAGGACGATTTTCAAGAGGCACGCTTGGTCGCGCGCGAGGGTGACACCGCCACGTTCGAGATCACCTACTACCCGCTCCACGAGCCGGAGGTTGGCGAGAACTCCCAATGGCGCACCGACTACGCCGGCATGACCGAATACTTGAAGCCCGCCCCCGCCGCAAACTGGGACGGCGCCATGCAGCGCGATCTGCTCAAGGAGTTGCGCGCCGCCGGCATCGAGCCCGACCGGCTGACCGATCGCGAGCTGGTGCGGCAAGTGTCGCGCTGGGCGATGCGACGGGCCCGCGCGACCAAGGCGTTTGCCATTTGGTGCGTCGATTTCCCAGGTGGCCGGGCCTCGGTCGTGCCCGAGTTGCGCGACGCCTTCGAACGCCAGAAGCCGGACCGCACGTGGACCGACCAACAGATGTTCGACGAGGAGGTGCTCGGACGCGGCATGTTCTACAACAAGGTCCACGGCTCGTGCACCTCGGCGGCCGTTTATCTCGCCACGATCTTTCGCGCGCTCGGCATTCCCGCCCGGCTCGTCGTCTGCATCCCGCCGTTCGATCCGAACGACGACCAACAGGCCCGGCTGTTTTACGACCGCATCCACCACCACGAGGTGCGCGAAACCGTCCGCGCTGCACTCGATGGCATGACCGGCTTCGACAACCATATCTTCAACGAGGTCTACGTCGGCCACCGTTGGGTGCGGCTCAACTACAGCACGCTCGGCCAGCCCATCCTCGATTCGCGCTACTTCGGCCTGCTCACCCACCTCTTCACCTGCTCCGACCTCAGCGAAGTGCCGCTGCCCGCCACGTGGGGCGCCCGTTACTTCAAATACCCCGCCGATCAATCTCAACTTTCCTCGGTCAATCCCTACCGCCTGATCTCGGTCGCCGACCACTTCGGCGCCAACGCGACCATCGCCAATCCCGAGGTGCCGCCCGCCGAACTGCGCACCGCGACGATCATCGGCCTCTACCGGCAGGGTGACAAAGCCGTGCCCGCGTGGGTCGGCGACAGCCCGTGGCAGCAAGGCCGCGTCGATTTTCTGATCGCCTACCGCGAATGGATTCGCGGCGGCTACCTTCAGATGCGCGCCTTCGAGAAACGGGTGTCCCACGACTTCGTGCTGACGGCCCCGGCGTGTCCCGAGATCGCGGTGCAGTTGTCCGGCCTGAAACTCAGCACGGGCGACGGCAGCTTCCAGGCGTTCGGCGCGCGGATCGCGCCGGCGGACCGTGCGAAAATCCAGCGCAGCGTCGACTACACGCTCCGCCCGCGCAATAAGAGCGACGTTTACCGCTGGGCGACTTCGCCGGATCTCCCCGCGCTCCGCTGGGCGGCCTCGGACCGCTGACCCAAAATTCGGCGGAAGAACCAGCCACTGATGAATACTAATCGGCGCTGATATGGAGAACGCAGACCGATCGCCGGGGAGTCGCAGGTCACCCTTTCGGTGAGTAGTCGCGGCCGGTAACGAGCTCAGCCAACGATGCAGTTGAACCTCGCGAAACGTGGTAGCAGCCGAGGTAACGAGGCTGGTGGGCGCGGCTCATCTCGCTCCAGCCTCCTCACGTCGGCTGCTGCGACCGACGGCATGGTGTTGGCTTAAAATCAGTGTTCATCAGTGACAATCAGTGGTTCAACTGCCGGTTCCAGGCCGACGCGCCTGCACCATGTGAACCCGCGCTCAGGGCTATTTGGCGGCGTCGCCCGTAACGTTCAACGCCCCGATTCAACGCGCCCAAGTCCGGCGCCCGCCCGTCGAATGGTAGTCCCACGTCGCCCCCGCGATTGATCGCCGCACTGCCGGGCGCCATCCCGCTTCCCGCCCGGCGGGCCGCAAGGCACGCGCCACCACGGGTGTGGCTCAAACTGAGGTCAGTTCCGAAGGCCTTGGCTGTAGCGGCGATCGATGACCGCCAAACGCATCCCCTTGGCGCAACGCCGGCGGTCACAGACCGCCGCTACAAATCGCTGACCTCAGTTTGAGTCACACTCCGCGACCACCCCGCACGCAAATTAGCGTTCCAGTTTTCCGGCCCTTCGCGATGATGCGCCGCCCATGACGTCCCCAGTGCCAGATTCGTCTTCGACGATCCGCCGCCGCTTGTGGGTGGTCGCCGCGTTCGCGATCGCGATGGCGTGGGTCGAATCGGCGGTGGTGTTCTATTTGCGTCGGCTCGTGGACCGCATCGAGCCCTACCAGCCGAATCCGCTCCCGGTGGCGGGCGACATCGGCGGCGCGGAACTGGTGCGCGAACTGGCCACGATGGTGATGCTGGGCACGGTCGGCTGGCTGGCCGGGCGCTCGGGCCGCGCGCGATTCGGCTACTTCGTCGCCGCGTTTGGCCTCTGGGATATTTTCTACTATGTCTTCCTCGTCCCGATGACCGGCTGGCCGCACTCCGTGCTCGATTGGGACATCCTCTTTCTGCTTCCGCTGCCGTGGTGGGGACCGGTGCTCGCACCGGTCATGATCGCGGTGCTGATGATCGCCGGCGGTGTGCCGCTGGCGTTCAACGACGCGCGCGACGGGACGCCGCTGTGGCCATCGCGGCTGGTGCTGGGGCTGAGCGCGGTCGGGGTGGCGCTCGCGCTCTATGTCTTCATGGCCGATGCGATCCGCGCCGTGCGGCACGGCGAGTCGGTTCAGCAGGTGCTGCCGCCGTCCTTCAACTGGCCGCTGTTTCTCGTCGCCTGGGCACTGATGGCGGCCCCGGCGGTGACGCTGCTGCAACAATCGCGGGCGCGCCGCGTCCTCACAAAATCGGCGTGAGCGGCGTGCCCACCGCCTTGTAGAGCCGGGTGAGGATTTCCTTCGTCGAGAGCAGGCCGTCGGTGCCTGGAAACGATCCGACATCGCGGTGATTCCGGAAAAAATCCGGATGCCCGGGCGGCACCGCCGGCGCGCCCGGCCGCAGTTCAAAGCTGCTCGTGTTCTGGATCGGCCACACATCGAGCGGGCCGAGCGAGAGCAGGTCGCCGATCAGCCCGTTGACCGTGTCGAGCCCCAACGGCCGGCTGCGCCGCGCGATCACCCAACTGTTCTTCGGGAGCATGTCCGCTTCGATCTCGGCTTGGAGCTCGCGGGCAAATGCCTCGTCCTCGACCAGCAGCCCCACTTCGGTGTTCAGGCGCTCGGAACGCGGGTCGAGGTTGTAGGAACCCACGAATGCCACGCGCCCGTCGATCACGAGCGACTTGGCATGCACACAGAGGAAAGGCGCCCGGGAGGTTTTCCCGGGCTTCGCTTGTTGCGCCGCCAGCGCAGCGAGCACCGGCTGGCGCGGGAACAACGCGAGCAAGGAGGCCGGCCGGGGCTGGAACTCGTGCACCTCGAGCTGCAGATCCTCGATGTAGTTGTTTCGCAGCCGGTAGTTGGCCGAGTAGGCGAACAGGTTGTCGGTCGACGCAAAGCTGTTGGTCGACACGCGCACGCGCAGCCCCGGACTGCGGCGCTTCATCTCCTTGAACAACTCCTGCGCCGGTTTGCTCAACACGAGGTAAGGCGTCTGCATCACGACCGATTCGCGCGCCTGCTCCAGCGCACCACGCAGCGCCCGCGTGATCCGTGGCAGGCCGGCGCCATCGCTGTCGGTCTTGCCCGGCTCGTCGCAGATGAAGCTCGCCCGTCGCACCGGCCGCAGGCGCGCGACGAAGCGCGCGGTCACCAGCGCACCGTCGCCCGCCTCCCGATCCAGCTCGGTGAAATGCGGCCCGAAGTCGTAGTCCGCCCGCGTCTCGTAGCGGCGGAACTTGCCGGCCTGGACGGCGGCCTCCACGTCGACCAGCGCCCGGCTCGAAACCGCGTGGCGGAATTTCCAGAACTGCTCGAACGAATCCACCGCCGCCCGCACCACGGGCCCGACCGCCAGCACGTCCCGATCGCGGAAGTTCAGCTCGGTCGAATGATCGAAGTAGGTGTTCTCGACGTTGCGCCCGCCCGTCACGAGCACGGCCTCGTCGACGAGCATCACCTTGTTGTGCATCCGCTGGTTGAAATCGCGAAAGGCGAACAGCCCCGTCAGCATCTGCCGCCACAGCGAAGGCTTCAGGCGTCGCTGCGGCGGGCGGTAGTGCTTGATCTCGAGATTGGGATGAGCCGTCGCGAGAAACGCGATCGTGGCCGGATCCTGCTCGGAAACGAGATGATCGGCGAGGATGCGCACCTTGACCCCGCGCCGCGCCGCTTCGAGCAACTCGTAGATCAACAGCCGACCGCACTCGTCGTTGGTCCAGATGAAGGTCTGGATCGCCACCGAGGTGCGCGCGTGCCGGATCAGGTGCACGCGCAGCAGCAACGCATCGTAGCCGTTGCCGATCGCGAGCAGTTGGTTGCCCACGGCCGGGTCGTCCGCCGCGGTGAGCGACCGCGCCGCCGCCGCGGCAAACGCCGAGCCCTCCAGCGGCGCTGCCCACGCCCGCGTCGCGAAACCGACGAGGAGCAGCGCGAGGACCCAGGCGTTCGGGCGGTTCGGCGGAGCGGGATGCACCGGGCGGATTTTCCCGTCCGAGGCCGCTTTGTCGAGTCGCGTCCGGCTTCCAATCGAAGCCGAGCAAATCGCAGGCAATGCGCAGCCCCGCCCGGATACCGAGGCTAAAATCGAGACTGTTTTCAAACTCATGGAACTGCGTTTCTAAAAACTGCGGGAGGGGCTTTATGCCCCGACTTGGGACGCGCGCCGTAACCCGTCGGGGCGTGAAGCCCCTCCCACCCAGTCCGGATACACACCCTAGCTCAGATGGGCCGACGCATCACCCTCATCCAAGGCCACCCCGACGCTTCACCAAGTCACCTCGGCCACGCCCTCGCTGACGCTTATGCGCGCGGCGCGGCGGCGGCCGGGCACGCCGTGGAGCGCATCGACGTGGCGCACCTCGAGTTCCCGCTGCTCCGCACCGCCGAGGAATGGCGTTCCGGCGCGCTGCCCGAATCGCTGCGCGAACCGCAGGCGGCCCTCGGCCGCGCCGACCATCTGGTTTTGATTTATCCGCTGTGGACCGGCACCGTGCCCGCCGTGCTCAAAGGCTTCTTCGAGCAGGTCCTGCGCCCCGACTTCGTCTCGCCCGACGCAAACGCCGGCGGCGCCGGCGCGCGAGGGCTCAAGGGCAAATCCGCCCGCGTCGTCGTCACGCTCGGCATGCCGGCCTTCGTCTATCGTTGGGTGTATCTTGCGCACGGCGTGGCCGCGATCAATCGCAACGTCTTCAAGTTTTGCGGCGTGCGATCCGTGCGCACGACCTACATCGGCGGAGTCGGTGCCGATCGCTTCGACGGTGAAAAGTGGCTGCGGCGGATGAGCGATCTCGGGCGCCGATCCGCTTGACCCCTTCGCCCGCCCGGACGCAGGTTGCTCGGTGCCAAGGCCAAACTCCAGTTACCCCCATGAACAAAACCGCCTTGCTCCAGGCCATCGTGCAGCGGCTCGAGTCCGAGCTGGCGCTGCTCACCCGCGCCGCGCTCGCCACCTACGCCGAGGCCACGGACGAACAGAACAAAGCCGAGAACAAATACGACACTCGCAGCCTTGAAGCCTCCTACCTCGCGCGCGGCCAGTCCAAGGTCGTCGATGAGGCGGCGCAGGCCCTCGAACAGTTTCGCGCGCTCGCCACCCGCGATATCGCGCCAGGCGAGCCAGTGGCCCTCGGCGCACTGGTGACCATCGCCGATGCGACCGGCGGGAACAGCCACTACTTCGTCGGCCCCCGCGCCGGCGGCATCGAATTGGAACACGACGGTCGCACCATCATGATCATCACTCCGCAGTCGCCGCTCGGCCGCCAGCTGGTCGGCCGGCGCGAAGGCGAGTCCGTATGGCTGGAGCGCGGCGGCAAGCGCAGCGAGTATCGCATCGCCCGCGTCGTGTGATCGCCCCGCGCGAGATGAGGCGTGACACGGTCCGCCAAACCGAGACGATTCCGGCCCATGGCCCCTTATACCCGTCGTGATTTCACGAAGCTGGCGCTCGCGGCCCTGCCCGCCGCCGGCTTCCTTTCCAGCCTGAGTTCGCTCCGTGCCGCCGATACCAAGCCGGCCGGCAAAGTGAACTCCAAGTTCCGCGGCGTGCAGGTCGGGCTCAACGTCCCCTACAGCTTCGGCAATCCCGCGATGAATGCGGACGAAGTGCTCGCCGCGTGCATCGAGGTCGGCGTCAGCGGCCTCGAACTGCGCACCCAGCCGGTCGAGGCATTCCTCGGCGCCCCCTCCGCCCTCGTCAGCGCGAAGAACGCCGTCACGAAGGGTCCGGCGGCCGAGGCCAACGCCGCCAGGCTCCGCGATTGGCGCGCCAGCGCCCCCCTCGCCCGCGCGGCCGAGTTTCGCAAGAAATACGAAGCCGCCGGCGTCCTCATCGAGGTCGTGAAGGTCGACGGCATCTTCAAGATGAGCGACGCGGAACTCGATTACGTGTTCAACCTCGCGAAGGCCCTCGGCGCCCGCGCGCTCTCCACCGAAATCTCCAAGGCCGACGACGACCACAAACGCGTCGGCCGGTTCGCCGACAAGCACCAGTTCCCGATCGGCTACCACGGGCACGCCACCACCACGCCCGCGCACTGGGAGGCGGCGTTTGCCCTTGCGAAATACAACTACGCCAACGTCGACCTCGGCCACTTCGTCGCCGGCAACAACCAGTCGCCCGTCGAATTCATCAAAAAGCACCACGCCCGGATCACGCACGTGCATGTCAAGGATCGGAAACTGAACAACGGCGGCAACACCCTCTTCGGCCAGGGCGACACGCCGATTGCCGAGGTGCTCCGCCTCATCCGCGACAACAAGTGGCCGATCCAAGCCACGATTGAGTTCGAATACAAAGTGCCGGAGGGCTCCACGCGCATGGCCGAGATCGCCAAATGTGTCAGGTTCTGCCGCGATGCGCTGGCGTAACGGGCTGATTTTCCTCCTGGCTGTTGGTGTGGCCGCCGGTCGCGTGCCGGCGCAAACCCCGAACGGTCGCATGCAAGCCTACACCCTCGACTACGCGACGCCGGTCGAGGGCACGCTGCAGGTCGAGGTCGAGGCGATCGACGCCCGCCTTCGCGCGGCCCGCGGCATGACCGCGGAGCAGGCCGCCGTCGGCGTGCTGGACCTGCGCGCGCTGCGCCTCGCGCTCGTGCGACCCGACGCGATCGACTACGCCGCCAGCATTCCCAAGATCGCGATCCTGCTCGCGTGGTTTCAGCTTCACCCCGAAATCGCCACGAACCTCGACGCCACCGTGCGCCACGAGTTTGGTCTGATGATCAAGCAGTCGGACAACGAGATCGCCGCGAAATACTCGCAACTCCTCGGGCTGAAACCAATCCAGGCGGTGCTCGACGCCGGCGGGTTCTACGACGCCCGCCACGGCGGCGGGCTCTGGATCGGCAAACACTACGGCCAGAGCACCGAGCGTCATCTCGATCCCGTGGGCGGGCATTCGCACGGAGCGACCGTGCGCCAGTTGCTTCGCTTTTACCTTCAACTCGAACAGGGCCGGCTCGTTTCGCCCGCGGCCTCGAAAACGATGCGCGAAATCTTCGCCTCCCCGGACATCCCGCATCGCGACGACAAATTCGTCAAAGGCCTCGCCGGCCGAGGCGTCGACGTGTTGCGCAAGGCCGGCTGGTGGGAGACGTGGTTTCACGACTCCGCCATCGTGACCGGCCCCGGACGCCACTACCTCGTCGTCGCGCTCACACATCACGCGAAAGGCGACGACTACCTCACGGAATTCGCCGCCGCGGTCGACGATCTCCTGGCCCCACGCCTGCGCCGCTGACTCGCATCTCGCCATGACCCCGCCCCTCCCTGCCCTGCGTCTCCTGCCTCGCGTCGTTTCTCTCGCGCTCGCCGTGCTGCTGCTCGTCGCCTGCGGTCCACGCGACCCGCTGGAGCGCACGGTCGCCGCCGAGAGTGCAAACGCGTTCGCGATGTGGCGCTCGCAGGCCGGCGGCTATCTCAACACCGCACAGCTTCAAGAGGTCGACGAAGCGATCAAGGAGCTGAAGCTCCAGGTGATGAACAACCGCGAAGCCACCGGCACCGAAGCGGTGGAAACGGCCATGCGGGCCAAAATCCACGGACGCTCGCTGCGGACTCTTCTGCGCTCCGCGTATGAGGCCAAGATCAAGCGCCTGGAGGTCGACTTGAAGGGTCTCGCCATCGCGACCGAGCAAAACAGCCGGCTCACGACGCGGCCCGGTGACACCGAGTCAACCGCCTACCTCGAACGTTTCCGTCAAAAACAGGCCGGGCGCCGCGAGGCCGCCGAGCAGGATCTCAAGTCCGCGCAGGACAAACTCAAAGCCCTCGGCGCCACCACCGCCCAGCCCTGACCCGGCTTAACCCGGCCGGGGCGCTCCGGCCGGCGGCGGTCAGTCGCACACGCGGAAGTAGTCGAGGTCGACGCCGGACAAGGTGCACCGTCCCGCCGCGACGCGCAGACTCGCGCGATCCTGCAGGCTGCGATAGCCGGACTCCGTGAGCAGCGTTTCGCCCTCCGTCGCGACATCCTCCGCGAGCTTGGCCACCAGGTTCATCTCCTCCCCCATCACGCCGGCGCGGCCGTTGTCGAGCACGCGCCCGTGTCCGACCGCGAGGCAGACCCGGAACGGTTCATCCTCCGTCAGCATCAACCCGCTCTCCCGGATCACCCGATGGATTTCCCGCGCCGCCCGCAACGCCGAGTCGCTGTCGGCGAACTCGGCGAACAGATTGTCCGCGAAGCTGCGCCAGCCCAGGCAGGCGCGGACCTCGAGCACCGGCTCGATCAACCGCCGCATCTGCAGGTAGCGCCCCAAAAAGTGCACGATGCCCTGCGCCTGCGAGCTGCGGGTCATGCCGGAGGAGTCGAGCGCGAGCATGGCGCAGGTGATCCCGTGGCAGCTCCACACCCGTTCCGTGAGCAGGACCTCCGACAGCCCTTCGGCGCGGGCCGCGGCAATGGTGGCGAATATCGGCGAAGCATCCTGCATGGTGATGGAGTTTTCCGGGCAGCTCGGGCAGCAAAGGCGCGCCGCGCGCGCTTGGCAAGCGGCCCGGTCGCGAGCTTTCTGCTTTACGCATCGATGCAAGCCGTTCTTAGCACCAACCCGTGGAATCATTCGGGAAACGCTGGCTCGGCAAACGCGACTGGCGCATCGCCGCCATCGCGCTGGCGGGCGCGTTGCTCGCGCTGGCTTTCTTTGCCCCGCGTTTTCTCTACTGGCGGCTCCTTTACCTCAGCCTGCCCTCGACCACCTCGGAGGTCATCCGCGCCCAGGCCAATTTGGTGCAACTGGCCGATCCGTTCGCGCGCTTCGATCAGGACATCAACCAAGTCCTGCACTGGCGGCTGCTGCTTCCGATCATCGGCCACACGCTCCATCTGCCGCCCCCGGTGTATTTCGGGCTGGCGCATGCGGGCGCGCTGGTGGCCCTGGCGATGTGCGCCACCGTCATGCTCCGCCACCAGATGGGCGCCTGGACGGCACTCGGCGGCGTCGTGCTTTTGGCGACCACCTCCTGGTATTTCGTCTCGATCGGCTGGCTGGGCTACTTCGATTCCTGGCTGCTGGTCGGATTGCTCGCGGTGGTCTTTGCCCGGCGCACCGGTCCCGCGGCGGTGGCGGTCCTCCTGACCCCCTGGGTCGACGAGCGTTTGGTTCTGACCCTGCCCCTCGCGCTTCTGCTGCGGCTCTCCTATCGGCGGAGGTTTTTCGAGCAGGAGCAGGATGCCGACCGGTTCCGCGCCGCGGCGTGGCTGGGGCTGGCCCTGGCCCCGTGGCTGGGCATTCGCGGGCTCGCCTATTTTCTCAGCACGGACGCCCCGACCAAGAATTACTTTGCCGGCCTGATCGCCCGGCAAAGTGAAATCCCGGCCGCAGTCTATCTCCAGGGCATCTGGCACGGGCTCCGCCTCGCCTGGCTGCCGGTGTTTGTCTGGCTGTGGAGTGAAGGGCGCGGCAATCCCCGGCGTGGCGTCACGGCGGTCGCCCTTCTTGCCGTTACGTTCCTGGTCAACCTGTTCATCGCCTCGGACATCAGCCGGTCGATGTCCGTGTTTATCCCGGTCGCACTGCTCGGATTCCTCCTCTCGGCGGCGGACGTGCGGGCGCGTCGTGCCATCGTCCTCCTTGGCGCTCTCAATCTTGTGCTACCCGCGGCGCACGTCTCAGGTCCGCAGATCTGGCCGATCGAAAACCTCGTCGTCGAAACCCGCCAGCTGCGATCGCCGCCACCCGGCCTGACTCCGGCTCCCTACGTGGCCAAGGCCGCCGAGTTCTACCGCCTGCGGAACTTCGAAGACGCGCTCCGCTACATCGCCCTCGCCCTCGAGCTTGACTCGCACCATGGCGACGCCCGGGCCTTGCGCGCGATGATCTTTTACCAACAGCGTCGCTTCGGCGAAGCCCGCCCCGACGCCGACCTGGCCGTCGCGCGCGATCCATCCAACGCCTCCTACCGCAACACCCGCGCCTGCGTTCGCGCGGAACTCGGCGATCTCGCCGGCGCCATCGCCGACTTCGAACGTGCCCTCGCCGATGCCCCGCCGGACTGGCCGACGCGGGCCGCCGCCCAGGCATCGCTCGAGCAATTGCGGACGAAACTGCGCGCCAGCCGGAACTGAGCGGTCGCCGGTCGCCTTCGCACGGCCCGGCACTTGCAGCTCGGAGCGATTGCTTCATACTCTGCGGCGGCTGCTCCATGATACGACGCCCCGTCATCGTCTGCCTGTCCAGTCTTGCACTGCTCGCGTTGCTGCCCGCCCAGCCCGCTGACAACGACGCCTCCATCGAAAAGCTGCGGCTGGTGAATTTCGTGATGCCGGATTTTCCGGAGATGTTGCGCGCCTCCGGCCACCATCGCGGCGTCGTCACCGTCGCCATCGGCCGCGACGCCGAGGGCCTCGTGAACGACGTGCTCGTGCTCGACTCGACCCACACCCGCCTCACCCTATCCACGGTCGAGGCCGTGAAGCGCTGGAAGTTCGCCCGCCCGGCCAATCTCCAGCCCCCGGGCAGACCCATCGTGCCGATTGTGCGATTCTTCTTCGGCACCAAGGGCGTGGTGATGGTGCCGACCTCCGGTGGCCTGGTCGGACGCGACCGCGGTTACGACCGCTTCGACAATCCGCCGGTCGAGCTGCCGTCGTTCGCCGATCTCGATGCGGTGCCGAAGCCCATCCACGCCCCGCGACCGAAATTTACCGGCTCCGCGGCCGGGCGCGTCGAGGGCGGCTCGGCGATCGTGAAGTTCTTTGTCGACGAAACCGGCAAGGTGCGCGTGCCCATCGTGCTCGAGTGCTCCACCCCCGAGCTCGGTCTCGCCGCGTTGGCGGCGATTGAACAATGGACCTACGAACCGCCGCGCCTGGCGGGCCGGCCGACCATCGCCATCGAGACCGGCACGGTGACCTTTGCGCGCCCCCGATCCTGATCGCGCGGCGAAGCCCAAACTTTGCTTTGCCTAGTCCGGCCCGCTCTGGCGCCATGCAGCCGCATGTGGCTGCTCCTGCTCGTCTCCTTCATCTGGGCCTTTTCGTTCGGCCTCATCAAGGGACGCCTCGCGGGCGTGGATGCCACGGCGGTCGCCACGCTCCGCCTCGCCCTCGCCCTGCTCGTCTTCGTGCCGGTGCTTGACTGGCGGCTGCCGTTGCGCGCGATCGGACGGCTGGCGGGCATCGGGGCCCTGCAGTTCGGTTTGATGTATCTGCTCTATCAGCGGGCTTTCGACTTCCTGCCTGCGTATGCCGTGGTGCTGTTCACGCTCACGATGCCGCTCTACGTCACCTTGTGCGATGCGCTCGCGGAAAAGCGGCTGCACGCGCGCTACGCGCTGGCGGCGCTTCTGGCCATGTTGGGCGCCGCTGCGGTGTTGATCACCGCCGCTCCCACCGGCCGCCTTTTCGCTGGTTTCGCGTTGATGCAGGCCTCGAACCTTTGCTTCGCCGCCGGTCAGATTCTCTGGCGCCGCGAGCGCGCCGGTCCCGGCTGCACCACCAGCGACACCGCCGTTTTTGGCTGGCTTTATGCCGGCGCGGTCGGCGTGGCCGCCGTCTGGTCGCTTTTCACGGTGCACTGGACTGCGCTGCGCTTGAGCGGGGTCCAGTGGGGCGTGCTGGGCTACCTCGGCATCATCTCCTCGGGCGGCTGCTTCTTTTGGTGGAACCTCGGCGCGAGGCGCGTCAACGCCGGCACCCTCGCCGTTTTCAACAACGCCAAAGTCCCGCTCGGCGTCGCCTGCTCGCTGCTGTTCTGGGGCGAGCGCGCCGATCTGCCACGCCTGCTCGTCGGCGGCGCCCTGATGGCGCTGGGCGTCTGGGTGGCCGAACGCGGTCAGCGCGTCCGCGTCTGAAAGGTCCGCGCAAACCCGGTCGCCGGGATCGATATCTCGTAGCCCCGGGCATCCGCCGCGACCACCATCTTCACCGGATGCGCCGGACATTTCGCCGCGGCGGCGCCGGTGAGATTGTCGTGGTTCGCGATGAACTCGCGCGGCGCGTTGGTCTCGACCGGCACGTTGTAACTTTGATGCACCTGAAAGAGCGCCTGCACGGACTTCGCCGAACGGATCGCCGCGAATGCGCCGGGCTGGCCGCCTTTCACCGGTCCGTTGTTCATCACGACGACGGTGGGCGCGATGCTCTGCACCAGGATCGGGTTGCTGCTCACCGCGAGTCCGTGGTGGTTCGTTTGATAGACATCGACGGAGCCGACCAGATTGTGCGGCGTGACGAGACGTTCCTCGAAATTCCACGTCAGATCGCCGCCGTCGAACATCCGGAACCCGCCAAATTGCAGCACGAAGACCGCGCAGTTGTCGTTGTCGCTTGGCGGCACCGTTTTCGCCTCGCCCCTCCCCGTGAGGGGATTAGCTTCGCCTCGTTGCGCCGCCGTCGGCGCGACGAAGCTCTTGTCGGCGCCGAGACAGCGCAGCGTGAGCGGCGGCCCGCCGGCCGGCGACTTCAACGGGATCACCGTGCCCGGCGCGAGCGGCTCGCGTCGGGCCGCGATTTCGCGAAACGGTTTGATTTGCAGCGGAAACGAGGACTGCGCGCGCCCATCCGGGTCGCCGTCCGGAATCGCGCGTTGATAGATCGTCCCGATCGGAATCTGCTGGGCGACCTCCGCCGCACCGCCGAAGTGGTCCGTGTGAAAGTGCGTGAGCAGAAAATAGTCGATGCGCGTGAGGCCGGCGGCCTTCGCCGCCGCGACAATGCGCGCCGGATCCCGGCCGCCCGGATTGCCGGCATCGATCAGCACCGACTCGCCCGCCGGCGTGACCAGCAACGTCGACCCGCCGCCTTCGGAGTCGATCCAATGGACATCCAGGGTCTTGGTTTTCTCATCGGCCAGAAGTCCGCACGCCAAGACGCCGAACGTGACCAGCAATCCACGGGGGAGAAGTTTGGGAATCATGGGAAAGCCACGAACAGTCGGCCCGCGCTCGTCCGGACCGCGGGTCCGGAAGCGCGCTCCTACCGGGCGTAGAACGCGTTGATCTTTTCCGCCACGTCGCGGAAGCCGATGTCTTCGCTGTAAATCACCTTGAACTCCTCGATCGCGGCATCGCGCCGGCCCATCAATTCGAGACAGGTGCCGAGTTCGTAGATCACGTCTTTCTTGGTGTCGTCCATGCCGCCGAGCTCCGCCTTGGCGGTGTTGAGCTGGCTGACGGCCAGATCGAAGAGCTTCTTGGCCTTGAACGCCCGCGCGAGGCCCACGAGCGCCGCGATCCGCACCTGCGGGCTTTTCTGCGCTTGTTGAAACTGGCCGATCGCGGCGTCGACCTGCCCGGCGTCGAGCAGCAATCCGCCGAGGTTCTGCCGCGCCGCGAAATCGTTCGGATAGCGCTCCACATAGCTCTTCGCTTCCGTGAGTTTGAACGCCGCGAGCTCGGCGCGCGCCGCGGCCAGTTTCGCTTGCGCCGCCGCGTCGCCGGCCGCCGCGGCGACCGCCGCCTCGGCCTCGTGCACGCGCCGGTCGATGATCGCGGCGGCGAGTTCCGTCTCCTGTTTTTCCAACGTGGCGTCGGTCTTGCCCGCCGGCTGGGCCCGCGCCTTGCGCACCCACACCAGCGCCTCCTCGAAATTGCCGAGCTGCCGGTAGGCCTGCGCCACGCTGCGGTAGTGATTCAGATTGAGCGGCTCCTTCGCCACCCGCGCGAGCGCTTCATCGAGCAACCGCTGCGTCATCACATCGGCTGTGACGATCTTTGCCTCCTGTTCCAGGCTCACCGTCTGCTTCTCGTCGCGCAACTTGTCGCGATACGACGTCTCGGCCCCCCAGCCGACCTTGGTGACGGTCTGGGCGACGGAGGCCTTGCGCATGAGCGATTGCGCCTCCGCATCCGTCGGCTTGGCGGCCAGGATCTCGTCGGCAATCTTGAGCGCATCCGCGGGCTTGCCGGCCGCCAGCCACGCCTCGCCCAGCGCGAGGAGATTGGCCCGATTCTCGGGCTCCAGCTCGCGCACCGCGTCCAGGGCGAACGCCACCGTCTCCGGAAACCCGAGACCCTGCGCCGCTTCGGCCAGCATCTTGAGCGCCGCGACGTTGGCGGGATCCTTGGCGAGCAGCGTCTCGGCCGTTTCCAGTTGTTTCGCCGGATCTTTCTTCCCCCCCCCGAACATGAAGGGTGCGGCGGAGAGGCCGCTCGACACCCGCGACATAAACCCGCCTTTGCCCTTCGAGCTGCGCAATTGCGCGACCCGTTGCAGGCGCCGCACCGGCAGGCAACCCGGCTGCACTTTCAGCACCTGCGCAGTCACCTCCAAAACGTAGTCGAGCTGCCCGCGATCAAGCGCGATGCGCGCGTTGTCGATGAGCTTTTGATGCCGGGGATCGAGCGAGGCGACGGGGACTTCGGGCATAGGGAGCCAGCGAAATCGCCGCCCTCCCGGCGGTCAACGCCAGACTCAGCCGGCGGGATCGACGATGTCCAGGTCCACCCGGGCCGCCGCCTCGAGATCCGACAGGCCCGCGCGGACCTGATCCTCGGTCGGCCCCTCCACCAGCAAACGCAGCTTCGGCTCCGTGCCGGAGTAGCGCACCAACACCCGGCCACGAGTGCCAAGCTCCCGCTCCAAGGCGTGCACCGCCGCCGTCAGCGTCGCCAGCGCTTCGAACGGTCTTTTTTCCCGCACGGTGAGAGCCCGGCTGCGCTGCGGAAACTTGGCCATGACGCGCCGCAGTTCGGACAACGGCCGCCCCGTCGCCAGCATCACGCCGAGCACGCGCAACGCCGCCACCAGCCCGTCCCCGGTGGGCGACACTCCGGCGCACAGGATATGGCCGCTCGACTCCCCACCCAGCGTCGCGCCCTCCGCGAGCATCCGTTCGATGACATAACGGTCGCCGACCGGCGTGCGCACCACCCGGCCACCGGCCGCCGCAACGGCCGCATCCAAGCCGAGGTTGCTCTGGACCGTCGCCACCAGCACCTGCTTGTCGAGCGTGCCGGTGGTCAGGGCATGCACCGCGAGAATGGCCAGCAGTTCGTCGCCATCCAGAATCCCGCCGCGTTCATCGCACATCAGGCAGCGGTCACCGTCGCCGTCGTGGGCGATCCCCACGCGGGCCCCGGATTCGCGCACCTTCGCGGCGAGGAGTTCCGGATGCTCGCTGCCAACGCCGTCGTTGATGTTCCGGCCGTCAGGCGCGTCGCCCACGGCGACAAGCTCCGCTCCCAAGGTCCGCAACGCGACCGGGCTGGTCACACAGGTGGCGCCATGCGCGGTGTCCAACGCAATCCGCCAACCGGCGAGGGCGTGATGCGGCAACAACGACCGGGCGGCCGCCAGGTAATCCTCCACCGCCCCGGGGCGCGATTCCAGCCACGGTTCGGGCAGCATCACCGCCGCGTCGAGGTAGCCCTCGATCTGCTCTTCCTGCAGGTCGGTGAGTTTGAGACCCCGGTTGCCGAAGAATTTGATGCCGTTGTCGGCGGCGGGATTGTGGGACGCCGTGATCATGACGCCCATCCGGGCGCCGGACAACCACACCGCCCGGGCCAACGCCGGCGTCGGCAACACCCCCAGCGACACCACCTCGGCCCCGCCCGCCCGGAAGCCTCGCGCGATCGCCGCCTCGAGCGGCGCACCGGACGCGCGCGTATCGCGGCCCAGCAGCACACGGCCGATGCCAGAGGTGTTGCGCCGCTCCAAGGCGGGTTGTGGCGTGCCATCGGTGATCTTGCGACGCTCACCCGGACCACGCAGCCACTGCGTCGCGGCGAATCCCAGTTGGGTGGCGAACTTCTCATTCACGACCGGCCCGCCATAGAGCCCCCGCACCCCGTCCGTGCCAAAGTATTTTCGACTCATGACGAATAGAATTCCCGTGTCGCCGCGATTTTCCGCTTCACCGCCCCGCCCAGGAGCAGTTCGCGCGCCGCCGGCAACCCATCGCGCACCGTCGGCACGCGCCCGACAATCCACAGCGAGACCGCCGCGTTCAGCACGATCGTATCGACCAGGCCACCCGGCCCCCGGCCGGCCAGCACCGCCTCCACCAACGCGAGATTCTGCGGCAGATCGCCGCCGACCAACTCGGCAAACGGCGCCGGCGGGAGCGCGAATTCACCTGCCTCCCATCGGGCATCGATCGCCCGCCACCGGCCGAATCCGCGCACGCGGTTCTCCGTCGCCGTGGTCAGTTCATCAATGCCGCGATCCGGCCCGATCACGCCGTGCACGGCCAGGCCCGACTGCGTGCCGAGCGCCTGCAATGCCGCCGCGAGTTTTTCGACCCACGGCTCGGCAAACACCCCGAGCAGCAAGTGCGCCGGTCGCCCCGGATTGATCAGCTGGCCGAGGATGTTGAAAACCGTGCGCTGCCCCTGCGCCGCGAGCGCCTTGCGCACGGGTGCGATGTGCTTGAACGCCGGATGATAGGCCGGAGCGAAAAAGAACACGAACCCGAGTTCGGCCAGCGCCCCACGCAACTTCTCCGGCGGCGCGTCGAGCTTCACCCCCAAGGCGCCCAGCAGGTCGGCGCTGCCGCATTTTGATGTGATGCCCCGATTGCCGTGCTTCATCACCGTGACCCCCGCACTCGCGAGCACGAGCACCACCATGCTCGACACGTTGAAACCGCCCGCGTGGTCGCCCCCGGTGCCGACGATGTCGATGGCCCGGGGGGCCCACGCTTCGACGCCGGGGTCGATCGCCCGCGCCCGGAAGGCCGCCGCAAACCCCGCCACCTCCTCGGCGGATTCGCCCTTGCGGGCCAGCGCGGAGAGAAAATCAGCCTTCGGCCCCTCGTCGCCTTCCCCCGCCAGCGCGCCGGCCGCCATCTCGATCTCGGCCGCGGTGAGGGAGCAACCGGCGGCGAGCTGTGCGGTCAGGAGTGGAAGCGAAGACATGCGGTCCGTCGAGTGAGCCGAGCGACCCGCCAGCCGCAAATAAATTTGCGGGCAATGACAGAACATGAAATCACGCGGCGTGCGCATTCTTTTCCGGCTCGTTTTCGCCCTGGTTGTCGCCAGTGCCACTTGTGTTCATGCCGCCGGGGCATCTCCCAAAGCGTCACCGACCCCGGCTGCAGAACTCAGCATCATCGACGCCATCACGCTCGGCCTCGTGGAGGGGGTGACCGAGTTTCTCCCGGTGTCCTCCACGGGCCACCTGATCATCGCCTCGCGCTTCCTGGGGCTGGAAAGCGAGCAACCCCTCGTCGGCCACGACGGTGCCCCCCTGTGGTATCGCAAACCCTCTCCCAAGCATCCGGCCGGGGAGCGCCTGACCCTGAAACTGGCGGCCGACACCTACACCGTCGTGATTCAATTCGGAGCGATCGCAGCCGTCGCCGTGCTGTATTGGTCGCAAATGCTCTCGATGGTGCGCGGACTGCTTGGCCAGGATCCGGCCGGCCGCCGGCTGCTGGTCAACCTCGTGCTCGCCTTCGTGCCCACCGCCGCCGTCGGTCTGCTGGCGCACGACTGGATTTCCGCGCACCTGTTTGGAGTCGGCCCGGTGATCGTCGCCCAAGTCGTCGGCGCAGCGCTCATGCTCTGGGTCGAGCAATGGCGCCGGGGGCATCCGCCGCGGACCGAGGAACTGACGCCGCGAAGCGCGGCGACGATCGGAGCGCTGCAATGCGTGGCCATGTGGCCGGGCACGAGTCGGTCGATGATGACCATCGTCGGCGGATATTTTTCCGGGCTCGATTCCCGGCGCGCGGCCGAGTTCAGTTTTCTCCTTGGATTCGTCACCCTCAGCGCCGCCACCATCCTGAAAAGCTACAAGAGCGGTGCGGCGATGATCGCCGTTTTCGGCTGGCCGCATGTGCTCCTCGGATGCGTCGTGGCCGCGATCACCGCGGCGATCTGCGTGCGCTGGCTCGTCGGCTGGCTGACCCGCCATGGCCTGACCCTCTTCGCCTACTACCGGCTGGCCACCGCGGCGGTCCTCGCCGTGGTGTTTTACCTCTGAAAAACAGCGGACAAGGATGGCGCTTGACGCGTCCGCCAGCCGGCCTTTACTCCGACCCCTTCACTAAGAATCAGCGGGCGTTTTTCCGAGGCGCACGCGCTCAAAAACTCACTCACCATGGCCAATCCGAAACGCAAGCAGTCCAAACGTCGCAGCGCCAACCGCCGCGCCGCCAACGCTTTCAAAGCGCCGCAGTTCGCGACCGACCCGACCGACGGCAGCCTGTTTCGGCCGCACCGTGTGAATCCGAAGAACGGCATGTATCGCGGTCGCCAGGTGCTCACGGTCGAGGTCTGAACCTCGGACGCGTTCCCCAGCCATCCCCGCGATGGTCACCCATTCCGGCGCCACGGGGCGCATCGCAGTCGACGCCATGGGCGGCGACCTCGGTCCGGCCGAGGTGGTTGCGGCGGTCAAACTGGCCCTGCACAGCGACACGCTCAACCCGATCACGATCGTCGGCGACGAAGCGGTGCTGGGACCGCTGATCGCCCATGCCGGCCTGCAACCCGGCCCCCGGCTCCAGCTGTTTCACGCCGCGGAAGTCATCACGATGGATGACAAACCGCTGAACGCGCTGAAGAAGAAGAAGGACTCGTCGATGGTGCGGGCCATCGAGTTGGTGAAAAGCGGAGAGGCGAGCGTGGTCGTCAGTTGCGGCAACACCGGCGCGCTCATGGCCGGCGGCACCCTGCGCCTGCGTCCGATGGAGGGCATCGCCCGCCCGGCGCTCGCCGCCATCTGCCCCCGCGAAGGCGGACATTTTGTCTTGATCGATGCCGGCGCCAACCCCGAGGCGAAACCGGAGCACCTCGTCCACAACGCCATCCTCGGCAGCCACTATTGCCGCGTGATGCTTAATGTCCCCGCTCCTCGCGTCGGCCTGATGACCATTGGCACCGAGGAAGGCAAGGGCAACGCCCTCATCGGCGAGACCCATGACCTGCTCCGCCGCGTGAGCGGCATCATCAATTACGCCGGTCCGATCGAGGGGTTTCACGTTTTTGCCGAACACGTGGATGTGGTCGTGTGCGACGGCTTCGTCGGCAACATCATGATCAAGAGCTGGGAGTCGCTCGTGCGGTTTTTCTCCGCGATGTTGAAGGAGGAGCTCCAGGCGAATCCCATGCGCGCCACCGGCGCCTTGCTCTCCAAAGGCGCGTTTAATGCGCTCAAGGAACGCATCAATCCCGAGCGCTACGGCGGCGCCCCCCTGCTCGGTCTGAATGGCCACATCCTCAAGGCCCACGGCTCGTCCAACCGCCGCGCCATCCGCAGCGCGATTCAAGCCGCCAGCGGGATCATCAAGGCCGACATGAATCACCATATTCTGGCCGACATCGCCCGCGCCAACGAGGCGCTCGCCCGCCAAGGCGATCCGCTCCATCCCGCGCTTGCCGCCACCGCGCCGCTTTCCCGCTGATGTCCACCCGCTCCACCGTGATACTTGGCACCGGCGCCTACGCGCCCCGGCGCGTGCTGACCAACGAGGATCTCGCACACACGGTGGACACCTCCGACGAGTGGATCCGCACCCGCACCGGCATCCGCGAACGCCGGATTGCGGGCGAAGGCGAAAACACCTCCGACATGGGTGTGGCCGCCGCGAAAGCTGCGCTGGCCGACGCCGGCCTCGTGCCGGCCGACATCGACCTGCTGGTGGTCGCCACGGTCACACCCGACATGCCCATGCCCGCCGCCGCGTGCATGATCCAACACAA
The DNA here is from genome assembly GCA_016235555.1 of Verrucomicrobiota bacterium. Classification (GTDB taxonomy): domain Bacteria; phylum Verrucomicrobiota; class Verrucomicrobiia; order Opitutales; family Opitutaceae; genus JACRKC01. The sequence continues at coordinate 64,709 of JACRKC010000001.1, forward strand.
GCTCGGCGTGCCCACCACCGCCGCGTGCTTCGATCTCAACGCCGCATGCTCCGGGTTCATCTACGCGCTGGATACCGCCAGCGCGATGCTCACCTCGGGGCGTTACACGAAGGCTCTCGTCATCGGCGTCGAAAAGCTCTCCGCCGTGGTCGACTGGAAGGACCGGACGACCTGTGTGCTTTTCGGTGACGGCGCCGGCGCCGTCGTCATGGGCCTCGGCGCCGAGCCGGGCCGCGGTCTGCTCGGCACGAAACTGGGCGCGTTCGGCGAGAGCGTCGATCTCCTGTGCATTCCGCGCGGCGGCAGCGCGGCCCCCGCCACCGTCGAGTCGCTCGCCAACGGCGGTCACTTCATCAAGATGAAGGGCAAGGAGGTCTTCAAGGTGGCCGTCCGCGCGATGGATGAAGCCGCCCGGGATATCCTGGAACAACACCAACTGCGCGCGGATCAGATTGCGCTCGTGATTCCCCATCAGGCGAACCTCCGCATCATCGAGGCCATCTCCGAATACCTTGAGCTCCCGATGGAGCGTTTTTTCGTCAACCTCGAACGTTACGGCAACACCTCCGCCGCCTCCATCCCGCTCGCGCTCGACGAAGCCCGCCGCTCCGGCCGGATCAAACCGGGCGATGTCACGCTGCTGGTCGCATTTGGGGCGGGCTTGACCTACGGAAGTGCGCTGATTCGCTGGTGAACGCTATTTTCTCGATGCGCCTCCTCTCCGCTCGCGCGCTGCGCGCCCCGTTCCTCCTGGCTTCACTTGCCTGCTGTCTGGCCCCCGCGCTGCGTGCCGATTTGGTCTGGAGCAAGGACACCGGCTGGCGCGTCGAAGGCGGTGCCCTCTCCGGTCTCACGGGCGCCGAAGGCCGCAACGCCCTCGATCAAATGAATCGCGCCCGCGAAAGCGAGGAGCACGGCTCGACCCGCAGCGCCTACAAGACCTACGAGTCGGTCGCCAAAAAATATCCCAACTCGATTTACGCGCCGGAGGCCCTTTACCGAGGCGGCCGCCTGCATCTGGCCCGCAAGGAATTCACCAAGGCTTTTGACGATTTTCAGCAGGTGCTCAGCCGCTACCCGAATACCAAGCGCTTCAACGAAATCGTCGGGGAGCAATATCGCATCGCCAGCGCCCTGCTCGACGGCGCCCGCGGCCGGATGTTCTTCGGCCTGCTACCCGGGTTCGTGCAGCGCGAAAAAGCCCTCGAGTATTTTGAGACGATCCTCGGCAACGCGCCCTACAGCGACTACGCGCCCCTTTCGTTGATGAACATCGCCCGCGGTCATCAAAAGCTGGGGCACACCGAGGATGCCATCGATGCGCTTGATCGCATGATCAACAATTACCCCCAGAGTCTCCTGGCCCCGGACGCTTACCTCAAACTCGGCCAGACCCACGCCACGCTCGTCGACGGCCCCTATTACGACCAGGCGGCGACCAAGGAGGCGATCACCTACTTCACCGACTTCATGCTGCTTTTCCCCGGCGACGCCGGAGTAGCCGCAGCCGAGAAAGGCCTCGACAACATGAAGACCATGCTCGCCGAGAGCAAAATGCGCATCGGCGACTTCTACTTCTACAAGCGCAGTAATTTTACCGCTGCCCGCGTATTCTACAACGAGGCCATCACCGCCTATCCGGAATCGCCGATCGCCGGCCGCGCCAAATTGCGATTGGCCGATGTCGAAGCCAAAGCCGCCGGCAAGAAAGCTCCGGCCGAAGGCAAGGCGGCCGACGAGGCTGCACCGAAGCGGAAAAAGTTCCTGGGGATCTTCTGATGAACCCGGGGCTTGGTGACGGGCCCGCGGCCGACCCGCAGGCCGTCGCCGCGAGCGATCACACCTCAATCCCCCGGGATCGACGGCTGCGGATCCGCCGCGGCGGACGGACTGGGATAAAGGCGCTCGGCGTCCTCCTGTGCTTGGGGTGGACCGCCTGCACTCATTATCAGCTCGGCACCGGCGCCCGGCCCACGTTCCAGTCGATTTACGTCGAACCGGTCGCCAACAAAACCCTCGTGCCGCAGGCCCGCGAGGCCGTCACCACGCACCTGCGGCAGACGCTGCTGCGCGATGCGCGCCTTACGCTCGCTCATTCGCCGGAGAACGCCGACGCCACCCTGCGGGTCACCATCACCGACTTCCACCGCGACACGGCTTCTCCGCGGGAGGGCGACACGGGACTCGCCCGGAAATTCAACCTCACACTGGGAGCCGCTTGCACGCTGCGCGACAACCGCAGCGGGCGGACCATCGTCGAAGCACGCCCGATTTCAGTTCAGCGCGAGGCTTTCACCGACAGCGGACAACTCCAAAGCGAATACCAGACCATCCCGTTGCTCGCCGAATCGCTCGCCGGAAAAATCGCCCACGCGATCCTGGACGTCTGGTAGGCGGTCTGCTGACGATCTGAGGCGGGGTGGGCTTCGTCAGATCCCCAGAATCATCCGCAGGATGCCGACAACAGCCGCGAGCGGATTGCCACCGCCGCCGCTTCCACCTCCTCCTGGCATCGGCGGCCCGCCGCCTCCGCCGCCAGATTGACCACCGGCGGATCCACCGCCGCCTGACGAGCCGCCGCCCTGCTGCCCTCCTTGGCTGCCCCCTTGGGAGCCGCCCTGCTGGCCACCTTGCCCACCCTGCCCCATGGCGACATTGCCGCCGCGAGAATTTCCCTGGCCGCCCCCGCCACCACCCGTTGACGCCACCTTTTGCAGCCCGTCTTTGCCGGCACCCACGATGCCGTTTGGATCATCGCCCTCTCCGTCGCCACCCGCGCCGGATCCGGTGCCATTTTTGCCGCTCTTGCCACCTTTGCCGGATTTGCCGCCACCCTGTCCATCACCTTCGCCAGAGCCATCGCCCGTGCCAGCGAGTTTCCCTTTTCCGGCGCCCTTGCCGTCTTTACCGTCGCCATCGCCGGAGCCGGTGCCATCGCCACCGGCCCCTGTCTTCCCTAATCCACCTTTGCCATCCCCATCCGGATTCGTGCCATAGCGATAGTCGTCGGCACCATTCGGAATGCCATCTCCGTCGACGTCGCCGTCCTGATCATTTGGAATTCCATCGCCGTCCATGTCGGGGTCCTTGGAGTTCGGTATTCCGTCACCATCCAAATCTCCATCCGGTCCGCTCTTTCCGTCCTTGGAAATTCTCGTTCCACCGCCGCCCGCACCCCCTCCGCGTTCGCCACCGCCACCTTTTCCGTAGACCCCGGAGTAGGTGAACTTCACGTAGTCGACCTGGCTGGTGCTCAGCGTCTGCCGGTTGCGGATGGCCGCATCGCGCACCGCTTCCATATCCCATTTCTTTTTTCGCGCGGCCTCACTGTCCGCGAGCGGACCGAACATGAAGGTCAGGTTCTCGTGTTTGTAACGCACATACCAACCCTCGTCGCTGGGTCCCAGCCCGGTGACATCGATGCCGGCATACTTCTGCTTGAACGCCGCCGCCTCGAGATTCCACAGATCATCAATGGCCTCGACGGGATAAATGAAGGTTACTGCGCGGGCCGCGGTAGCGAATACGATCGCGAAGAGAGGAAGGAGGTAACTGCGTTTGGGGTTCACGGGAAATGAAAGCTCGAGTCAAAGGCCCGACGGGACCACGCGGCCTTTTTCGACCCCTTTGTTCGAGTTGTCGCCTGCGCCTCCGCCGCCCTTTCCACCGCCGACCGCCTTCTCCATCTGTTGGGTAGACCCCGAGGAAACCGCGCCGCCGATCACGCCGGGGGCGTTCTGCGCGCCTTTTATCTGCATCCGGGAGTCGCCGATGGCGACCTGTCCGGGCTTGGGTGCAGCGGGCTCGCCGCCAACTCCGCCCGCATTGGCCTCGTCGGTCTTCAACTCTGCGACCTGGATCCCGCCCGCCTGGCCATTGGCCTGACTGGGGTCGACGGGCTGGCCTCCGGCAAGTCCCGCGCCTCCTTGCTGGCCCGGCTGAGCCCCTTGGGCACCCGGCGCACCTCCTGCGCCGCCCTGCGCCCCTGGGGGCATCGGCTGGCCGCCACTCCCGCCCCCTTGGGGCATTCCCATCGGTGGCATGCCCGATATCCCGGACGATCCTCCACCGCCCTGAGGCATATTGGGCAATTGTTGGCCACCACGCCCACCGCCTTGCTGCGGCTGACCGCCCACCCGATCGTTCGTGGCGTTCGGATCCCCCGGAATCTCGAATTCGCCGAGCATCCCATATTCCGGTCGCTTTTCCACTGGCTGCGCGGCGCCGTCCAAGAGGGCCGGATCAGGCAGCGACCCGCGGGCCGGCGGCCGAGCGCCGGCCTTTTGCGCCGTTGCGGAAGGCGAGACCGGGTCATTGCGCTCGCGAGGCGTCTGCGCATATGATTGCGACCCCAGCAGCACGGCCGAGACCGCGACGATTATCACTGACGCTTGAGGAGTCATGGTGGCTTTTAGCTTCGATCCGAGGCGTATTGGCAAACCACGTTGACCACGGGGAGCCGAGTGCCAGCCCGCACCTGCAAGGTCAGGAGCACGTCTTGGTAGCCTTTGCGCATACCGCGAACAAGGTAGTTGCCCGGGAGAATCTTGAACGTCTCCGTCTCAAACTGCTTGGGTGCCCGGAAATTCGCGATCGAGACCCACGTCCTGCCGTCCGACTTGATCGTCACATCGACGGGCTGATTCTGCGCCATCAGCAACTGGTGCAGGCGCTCGGTCGCCTCGTCTGGCACGAGGTAGCTCGGCTTCGCCGCCATGGCGTCGTTGAAGCGTCGGATCGCAGCCTGAAACTCCGCCTTGTCGGCCAACTCGCGCGCCGCCTCCACGAAGGTCTTGTATTGCAACAGCGCGCGGATGACACCGCCGGCTCGAATAAATCCGTCCTTCGCATCGGCATGCTCAGGCTCGAGTTTTAGTGTGGCGGCGTATGCATCCCTCGCCTCCACCCACTGGCGCTCATTCTCGAAAGCGTAGGCCTTGTTCAACGACTTCTGCACCGCATCGCGGTGTTCGTTTTCACGAGCCGACTTCAACATAGCCTGCACGTCCGTGCGCTTGGGATCAACTTTCAGCGCGTTCTGCGCCTCGGCGATCGCCTTGGTCCAGTCCCGCCGCTTCACCGCCGCCTGCGCGGCGGAAAACGCCGCCTCGAATTTCGTCTCCTTCTCCAGCCGGTTGGCCCGGGCGACCCCGGCTTGCGCCGTCGCCGACATGCCGTCCAACGCGAACGCCTTTTGATAGGCCTCGGCCGCCAGTGTATACTGCGCCTGCTTCTCAAACGATTCTCCCTGCAACAGCAGCGCATAGACCCGGTCGATATTTTCCGCCCGTTTCAGCCCTTTCAATGCGACTTCGTCTCCCGGCGATTTATCCAGCACCGCTTTGAAGGCCGCGGTCGCCTCCGCTTTCTGCCCCTTGGTCAGCGCCTGCTGCCCCTTCAGCAGATTCTCCGCCACATAGGCGGTCAGCGATCGCTCTGCCTTGGCGAGCTCGGCGAACCCATGATCGAATACTTCCTTCGCCGCCAGAAAGTTACCCTCGTCCAGCAGCTTGTTGCCCTGGCTCGCATCATCCAAGGCCGCTTCCAGTGTTCCGGGCGCCAGATTTCGCGCGACCTCCAGGTCTTTGATGCGCACCAGGATCGCACCCTTCTTTTGCGTGGCCTCCTGCTTGGTTTTGATATTGCGGCTGTAGGTCTCGATGTCGCGGTTCAGGGCATCGAGTGTCTGGAACGCCAGCGACCACTCGTGCGCCGCCAGGAGCCTTTGCCCATCCTGCAGTTGCTTTTGCAGCAGGATCAGACGCTGCAGCAGCGACGGATGGTCCTGAGGCATGCGTTGCACCGCCGCGAGCTGTTTTGACGCCGTCTCATGCGCGAGCTCGGCTTTCGACTGACTGACAAAGGCCGTGTTCGGATTCTCCGGCGCCATCGCCACGGCCTGCTCGGAGGCCGGTCGCAAAAACTGCGGTCCGACGATCAGGCGCGTGACGCGGATCACAATGCCCGCACCGAACAACAGACCGAAGAATCCACCCACCGTCCACAGCAGCACGCGCTTCCACGTCCAGCGACGTTCATGGGCCTCACGGCCTGCGTCCGGATTCCAGTGAATGACACGACGTTTCCTGGCGGCGGATGATTCAAGTTCTTCGGCCATGGGCGTGGGCGGAATTTTGGGGCGGCTGGGGGGACGGACTCTACCCGTTAATAGTTACAAAATGGTTACCATGCGAAAAAGCATGGGCCTGCGACACGGGCGACAATGCGTGGTTCACCGAAAAAAGCAAAAGTGATCTTGGCTCGCGGATTCTCTGGGGCGCCTCTCAGTTGCTTGCAGTCCGGAGAGAGCGACGGCGCGGCGGTTTTCAATCGCCGAGCTTGGGCGCTTGGAAAAGCGCCCCTCCGCAGGGCAAGAAAGTGAGATGCGCCCGATTCTCTGCCACCTGCCCGCCGGCCATGGATCCTGGAGCAGTGCGCTTGCCAACTCGAGCGATCCGACTATCTCTCCCGCGAGCCAGCCGCCTCGACCACATGAAACTCTCACTCCGTCTCGTCCTGCTCCCGGCTCTGGGCGGCACCGTCTTCCTCGGCGGATGCTACGAGGTTCCCGTCACCGGCCGGCGTGCGCTCAATATCGTGAGCGACCAGGAAATGGCGAAGATGAGCATCGCCATGTTCGACGACATGAAAGCCCGCTCACGGCTGTCCCGGGACAAGGAGAAGGTCGAACAGCTTCGTCGCGTTGGTGAACGCCTCCGGCAGGCGATCCCTATTTGGGACATGCCCGATGCCGACTGGGAATTCGTCGTGTTCGAGGAGAAAAGCGTCAACGCCTTTGCGATGGCCGGCGGCAAAGTCGGCGTCTTTTCCGGCCTCTTCAAAATCATCGCCAATGACGACCAACTCGCCTCCGTGATCGGCCATGAGATCGCCCACGTGACAGCCAAGCATGTGCATGAGTCATTCTCCCGGGCGATGGCGCTGGAAACGGTCGGCATGGTGGGCGGGGTGGCGATGATGGGCACCGGCATGTCGATCTTTGCCACGGAGTCATTGATGTCGATTTACGGACTCGGTGCCCATGCCGGGCAATTTGCCTTTGATCGCTCAAAGGAAAAGGAAGCCGACTATATTGGCATGATCTATATGGCCCGGGCGGGTTACAACCCGGAGGAATGCGCCAAGGTGCTTGAGAAGCTCGAGGAGTTGGAGACGACGGAACAAACGGCTGCCAAAGCCTCCTGGACCTCAACCCACCCGCCCAACCCGGAACGCATTGCCGCCCTGACCGAAACGCTCCCCAAGGCTTTCAGGGAGCAACAGAAGGCCAATCAGGTGATCACGCCAAAGGTGATCAAATAGCTCTGGCAGCAAATGGCGAAAACTCAAAAGGCCGGTCTCCGTTCGGAGCACCGGCCTTTTTCTGTTTTCAACTTCTCTACGTTTGCTTCCGGCTGCCGCCTTATTCGCGACGCGAGAGCAGGTAGAGCAGGTTGAGCAACGCGCTCACGAATGCGGCGACGTAAGTGAGCGCCGCGGCGTTGAGCGTGGCGTTGACGCCCGGCATCTCGTCGCGAGCGAGGATACCGAGGCCGACCAGCTTTTCCTTGGCGCGACGACTCGCGTCGAACTCGACCGGCAGCGTGATCAGCTGGAAGAGCGTCAGAACCGCATAGCAAATGATGGCCACATCGAGGATGACCCCCGTCAGGCCACGAATGAAGAACCAGCTCGCAAGAATCACGAACGGCAGGATGGTCGACACGATTTGCGTCGCCGGGACGAGCGCCATGCGGAGGTGCAGCATCGCATAGCCCTGCTTGTGCTGGATGGCATGGCCCGCTTCGTGTGCCGCCACACCCAACGCGGCGAGGCTCGTGCCGCGATAGTTTTCCGACGACAACACGAGCGTCTTGCTCATCGGGTTGTAATGGTCGGTGAGATGACCGTCGGTCTCCTCGATGGCCACGTCATCGATGCCCGCCTGGGCCATCACAGCCTCGGCGGCCTCGCGGCCTGTGATGCCACCACGCGAGGGAATCTCGGCGTTCTTGTTATAGGTGCTCGACACCTTGAACTGCGCGTAGAGTGAGAAAATGAGCACCAGAATGAAGAGGATCATGAAGACCCCCGGCGGCAGGAAAGCGAAGGCGAATGAAGTGGTCATGTTTGAAGGATGTTGAAAGGTGTCTTTGGCGGTTGGACCGGCATGAACCGGGAACGCGCACACGTTAAACAAAACGCGCGGTTTGCCAGTGCAAATCGCGCGTTTGGAAACGTGGCGAGGATTTTCTAGCCGTCCCGCTCCGGCGGCGCACTCACCCGAGCTTCGGCACTTCGACCCAGCGGCGCTCCGCCCAGGACTTGAGGCCCAACTCGGCAAGTTGCACGCCCTTGGCGCCTTCGAGCAGCGACCATGGGAACGGATCGCCCTTCACCACGTGGCGCAGGAAGAGCTCCCACTGGACCTTGAACGCATTGTCGTAGACGCCTTGGTCGGGCACGCGCGTCCAGCCATCGAAATACTTGATCGGGCTGTCGATATCGGGATTCCAGACGCAACGCGGCGTGGCGGAAAGGTGCTGCGCCGTGCAGTCGCGCAAACCGGCTACCGCCGTGCCGTGTGTGCCGTCGACCTGCAACGTCAGCAAATCGTCGCGGCGCACGCGCACGTCCCACGAGGAATTGAACTGGCAGATGATGCCGTTGGCCAATTCGAATGTCGCGTAGGCGGAATCGTCCGCGGAGCATTTGTAGGGTTTACCGGCCTCGTCCCAGCGCTGCGGAATGTGCGTCGCACCGAGACAGGTCAGCGACTTCACCTCGCCGAAGAGATTTTGGATCACATACTGCCAGTGGCAGAGCATATCGACGATGATGCCGCCGTCGTCCTCCTTGCGGTAGTTCCACGACGGCCGCTGCAACTTCTCGTGCTCGCCGGTGAACACCCAGTAACCGAACTCGCCGCGCACCGACAGAATCTTCCCGAAGAAGCCGGTATCGATGAGATACTTGAGCTTCAGCAGGCCCGGCAGCCAGAGCTTGTCCTGCACCACCCCGTTCTTCAGGCCGGCCGCGGTGACTTCCTTCGCCAGCGCGAGCGCCTCCGCCGAACTGGTGGCGGTCGGCTTCTCACAATAGATATGTTTCTTCGCCGCGATCGCCTTGCGCACGCCCACCGGGCGCTGGCCGGTCAGTGTGGCGTCGAAGTAGATCTGATTCGCCGGGTCAGCCAACGCGGCATCGAGATTGGTCGAGCAGCGCTTCACGCCGGCCCGCGCTGCGAGCGCGGCCACCTTCGCTTCGTTGCGCCCGATCAGGATCGGATCGGGCAGAATGACCTCGGAGTCGCCGAGCTTGATGCCGCCCTGGTCGATGATCGCTTTGATCGAGCGCAGCAGGTGTTGATTCGTGCCCATGCGTCCCGTGACGCCGTTCATGATGATGCCGACTTTGTGCGTGGTCATGTCGTGGAAAGGAGGGTTTGAGGTTTCATCGAGTCTACGCCTAAGCGCCGGCTTGCGTTAGGACAAACCCGACTTTTGCTAGCACAATTCCGACCAGCCATGCTCGCCTGGAGCCCCCTCCTCATCCAGCAGATCGAAATCCACGCGCTCGGCTTCGTCCTGCGCAAGCTCCAGCTCAACCGCCACCGCGACGCCGAGGTGGCGCCGCACGGCCACGCATTCGCGCAGCTCATCCTCTACCTCTCGGGCGAAGGTGTTCAAACCGTCAACGGTCGCCGCCGGCGTGCCCGTGCCGGGGACCTTTTTGTGATTCCAGCCGGCGTGCCGCACGGTTTTTCCGTCGTCGGACGCAGCCGGCCCCTTTGTCTCGTGCTCGACTACGAGAACGAAGGCGCGGGGCGCACGCGCTCGACGCACCGCACCCTCTCCCCCGGCACGCTCAACGAACTGCACACTCTCCTGTCGCGGGTGCCGCGCAAAGGCCGGCTCGCGCTGGCCGACTACCCGGCGATTTTGGCTGTGATCGCCCGCCTGCTGGATCATTCGCCGTCGCTCCCGCCACCGCCCCCGGGTTTGTTGGCGAAGCTGCGACCTCATCTACAGCCGGCCGGGCCGCTCCGCGAGGTCGCCCGGCACCTCGGTTACCACCCCGATCACTTGTGCCGAAAACTCAAACGCGAGTCCGGCCTCGGTCTGCGCGCCCTGCGCGATCGCATCCGGCTCGAAGCCGCCCAAGCCGCGCTCGGTTCCGAACCGACCATCGCCGAAGCCGCGACGCGCGCGGGGTTCGACGATCCCAACTACTTTTCCCGCTGGTTCCGTCGGCAAACCGGCAAAACGCCCACCGCGTGGCGAGCGTAAGGCCCCCTCAGCCACCCGGTTTTTTGGTGCACTGCGGCTGCGCACCGGCCGGGAGCGGCGGGATGCCGCCCTCGCCGGCCTTCGGCAGCGTGCCGTTCAATTCCTGCCGCCAGTGCGCCACATCGCCACCCGGGCAGTAGACATAGATCATGTGCATCGGCTCGTCGCCCGTGTTGGTGAGTTGGTGGAACTTGGTCGGCGGCATGAAAACGGCCTGCCCGGCCTTGATCGGGCTGCGTTCGTCGCCGACACAGATTTCGCCCTCGCCCTGCACGATGAAATAAACCTCCTCCTGCTCCTGGTTGTGCCACGGCACCTGGCCGCCTTTCGGCTCGAGGATGGAATAGCCCATCGAAAAGCCCTTGGCTGGAATCGGCTGGCCGAGCTGGCCCACCAGCCCACGGCCCCAACGCCGCGCGGGAAATGTGCCACCCGGAATCTTTGCGAGGTCGGCGATAATCATAGGGGGCGACTTGTTGCGCGAGGGGGACGTGCGGCGCGAACTTTTTCTGCGGCTAGGCGAGTCCTGCGCGCACGAGCAGAGCGTTTGAATCCGGCTCCCGACCCATGAACGAGCGGAAGAGCTCCGCCGGTTCGACCGAGTTGCCTTTGCTCAGGATGTTCGCGACGAACTCCGCACCGACGCGCGGATTGAAGATCCCTTCCCGCTTGAATCGAGTAAACGCGTCCGCATCCAACACCTCGGCCCATTTGTAGGAGTAGTAGCCGGCCGCGTATCCCACCGGGTCGGCAAAAATATGGGTGAACCGTTTCACGATGGTCGGAGCGGGCGGCGCGGTGGGAATCAGGCATTCCGAGATCGCCGCGCGCGCCAGCGGCTCGACATCGGGCGTCGCGGAAAATTCCGCCATGCGGGTGTGCATCAAGAGGTCCATCTTGGCGAACGCCACTTGCCGCATCGTCGCGCACGCCGACCGGAAGTTCTTCGCCGCGATCATCCGGTCGAAGAGTTCGTCCGGGATCGGCGCCCCGGTCTCGTGATGGCGGGCAAACAGGTCGAGGCTCTCTCGCTCCCACGTCCAGTTTTCCATGATTTGGGAAGGGAGTTCGACGAAATCCCACGCGACGTTCACGCCATTCAACGACTTGATTTCCACTTCGCCGAGCAGGTGATGCAACAGGTGGCCGAACTCGTGAAACACGGTCTCGACCTCGCGGTGCGTGAGCAAAGCCGGCTTGTCACCAGCCGGCGGAGTCAGGTTGCCACACATCAACCCGAGGTGCGGCGCCCGCGTGCCGTCGGAGCCCGGGCCGCCCGTGATGAGATAATTCATCCACGCGCCACCACGCTTCGACTCGCGCGGATACCAGTCCGCATAGAATGATCCGACATGCCGGCCGCGCGCATCGTGCACGTCGTAGAAACTCACGTCGGGATGCCAGGTCTCCACCGCATCAGGTGCCCGCGCGGTCACGCGCAAACCAAAGATCCGGCCGACCAATTCGAACATCCCCGCGATCACCCGCTCCATCGGGAAATATGGCCGCAAGGCCTCTTCGTCGAAGTCATAACGCTCCTGCCGGAGTTTCTCGGACCAGTAGGCGACTTCCCACGGGGCCAGCGGCGCCACCGGGCGGCCGGTGCGCCGCGCCTTGAACTCCTCGAGATCCCGGCACTCCCGCGCAAACGCCGCGGCGGCGCGGCGCTGAAAATCTTCCACAAACGCCAGGGCCCGTGCACCGCTGCCCGCCATGCGACGCTCGAGGACGGTGTCCGCGAAATGCTCCTTTCCGAGCAACGCCGCCTTCTCGGCGCGCAGCGTCAGGATTCGCGCAATCAACGACGTGTTGTCGTGCGGCGCCTGGGCCCCGACCGCCGCGCTTGCCGTCCACACCTCGCGTCGCAGCCCGGCATCATCCGCATAGGTCATGATCGGTTCGACGGATGGCTGATGCAGCGTGAACCTCCAGCCCGGCACCCCTTTTTGTTCCGCACTCCGACGGGCCGCCGCCTTGGCGAGCCCCGGCAATCCGACGAGCCGCGTCTCGTCTTGCACCGCGAGGTGCCAGGCATTCGTGGCATCGAGCACATTCTCCGAATACTTCTGCGTGAGCTGGGCCAGTTCGCTCTGCAAGGCCTCAAGGCGCGCGCGTCGCTCCGGCGGAAGATCGGCCCCGGCCTGCCGGAAATCCTTCATCGTTTCCTCGAGAAACCGGCGGCGAATCCCCGTCACCTCGCGCGCTGCGGCAGTGTCCGCGCAGGCTTTCAAGCGGAGCCACAACGCCGCATTAAGCGGAATGCCGGCGAAGAACGCCGATACCTTGGGCAGCATCGCATTGTGCGCCTCGCGCAGAGCCGGTGAATCGGCCACCGACTGCAAATGTGTGACTTTGCTCCACGCCACCGTCAGCCCTTCCGTCGCTCGTTCGAGGGCCAAAAACGTGTTGTCGAAAGTGAGGTCCGCCGGATTGAGCGCCGCAATCACCTCGATGGCTGACTGGGCCCGGCCGAGTGCCTCATCGATCGCCGGCCCGACGCACTCTGGCGTCAGCTGCGACCAGCGGATATGAAACGAAGAATCGAGGAAAGGATTGTTAGCCATGCGCGAAGTGCAGGGAATGAGGGAACGACGGACCGGCTGGCAAGCCGCACGTGCACACTCCAACTCCGCGTCAACACGCCGCGTTCACCACGTATAGCTCACTCCGGCGGACATTTGCCGCCCCGGCGCCGGCACCGCCGGCACTTCCTGAAAGCGCGAGTTCCATAGATTCTCGGCTTGCAGCGTAACCGCCGCACCACGCCAGGCAGACGGACGACAGGAGACTCCAATCGAGCTGTTGAGCACCCGGCGGCCGCCACTGACCCGCAGGAGATTGTCGGCCTGAACCCGCGCCACATTGTCCAACCGCATCTCGAAACCGCCACCCAGTCGCCACGTCAGTGCCGCCGTGACGCGGTGCCGCGCGTAGTTCAGCGCGTAGAAACTGGCGTCGACAGCCGCGCCACGGTAGTCTGGCGCCTTGCTCAAGCCGGTGTAACCAACGACGAGTTCACCGTGGCGCCAACCGCGCCGGGCGACCGCCTCCAGTCCCAGGGTGTCGATGTCCACTGCGTTGGCGGTGCGCGCGGTCACTCCGCGCCGAAAAGTCCAGTCCACCAAGCCGTCGTCGCGGCGCGCAAAGGCCGCCGCCTCCAGGGTCCATTCCCCGGCCACACCGCGCGCGCCGGTTTCGATCTGATGGCTGATCGCGCGGCCGAGCGTCTGGTTACCCCGAAACAAGCCACCGGACGGACTGGATTTCAGCGCCGTGTAGGTCGGCACCTGACTGGTGCGGGCGTAACTCGCGTGCCACCGAACACCGCGAACGTCTGAACTCACTTCGCACTGTGGTGACCAGATCCCGCCGTCCCGGCTGCCATGATCATAGGTCAGTCCCGCCCGCACCATCGCCGCACCGGCCTTGATTTCCGGCACCAACGCGAGCTTGCTCAGCACCCGATCTCGATACGGTCCGAACGTCAGCGAAGTCGACGCGATGCGATCAGCGAGCCGTTCGACCCGCCAACCCAGCGCCGCATCGCCAAACGAGTTTTTTCCCTCGGCCGAAACTCCCAGCACATGCGTCGTATGCTGGAATGGATGCACCACTCCCACGGGCGCCAGTCGATTGAAGGCGTAATCGTCCTTGTTGCGTCGGTGATAGGCGGAGAATTGCACGCGATCACCCCCGCCCAGGTCGGCGTGGTGATTAGCCATGACCAGCACGGTCTGGAGGTTCTCGGTTTCCGGGGAATTGAAAGGCGTATAGAGGTTCAACCAGCCGAAAAATTTGGCCTGATACCCCGCGAATAAATCCGTTTGAAACCTCGCCCCCTTGAGCTGGAGCCGCCCGTTTAGCCGATCGAACCGGCTGTCGCCCCACGCCAGTGGCCCGTCCGACTCCGAACGTGCGATCGCAAAATCCACCCCAAGCCGTCCGTCTTCACCCAGCGCCCGAGTGTTCCGTTCCTGGGCGACATGAACCGAGCCTCGCACGGTCGCGTATTCGCCAGCCCCGGCTGCCAGCGAACCGCCGGTGCGCACCGGCCGCCAGCCATAGGACAATGTGCCGGACGTCGCATTGAGCGCTGATTGGGCGCTGGCCACTCCCGTCTGGATTTCCGGCGTGCCCAGCATCTCCGGGGCGATCGGCAACTCGGCGAAATAGTGCCCGGTTTGCGGATCAAGGACCGTGCTGCCACCGACCCGGAACCCTGTGCTCTCAAAAATGCCGCCACGGATGGTCACATCCGCCTGCGCCTCGGCCAGGTTGCGCCCGTGGATATCCACCCGCGGTTCGAATCGCAGCAAGGTAACCGGCATCGCAAACGTCGCGGTCGGAACCTGATTCGCCACGCGGGGTGAAAACACCGCCACAGCCGGGAGGGTGATCGGCGGCGCCTCGGCTGCCATCCCCCCTCCGCCAGTTCCTCCCAACATCAGCAAAGTTAGCGCGGCTTTTCTCATGGTCTGCGACGGCTATCATTCCATCCGGCGCAAAACAAGCCCGCTGTTCATACCTGCCGTGTCATCAGCTTAACAAGAAACTCGGGCCACGAAAAAGCCCGGCTCACGCCGGGCCCAAGATCGTCGGCCGCCGCTTCGGGGCCTTATTCGTCGCCGTCGTTGCCGATCGCCTCAACCGGACAACCTTCCAAGGCTTCCATGCATTGGGCGACTTCCTCTTCGGAACCCGGTTGCTTCTGCACATAGGAATAGCCGCCCTCGTCATTCCGGGTGAAAAAATTCGGCGCGGTCTCACGGCACAGATCGCAGTCAATGCACTGCTGATCGACGTAGAATTTTCCCGGCGCATTCGGGGCCCATTTGTCAGCTTTGTTCGCCATAATTTGGTGGAGGAAGTAAGTTCAGGGCAGCCCTGTCAAGCGGTCAGACCGGCTCCGCGAAAATTCCGCAACTCGGGCAACCGGCGACACGTGCCGGCTTGTGTTTCGCTCTCCGCGGACTATCCTCCGCCCGATGCTTTCCGACCGCCCATCCATGCGGATCGACTATCCCCGCCAGTGCACGCCGGCCCTCACTTGGCTTGTCTGCGCCCTTCTGGCCGGTTTCCTCCTTCAGCTGGTGGCCCGCGTGGCGTGGCCCGGCGGCGACGCGGTGATTGAGCAACAATTAGGTCTCACCACCGTCGGACTGCAGCAGTGGCACGTCTGGACGATTCTGACTCACGGATTCCTGCACGACTCACACTATTTTTTTCACGCCTTGGGCTGCCTGACCCTTGTCTACTTTGTGGGACGTGAGCTGCTCCCGCTGCTCCGCGCGCGAAGCTTGCTTGCCCTGTTCTTCGCCGCCAACGCCATTGGCGCCATTTTCTGGGCTTTGGTGCACCGTAGGACCGGAGGGATGCATCTCGGCTCGATGGCAGCGGCCTGCGCCTTTCTCGCCGTCTTTGCTTTTTCGTTCCCGGACCGGCGCATGGACTTTCTCGTCCTTTTTGTGCCGGTCAGCCTCAAGCCGAAGCATCTCGCATGGCTTTTCCTGGGCTTGTCCACGGCGGGATTTCTTTTCTTTGAACTAGGCGGCGGTCCTCAGCCGTTCGGCCGATTTACGGTTGCCAGCTCAGCTCACCTCGGTGGCTTCTTCGCCGGCTGGCTGTATCACCGGTTCGTGCAAAACCCCGCGTGGCCACGGCTTCGGAGGTTCGGGTCCCGCCAAACCGTGGGCTCGCCTGCCGGCCTTCCAGCCGCGGAACTCGACCCTCTTCCCGAGGCCACGGCCACGCGCGCCGATCTCCGGGGGCGGGTCGACCGCATCCTCGACAAGATCAACAGCGATGGCTTCGGCTCACTCACCGCGGAAGAAAAGCGCCTGCTCGACGAAGCCCGCCACCTCTTGAGTCGCCATTGATTCCGCGAACGATGCGGCTGTTTGCGCTGGGCCTGAATCTGCATCCGAATTGAAAACTCCCTGCCTTGTGTGAAACTTTCTGACCAGGTTCCCATCCAACTCCCCATGACCCGCCCTTCCCTCCTCCGTCATCCGGCGTCTTTGCTCCTGCTTGGCCTGTTGGTGCTCGCCCCCTTGCTGCGCGCCGCCGACCGCACGTTCGTTTCGTCCCCGACGCTCAAGGAAGAAGCGATCACTCTCATCAAGATCCTCGAACAGGCCCACTACAACCGTGATGCCGTCCGAAGCGCCGACTATGCGAATGTCGTGCCTGATTACATGGAGGGTCTCGACGGCCAGCACCTCTTCTTCCTCGGCAGCGACAAGACCGCCTTCGTGGAGAAATACGGCCGCAGCGTTTACTACAACACCGCGTTCCTCGGCAACGTCGACGCCGCCTACACGATTTTTGCCCGCTATCAGGAGCGCGTCGAAGCCCGTGTGACGTGGATCTTCAAGGAACTCGCCAGGGATTTCGACCTCGCGGCCAAAGAAACCTATCGCGCCGACCGCACGAAGTCTGAGTGGCCTTCCACGGCCGCCGACTCCGACGAACTCTGGCGCCGCCGGCTGAAGTTCGAAGTCGTTGCCGAAATGCTGAACAAAAAGACCGCGGAACAAGCCAAGGAAGCCGTCCACAAGCGCTACGAGCGCATGCTCAAGAACCTCGCCGACATCGAGGGACACGACCTCGCAGAGCTGTTTCTCGGCACCATCGCGCGCCTCTACGATCCGCACTCAACCTACTTTTCCGCCGAGACGTTCGAGGATTTTGGCATCCAGATGAAACTTCAGTTGTTCGGCATCGGCGCGATTCTCGGGCTGGAGGACGACTACTGCGTGGTCAAGGAAGTGGTGGTCGGCGGCCCGGCCGATCTGAGCAATCAGCTCAAGCCCAACGACAAGATCATCTCGGTCGCACAGACGGGCTCCGAGTCCGTCGAAATCCTCGGCATGAAGCTGCGCAAGATCGTGAACATGATCCGGGGCGAGCGCGGCACCCAGGTTCATCTGGTGGTGCAACCGGCCAACGCCACCGATCCATCGGCCCGGAAAAATGTCACGATCACGCGCGATCTCGTGAAGCTGAATTCCAAGCGCGCATTTGGCGGTGTCTTCCAGGTGCCCGATACCGAAGGCAAAAACCAGTCCATCGGCGTCATCACGCTGCCGGCTTTTTACAGCTCGGATGATGGCGACACCGACACGGAAAAAACCAGCGCCTCCAAGGACGTGGCCCGGCTCATTGAAAAACTCAAGCGGGAGAACATCCAGGGGCTCGTGCTCGATCTCCGGCACAACGGCGGCGGCTATCTTTCAGAAGCGATCGAGCTCGCGGGGTTGTTCATTCACAAGGGACCGGTCGTGCAGGTGAAAAATTACAATGGCGAAATCCACGTCGACAGCGACGCCAACGACAAGATCGCCTATGCCGGACCGCTCGCAGTGCTGGTCGACCGGTTTAGCGCCTCAGCGTCGGAGATCGTCACCGGCGCGCTGCAAAACTACGGCCGCGCGATCGTGATCGGCGACAGTTCCACCCACGGCAAAGGGTCGGTCCAGCAGGTGGTCGAAATGAAGCAGGTGTCCGGCAACCTCCGCTATTCCTCGGCCAAGGCCGGCGCGGCGAAGTTCACCATCCAAAAATACTATCTGCCCAACGGGGACTCGACGCAGCGCAAAGGCGTCGTGCCCGACATCGTCCTGCCTTCAATCGACGATTTCATTTCAGGCATCGGCGAAGCCGATCTGCCGCACGCTCTGGTCTGGGACAAGATCCCCACCAGCTTCTTCGATGGTGCTCCGTTGGAAGCGAAGATCCTGACGCCGCTGCGCCAGGCCAGCGTCGAGCGCCAGGGTAAACTCGAAGAATTTGCCTACCTGAAGAAAAATATCGACTGGTTCAAAGCCCGCCAGGACCAGAAGCTGATCTCGATCAACCTCGAGGATCGCAAGAAACAGAAGGGCGACGACGACGCGTTCCGTAAGACAATGAAAGCGGAGAAGGATCGCATCGCCAAGGGCGACTTCACCTACACCGAGGTCCGACTCGTGCCCAAGCCGCCACCCAAGCCCAAGGCCCCCAAGAAGGAAACCGAGAAGACCGAGGCCGACGACGAGGAGGATGCGGACCTCGCCGCCGACGACGAGAACGACACCTATGCCAGAGCTGATGTGCACCTGCGGGAGACCCTTCGCGTGGTGAGCGATGCCATCGCCCTCGGCCACAACAAGGCCCTGTGGGCCTCGAACCGGGCGCCTCTCACTGCCTCAAGCGGTGGTTGACGGGGAAGCGCTATCGCCAAGCAAGGACATACCGATCTCGTCCGGTGAAATCCTGGCGAGATTCGAGGCGTGCATATCCGGCTCCTTGACCGGCCGCTAGTAGTTCGCCGTGGTGGTTGATCCCTGTTTCCAGTGCCAACAGCCCACCGACTGGCAAAAAACCGATCGCGCGGTCGATAATAATACTCAACTCGGCCACACCACCGTCGCTTGCCGTCAGCGCGGAGTGTGGCTCAAAGCGGTGAACCTCTGGCGCCGTTTGCGCGGTTTCGGCGGCCGACAAATAAGGCGGGTTGGCTACTATCAGATCGAAGGCCGCCTCACGCACGAGCGCCGCGAACCAGTCGGATTCGATCCACCGCACACGGTCATCAAGACCGGTCGCTGCGGCATTTTCGCGGGCCAGTTCGAGCGCCTGCGGCGAGAGGTCGACCGCCACCACCTCGGCGCCCGGGAACGTGCGCGCGAGTTCCAAGGCGATCGCGCCGCTTCCCGTGCCCAAATCCAGCACCCGGGCAGGCGGAGCCGCGCAGGCGCCGGCCGCAAACTCGACGAGCAACTCGGTCTCCGGCCGGGGAATAAGCGCACGGCGATCGACCTTGAGTTTGAGCCCGCGAAAGTGCGCCTCACCCGTGATGTATTGCAACGGCTCACGCAGGCCGCGCCGCCGGACGAGCGGGCGAATCTTGTCCAACTCGAGTTCGGTCAGCGGGCGCTCGAACTGAAGGTAAAGCTGCATGCGCGGAAGTCCCAGGGCATGGCCGATCAAAAGTTCGGCATTCAGTCGCGCCGACTCGACCCCCTTTCCCGCCAGAAAGTCTGTCGTCCGCTTGAGTATTTCCAAGACGGTGAGCATCTCAGTCTGCGTCTGGTGCCCGTCCCGACGGCACGTAGTCCTGTCCGGTGAGTGCCGCGAGCTTCTGCTCATAGTCGGCCTTCTGCAGCGCGGTGACGATCGCTGCGATATCTCCCTCCATCACTTGCGGCAGATTATAGAGCGTGAGTCCGATACGATGGTCGGTGACGCGATTTTGCGGAAAGTTGTAAGTGCGGATGCGCTCGCTGCGGTCGCCCGAACCGATCTGGCTGCGGCGGGCCGCGGCATATTTCGCCCGTTCCTCCTCCTCGCGCCGTTGGAGCAGCCGTGACCGCAGCACCGTCATGGCCTTCGCCTTGTTCTTCAACTGCGACCGCTCGTCCGCACACGAGACGATCAGCCCGGTCGGCTTGTGGAGAATCTGCACGGCCGAGTCCGTCGTGTTGACGCCCTGACCACCCGGTCCGCTCGCGCGGCTCACCGTGATTTCGAGATCCTGCGGATCGATCTGCACGTCCACCTCCTCCGCTTCGGGCAACACCGCCACGGTCACCGTCGACGTATGGATGCGGCCGTTCGCCTCGGTCACGGGCACGCGCTGCACGCGATGCACCCCGCTTTCGAACTTGAGCTGTTTGTAGACGTCGGTGCCCGTGATGAGAAAAATCACTTCTTTGAAGCCACCACGCTCCGACATGCTGCTGCTCATCGGCTGGATTTTCCAACCATGCGCATCGGCGTATTTGGAGTAGAGTCGAAATAGTTCCGCGGCAAACAAACTGGCTTCATCTCCACCCGTGCCCGCGCGGATTTCCATGACCGTGTTGCGCGAGTCCGTCGGCTCCGGCGGAATCATCGCGAGCAGGATGCTCTCACGCAGCGCGGTGCGCCGTCGTTCGAGATCGGGCACCTCGGCGGTGGCGAGCGCCCGGAATTCCGGATCATCCGCCTCTTTGCCGAGATCAAGCGCCTCGAGGATTTCTCGCCCCAATCGCTCGTGCAACTGATGGTCCGCCACCAGCTGGATCAGTTTCTGGTGCTCGCGGGTTACCTCGGCCGCCCGGCGTGGATTGCCGTAAAAGGATGGCGCCGCCATCTGCGCCGCGAGTTCGTCGAGGCGGAGCTGAAACGGGGCAAGGGATGGAAGTTCGTCCATGCGTGGCGGAGGCGGAGCGGGTGGAGATTTGCGAATTGCGCGGGCCGCGAATCGCGGCTTTGGTGACGGCAAATCGTCGCGAGGCGGATTCGCCTAGCGGTGTTGATCAGCAATGGCCACGACCCTCTTCACGCAAAACACCATCGCCCTTATCTGGGACTTCGACAAGACCTTAATCCCGGACTACATGCAGTCGCCGCTTTTCCGGCGCTACGGGATCGATGAGTCGACATTCTGGTCCGAGACCAACGCACTGATGGAGCAATACCGCCGCCGCGGCTACACGCTCGCCGGCGAACTCGGTTACCTCAATCACCTGCTCACTTACGTGCAGGCCGGTCAGATGGCGGGCCTCAACAACCAGATTCTTCGGGAATGTGGCGCCGAGATCAAATTCTACCCCGGCCTGCCGGAGTTCTTCGAGCATGCCAAAGGCTTCGTCCAGGAGAAACCCAAATACGTCGAGCACGACATCTCACTCGAACACTATGTCGTGAGCACGGGCATCGCTCCGATGGTGCGCGGCAGCGCGATCGCCCGACACGTCGACGGTATCTGGGCCTGCGAGTTCATCGAGAACCCGCTGCAGCCCGGCTTCCTCAAGCAGAAAGAACTTCCGATCGAGGCGCCCGCCGAAATCGCCCAGATCGGCATGGTCATCGACAACACCGGCAAGACCCGCGCGATTTTCGAGATCAACAAGGGCTCGAACAAGAATCCAGCCATCGACGTGAACTCGAAAATGGCGGCCGAGGACCGCCGCGTGCCGCTGCAAAACATGATCTACATCGCCGATGGCCCCAGTGACGTGCCGAGCTTCTCGGTGGTCAAAGGTGGCGGTGGCCGCGCCTACGCCGTCTACAACCCCGCCAAATCCGCCGAGTTCGAACAAAATGACCGCCTGCTTCAGTCTGGCCGCATCCACGGCTACGGCCCCGCCGACTACACCGCAGGCAGCAGCACGACGCAGTGGCTTCGCCTGCACATTCATCAAATCTGCGACCGTATTGTCGCCGACCGCGAAGCCGCCGTTGCCGCCAAGGCCACCAGACCGCCGCGCCACCTCAACGCCTCGCCCGAGGAGGAGGCCGCTCGCCGGGCGACCAAGGTGCCGAAGCAGGCTTCTTTCTTGGAATAGCCCCGAAAACCAAGTTTCCGCCCCAAAAAAAACGCCGGCCTCGTGGCCGGCGTTTTGCATAAAGAGTCAGTTTCGAACTCAGGTCGAACGGCTCACGATACCCGGGTCGATGACCGGTGTCGGGGGAGTCACGACCACTGCCGCAGGCGGCGGCGGCGGCGCGACAACGGCACCGGCGGCGGCCTGACTTGCCGTGTTGACCGCGTTGTTAACCGCCGTTGTGGCCGTGTTGGCCGCAGTCTGGGCGGCCGTAGTTGCGGCGGTGCCAGCCGTCGTCGTCGCAGCCTGGACCGTCGTCGGCGCCGTCACTCCGGAAACCGTGCCGACCGAAGAGAGTGCAGCCTGAGCCTGCGCCGGGGCAACCGCATTCACGGCCGCCACCACGGCGGCAGCCACGGCGTTTTGCGCCTGCGTCCCGCCGGTCGAATTAGCAACGGCCGAGTTGGCGGCGGCTGTCACCTGAGTCGGTGCGGCCACCGCGACAGCCGCGACTACCGCTGCAGCCGCGCCGGCGGTTGAGGTGTTGCTCACCACGGTGCTCACCGCAGTCGTCACCAAAGTCGGCGCCGCGGCCGCGATGGCCGTGTTGTTGGTAGCCACCTGGGCGACAGCGGCGACCACCGCAGCGGCATTCGCCGTCGAAGCCGCAGTCGTCGAACCACTCGCCGACGCCGAAGCAACGACACCTTGGACCGCACCCTGCGCAACCGAGGCCGCGGCGGCTGCCGTGACTCCTGAGCCCGGCGTGTTCACGGCTGCGGCGACGGCCGTGACCACGGCGGCAGCGGCGGCCGGAACACTGGTCGCAACCGCTTGGGCAACCTGCGCTGCAGTCGAACCAGAGGCGTTGGTCGCAACCGCTGCTACGACGGCGGTCGTGACCGAAGCAATCGCCTGGGTGGCATTGGCCACCGATGAATTACTCGCAAGCGCGCCCGCAACGTTCTGCGCGACGATTGCAGCGGCGGCCGGAACCGTCTTCGCCACTGCGGCGGCCACGCTGGCCGCCTGCGCCGGCACCGCATTGGTCACCGCAACCGCAATGACCGCAGCCTGCGCGGGCTGAGCGGCGGCACCAGCGGAGGATGCCGCTGCTGCCGCGGCAGGTGTCGCTGTAGCGATGGCGGTAACGGCCGCGGTGACCGTTTCCCCACTCGTGCCAGCGGCGGCGGCGGCGATTCGAGCCTTCTGAGCATCCGTGAGCTCGACTTGCGCAGTTTGTGCGAAGGCGACAGTTCCAAACAGGCTCAAGAGAGCCGAGAGGAGTAGTGGGCGAATTTTCATAGGATAGATTTTGTTCAGGAAAGAGACTGCACGCATCGATGAAGCATTCTCTGTCCGGAATCAAGGCCTTTTCGTGTTGTTTTACCACGCTAGCGACCGGGCAATCGCAACTTGCACCGTGGCGCAAATCAGCGGCGGCGTGAAAGTCCGCAGAACAAAGCCGTTCGGCCCATCACGTCGCCACCTGAAAAAGTAAAAAGCGCCGGCAGTCGCAGCCGGCGCCTTGATATCTAAAGCGTAATCCGGGGAAGTGCCCTGCTAATTCGAACGGCTGACGATCGCCGGATCGATCGCCGTCGTTGGCGTCGTAGTGGCCGGGGTGGTGGTCGAGGTTGTCGCTTGACCGCCGGGGGTCGCGGCCACGGCGGCAGAACCCGTGACTGTCGTGGTATTGACCGTGGCCGTGACGCCGGTCCCGGCCAGCGACGATGTCGCACCGGTGTTCGCGCCGGTGGTCGCGCCGGTCGAAGCGGCTGTCGCCGCGACAGAGGACGAAACACCTGCCCTCGTCGCCACGGCAGCAGTGCCGGCGGCGGCACCCTGCGCCGAACCCGTTGCAGCGCCGCTCGCGATGGTGCTCGACAGCGAGGCGGTGTTCACCGTAGCGGAGCCAGCGGTGGCAGCCTGCGAGAGCTGGCTGACCAGGTTGGCGGTGTTGGCATTGGCCGTCTGTTGGGCGGCGGTGCTCGCGGCTTGCTGAACGGCCGCGGCTTTGTCACTCGCATTGCTGATGGTCGTCGTGCTCGTCTGGGATGCGGCACTCGAAGCCGCCTGGGCCGTGATGCCTTGCGCGGCGGCGCTGGTCACTTGCGAAGCGACATTTTGGACGTTGCCACCGGAGTCGGCCGCAGTCTTGACCGCTTCGGTAACGATGCTCTTCGCGATGTTGGTTGCGGTAGTGACGTTATTGCCCGACGCCGCAGTCGCAGCGGCCGTCGCCGTCGTGACGACAGCCGCGAGGTTCAAGCTGCTGCCCGCTGCTTGGGAAGCGACGGTCACGGTCTTCACGGTTTCCGCCAGGTTCGTCGAGCTGCCGGTGGTGGCGGCGGCCACGGCCACAGCGGTCACCGCCGCGGTGGCGACAACCGTCGCATCGACGCCGACAGCCGCCGAGAGCTGGACCGGCGCCGAGGGAACACCACTCGCCTGCGAAACAGTCACCTGCCCGCTGCCAATCTGGACCGGCGTGCCAAAGCCGCCGCCGGGCAGCACCGGCGTGACGACGACGGTGCCGCCAAACGTGGCCACTTGATACGTGCTGCCTTGAACCTTCACGGTATACACCGTGCCTTTGGCGGCGGCCACGCCCCGCGGAGTGCGCACCGCGAACTTGTAATTTTGATTCGGCTCGATCTGGGCGACGAGGTCGCCACCGCCGCCCGCGGTCAGGTCCAGCATGGCATCATTGGCCTGAATGGACTCAACCTGCGCTTTGCTGTTCGGCTTGAGCGTGGCGATCACCCCGAGGTAAGGCTGGTAATAAATGTCCACGCCGGCTCCGGCAACCAACATATCGCCAACGTGGATCGCCATTCCTTCGGCCGCCGGAAGCGTCGCGCCGCCGCGGGTCACGGAAGCATTGGCCTGATTGCCGATCAGTTTGATGATCTTTGAGTCCTGTGCAGCCGCGCCGGCCGCAAGGAGCATCGAGAGCGCTGCAAACACAAAAAAACCAAGTGCTTTTTTCATAGGTGCGGATGAGATCACGGGAGGGCGGATTTCGCCCAGAGACCCCGGCATGGTGCGGCCGATGGCGGGAGACTCAAGCCGCTAATCGCCTTCGCATTCGAACGGTTCCGAGGCCCGAGCCGCCTCTCTCCGGCGCGCGCCTTACTTTTCCGACATCTTGAAGACCCCGTCCCAATCGGCCGGGGGCGGATCGGACCGCGCGGCGCCCGCCAGTTCCAGATAGATGATCGACGGGTTGCTGGATACTCCACCATCCCGCGTCGGTTGATACGGTTCGCATTCGCGGCTTCGCTCGAAGCAGGCAATCGCGCCATCCCAGTCGCGCGCGTAATAGCGGTCGAGCCCCGCGGCGAAGGTCGTGATGCACTCCCGCATCGAAAGCGTCGCCTCGTCGGCGAAGGCGAACACTTCGAAAAGCGGGACGGCCTGCGTGCGCCCCTTCACCACGATGCGACCGAGTGGCCGGAAGAGAATGCGTCCGGGCGCATGTTGCTCGCACGCCAGTCTGGTCGAGTCCGTCACCATGATAAACACGCCCCACTGTTTCGCTCCGCTCTCCATGCGCGCGGCCAGGTTCACGTTGTCGCCGGTCATGGTGTAATTGAACCGCGAGCGGCTGCCCATGTTGCCGATGACGGCGCTGCCGGTGTTCAGCCCGATGCGCGAGCGCATGTGGCGGACTCCGTCAGGCCAACGCTCACCCTCCTCGCGCCATTTCGCGCGGAGATTGCCCAAGGCGGCCTGGACGCGCAGCGCACTCGCGCAGGCGCGATAGGCATGGTCCCGCAGCGGCAGGGGCGCGCCATACATCGCGACGATCGCATCGCCGATGTATTTGTCCAGCGTGCCCCCCTCCTGCTGCACGATGTCGGTGCACGCAGTGAGGTAGTCGTTGAGCAGATCGACGAGCTGTTTCGCGGGGAGTTTTTCGGAAAACGTGGAGTAGCCCTGGATGTCGCTGAAGAACGCCGTGATCTCCTCCTCGTGGCCGCCCAGTTGCGGCGCCACGCCGGAAGCCGCCATCCGGTTGACCAGCGCCGGCGCGAGGTAGTTGCCAAACATCCCCTTGATCTGCTCCTTGGCGCGCTGCTCCGCGAGCACCCGCCGGCCGACGGAGAACGCGTGCGTCGCCAGGAAGCCCAGCACCGGCCACGCAAACGGCACCCACAGGCTCCACTGGAACCAGCACAGGCTGGCGGCCAGGCCGAAAATCAGCGGCAGGCCGAGGGCCGCGAGCACCTGCTGCCGGAATAATCGCCGCTCCAGAAACACGATGCTCGCCGCGGTGAGGGCCAGCCCGCCCAGCCAGATCGGCCACGGCGACGCATGGCGCGCGAAGTCGTCGTTGAGCACGTTTTCCAGGACGTTGGCGTGGACGAGCACGAGCGGAGTGAGCGCGGAAAACGGCGACGGTCCGAAATCCGCCAGTCCGTCGGCCGTCTGCCCGATCAGCGCGATCCGCCCGGTCAGCTCCGGCACGGGCACGTCTTTCTTGTCGACGAAGCGCGCCTTGAGAAAGGCGAAGGTCTCGGCATAGCCGCTGGTGCGAAACCCGCCGAGCGCATGGCGGTAGTTGATCAGATAGCCCCCCGTCGCATCGATCGGGATGCGGCGGCTGACGAAGCTGTTGGCGATCACCACCGCATCGCCGAGCTTCACTTCGATCTGCTCCGGCTCCACGTGCCAGTGATAGAGGAGACTCCGCAGCGCGAGCGTCGGATAGACCTGGTCGCCGATCCGCACCACCAGCGGGGCGACCCGGCGCACACCGTCCGGACCCGGCGGCGTATCGACAAATCCGATGTCGGCCAGCTCTCCGAGCAGGCCCCGCGGCACCGACATCGTCGCAGCGCCCGGAATCGCCGCGCGGTCACCGCTCACCCGCGCGAGCGGTCGCAATTTCATCCGGCCGGCCGCCTCGGCCCCGGGCTTCAAGCCGAGATCGGCGTCGGCCCGATTGCCGCCCAGCACGGTCGCCACGCCGCTGCGGCGGATTCCCTCCGCCAACGCCGCGTCCTGCTCCACCGGATCGTCAAACAGGATATCCCACGCGACCACACTCGGTTTTACCTGGCCCATGAGCCGCATGAAATTCCCATGCACACGGCGGTCCCACGGCCACCGGCCGAAGCCTTTCGGCGCCTGCTCCAGGCTGGGCTGATCGATGCCCACGAGCACGACGTCGTCGCGCGGCTGGGTCGGAAACCACTGCGTGCGCCAGCGGGTGCGCAGATCAAGGGTGGAGTTCTCCAGCGACTGGAACCAGTCGGTTTGCGCAAAGCCCAGCGCCAGTGCGAAGCACACGAGGGGCGCCAAAACATCGGCTGGGGACATCGCGCGGCGTGGCTTCATGCCCGGACGAGCTTGCGCAATCGCCTGGAATGACCAAGGCGAAATTCGCCTCGTCGCCGCGGCCGGTGCAGTTTTCCGGGGGGATGCACCCATCGTTCCCGCGTAGCCCAGCGCGCTCGCAAGCGAGCTTGCCTCGCAGTTCCGCAACCAAACCGGAAAGCCGTGCCGCGGCCGCAGCCAAGCGGCGCCACTGGAGCGGCTCTTCCGAAAATCGCCCTGCCACCCGCGCGGCGCCCACGGGCCTCCTTGTCGAGCGGACCGGTCTTACCTGCCCTCGGCCAGCACCGCGGCGAGATTCGCCACCCGCTCGGCATAATAACGCGCCGCCCGCGGCGAGTTGCCGCGGATCGCGGCCTCGAGCCCGCCATTCCACGCCAGCCCGATCGCATACGGCGTCGCCGGCCGGCCGGCGCGCTCGAGGTTGAGGCGCAGCCATTCGTAGTGCTTCACCGCCACCTCGTCCGACATCGCCCGGTCAAGCGCGTGCACAAACGGCGCCGCCGTGTGCATGCGCCACGTCTGCTGGCGGAACTGATACGCGCCGAGCTCGCCGCGCGGGCCGGGACGCGTGAGATTGCGGGGGTTTTCCAGCTGGTGAATCGCCTCGAGCGTCGCCGCACGCGTATTCGCACGCGCGGTCGCGATGGAGAGCACAAGCGCCACGACGACCCAGAGGAGGAGCCGCACGTAGAGCCGGATGGTTTGTTGGTTGGTGTTCACGGAAAAAACGGACCGCGCATGAAAGGGGCCGTTCTCCTTCCAACCAGAAATAAAGTTGCTCACAAAACGGAACCCGCGGCGCCGTGCATTTTGCAGCCCTCATCATCGGTTTCACCGCTAACAGGTTAGCCCGTCGCGCACCGCGACCATAAGGCCTCTGACTGGCTGTGTCGCCAGGATTTGGTGACGTTTTCCC
Source organism: Verrucomicrobiota bacterium (assembly GCA_016235555.1). Classification (GTDB taxonomy): domain Bacteria; phylum Verrucomicrobiota; class Verrucomicrobiia; order Opitutales; family Opitutaceae; genus JACRKC01. The sequence continues at coordinate 92,551 of JACRKC010000001.1, forward strand.
ATGGCTTCACCGCGCTCTCCCGATATCGGACTCGCGCCCGCACAAGTCCCTCGGTGCCACCATTCCCCGCGCCGGGGATTCGTCCCCAACGCCGCGGCTTGCACTGCATCACACCTCCCGCATCGTCGCGGCACCCCATGCACTCGCTTCGCCCCCGTCTCCTCGCCGGCGCCACGTTCGCGCTCGCTCTGATTGGTTTCTCCTCTGCCGCCGACACGCCTCCGCTGCGCGCGCTGCTCGTCACCGGCGGCTGCTGTCACGATTACGACCTCCAGGCCAGAGTGCTCACCACCGCTGCGAGCAAGGCCGCGCCCGTCACGTGGACCATCGTCAATGAAGGCGGCAAAGGCACCCGCGCGCAGATTCCGCTCTACGACAACCCCGACTGGGCCAGACCCTACGATGTGATCGTCCACAACGAGTGTTTCGCCGACACCAACGACCCCGTCTACATCCGCAAGATCACCGCCGCCCACCGGGCCGGCCGCAAACCCGCCGTGGTGATCCATTGCGCGATGCACTCCTACCGCGCGGCGACGATCGACGACTGGCGCGAGTTCCTCGGCGTGACCAGTCGCCGCCACGACCACCAAAGTCAGTATCCCGTTCGCGTGGTCGCCGGCGATCACGCGGCGCTGCGCGGCTTCCCGGTGGCGTGGACGACGCCCATGGACGAACTCTACGTGATCGAAAAACTCTGGCCCACCGCGAAAACACTCGCCGTGTCCAAGAGCGAGAAGGACGGCAACGACTACCCCGTCATCTGGGTCAACGACTATCATGGCGCCCGCGTCTTCGGCACCACCTACGGTCACAGCAACGCCACCTGGCACGATGCCGTGTTCGTCGACTACGTCGTCCGCGGCCTGCTCTGGGCCGCCGGACGCGACTGATCACGCCCTAGCCGGACGCGAGCGTCTTCCGCACCATCCGGGCCATCGATTCCTCGGGGTTGAGCGCAGTCACCCGCGTCATCTCCACCCACGCGAGGTCTTTCGATTCGCTTGAAATGATCAGCGGCTCGTCCGGGTCCGCCTCGATCATGAACCGCAGATCGAGGTGATAGTGCTCCGGTTCGGTCTTGCGCGCCGGGATCAGATGCCGGTCGCAATCGAAAATCTCCGCACTCACCGCGCGCAGCCGCGTCAACCCGCTTTCCTCGCGCGCCTCGCGCAACGCCACCGCCAGCAGATCGCCGTCGCCGTCCGCGTGCCCGCCGAGCTGCAGCCATTTGTCGAGCTTGTGATGATGCGTGAGCAGCGTCCGCCGCCGGTCCGGGCTCACGATCCACGCCGATCCGGTCAAATGTCCGGGCGCACACGACCGCAGCAGGCAGTCCGCGTGCGCCTCGGCAAAGCGGATGATCTCCGCCGCCATCGCCGCCTCGTGGCCATCGAGCGCTCTCGCCGCGTGCGCCCGCAACAGTCTCAACGCCGCCGCGCGGTGCATGGCGCTCAACGTCTCGCCTGCCAGATCGCGTCCACCTCGAACGCGTTCGCGGCTTCCAGCAGCGGCCACACTTCGTCCACCGTGGCCGCGACCGACAGCAGGCTGGCCATCCCCGCCGACTTGAAGCGTTCCGCGGTCATGCGCTCGAAGAACCGCAGCAGATCGTCGTAGAATCCGTCCTGATTCAGCAGGACGATCGGCTTGTGGAGCAGGTTGATGTAGCGGAGGGTCATGATCTCCGTCAGCTCCTCCAGCGTGCCGATCCCGCCAGGCAGGGTCAGAAACGCCGCCGCCCGCTCCTCCATGAGTTGCTTCCGTTCGCGCATCGTGCCGACCGTGATGAGCTCGTCCGCCTCGCGAAACGCCAGCTCCCGCGCGATCATGAATTCCGGAATCACGCCGACTACGCGCCCGCCCGCCCCCTTTACCGCCGCGGCGACCTCGCCCATCAGGCCGACGTTGCCGCCCCCGTAGACGAGCCCCCACCCGCGCTCCACCATGCCACGGCCCACCGCCCGCGCGGCTTCATGATATTTCGGGTCGAGCTTCCGGCTCGAGGCACAGTAAACGCAGAGCAATTTGGACATGAGAGCTGAAACCACAGATGAACACAGATGGACACAGATAAAGTCCAGAATGCGCTAGGCACGGATTCAGCATTTGTGTCTATCTGTGTTCATCTGTGGCTTCCTCAGCGACGAACTACCTTGGCCGCCTCGCTCCCTCGCCCACGGGCCACCTCCACTTGGGCCACGCGCGCACCTTCTGGCTGGCCGCCGCGCGCGCCCGCGCCGCCCGCGGCCCGCTGCTGCTGCGCAACGATGACCTCGACCGCGATCGCTGCCGGCCGGAGTTTGTCACCGCGATGCAGGACGACCTGCGCTGGCTCGGCCTCGCCTGGACCGGCCCGATGATCACGCAGAGCGAACGCCTCCCGCGCTACCGCGCCGCACTCATCCGTCTCCACGCCGCCGGCCTGATCTTCCCCTGCACGCGCTCCCGCCGCGACGTGCTCGACGCCGCCGGCGCGCCCCACGAAAGCGGCGTCGACGACGAGCCGGTCTACCCGCGCGAATTTCGCCCCGCCCCCGGCGCCGCACTCCCGCCACTCGGCGAGGCAATCTCCGTCAACTGGCGCTTCCGCGTGCCCGAGGGCGAGACCGTCGAGTTTCACGATGAGCGCTGCGGCGCGCAGCGCGCCGCGGCTGGCCACGACTTCGGCGACTTTCTCGTCTGGCGCAAGGACGACACCCCCAGCTACCAACTCGCCACCGTCGTCGACGATGCGGAGTTCGGCATCACCGAGGTCGTCCGCGGCGAGGATCTGATCCGGAGCACTTTTCGCCAGCTCCTGCTCTTCCGCGCCCTCGGCTGGCCGGCCCCACGCTTCTTCCACGCGCCGCTGCTGCTCGATGATCGCGGCACGCGCCTCGCCAAACGCCACGACGCCCTCGCCCTTCGCGCGCTGCGCGCTCGGGGCGTGACACCCGCGGAGATTCTCGCGAGGTTCGCCGCCGAAACCGCATGACCGCAAAGATCGGCGTCCTCAACATCTCCGACCGCGCCAGCGCCGGCGTCTACGAAGACACCCCCGGCAAAGCCTGCGTCGCCCTCCTCCGCGAGTGGCTCGCGACGCCGTTCGACGTCGACTACCAGGTCGTCCCGGATGAGCGCGCCGTCATCGCCACCGAACTCCGCCGCATGGCCGATACCTCCGGCTGCTGCCTGATCGTGACCACCGGCGGCACCGGACCCGCCCCGCGCGATGTGACGCCCGAGGCCACCCGCGACGTGATCGAGAAAGAGCTGCCGGGTTTCGGCGAATTGATGCGCGCCGCATCGCTCAAGTTCGTTCCGACCGCGATCCTGTCCCGGCAAACCGCCGGCACCCGCGGACGCACGCTCATCGTGAATCTCCCCGGCCGCCCCAAAGCCATTCGCGAAAATCTGGAGGCCGTTTTCCCCGCGATCCCCTACTGCATCGATCTCATCGGCGGCCCGCGCCTCGAAACCAACGAGGCCGCGATGAAAGTGTTCCGTCCGAAGCCCTGATCACCGCTGGCGCTCGCCTCGCCATGTGGGCGTTCCTGACGTTTCCCCTCAAGCGCGGAGCCTGTCGGAGCGGCGGTTTTCAACCGCCGGGCTTTGGTCAGCGGCGCTTGAAAAGCGCCGCTCCGACGCCGGGACGCACTTCGCCGCTCGCCCCCGATAACGCCAGGCTTGCACGCCCCGCCGTCTCCGGCGAAACTGCCGCGCGCTCGCAACCATCACCCCGGAGGTTCGCTCATGAAATCCTTCATTGCGCCGTTCGCTGCCACCGCGCTCCTGCTCGCCGCGTCGTCCGTCCCCGCTCAGGTGCACATCCGCCCACCCGACAAGCTCGGCCACCTCACACTGCTTCCCGGACCGCAACTGCTCTCGCCGGCCGTCGGCGCAGCCGTGCCGGGGTCCACCGCGATCGTCAGCCACGGCAACTTCACCTTCCGGGCGTTGAGCGCTCCGGCCCCCGCGGCCCGCGGCACACTTACGCTCGGCACCTCCGCCGATCCTCTGCGCCATATCGCCCCTCCAAAATCCGCGCCCTACCGCCCCGTCGATCCCGCCTCGCTCCGGTTCGACGCCACGCTGCCGAAGACCGAGATTCGTCCGCTGCAAAAACAGACCGTCCCCGCCGTCGCGTCACCGCGGTCGAAGTGAACGGAGCGCCAGTCGTCGTGACGCTCTGTTTGGCAAAGACCGGCTGATGGCGCCCGACCCTCACGCCGCCAGATACGGCAGCTTCGCCGCCGTGGACTTCACCGCGGCCGCGCCTTCGAGCAGTTCGCCGATGGCGTCCCAGCGGCCGTTGACGAGCGCGTCGCGCGCGCTGTCGCGCACGGCCGCCTTCACCGTCTGACCGCCAAAACGGATTTCCTGCTTCGCGACGTCGACGACGATCTCGGTCTGCGGATTCTGCCCGATCGCCGCGGCGATCCTGGCGATGTCCTCGCGGCTGGCCACGGCGCACGGGATGCCGAGCGTGGTGCAGTTGCCGAAGAAGATCTCCGCGAAGCCCTCGGCGACCACGGCCTTGAAGCCGTATTTCTGGATCGCCTGCGGGGCGTGCTCGCGGGACGAGCCGCAGCCGAAATTCGCGCCGCTGAGGAGAATCGTCGCGCCCTTGAAGCGGGCGTCGTTGAGCGGATGGTCCGTCGTCTGGCCGGTCGCGGGATCCTTGCGCACGTCGTGGAAGAGAAATTCGCCGAGGCCATCGAAGGTGACGCACTTCATGAAGCGCGCCGGGATGATGCGGTCGGTGTCGATGTCGTTGCCGGGCACAAACACGCCGCGGCCGGTGAGGGAGGTGATTTTGGCGAGAGACATTTTAAGAAAGAGTTTTTGGCACCACGAAACATACGAAAAGAGAACTTCGCGCTTTCGTGTGTTGGGTGGGTTTCGTGGTTAACCCGGTTCGTCGGTTATTAGTTGTTGTTCACCGCGAAGACTTCGCGGGCGTCGGCGACCGTGCCGGTGACGGCCGCCGCTGCGACCATGAGCGGACTCATCAGAATCGTGCGGCCGGTGGGCGAGCCCTGGCGCCCCTTGAAGTTGCGGTTCGACGAGCTCGCACAGAGCTGGTCGCCGACGAGTTTGTCGGGGTTCATCGCGAGGCACATCGAGCAGCCCGCCGCGCGCCACTCGAAGCCGGCCTCGCTGAGAATTTTGTCGAGGCCGAGTTTTTCGCACTGGAGCGCCACGATCTGCGAGCCGGGCACGGCGATGGCTTTCACGCCCTTGGCGACCTTTTTGCCCTGCACGAATTTCGCGACCTCCTGGAAATCGCTCAGCCGCCCGTTGGTGCACGAACCCACGAACGCCACGTCGATCTTCGTGCCCTTGATGGGGGCGCCGGGCTTCAGCTTCATGTAGGCGAGCGCTTCCTCGATCGACGCCTTCTCGTCGACCGCGGTCGCCTTCGCCGGATCGGGGATCGTCTCGTTGATCGCGATGCCCTGGCCGGGATTGATGCCCCACGTGACGGTGGGCGCGATGTCGGCGGCAGCGATGTTGACCACGTCGTCGTAGTGGCAGCCGGCGTCGCTCGCGACGGCTTTCCACTGCGCCACGGCGGCCTCCCACGCGGCGCCCTTCGGCGAGTAAGGGCGGCCCTTGAGGTAAGCGAAGGTCGTTTCGTCGGGGTTCACGTAGCCCGCGCGCGCACCGCCCTCGATGGACATGTTGCACACGGTCATGCGCTCTTCCATCGTCATGCGGTCGAAGACCTCGCCGCCGTATTCGTAGGCGAAGCCCGTGCCGCCGTTCACGCCGAGCACGCGGATGATGTGGAGAATGACGTCCTTCGCGTAGACACCCGGGCGCAGCTTGCCAGTCACGTTGATGCGGCGGACCTTCAACCGGCCGAGCGCCATCGTCTGCGTCGCGAGCACGTCGCGGATCTGCGTCGTGCCGATGCCAAACGCGATCGCGCCAAACGCGCCGTGCGTGCTCGTGTGGGAATCGCCGCACGCGATGGTCGTGCCCGGCTGCGTGATGCCCTGCTCCGGGCCGACGATGTGCACGATGCCCTGCTTGCCGGTCGCGCGGTCGAAGAACGTGATGCCGAAGTCGCGGCAGTTCTTCCGCAGTTCGTCCATCATCGCCTGCGCCAGCGGATCGGAATACGGCTCGACGAGCTGGTCGGTCGGCACGATGTGGTCGACCGTGGCGAAGGTGCGGTGCGGCATCGCGACCTTGAGGCCGAGATCGCGCATCATGCCGAAGGCCTGCGGGCTGGTGACCTCGTGGATGAGGTGCGTGCCGATGAGGAGCTGGGTCTGGCCGTTGGCCAGCGTGCGGACGGCGTGGGCGTCCCAGACTTTTTCGAAAAGGGATTTGGGCATGTGAAGATAGGGTCTTGGGTCTGGGATTTGGGGTCTGGGGTCGGAAAAGCTCCTGGTGTGGAACCGCAGCCCGGGACCCTGGACCCTAACACCTGAACCCTGCTGCCGCCGACCCTAACAAAAGTTTGTCATGCCGGGAAATACTCTTTTCGTTGCCTGTGATGCCCCACCGGCATCAACGACCAAGACCCTGGACCCGAGATCCTGAACCCGAGACCCCATTTTCGATGCCCGCCGAGTATCAGTTCCCGTTCGAGCTCCGCCACCTCGTTTACTTCCGCGAGGTCGCGCGGCAACTGCACTTCCGCCGGGCCGCCGAGACGCTCGCCGTCGCCCAGCCCGCGCTCAGCCGCGCCATCGCCCAGCTCGAGACGGCGCTCGACGCCGACCTGCTCAATCGCACCCGCCGCGGCGTCGAGATCACGCCGGCCGGCCGGATGCTGCTCGACCGCCTGGAGCCGTTGCTCCGCCAGCTCCACGCGATCCCCGCCGAGCTGCACGCGCTCGCCGGCGGGCAGGTGGGGCATGTGCGCATCGCGTTCACCGGCCTCGCGATGGCGACCGTGCTGCCGCGCATCCTCCGCGAGTTTCACCGCCAGCGCCCGGGCATCCGCGTGGAGTTGTCGGAATCGCCCACGTCGGCCCAACTCGCGGCGCTCCAGGCCGGCGAGATCGCCTGCGGTTTCTTCCATCCGGATGCCGGGAATCCGGGCCTCCGCACGCGCGTGCTGCTCCGCGAACGCAACGGCGTGCTGCTCCCCGCCGCGCATCCGCTCGCCCGCCGCGCCACCCTGCGGCTCGCCGATCTCGCGGCCACTCCCTTCGTGCTTTTCCCACGCGCGCACAACCCCGGATTCTACGATCGCATTCTCGCCGCGTTTGCGAGCGCCGGCGTGGCACCGCGGATCGCCGAGGAGGTCTGGCCGCGCGCCAACGGCGTGGGCCTCGTGCGCGCGGGGTTGGGCGCGACATTCATGACACCCTCCGAGGCGCGCCACGTGCCGACCGATGTGGTGTTCCGCGCGCTGCGCGGCCCGGCGCCCGAAAGCCGCCTCGTGGTCGGCTGGCCCGCGGCCACGGAACCCGGGCCGGCCCTCGCCGCGTTTCTCGCCGTCGCCACCGCTCCGCTGCCGCGCGCGTGAGCAATCGCCGCATCGGCTGCAACTCAAACTGATGTCGGTCAACGAACGGTTCGGTTGTAGCGGCGGTCTATGATCGCCGACGAAGCACAATCGGCGGTTCGACGGCGGTCATAGACCGCCGTCGCTACAGAGCGCCGACATCAGTTTGCGCTACACCCCGCCGCATCGACCGACGCGGAAATGACTCGGCGGGCGGTTGACCGCGTTTCGCCGGCGCGCCTGACTCCCGCCGTCGTGCGGCTGCGCTCCCTCTCCCTTTTCACTGCGCTCGCGTTGCTGGCCTCGTCCGCCACTGCCGCGGAGGCACCCGCTTTCTCCGAGATGGGCCGCCCGATCATCCGCCCGTTCAGTCGCATCGAGCACAAGGCCTACACGCAATTCTGGGCGCCTTTCCAGAGCGACGAGGGCCTGATGTATTTCGGCAATCAGCTCGCCGTGATGGAATACGACGGCCGCACGTGGCGCGTCCTCAAGATTCCGCTCCCCTTCACGCGCGCGATGGCCGCCGGCCCCGGCGGCGAGATTTTCGTCGGCGACGAGGAGCAACTCGGCGTGCTCGCCCGTCCCGACAGCGGTCCGCCCCGCTACACCTCACTGCTCGACCAGGTGCCCGCCGAGGCGAAGCCGTTCGGCTTCGTGCGCGATGTCCGTGCGTGGCGCGGCGGCATCTTCTTCGCGACGGACCGCAACATCCTGCGCTGGCGTGACGGCGCGTTTCGCGCGTGGCCGCTGCCCGGCAACCAGCGCAACCGCCTCTTCGCCGCCAACGACCGCCTGCTGCTCCACCGCCAGGGCGAGGCGCTCTACGAGTTCGAGCAGGACCAGTTCAAACGCATCTCCGGCGCGCCCGAGTTCGCCCGCGCCGGCGCATCGTTCATCGTGCCCGCACCGGCCGGCAATCTCCTCGTCGGCCTCGCGGAACTCGGGCTCTTCCAACTCGGACCGAATCACACGCTCGCTCCGTGGCGCCACGACGCCGCCGATCTGCTGCAACGCGGCGGACTGCTCTGCGCGCTCCGCCTGCGTGACGGCGCGGTCGCCATCGGCACGGTCGAGGCCGGGCTCGTCATCCTCGACGCCAACGGCCGCCTCCTCCGCCACATCTCGCGCGACGCCGGTCTGCCCCACGCGAGCGTGTTCGCCCTGTGCGAGGATCGCGACGGCGCACTCTGGGCCTGCACCAACAACGGCCCCGCGCGCATCCTGTGGCGCTCGGCCGCGACCGTCTTCGATTTTCAAACCAGCGGCCTCACCGACGCCCGCGCCAACGATCTCGAACGTCACGAGGGCACGCTCTTCTACCTCAGCAACGACGGTCTCTTCCGTCTCGTGCCGGCGGCCGGCGCCTCCACGCCCGCGCGCTTCGAGCGCGATCCGCGCGTCAATGTCCAGACCCGCCTCTCCTCGCTCCTCAGCCATCGCGGCGGCCTGCTGCTCGCCGGCGGGCGCGGTCTCCAGCGCCTTACCGCCGACGGCCTCGAACTCCTCACCGAAGTGCGCGACGGCCTCATGGGCCTCACCGCCGCGAAGACCGATCCCGCGCGCGTGTTCTTCGCCCACAACCGCGGCGTCGGCACCGGCACTTTCGCCGCCGATCACGCTTGGCACGACGAGGGCGCGGTGCCCGGCATCGCCGCCGAAAGCTTCGACGCGCTCGAGGCCGACGACGGCACGCTGTGGGTCGGCACCGTGAGCAAGGGCGTGTTCCGCGCCACGCGCGCGCCCGGCGCCGCCGACTGGCGTGGCGCCACCGTCCGCCAGTTCACCACCGCCGACGGCCTGCCCGCCGACCACGGCACCATTTATCTGTGGGACACCGCGCTCGGCGTGCTCTTCGACACCGCGCAGGGCATCTACCGGTTCGACGCGACGCGCCAGCGTTTCGAGTTTTTCCGCGAACTCACCGGCTTCGACTCGCGCCCGATCGTGTTGAACCCCGTCGCCCGCGGCGCCGGCACGGACCTGTGGACCAACGGCATCGTGAACGACGTCAAAACCAAGGAGACGCCCTACCCGCTCATCCGCCTGCGCCGCCAGCCGGACGGGAAATTCGCGATGCAGCAAACCGCCCCCGAGTTGCAGGACTTTTTCGCCCCGCGCGCGCCCTATCGCATCCTCTGGGAGCCGGCCGCCACCGGTGAAGGCGTGCTCTGGTGCGTCGGCGAAGCGGGCGTCGCGCGAGTCGACCTTGCGCGTTACGCGCCCGCCGCGCCCGCCCGCGCCCCGCTCGTCCGGCAGATCAACGCCGAGGGACGCGAACTGGTCTTCCCGCGCGACAATCCCGGCACTCTCCAACTCAGCTTCACCCGCGAACCGATCAACATCACGTTCACCTCGGGCGCGATGCGGCGCCTCGACATGGAGCGATTCCAGACGCGGCTGGTCGGCTTCAACGACGGCTGGGCCGCGCCGACCACGCGCAACGACATCACGTTCACCAATCTCGAGCGCGGCCCGTTCCGCTTCGAGGTGCGCAACATCGTGCGCGACGGCCAGCCCGGTCCCGCGACCGCGTTCAGCTTTTACGTGAAGCCGCCGTGGCATCGCAGCGACTTCGCGCTCGTCCTCTACGCGACGGCGGCGGCGGGCAGCGTGCTCGGTTTCATCCGCTGGCGGCTGCGGCACGCCGAACGCGAGCGCACGCGTCTCGAACACGTCGTCGCGCAGCGCACCGCCGAGCTCGCGGTCGCCAAGGAGCAGGCCGAGTCGGCCAACCAGGCCAAGAGCACCTTCCTCGCGAGCATGAGCCACGAGCTGCGCACCCCGCTCAACGGCGTGATCGGCTACGCCCAGGTGCTGATGAAGGATCCCGAGCTGTCCGCGAAAAACCGCGAGCGGCTCCGCATCGTGCAGAACAGCGGCGAGCACCTGCTCCGCATGATCAACGAGGTGCTCGACCTCTCGAAGATCGAGGCCGGCCGCATGGAGCTGAATCCCGCGCCGTTTCACCTGCCCGAGCTCCTGCGCGACATCGCCGCCGCCATCGGCGCGCGCGCCGAACAGAAGGGAGTCGGGTTTGTCTTCGCACCCGCGGCCGACCTCCCGGAAATGGTCGTCGGCGACGCCCAGAAGCTCCGACAGGTGATCGACAATCTCATCAGCAACGCGATCAAGTTCACCGGCCGCGGCGAGGTGCGGTTCACCGTCCGTCCCATCGAACCGGACCTCGTGAGCTTCTCCGTCCGCGACACCGGCGCCGGCATCAGCGAGGCCGACCAGCAGCGGATTTTTCAACCTTTCCAGCAAGCCGCCGAGGACCGTCCGTCCGACCCGGGCACGGGCCTCGGGCTGACGATCAGCCAGCGTTTCGTCGCCTTGATGGGCGGCCGGCTCGCCCTCGAAAGCCGGCCCGGCGCGGGCAGTTGTTTCAGTTTCGATGTCCGCCTGCCCGCGCTGGCCGTCGACACGCGCGACGCCACCGGCGTGCCGCGCCCGGTCGTCGGCTACGAGGGGCCACGCCGCACCGCCCTCATCGTCGACGACGTCGCGATCAACCGCCACGTCCTGCGCGACCTGCTTCAGCCGCTTGGCTTCGAGTTGCAGGAGGCCGACAGCGGCGAAGCCGCGCTCGATCTCGCCCTTCCCGAGTTGGTTTTCCTCGATCTGCGCATGCCCGGCCTCGGCGGCTTGGAATTCGCCCGCCGCGTCCGCGCCCGGCCCGGCGGCGATCGCGCGAAGATCATCGCGATGTCCGCCTCGGTGCTCGTGTTCAAGAAATCCGACGCCCTCGCCGCCGGCTGCGATGACTTTCTGCCCAAGCCGTTTCGCGAAGCCGACCTGCTCGCGCGGATCTCCGACGTGCTCGGTTTGCAGTGGAAATACGCCGAGCCCGCCGCACCGCGGCGCGACACTGCTCCACTCACGCCCGAGCTCAGTTCACATCTCACCCCGGCCGTCCTCCAGGAATTGCTCGGCTGCGCCCGCCGCGGCGAAATCGTCAGCCTGCGCCAGCGGCTGGCCGCCCTTCGCACCCAGCGCCCGGAACCCGACCCGTTGCTCGACGCGCTCGACGCTCTCGCGCGCAACTACCGCATGGAACAGATTCGCGAGCTGCTCGAACATCAGCCAGCCGTCCGCCCGTCTCCGCCCGCCGCATGAAACAACCGCCCGCCGCCCGGATTCTCGTCGTCGACGATACGCCCGCCAATCTCTCGCTCCTGCTGGATGCGCTGACCGAGGCGGGGCACGAAATCCTCGTCGCCGAGAGCGGCCGCAGCGCGCTTTCGCTCCTCGAACACACGACACCCGACCTCGTGCTCCTCGACTTCGTCATGCCGGGCATGGATGGCCTCGCCACCTGCCTCCAGATCAAGCAACGCGCCGACTGCCGCGACGTGCCCGTGCTGTTCATGACCGCGGTCGACGAGTCGGAGCAGAAAGTGCGCGCCTTCGCTGCCGGCGCCGTCGACTACATCACCAAGCCGGCCTACCCGCCCGAGGTCCTGTCGCGCGTGGCCGCCCACCTCCAGATCCGCGCGCTGCAACGCTCCCTCGCCGATGAGCTGGCGCTGCGCGTCGAAGCGGAAAACGCCCTCAGCCAGTCGCTCGACCGCGCCGTGCTCGTGCTCGACGTCACGGGCCGCATCGTCTTCGGCACGCGCCTCGCGTTCGATCTCATTCACCGGCACTTTCCCGACCAGGCCGGCGCCGCGACCCCGCGCCTGACCGACACGCCATCGCTGTCGCTCCGCCGCTTCTCCGAAGCCGGCCGCATCGATCTGACGATGCTTGTGCTCGAAGAGCGCGGCGCACCGCCCGGCCCGGCCGCACTGATGCAGCTCGGCCTCACCGCCCGCGAAGCCGAGGTCCTCTACTGGATCGCGCAGGGCAAGAGCAACCCCGACATCGCCACCATTCTCGGCGCCAGCGTCCGCACCGTGCACAAGCATGTGGAGCACGTCTTCCAGAAACTCGGCCTCGAAACGCGCAACGCCGCGACGCTCGCCGCGCTGGAAATCCTGCGTCCAGCCGCGCGTTAGGGAGTTTCTCAAACGCATAAGATCGCGTGGAAAAAATTGTGGGAGGGGCTTTATGCCCCGACACCCGGCGCACACCGCAGCCCATCGGGGCATAAAGCCCCTCCCACAAAGTAAAAACGCTCCCTGAAATCCCCGCCGGACCGTCCAATTTCGTTCCGCTGGCCGCCCGCTGCCGCCAGTGTCACACACCCGCGATCCGCGCGCCCCTCCGTCGCATGAAATCCCCCTTCCTCGCCCTGCTCTCCGTCACCCTGCTCGCCGCCGCACCCGCACCGCTCCGTTTTCAATTCGGCACCGCCCCGGCCGCTCCCGGCGTCACCCGCGTGAGCACGGAATTCACCACCGCCGCCGGCTACGGCTTCGAGCCCGGCGCCGCGTTCGACGCGACCGACACCGGCGTCGTCGGCCGGCAACCCTTCTACTTCTCCGCTGCGCTGCCCGCCGAGGGCAACTACCGCGTCACGCTCACGTTTCCGGGCGGCACGGACACGACCGTGAAAGCCGAACTCCGCCGCCTCATGCTGGAGCGCGTGCAGGTTCCGCCCGGGCAGACCGCCCGCCGCACGATCGTGGTCAACACCCGCACGCCCGGCATCGCCGCCACCGGCGACCTCGCCGCCGGCACCGTTCGCTTGAAGGCCCCGCGCGAAACGACGCAGGAGGCGTGGGCGTGGGACAACCTGCTCACGCTCGAATTCAACGGCGCCCGCCCCGGCGTCGCCGCCATCGAGATCACGCCCGCTCCCGACGTGCCGACGATTTTTCTCATCGGCGACTCCACCGTCTGCGACCAATCGAAAGAACCCTACAACAGCTGGGGCCAGGTGCTCCCACGCTGGTTCGCTCCGACGGTCGCCATCGCCAACCACGGGGAGTCCGGCGAGACCTACCGCGACTCGATCGGCCGCCGCCGGCTCGACAAAATGCTCAGCGTGATGAAACCCGGCGACTGGCTGCTGATGCAGTTCGGCCACAACGACCAGAAGCAAATCGCCGCGAAGACCGGCGGCCCCTTCACGACCTACAAGGACGAAATCAAGCGGCACGTCGCCGCCGTGCGCGCCCACGGTGGCACGCCCGTGATCCTGTCGCCGATGGAGCGCCGCGGCTTCGACGACGCCGGCAAAGTGAAGCCGTCACTCATCGACTACGCCGACGCCGCCCGCCAAGCCGCGCAGGAACTCGGCGTCGCCTTCATTGACCTCAACGCCCTGAGCAAGCCGCTCTACGAGGCCCTCGGCCGCGAAGGTTCCGCCCTCGCCTTCGCCGCCCCGGGCGGCACCGTCGACAACACGCACCACAACAACTTCGGCTCCTACGAACTCGCGAAGTGCATCGTGCAGGCCATCCGCGACCAGAAACTCGCCCTCGCGCCGTTCATCGCCGCCGATTTTCCCGGCTTCGATCCCGCGAAACCTGACGACCCCAAAAAATTCGCCGTGCCCGCCAGCCCGAACTTCACCAACCAGCGCCCGCTCGGGGACGAGGCGAACAAATAGTTCTGGCGGGTGGAGCGCGTTGACCCCAACGCGCTTTCCGCTTCGTGTGCCTGCCAGCGCGTTGGGGTCAACGCGCTCCACCTCAAAACATGATCACGCTTCGCGCCTTTCTGGCTTCGTTGGCCTTTGCCGCCATCGGTGCCGCCGCCGACTCCGCCTACCTTTTCACCTACTTCACCAAAAACGGCGAAGACGGCCTGCACCTTGCGTGCAGCACCGACGGCTACAAATGGGACAAGCTCAACAACGGGAAAAGCTACCTCACGCCGAAGGTCGGCAAATCCAAACTCATGCGCGACCCGTGCGTCGTCCGCGGCGCCGACGACACGTTCCACCTGGTTTGGACCTCCGGCTGGAACGAAAACAACATCGGCTACGCCTCCACGCGCGACTTTCTCACCTGGTCCGAACAAAAAGAAGTGCCGGTCATGGCGCACGAACCCAAGGTCCGCAATTCGTGGGCCCCGGAGATCCACTTCGACCAAAAACGCGGCGAGTTCATCATCTTCTGGGCCTCGACCATCCCCGGCAAATTTGCCGAGACCGCCGGCGCGTCCGAGGATCAATACAACCACCGCATGTACTGCACGACCACGAAGGACTTCGCGACCTTCTCGCCAACGAAGCTTTTCTACGACCCCGGCTTCAGCGTGATCGACGCGACGTTTCTGCACGACGGCGCCCGCCACTGGCTCATCCTCAAGGACGAGACCCGCAACCCGCCAAAAAAATATCTCCAGCTCGCCGAGGCCGGGTCGCTGCAAGGCCCGTTCGCGAAGCCTTCCGCGCCCTTCACGCCCGCCGGCCTCTGGGTCGAAGGCCCCACCGCGATCAAAATCGGCGACGACTACCTGCTCTATTATGACGCCTACCAGAAGAAGCATTACGGCGCGATGCGCTCCCGCGATCTCAAGACGTGGGAGGACGTAAGCGCGAAGATGTCGTTCCCCGACGAAAATACGCCCGTCCGCATGCGTCACGGCACCGTGATCGCCGTGCCGGCGGCCGTGGTGGCGAAACTCAAGACGGCACCGATTCCATAGCTGAGCGCGTGGATTCACATAGCTGGGGTCCGCTCTCCGAGCGGGCCTGGGTTCCAGCACGCGAGTCCACAACCCAGGCCGGCCCGGAGGTCCGGCCCCACCCCAAGGCACCCGTTTCACGGCACGGCAAGACCCGGAACTCTTCCCGCCGATTCGCGTCTTGCCCCGCCGATGCAAACCCCGCAAGCCGCTGGCACATGACGCCCGAATCCCCGCCGACCCAGCCCGCCGGCCCGCGGTTCCTGCCGTTGCTGCTTGTGCTCTTCGTGGGCAGCGGGTGTGCCGCCCTGATCTACGAAGTGGTCTGGTTTCAGCTGCTGCAGTTCGTGATCGGATCATCGGCGGTGTCGCTGGCGGTCTTGCTCGGGACTTTCATGGGCGGCATGTGCCTCGGCAGCCTCGCCCTGCCGCGCCTCGTGTCCGTCTCACACCATCCGCTGCGGGTCTACGCGGCGCTCGAAATCGGCATCGGCCTCGCCGCGCTCGTCATCCTCTTCGCCATGCCCGCGGTCGGGCGCCTCTACACGGCCTTGGCCGGTCACGGCGTGCTCAGCCTCCTGCTCCGCGCCGTGGTGTGCGTGGCCTGCCTGTTGCCGCCGACGATGCTCATGGGCGCGACGCTCCCGGCGATCGCGCGCTGGATCGAGCGCACGCCGCGCGGCGTCGCATGGCTGGGTTTCTTCTATGGCGGCAACACCGCGGGCGCCGTTGCCGGCTGCCTGCTCGCCGGATTTTGGCTCCTGCGCGTGCATGACCTGCACGTGGCCACCTACGCCGCCATCGGCCTCAACCTCGCCGTCGCCGCGCTCGCCCTCACGATTTCGCGTTTCGCGCCGCACGTCTCCGAGGTGGAGCGCGTTGCCCCCAACGCGCTTGCCTCCGAAACGCGCCCCGCTCCCCAACGCGCGTCGGGGGCAACGCGCGCCACCCCCATCCTCCTCACCATCGCCCTCTCCGGCTTCTGCGCGCTCGGCGCCGAGGTCATCTGGACGCGGCTCCTTTCCCTGCTTCTCGGCGCGACCGTCTACACCTTCTCGATCATTCTGGCGGTGTTTCTCGCCGGGCTCGGACTCGGCAGCAGCGTCGGCTCGGCGCTCGCCCGCGATTCCACGCGGCCGCGTTTCGCGCTCGGCATTTGCCAACTGCTCCTCGTGCTCGCGGTCGCGTGGGCCGGCTACACGATGACGAGTTCGCTCCCCTACTGGCCCATCGATCCGGCGATGTCGGCGCGGCCGTGGGAAAAATTCCAGCTCGACCTCGTGCGCTGCGCGTGGGCGATCCTCCCCGGCGCGATGCTGTGGGGCGCCAGTTTCCCCCTCGCGCTCGCCGCGCTCGGCGGCACCCACGACGACCCCGGACACCTCGTGGGCCGCGTCTACGCCGCGAATACCCTCGGGGCGATCGCCGGCGCGGTCGCGTCCAGCGTGCTGCTCATTCCGTGGCTCGGCACGCAGCACGCCCAGCAGATCATCGCCGGCGTCACTTTGGTGGGCGCCTGGTGTGCGCTGGCCCCGGTCCGGCGCGACGGCCTCCTCTGGCTGGCACTCGCCGCGGTCGCCACGATCGCCGTCGCGGCGACCATCCCGCGTCTGCCGTGGAAACTCGTCGCCTACGGCCGCCAGATCAAAACCACCGACTTCGGCTCGGACGTCACCTTTCTCGGCGAGGGCATGACGTCCACTGTCGCCGTGTCGGCGACCAAGAACGGCGTCCGTTACTTTCATGTGAGCGGCAAGACCGAGGCCTCGAGCCAGTGGCAGGACATGCGCCTCCAGCGCATGCTCGGCCATCTCCCGGCCCTGGCGCACCCGGAACCGAAGTCCGTGCTCATCGTCGGCTGCGGCGCGGGCGTGACCGCCGGCTCCTTCGTCCCCCACCCCTCCATCAAGCGCATTGTCATCTGCGACATCGAGCCGCTCATCCCGCGGGTGGTCGCGACGCACTTCCGCGAGGAGAATCACGACGTGCTGCGGGACCCGCGGGTGCAGGTCGTCTATGACGACGCGCGGCACTTCATCGCCACCACGCGCGAAAAGTTCGACATCATCACCTCCGACCCGATCCACCCGTGGGTGAAAGGCTCGGCCGTGCTCTACTCGCAGGAGTATTTCGAACTGGTGAAACAGCGCCTCAACCCCGGCGGCTTCGTCACCCAGTGGGTGCCGTTCTACGAGAGCGACCGCTCCGTGGTGCAGAGCGAGATCGCCACCTTCTTCTCGGTGTTTCCCCACGGCACCATCTGGGGCAACGACGAGGAAGGCCGCGGCTATGACACCGTCATGCTCGGCCAGCTCACGCCGCTCCATCTCGACGTGGGCGCGCTGCAACAACGCCTCGACCGCCCCGACCACGCCCGCGTGAAACGCTCCCTCAGCGGCCCGAGCCTCGGTTCCGCGGTTGAGTTGCTCACCACCTACGCCGGTTCCTACGCCGACTTGAAAGGCTGGCTCGCGAAAGCCGAGATCAACCGCGATCGCAGCCTCCGTCTGCAATATCTCGCCGGCCTCCATCTCAACTCCGCCAAAGGCTCCGAGGCCTACGTGGAGATGCTCACCTATCGCAGGTTCCCCGAGGACATCTTCTACGACCAGAGCCTGCAGCGCCAGCAGCTCTTCCTCGCGCTCAACGGCGGAACGACGAAAAATTGAACGGTAGGGGCCGACCTGCGGGCGCCCCGGTTGGGTTCGCTACTCGATACGGCCCGCCCGGAGGTCGGGCCCTATCACCTTCGCGACCTCATACCAACGTCCCGTAACTTTCAGACTTTCCGTTGCAGGCCCGCCCGCTGAACGGGCTGCCCGGCCACCGGCCGGGCGTGCAGTCCAGAAGCAAGGTGATGCTGGTATCACACCTTCGCCAGCTTGCCGCTGGAGTCGCCGATGCGTTCGAGGCCGGTCACGCCCAGGCGATCCGTCATGCTGAGGAAGAGATTGCTCATCGGCACACCGCCGTGCCGCACGTAGCGTCCCGGGCTCAACGTGCCGCCGCCGCCGCCGGCGAGGATGACCGGCAGGTTGTCGTGATTGTGGCGGTTGCCGTCGCAGTTGCCGCAGCCGTAAACGATCATCGAGTTGTGCAGCACCGAGCGGCCGTCGCTGTCCTTCATCTGGTCGAGCTTCGTGAGGAAACGCGCGAAACGCTCCATGTAGTAGCGGTCGATCAGGGCGATCTTGCCGAGCAGGTCTTCCTGCCCCTTGTGGTGCGAACAATAGTGATGCCCCTCGGCCACGCCGATTTGCGGGAAGGGCTTGTTGCTGCCATCGCCCGCGAGCAGCAGCGTCGCCACGCGCGTCGAGTCGGTCGAAAACGCGAGCGCCAGCAGATCATACATCAGGTTCATGTGCTCGCCGTAGTCCGAGGGAATTCCCGCCGGCGTCTCGGCCCGCGGATCGGGCAACCCTCCGAATTTTTCCGTGCGCTCGATGCGGCGCTCGATTTCGCGCACGCTCGTCAGATATTCGTCGAGCTTGGCGCGGTCGGTCGACCCCAGCTCCCGCTGGAGCGAGCGGGCATCGTCCAGCACAAAGTCGAGCAGCGAGCGCTGCGTCTGCTGGCGGCGGGTGAAGTTGGTCTGCCGCTCCGCCGGCGCCCCGGCGCCGAAGAGCCGCTCGAACACCAGCCGTGGATTCGACTCCGGCGCGACCGGCACCGCGGCCGAGGCCCACGAAAGATTGTATTGGTAGGCGCAGGAATAGCCCGAGTCGCAGCCGCCGGACTTGCGCACCGCATCGCAGGACAGCTCCAGCGAGGGGAAACGCGTCACATGCCCGATCTGCTGCGCCGCGATCTGGTCGACGGACACGCCCACGCGGATGTCGGCGCTGGCCGTCTTACGCGCGCGTGCGCCCGTGAGAAAGGTGGCGTTGGCCCGCGCGTGGTCGCCCGCGCCGTCGTTGCCCGCGGTGGCATTGCGGTGGTCGAGCCCACCCATGATCTGCACCGAACTCTTCAGCGGCGCGAGCGGCTGCATCGTCGCGCCGAGCTCAAATGCGCTCCCCTCGCCCGTCGGCCACCAGTTGGCTTGGTGCGCGCCGTTGGGGAAATACACGAACGCCATGCGCAGCGGTGCGCCGCTGGCCGTCGTCGCGGGCCCTGCGCCCGGTGCCGCCTTCAACACCGGCGACAGCGCGGACTCGAACACCGGCAATGACAGACACACGCCCACGCCGCGCAGAAACTGCCGGCGGCTCAGGGCGGACGAGGCGGACGCGACGCGAGACGGAGACAGGCGGGGATGGCTCATGGGGCGGTGGGATTCGCTTGGACGAGGGATTTTGCGGCGAGGCTGGGATTACGCAACCTCTGAAACGGCGCCGACTCGATCACACCCGCGAGCAGCGCCGACATCCGGCCGCCCTCGCGCTCGAGCCGCGCCACGATCTGGTCGACCGTGTCGACGTCATAGGCATTCAACCCGCGGCCGAGGGCATAGATCAGGATTTTTTCGGTCAGCCCGCGGTAGAAATCCGTCCGACGCTCGTGCGCGATCACGTGTTTGAGCGCGCGCACGTCGGCAAACTTTTCGCCGGTGATCAACACCCCCGCCGTGTCGATCGCCTGCCCGGCCTCTTTGTCGCGCCAGACGCCGAGGGCGTTGAAATTCTCGAACGCCAGCCCGAGCGGGTCCATGCGCTCGTGACACGATTTGCAAAGCTTGTCCGCCCGGTGGAGCGCAAGCATTTCGCTGAGCTTCGGCTCGCGTCCCTTGAATTCCTTCTTCGCCTCCTCCAGCGCCGGCACGTCCCCGGGCGGTGGTGGCGGCGGCGTGCCGAGGATGTTGTCGAGGATGAACACGCCCCGCTTCACCGGCGAGGTGCGCGTCGGGTTGGAGGTCACCGCCAGCACCGTGCCCTGCGTAAGCACACCGCCGCGCACGCTGCCCGGCGGGAGCGCCACGCGCCGCAGCTCATCGCCCGTCACCCCGGGCACGCCGTAAAGCCCCGCGAGTTTCTCGTTCAGAAACGCGTAGTCGGCCTCGATGAGCTCAAGCACGCTGCGGTCCTCACGCACCACGTAATCGAACGCCATCTCGGTCTCGCTGCGGAAGAGCTTCCGCCAGTTGGCGTCGAAGTCCGGCCGGCCGTCGCGATTGCGCAGCACCGAGGGCGCGCCGCCAAAGCCGAAGACGCTGCGCAGGTTGAGCGGCACCGATTCGATGTCCCGCGCCTGCAGCCACTGCCCCGTAAAATTGCGCACGAACGCCTGCGCCTTCGCGTCCTTGAGCATGCGCGCCACCTGGGCCTGCAACTGCGCGCGCAACTCGCCCCGGCCCGCGAGCCGCATCAATTCCTCGTCCGGCATCGTCGACCAGAAGAGATACGACAGACGCGAAGCCAGCGCGTGCTCGTCGACCAGCGGAAAGGCCTCACCGCCGGCCGACCCCAGCGGCGCCTCGATGCGAAAAACGAACCGCGGCGACGCCAGCACGGCCATCACGGCATGCGCGATTCCCTCTTCGAACGTCTTGCCCGGCTGCGCCGCGTGCTCGCGGGCTAGGCGCACAAGCTGGTCGAGCCTCGCATCCTCGATCGGCCGGCGGAAGGCGCGCGTGGCAAACTGCCGCAGCACGTCCCGCGCGTAGGCGTCACGCTCCGCCCCGGCGGGCGGCGGCTCGCTCCGCGGAAAAAACCGCGCGTAGCCCGGCGGGGCCTTCCAGAACTTCGGGTCGAGCGGCCCCTTCACCTGCACGGAGGCGATGCGCACCGTCACGCTCGTCGGCCCGGGCACCGACTGCGGTCGCGCCGCCGGCGCGGTGCCCCCCGCCGCCGGCGCACGGGGCACGATCTCAAACCGCACGGCATGGCTGCCCGCCGTCCACTCGACCTTGCGGGTCCTGGTCAGCACCCGGCGTTCCGACCACGCAACTTCTTCGCGGAACCACTCCTCGCCATCCACCCGGCAGATCACCGTGCCCCGCCCCGGGTCGAAATCGAACGTCCCGCGGATTTCCAGCTCGGCGGACAACGTGTAGGTCTGGGTGTGCTCGACGCGAAACGTGTGCCCCACGTCGGCGGGCTTGGTGATGTTGAGCCGCTCGCCGTTCGGGCCGCCTTGCGAACGAAACTCGCGCCCGCCCGCCGTCTGTTCCGGCAGCATGCGCGAGACCTTCGGCATCGCCTTGTCGACGATCAGTTCCGCCGCCTGGAGATATTTTTCGAGGAGCAACGGCGAAACCGTCAGCACCTCGCCGATGTTGTCGAAACCGTTGCCCGTATCGTCCGGCGGAAACTCCGCCTCGCTGTTGAAATCGTAACCCATCAGGTCGCGAATCGTGTTGCGGTATTCGATGCGGTTGAGGCGCCGCACCGCGAGGCGGCCCGGGTCGGGGTTCGCCGGATCGATCCCCAGCGCCCGGAACTTGATCCAGTTCGCGAGCCGCAGGATCTCGTCGGGTTTCGGCCGGGAGTTCTCGTCGCCGTCCTCCTTCGGCGGCATCAGGCCGGCGCGGACGTTCTTCAGCACCGCCGACCACAGGTCGTGTTTCTTCAACAGCTCCTCATCTGAAAACTGGTCGAACGCCACCCGCCCCTTGTTCTGGCCGTCGCCATGGCAATCGTAGCAATGCTGCTTGAGCATCGGCCGGATCGCCTTGGCCAGCTCGTCCATCGCGACGCCTCCCGCGGGAGCCGAGGCGGCCGCGCTTCCGGTCAACAGCGCTGCGACCGGCACAATGACGGACTTGGGAAGGGGGAACATGCGGGGAGTGAGACGCACGGCGCCATCGGCGGTTGCGAGGTCCGTGCCAGCGCCGCGAAAAATGCGGACCTCCCGGGTCAAGGCAACCGCCAACGCAGGCCGCCACAGGGGTGCAACAGGAAGTGAGGTCAGCCAGCGGTAGCGGCGGTCTGCGACCGCCGGCGATGCGCCAGGGGTTCTC
>JACRKC010000028.1 GCA_016235555.1 Verrucomicrobiota bacterium
CGCACCCGTCTCGGGTGCTGGTGCCGGCGTCTCGCCGACACCTCCGAAATCCTCGGCGAGACGCCGAGGACAGCCCGCGGGACGCGGGCGCTCCCCGAACCACCGCGTGTCACTCAATTGTGCGAGCCTCAGTAGGGGCCTTGACTGGGCAAAGTTCGACGACGGAAGGCAAAGTCTTGAACCGCTAATCTGCGCTGATTTTTGGAAGCGACGGCGACACATCCGTGCGTGCTCCGCCTGATCGGCGGAGCGCGGCGGGACGTGTGCGTGGGCGGGGATTTCATCAGCGAAGATCAGCGGTTACTCGTTTGGGGTTGATCGCTTGACCCACGTCTCGTCGGGCCGGGGTGGAGCCCCGTCAGGATTACTGACATCCGTTTGAGTCACACCCGACGCGCCGGCGTGACGCAACGGCGGATTGCCGGTTCGCAGGCGAGCCGGCAACGTCGGGCCATGAGTGTCGTGGAATCGAGTCAGTTCCTTCCGGTCATCCAGCTGGCGATCACCCCGGTGATCCTGCTGTCAGGCGTGGGGGCGTTGATGATCACGCTGACGAACCGGATGGGGCGCATCGTGGACCGGACGCGGTTGCTCGCGGCGCAGGTGCACGGGGCGAAGGAGGACGAGCGGCGGCATTTCGAAGGGCAGCTCGAGATCATGTGGCGGCGGGCGCGGTTGATCCGCCGGGCGGTGATGTTCGCCGGCGTGAGCATGCTGCTGTCGTGCCTGCTGGTGATGGTGATCTTCGTCGACGCGTCGATGCAGCGGGAGTTTGGCCTCGAGATGGTGGTCGTGTTTGCGGCGAGCGTGCTGTGCCTGATCGCGGCGCTGGTGGCGTTTTTGCGCGACATCGTGGTGTCGCTGCACGCGCTGCGCATCGAGGTGGAGCGCGCCCGGGCGCGCGGTTGAGTGGCGCTACTTCTGTGCGAACATCAGGCGCAGGCAGCCGACGCTCGTGGCTACTCCGAGCACGGCGAGCGCAGCGCCTTGCGCGGCGTGGCCGTAGATGAAGCTGCCGGTGGAAAAGAGGATCGACCAGACGGCGACCGTGCCGAGGGCGGCGGCGAGCAGGCTGGAGGGAAGATTGTCGGTGGAGGCGGGCAGGTTGGTCTCGGCGCGGATCGCGTTCCACCCGGGGCCGGCGGGACGGATTTTTTCGTAGAAACGGTGGAGCGTGGCGCGGTCGGTGGCGGGGGCGAGGTAGGCGACGGCGACCCAGATGGCGGTGGTGAGGGCGATGCTGATGACGAGCGTGTAGTGCGACGGCCAGTTGAGTCCGCGGGTGCCGGCGACGTGGAAGATGACCGCGAAGACGAACGACGCGGCCATGGCGGCGATCTCGGCCCAGGCGTTTACGCGCCACCAGAACCAACGCAGCATGTAGATCAGCCCGGTGCCGGCGCCGATGGAGAGGAGCAGATCGAAGGAGAGCTTGGCGGACTGGAGGTGAAGCGTGATCCAGCCGGAGATCACCATGAGCGCGATCGTGGTGCCGCGGCCGATCCAGATGTAGTGCGACTCGGTGCGGCCCGGTTGCACGAAGCGCCGGTAGAAATCGTGCACGAGATAGGCGGTGCCGCAGTTGAGCTGGGTGATGATGGTGGAGATGTAGGCGGCGGCGAGGCCGGCGATCATCAAGCCGGCGACACCGACCGGGAGGAAGCGGAGCATCGCGGGGTAGGCGAGGTCGTGGTTGACGAGTTTCGGATCGAGGTGCGGGAACGCCTGCTGGATGTCGGCGAGCTGCGGGTAGACCAGCATCGAAGCGAGGGCGACGATGATCCACGGCCACGGGCGCAGGGCGTAGTGGGCGGCGTTGAAGAAGAGCGTGCCGGCGAGAGCGCCCCGCTCCGTGCGGGCGGCAAGGATGCGCTGCGCGATGTAGCTGCCGCCGCCGGGCTCCGAGCCCGGATACCACACCGACCACCACAGCACGGAGAGCGGGATGATGAGCAGAGTGAGCGCGAGCTCGGTGTTGGAAAGGCTCGGGAAGAACGCGAGCGTGGCGGGATCGGTCTTGGCGATGAGGCCGGCGAGACCGCCGACCTGGGGCTGCTGCACGGCGTAGTAGGCGGCGGCGAACGAGCCGGTCATCGCGATGCCAAACTGGATCAGGTCGATCACGAGCACGCCCCAGAGGCCGGCGGGCGCGGAGAAGAGAATGTTGAGCGCGCCGCAGATCACGAGGGTCTTCAGCGGGGGCCAGCCGAGGAGGATGTTGGCGATCTTGACGGCGGCGAGGTTGACCGAGGCCATCGTGATCACGTTGAAAATGAGACCGAGGTAGATGGCGCGGAATCCGCGGACGGCGCCCGCGGCCCGGCCGGAGTAGCGGAGCTCGTAGAATTCGAGATCGGTGAGCACGCCGGAGCGACGCCAGAGGCGTGAGTAGAAAAAGACGGTGGTCATGCCGGTGACGAGGAACGACCACCAGAGCCAGTTGCCCGCGACCCCGTGGCGGCGGACGATGTCGGTGACGAGATTCGGCGTGTCGGTGCTGAACGTGGTCGCGACCATCGAGACGCCGATGAGCCACCAGGGGGCGGAGCGGCCGGAGGTGAAGAACTCCGTGGTGTCCTTGGCGCCGCGCCGGGCGAACATCAGCGCGGGCACGAGGCAGATGAGAAGCGAGACGGCGACGATGGTCCAGTCGAGGGGGGTAAGCGTCATGCGGCGGAGGGAGAACGTGGCCGCGAGCCGTGGGGACGGAAAGGATTTTTCGGCGGGTCGGGCCGTCGTGGACGAGGCGTCCCGCCTCGTGGCTTGAATAGCAAAAAAACTGAGGCGGGACGCCTCAGCCACTACGGCATGAAAAGCAGGAAACTGAGGCGGGACGCCTCAGCCACGACTACATGACTACACGGCGAGGGCGGTGCGCAGGGCGATCAGATCGGGGAAGATCGCGTCGGCGCCGGCGGCACGGAGCTCCTCCGCCGAGTGGGTGCCGGTGGTGACGGCCCAGCAGGGGAAACCGCCGTTGTGGCCGGCTTGCACGTCGTAGGGCGAATCGCCGACGAGCAGCGCGGTGGCGGGGCTGGCGGCGAGTTTCTCCAGGATATGCGCGGCAAACTCCGGCTGGGGCTTGAGCCACGGCGTGTCCTTCGCGCCGACAATCGCGCCGAGCAGCGACGTGATGCCGAGATGGTCGCAGATGGCGCGCGAGGAGGTGCCGAGCTTGTTGGTGAAGACGCCGAGCTTCACGCCGCGGGCGTGCAGGGCTTCGACGAGTTCGCGGCCGCCGGGCATGAGGCCGACGCCGTCGAGCATCGTGCGCTCCCAGAATTCACGGTAGATCGGGATCGCGGCGGCGAGGCGTTCTCGGCCGACGAGGCGTTCGATCGCCACTTCGACGCCACCGCCGACCGCGCGGTGCACCTGCTCCATCGTCGGCGGCGGCAGGCCGAGCGTGGTCATGGTGTGCGTGTGAGCGCGATGGATGGCGGCGAAATGATCGATGAGAGTGCCGTCGAGGTCGAAGAGCACGGTGGCGAAGCGCGGCATAGAGTCGTGGAGATTTGATTTGGCGGGAAGGGCTGTCACGAGTGAAGTGGGGGCGAATGCCGGCGAGCGAAGAGTCATCAGCAGCGCGCGCCTCGGTTAGCACCGAGGGCGATAGCTGCGAGATTGCGCTCAGCGGGCTCTGGCAGATCACGGCGGAGCGGCCGGAGTGGGAGCGGCTGCGGGGGAAACAAAATCCGGCGCGGGTGCGGCTGCGGGTGGAGGGGGTGGGGAAGTGGGACAGTTCGCTGATCCTGTTTTTGTTCGAGGTGCAGCAATGGTGCCGGGCGAGCGGGGCGTATTGCGACACGGAGGCGCTGCCGGAAAAGATCCGGATGCTGCTCGCGCAGATCGCGGCGTCGCACGAGTCGAGCGTGCCGTTCGACCGGTCGGAAAGTTTTCTCACGCGGGTGGGGCTCGCGACGCAGGATGCGGTGGTGCAGGCGAAGGCGATCTCGCACTTTGTGGGCGAGTGCGTGCTCGGGGCGCGGGCGCTCGCGCTGAGTCCGCGGCGGTTTCGCTGGGGTGACTGCGCCCACGAAATGCAGCAGTGCGGGGCGATGGCGCTGCCGATCGTGAGCCTGATCAGTTTTCTGGTCGGAGTGACGCTGGCCTACACCGGGGCGATCGTGTTGCGGCTTTACGGCGGCGACATCTATCTGGCCGATCTGATCGGGCTGTCGATGGTGCGGGAGATGGGCGCGGTGATGACCGCGGTGGTGCTGGCCGGGCGGACGGGCGCGGCGTTTGCGGCGACGTTGGGCAACATGAAAGCCAACGAGGAAATCGACGCGCTCGAGGTGCTGGGGATCCCGGCGGTGCAGTTCCTCGTCCTGCCGCGGTTGCTGGCGCTCGCGGTGATGATGCCGCTGCTGGCGCTCTACGCGAATGCGCTCGGCATCTTCGGCGGCATGGTGGTGGCCTACGGACTGCTCTCGATCCCGCCGGCGGCGTATTGGGTCGAGATGCTGACGATCGTGGACCTGTCGGATATCTCGACCGGAGTGATCAAGGCGGTGGCGTTCGGGCTGATCGTGGGGCTGGCCGGCTGCCTGCGGGGTTTGCAGGCGGAGCGGAGTGCGATGGGCGTGGGCCGGGCGGCGACCTCGGCGGTGGTGACGGCGTTGGTGCTGCTGGTGGTGGCCGACGCGATTTTCGCGGTGGCGTTCAACATTCTCGGGTGGTGAGACGATGAACGGCACGACCAACAACGGGACCCGCGGCGAACCGGCGATCAAGGTCGAGGCGTTGGAGTGCGGCTACGAAGGGAAGGTGGTGTTGCAGGACGTGTCGTTCGCCGTCGGACGCGGCGAGGTGTTTTTCATCATCGGCGGCTCGGGTTGCGGCAAGAGCACGCTGCTGCGCCACATGGTCGGGTTGAACCAGCCGACGAAGGGGGCGGTGAGTTTTCTCGGGCGGTCGTTCACGGAGGCGCACGCCGGCGAGCGCCGGGCGATGCTGAAGACGTTCGGCATGCTGTTTCAGGGGGGCGCGCTGTGGACCTCGCTCACCCTGCGTGAAAACGTCGCGCTGCCACTGGTGGAATACACGACGCTGACGCGGCGGGAGATCGAGGAAATCGCGACGCTCAAGCTGGCGCAGGTGGGGCTCGGCGGCTTCGAGGACTACTATCCGGCGGAGATCAGCGGCGGCATGAAGAAGCGCGCCGGCCTGGCGCGCGCGCTCGCGCTTGATCCGGAGATCGTGTTTTTCGACGAGCCGTCGGCCGGGCTCGACCCGGTGACGTCGCGCAAGCTCGATGAGCTCATCATGCACGTGCGCGAGACGTTTGGGACGACGATCGTGGTGGTGTCACACGAGCTGGCGTCGATTTTCGGCATCGCGGACCGCGTGATCATGCTCGATCGCGGCGCGAAGGGCATCATCGCGGAAGGGCGTCCGCGCGAGTTGGCGGAACGCAGCCGCGATCCGCGGGTCACGGAATTTCTGAGCCGGGGGGAGAAGTGAGGCACCACGAAACACACGAAATACACGAAACTATGCTTCCGCCGCGTGCGCTTTTTCCCTTTCGTGTGTTTGGTGTGTTTCGTGGTTAACTTTTTGTCGCTGTGAAAACCAAACTCAGCCCTGCGGCCATCGGTGCCTTCGTCATCGGCGCGTTTGCGCTGGGGATCATCTCGCTGCTGTCGTTCGGCGGCGTGAGCCTGTTTTCGAAGCCGCAGCGGTTCGTGGTGTTTTTCGACGAGTCGATCCACGGCCTCGACCTTGGCTCGCCGGTGAAGCTGCGCGGCGTGCGGGTGGGGCGGGTCGTCGATCTGAACATCCGCTACGACGAGGCGAACAACCGTTCGGTGGTGGCGGTGATGTGCGAGTTCAGCCGCGACATGATGACCGACGGCAAGGGGGCGGTGGTCAATGTGGCGGAGCGCGAGGAACTGCAGAAACTCGTCAATCGCGGACTGCGCGCCCAACTGGGCGTGCTGGGCCTGGCGACGGGCCTGCTCTTCGTGCAGCTCGATTTCTTCAACCCCAAGGACTATCCGGCCAACGGTCATCCGGCCGATCCGCGTTACGTGGCCGTGCCCGCGGTGCCCTCGGCCATCTCGGAATTCCAGGCGAGCGCGAGCGAAATCCTGGCGAAGGTGAAGAAGATCGATTTCGCGGGGCTGTCGGAGGAGTTGAAAACCCTGGTGGCGCAGACGCGGAAACAGGTCGCGGGGATCGATGTGCGCGGCACCCTGGAGCAATGGAAGAAAACCGGCGCGCAGCTCGAGGCGCTGGCGGCTTCGCCGGAGATCAAGCAGACGTTTACGAATCTCAACGCGGCGGTGACCGATCTGCGCGGGGTGCTGGCCAGGCTCGATGCGCAGGTGACGCCGGCGGGGCGGGAGCTGACGGAGACGCTGGTGCAGGCGCGGCAGGCAGTCGGGGCCTTCAACGACGCGGCGGTCGTGGCGAAGAAGTTCATCGCGACGCATAGCGGGCTGGGCGACGAGTTCGTCGGCACATTGCAGCAGCTCAACGAGGCGGCGGACGCGGTGAAGCGGCTGGCGGATTTCCTCGAGCGCAATCCGAACGCGCTGCTCACGGGCAAGAAGCGGCCGCAGTGAATTCAGAAAAAAGAAAACCACAGATGAACACGGATGGACACAGCGCGGCTGGCGCCGCAACCAAACGAATTGAACAGGAAGGCCGGGAAGAGCGGAAAGGTCGGACACTGGCGCCTTCCCGTCCTTCCCGACCTTCCTGTTCCAAGATCTTGTTCGTTCTGCGCGATTCACCAACATTGTATTACAGATGGTCGCGGTGGCGAATGGGTGGTGTTGCGTTCGCAGCACTGGGTCTGGTGCTCGCCGGCTGCTCGCTGCCCCAGGCGCAGCCGGATCCGACGCGGTTCTACGTGCTGTCGACCACGGCCGGGCTGGCGCCTGCCGGAGTCAAGGGACCGGCGGTGCATCTGCGGCCGGTTGAGCTGGCGAGCTACATCAAGTCGAAGCCGATGATCGTGCGGCGTGGCGACAACGAGATCGAATTTCGTGAATATGCGCGCTGGGGCGAGCCGCTGGAGCAGGGCATCGGCCGCGTGGTGCGGGAGGAATTGCTGGCGCGCGGTGCGGCAGGGGCCGTGCTGGCGAGCGGATTGCGGGCGGTGGGCGTCGACTACGATTATGAACTCACGGTGCGCGTGCTGGCCTGTGAAGGCGGGGCGGGCGGCGCGGTGTTTTTCCGGGCGGCGTGGGAGGTGTCGACGGCCAGTGCGACGCCGAAGATGGTGGCGCAGGGGGATTTTCGGCCGGCGGATCTGCGCTGGGATGGCAAGAGCGAGGCGTCGCTCGCGGCGCAGTTGAGTCAGGCGGTCGCCGGACTGAGCGGAGAGATCGCGGCGGCGCTGAAGAAGTAGCGGTGCGAGGTTGTGGGGGCGGTCCATGACCGCCGACGTGGCGCCAAGGGGATTCGTTCGGCGGTCATAGACCGCCGCTACAGGTGCCGGCGTCAGCGGCCGAGCTTGAAGCTCGCGCTGACCTGAAAGACGGCGCTGACGATCGCGAAGGCGATGAAGCCGACGAAGATGAAGACCGCCATGAGCACGCCGCTGGCGATGATCTTGGTGAACAGGTTGAGCTGGCTCGCGATCAGTTTCTGGTAGGCGGTGGCGATCTGCTTGAGGCTCGGCACGACGTTGCCGGTGTTTTCGCCGACGGAGAGACGGTCGAGCACGAGGTCGGGGAAGCAGCCGGTGCGGCCGAGGGCGGCGGAGAGCGCCTCACCCTCGAGCACGCGGGCGGTGGCGGTGTTGAAGGCGGTGCGATGGACGGTGTTGGCGATCTGTTTTTCGGTCATGCGCAGCGCCTCGGCGGCGGTGATGCCGTTTTCGAGCAGCACCGAGAGGGTCTGGCTGAATGCGAGCACGGTCTGCGCGACGATGAATTCACCGAGCAGCGGCAGGCGCAGCATCCACGCGTCGGTGGTGGCGCGGCCGGCCGGCGTGGCGCGCCAGCGCCAGAACGAAATGGCGGCGAAGACGAGGCCGCCGAGGATGAAGAGGCCGTAGTGGAGCAGAAAGTTCGACGAGCCGATGAGCAGCGCGGTCGAGGTCGGGAGTTTGCCGCCGAGCGAAGTGAGCAGGGTCTTGAGGCGCGGCAGGAGGAAGAAGAGGAAGAACAGGATCACGCCGCCCGCGACGAACACCATGAAGATGGGGTAGGCCATCGCGGTGACGAGTTCGCGGCGCAGCTCCTTTTGCGCGGTGAGATGCGAGATGAGGCGCTGGACGGTATCGTTCAGCGAGCCCGTGGCCTCGCCGGCCTGGATGAGATTGGTGATCGACGGGTCGAAGACCTGCGGAAACTCGGCCATCGCGCGGGACAGCGGGGCGCCCTCGCTGATGCGCTCCCAGAGGCCGGCGCAGAGCGAGCGGAGTCGCGGCTCCTTGATGCGCACGGACAGCAGGCGCACGGCCTCGCCGGCGGAGAGGCCGCTCGACATGAGGTCGTAAAGGGCTTCGAGGAAGGGCAGGCGCTCCTGGCTGCGGGGGGCGAGCTGGGCGGCGCGGCGTTCGGCGCGCGAGGGCTTGGCTTCTTTGGCGGCGGCGGGTTTGCCGGGGGCGGTCGAGGCGAGTTCGGAGATCGCCGCGACCTGCAGACCGCGGGCGGAAAGAACGCGGAGCGCGGCCTTGCGGCTGGGGGCGTCGAGTTCGGCCGACGAGCTTTTGCCGGCGCGATCGCGGGCGGTGTAGGAAAAGCGCGGCATGGGTTAGGGGAGCTCGGGTTCATCCTGCGCCCCGTGACGCACAGTGATGATGTCGATCACCGGCTCGCCAGGCCGAAGATGATAAACGATGCGATACTTTCCCGACAGAACCGCACGATATTCGGCGTCTCCCGTCCGTCGGAAGATGGAGCCCATCGTGGGGAACTGCTCGAGCAGATCAACTTTGCGCAAGATCTCTCCGGCTTCCTGCTTTGCAGCGGCGGAGTTTTCCGCGGAGAGATAGGCATCGATCGCCGCGAGGTCGAGCGAGGCGCGACGAGTCCAGTTTACGGAGTGAGCCATGCCGCGTATTGCCGCTTGATTTCCTTGTGCGGCACCACCCTACCAGCCTGGCTGTCAGCCAGGCCTTCTCGCAATGCCGCCAACAGTTCCAACTCGGCCCGAATCTGGTCGAGCGTCAGGGTGTCTGGCATTTGCCCAACGGCTTCAAGGACGGCTTGTTTGTCGCTCATGGTGGCAGTTTAGAGAGGTGAACCAATCGGGCAATTGGTTATTTGATCAGCTGTCCGTGACGGTGACGACGCGGAGGACTTCGTCGAAGGTGGTGAGGCCGGTTTTGATTTTCTCCCAGCCGCTCTGGCCGAGGGTCCTCATGCCGTGCTTGCGGGCGCAGTCGGCGAGAGTGCGCGTGCTTTCGCGCTTCAGCACGAGCTCGTGCATCTCGTCGTTGAGGCGGAAAATTTCGAAGATGCCCACGCGGCCGCGATAACCGGTGCCGCGGCAGCGGTCGCAGCCGACCGGCGACTTGAGCGATTCGATCAGCTCGGCTTCGGCGGAGTCGACGCCGAGGATGGCGAGGTTCTCGCGCACCTTCACCTTGTTCACCGGCTGGGGGCGGGTGCATTCCTGGCAGAGACGGCGCACGAGACGCTGGGCGATCACGAGCTCGATGGCGGACGCGACGAGGAACGGCTCGATGCCCATGTCGACGAGGCGCGTGATGGCGCCGGGGGCGTCGTTGGTGTGCAGGGTGGAGAAGACGAGGTGGCCCGTGAGCGAGGCGCGGATGGCGATCTCGGCGGTGTCCTTGTCGCGGATTTCGCCGACCATGATCACGTCGGGATCCTGGCGCAGCACGTGGCGGAGGGCGTCGGCGAAGGTGAGGCCGATCTCGGGGCGCACCTGCATCTGGTTGACGCCGGGAATCTCGTATTCGATCGGGTCCTCGATCGTGATGATGCGCAGATCGGTGGAGTTGATCTTGCGGAGAAAGGCGTTGAGCGAGGTTGACTTGCCGGAGCCGGTGGGGCCGGTGACGAGGATGATACCGTGCGGGTAATCGAGGATGTTGACGATCTGGGCCTGCTCCTCGGCGCTCATGCCGAGGCGGTCCATCGTGTAGGCCTCCTTCTTCTGGTTGAGGAGGCGAAGCGAGATCGACTCGGCGTAGATGGTGGGGACGGTGGAAACGCGAATATCGAGGACGACGCCGTTGGCCTTGAAGTTGATGCGGCCGTCCTGCGGGAGGCGTTTTTCCGAGATGTTGAGACGCGCCATGATCTTGAGGCGTGAGATGATGGCGTCCTGGAAGCGGAGAAGGTTTTCCGGCACGGGCACGGGCACGAGCAGGCCGTCGACGCGGTAGCGGATGCGCAGCTGGCCTTCCTGCGGCTCGAAGTGGATGTCCGTGGCCTGGTCGGTGATCGCCTGCGAGATGACGTCGGTGACGAAGCGGACGACGGCGGCATCCTCGTCGACGATTTCCTCCTCCTTCTGCTGGGCCTCGGGGGCGATGTAACTCTCGTCGGAATCGTCGAGCGAGCCGGAGCCGACGCCGAAGTTCTCGATGATGAGCTGATGCACGCGTTCGGGGACGGCGAGGTGCCACACCAGCGGCCGCGGCGTGAAGGTGCGGAGCCAGTCGGCCATCGCGTGGTCGGGCAGCCAGGCCGCGGCGATGTGCATGGGCACCGTGCGCAATTGTTCGGGCGTGCCGGCGAACGGCGTGGCCGAGGTGCCGGCGGCGCCGAACTTGATCGGGATGATCTGGTATTCGTGGACGAGGCGGGCGGGGAGCAGGCCGCGCGAATCGGGATCGGTCTCGAGGTTGCTCGCGACGTCGAGTCCGGCGGCGGTGGCGAGATGCTCCAGCACCTCCGGCTCGGGCCGGCCGAGCGCGGCGGCGAGGGTCTCGAGACGTTTCTCGCGCGGGGCTTCGAGGAGGGCGACGCGTTGTTCGTCGGTGAGGCGGTCGGCAAGCGCCGCGGGCAGCGTGGCTTGGTGGTCGAGCGCGGTCATGGCAAGGGGAGCGGCGCGCTCAGTTGAGGACTTTTTCGATGAGGCTCTTCGGCGGCACGACGTGGGTCGGGTCGATTTGCTTCAGGATTTCGTGCTGTTGGGGCAGTTTATCGACGCGCTCCATCGCCTCCTTGTTGTCGACGCGGGTATTAAGAAGCACGACGGGGCGGATGAAGACGACGAGGTCGACGCGGTTGTCGGCGCGGGAGCGGGAACCGAAGAGATCGCCGAGGATCGGGATCGGGCCGAGGCGGCTGCTGCTCTTGGTGTCCTTGTGTTTCAACATGCCGCCGATCCAGACGATCTCGCCGGTCTTGGCGGTGGCGACCGAGTTCACGGTGCGTTTGCCGATGATGTATTGGCGGTTGTTGTCGATCAGGACTTCGCCCGTGACGTCGGAGATGTCCATCTTGATGTCGAGCTGCACGGAGCCGTCGGCCCCGATGAGGGGCTTCACGGTGATGGTCGTGCCGATCTCCTGCTGCTGCACCTGCGAACTCGTGGAAAATCCGGTCGTGGTCGTGGCCGCCGTCGGTGTGCTGGTGACGCCGCTGACGACGGGACGGGTTTCGCCGAAGAAGAACTTCGCGTCCTTGTTATGCGTGGTCGTGATGCTGGGTTTCGAAAGGATGCTGGTGTTGTTCTTGCGCGGCGTGGTCTTGATCGTGAGGGCGGCGGCGAGGTCGAACGGGCCGGTGACCGTGGCGGTGCCGCCGGGGCGGGTGATCGTGCCCTCGCCGATGGAAATGGTGCCGTCGCCGGTCGAGCCGGAAAAACCGATGAGTTTGTCGCCGGAGACGTTGAGGCCGAGCTGGCTGATGCCCGAGCTGTGATTGTCGTCGAGCGTGACCTCGGCGATGACGACCTCGAGGCGGACCTGGGCGAGGATCACATCGAGTTTCTCGATGAGGTTGTTGATGAGGCGGAGGTCGTCCGGCGTGCCGGAGACGACGATGGCGTTGGAGCGGGCGTCGGGGGCGATGGTGAGGAGCGAGCTGAATTCGTTGGAGCCGCCGAGCACGGCGTCGACGGCGGCGCTGACGAGGGCGGGCGCGATGGGGACGGGCTGGCCGGGGACGGGCTGCGGCGTCGGAGCGATGGCACTGGCGGCGCCCTGGCCGGGGCGGAGGGCGTTGGCGTTGGCGCGCTGGGCGGCGGTGTTCTGGCCGTTGATGATCGTGGTGAGGAGCGAGGCGACCTCCTTGGCGTCGGCGTGCTTGAGCGGGATGACGTCGTTCTTCGTAAAGGGATTGGACTTCACGTCGAGCCGGGCGATGGGGTCGTCGAAGAGCGGATACTGGCGCGGGTCCGTCATCACGATGATCTGGGCGCCGCCGTCGTCGGCGCTGTAGGTGGTGGCCTGGCCGAGCTGCTGCTGGAGCGGCGTGAGGATGGTGCGCATCTTCGAGACCACGTCGCTGGCCTTGGTGTATTTGAGCGGGTAGAACTTGGGTTTGAGGGCGCCGAGCGTGGGTTTGTCGATCATGCCGAGCAGGGCCTCGACGCGCTGGAGATTGGAGACGCTGTCGGTGACGAGGAGGGCGTTGGCGTTGGGGAGCTGCACGCCGCCGCCGTATTGCGGGTTGAGGATGCCGGCGACCATCTGGGCGAATTCCGCGACGCGGAGGAAATCGAGCTGGAAGATCTTGGTGGCGGGCTTGCCGCTCGGCGGCTGGTCGAAGGCCGAGCCGGTGATCATCTCGGGCGCGGAGGTGCGAGTGAGGATGAGCGGCGTGATGACGAGGAAGCGGTCGCCCTGCGGGGAGACGCCCACGCCGTTGAGCGCGAGCACCGTCTCGATCGCGAGCACGGCCTCGGACTTCGGAATGGGTTTCGTGATCTTGATGTTGTAGGTCGCGGTGGGCAGCGAGGCGGGGCGGAGGACGCTGCGGCCGGTGAGGATTTCCAGCAGGCTGAGGACGGAATCGATGTCGGAGTCGGGGAGCTTCAGCTCTTTCAACATGTCGTCGTCCGGGGTGGCGGGCTTGGCGGCGGCCGGAGCCGCGGTCGCGGGCGGCGGCGGAGGTTGAGCGCGCACGAGGGCCAGGGAAGCGGCGGCGGCGACAAGCAGACGGACAAAACGCGGAATCATGCGAAGAAAGGCAGTGGAAGTGATGGGCGAATGGCCAGAGTGCAGCATCAGAGTCCAAAGCGCGCCGGTTGTAAACGGTCTTGTGGGGGAGTCAGACGCGGAACGCGGGGAAAAGTTGCCCGGAAATCCTCCCGTGGCGGTGGTGGGCGCGCAGACTGGCTGGCCGGAAATGGCGCGGCGGGATTTGCCGCTTGCGGGAGCTGCCGGCGGCGCCAACGCTGCGGCCGCGCGATGCCGAATTCCTTCGGAAAACTTTTTTCAGTGACGACGTGGGGCGAAAGCCACGGGCCCGCGGTGGGCGCGGTCGTCGACGGCTGTCCGCCGCGGCTGCCGCTGGACGCGGCGGAGATCCAGGCGGAACTCGACCGGCGCCGGCCGGGGCAGAGCGACATCGTGACGCCGCGCAAGGAGGAGGACAAGGTGGAGATCCTCTCGGGGCTGTTCGAAGGGCGCACGACCGGCGCGCCCATCTCGCTGCTGGTGCGCAACACCGACCAGCGGCCCGGCGCCTACGACGAGATGCGGGAAAAATTCCGGCCGTCGCACGCGGATTTCGCGTATCAGGCGAAATACGGTTTCCGCGATCATCGCGGAGGCGGGCGCAGCTCGGCGCGCGAGACGATCGGGCGCGTGGCGGCGGGAGCGATCGCGAAGAAGATCCTCGCGCTGGGCGGCGCGGCGCAGAATGGCAGCGCGGTCGAGGTGCGGGCGTTCGTCACGCAGGTGCACACGATCGCAGTGCCGGAGGGCGCGCTGGAAAAGCTGCCCAAGCTCGCCGAGGTCGAGGCGAATGCGGTGCGTTGTCCGCACGCGGCGACGGCGGAGAAGATGATCGAACGAATCAAGAAGGTCCGGGCGGACGGCGATTCGGTGGGCGGCGTGATCGAATGCCGGCTCCACGGCGTGCCGCCGGGGCTGGGCGAACCGGTGTTCGACCGGCTCGAAGCCGATCTCGCGAAGGCGATGCTCTCGCTGCCGGCGACGAAGGGATTCGAGATCGGCAGCGGTTTCGCGGGCACGCGGCTGCGCGGCAGCGAGCACAACGACCTGCTCGTCCCCCGTGGCGGCCAGGTGCGCACCACGACAAATCGCAGCGGCGGCACCCTGGGCGGCATCAGCAACGGCGAGGAGATCGTGTTTCGCGTGGCATTCAAACCGACCGCCACGATCCTGCAGCCGCAGAAGACGGTGGATGTGCACGGCAAGGCGACCGAGCTGATCGGGCGCGGCCGGCACGATCCGTGCGTGCTGCCGCGGGCGGTGCCGATCGTCGAAGCGATGGCGGCGCTCGTGCTCGTCGATCACTGGCTGCGGCATGCGGCGCAAAATCGGGTGTTCAAGTTTTGAGGTGAACGGGAAGACCGGGAGGAGCGGGAAAACCTCCGTTCCCCGTGATCTCTTCCCGTCCTTTCCGTTCTTCCGGTTCAACAATGCCCTCTGAAAAATCCCTGGTTTATCTTGTGCTCGGCGCGGCCGGCTCCGGCCGGCGCGAAGTGCTCGCCGATTTGATCGAGGGCGGGCTCGGCGAGGGCGACCGCGTGGCGGTGATGCTGGCGGAAGGCGAGGCGGCCGCGGCGGCGGAGGCGAGGCTGGGCGCCGTCACGCGCTGGCGTTGGACGGAGGAGAACACGATCGAGGGCTCGCTGCCGGCGGAGGCCGGGCGGATTTTTTTGGTGACGGATGGGCGGCGCAATCCGGTCGACCAGCTCGAGGCGTTCGGGCCGTGGCTGGCGGCACAGGGCGGGGAACTCGGGCGGGTGATCTGCGTCGTGGATTGCCAGCTGGCCGAGAAAAACCCGCCGCTGCTCGCGTGGTTCGACGCGTGCGTGCAGTTTTCCGATGTCGTGCTGCTGAACCGGCGCGAAGGCGTGGCGAACAAGTGGCTGAGCGATTTTCAGGCCCGCTACCGCGACCAGTATATCCCGTGCCTGTTCGAGTTCGTGAAAGGGGGGCGGGTGAAGAATCCCGCGCTGGTCCTGGAGCCCCAGGCGCGGCGGATGTCGCACGTGTTCGATGAGGAACAGGATTGGGTCGTGACCGGCGCGGATGGCGAGGAGCTGGACGAGGAGGATCTCGATGGTGAGGAGGGCGAGGAGGAGATCGAGGCCGCGCCCGAGGTGGAGCCGTATTTCGCGCGCGATGCGGCGGGGCGGCGGGTGAAACGGCTCCCCGACATCGCGAAGTTTTTGTGAGGTTTTCGCGCGGCGAAACCTAAGGCTTGGTTTTCACAGCGCGAAAACCACGGAAGTGGGCCTTGAACTCCTCGCTGCGCATGAGGCGCCAGATGCGGTCGCCGAGTTGCGGGCGCACGAGATAGAGCAGGCTGCAGAGGTGGCACAGCAGCCGGCCCAGCGGCGTGCCGAACCACACCATCGTGCCGCCGGCGAGGTAGGTGAACGCGATCCCAAGGGTGATCGGGTAGGTGTGCCGGCCAAACTCCACGCGCGGCAGATTCCGTGTGAGCAGATGGAGGAGCGCGACGGAGCCGAGCGCGATGGCGCCGACCAGCCAGTGCGTGCGCGCGATGAACACGACGCAGTCGGGTGGACGGGATCGGCGGGCGGGAGCTGGCATGGATGGCAGGCGGACGTTGCGGCGGACCGGCGGGCGGCGCAACGAAATGAACGAGGCCGGACCTACAGCGGAAAGTCTGAAAGCTGGGTGACGCTGGGATGAGCCGCAGTCGTGTGGGGAGCGCCCGCGTCCCGCGGGCTGTCCTCGGCGTCCCGCCGGGGACTTCGGAGGTGTCGGCGGGACGCCGACACCAGCACCCGAGACGGGTGCGCTCCCCGGACCACCGAACTCTTGGCCACCCTCTTGCGCGAGACTCGGTAATGCCCGCGGGCGGGCGGTGGCTGACGGGCTTTCCGCTTGCGACGGCCGGCCGGCGGCGGAGAATCCCGCGCGGTATTTTTCAGGTCGAACCTCAAATCGGAACACTCCTATGGCTCGCTATTCGCGCATGCAGGTGCTCAACGCAATCTACGACATCAGCGTCGTGCCGGTTTTCTACCACCCGGATCTCGAGACCGCGCGCAACGTCGTGGCCGCGGTCAGCCGCGGCGGGTGCAAGCTCGTCGAATTCGTCAACCGGGGGGACCACGCGTGGGAGGTGTTCAACGAGCTCGAGCGGCATTTCGCGAAGGCCGATCCGTCGCTCATCCTCGGCGTGGGTTCGATCGTCGAGCCCTACACGGCGGCGCTGTATATCAACTGCGGCGCGAATTTCGTCGTCGGGCCGTCGCTCAACGCCGAGGTGGCGAAGCTCTGCAACCGGCGGATGATTCCGTATTCGCCGGGTTGCGGCAGCGCCTCGGAGATTTCGGACGCGCAGGAACTCGGTTGCGAGATCGTGAAGGTGTTTCCCGGCAAGGAGGTCGGCGGTCCGGGCTTCGTCAAAAACGTGCTCGGGCCGATGCCGTGGACGAAGATCATGCCGACAGGCGGGGTCGAGTCCTCGGATGAATCGCTGGGTGCGTGGCTCGGCGCGGGCGTGGCCGCGATGGGCATGGGGAGCAACCTGATCACGAAGGAAATGCTGGCGAAAAAGGACTGGCCCGCGATCGAACAGAATGTCCGCGAGACGCTGGCGCGCGTGAAGGCGATCAAGGCGAAGCTGCGGGGCTGAGCCGGGCCGGTCGGACCGGGGCGGGCGCAGCCCGGCTGCTTGCCGTCCGGCGAGCGCGACGGAGCGGCGGTTTTCAACCGCCGGGCTCGGGCGCAGGGAAAAGCGCCCCTCCGCACGGCAGGAAAGTGAGGTGCGCCCAGACCGGGCACGGCTTTCCGTGTTTGGTTTCGTGACGGTAGGTCAGCGCGCTGGCCTGCACGGGAACAATTGGTGCATTCACTCCGGAAAACCGTGCCTGACCGGGCGGGCGCAACCGGAAGTGAAGTCAGCCAGCTGTAGCGGCGGTCTGCGACTGCCGGCGATGCGCCAAGGATTCTCGTTCGGCGGTCGCAGACCGCCGCTGCAACCAAGGCCTCTGATTACTGACCTCACTTCCTGTTCCACCCAGACCGGGCGGCCGGAAATCAATTTTCTTGCGCGGCGGGGCGGCGGCGTGTGTCGTGCCCGTCCCACACGCGCTCGGGTGGTGGAACTGGTAGACACGCAGGTCTCAGAAGCCTGTGCTTAACCGCATGGGGGTTCGAGTCCCCCCCCGAGCACCATCAACGCAAGCCGCTTCGTCCCCCGGGAGTAAGCGGCTTCGCGTTTTTGTGCGGAGTGATTTTGGCAACGAGACTGGCAACAGATTCTGCGAGGACTGCGATTGGGCGGGTTTGTTCAGGCGAAGGCCAAAAGCGAAGGCCAAAAGGGTCAGGTTTTAACATTTAAAAAGGCCAAAGAGGGTCAGGTTTTAACATTTAATGTCAGGAGTTTCTGCCGAAGCATTTCCGCCGCGGGCAACTCGCCGCGCCTTGCCCGGCCCGTGTGGTGGCTGACCGCGACGGGCGTGCCCATGTGCAGGTGGGCCGCCAGCCAGCGATTGTCCGCCTGCGTGGTCTGCTTGAGCCTGGCCGCCAGCGCCACCTTCCAGGCCGCCGACTTCCGGTCGGCG